>NZ_JAUSBA010000051.1 GCF_030652235.1 Cypionkella sp.
TTCAAGGCAAGCTCAGCCGCTGCAGCCCAAAAAAAGAAGGAGTGAAACTCGCCCTTGACCCAAGCATGACCCAAAATCCATAATCAAAGGTGGGTCAATTCTCGATGAAAAACCCGGGTCACTTCTCAGTGCAAATCAACAAACAAGGGGTTTTCGTGCCTCCGATGGACAAATTATGGCCGGCGCCACAGCTGTCACCACCAGCGCGCCCGAAAAAATCAGCGGAAATCATGCAGTTTCTGACCGGAAAGCATCGGATTTCAATGAAAATGGCCGATTTGGTGAATCCGAAGTGTCATATTGCTGGTTGGGCCACTCCGGTCCTTATATAATTCAATCACTTACGTCTCAAATTGTGCTTTTCAGGATGGTGACTACACTGATCGGTCGTTAACCACTTGTTACAGTGGTTAAAAATACGTCATAAAACAGTTACAAACAGGGTGTGCTGCGATAAACAGCCTTCACGCCATGACCCGAACGCGTTTGCAACAGTAGCACAGGTGGTGTCAGGCATTGGTTGTCTGGGCGCAGGTATCATCTACCGCGATGGCCTGAATGTGCAGGGGCTGAACACGGCGGCAACCTTGTGGTGCTCGGAGGGCGGTGGCTTGCTGGCGGGGATCGGGGCTTGGCCGTTTGCGCTGTTGCTGACCGGCATGGTGGTGTTTATGAACCTTGGGCTGCGGCCTTTGGTGCGGTTTCTCAAGCGGCATACCAAGGCCAGGGTGCCGTTGACGCGATCTTATCGGGTGATCTTAAGCTGTGCGCTCGATCAAGAGGCTGCGATGCGGGCGCTGTTGCTGCGCCGCCTCAGCTTGGGCGGGTTGCATGTGCATGAAATTGCTGTGCAAGCACAAGAGGCTGGGCTAGAGATTTCGGCGTTGGTCGGCGTTGGTCGGCGTTGGTCGGCGGCGAAGACGCGTCCGATCATGCGGTGGAACAGGCCGTGCAACGTGTGGCGGCAGAGGCTGGTGTGGTGCGGGTGCGGTGGATGGTCGCCGATGAGGTCTGAATAGCGCTGCTGCCATGCAGCAATGGCTTTCGGGCGGGGTGCAAGCAGTGCTAGACTTGCGGCGATCGCGGCGCTAAAAGGGCGTCGTTAGCGCTAACAGCGCTTCTGTTCTGACCCAAGCTGCGAGGTAAGCCAATGGTTTCGCGAGTCATTCCGGTAGATGCCTTTGATCTGGTGATCTTTGGCGGCACCGGCGATCTGGCCAAGCGCAAGATCCTGCCGGGGCTGTATCGCCGCTTTATGGCCGGGCAGATGACCGAAAACAGCCGGATCATTGGGGCGGCGCGCGCCGATCTGACCGACGAGTCGTTCCGGGCCTTGGTGGCGGAAGCGATTGCGGAATTCGTGCCGAAGGATCGGCAGGATGCGAAGGTCATCGCGCAATTTCTTGAAAAGATTGGTTATGTCTCGATTGACGCCACGGGCGAGGGCGGTTGGGTCAAGCTGAAGGGGCTGATGCGCGAAAATGTGGTACGGGCGTTTTACTTTTCGGTGGCGCCCAGTCTGTTCGGTGACCTTGCCGAGCGGTTGCATCTGCATGGGATTGCGGACGCCTGGAGCCGGATCGTGGTGGAAAAGCCGTTTGGCCGTGATCTGACCTCGGCCCGCGCACTGAACGCGGTGTTGGCTGCGCATTTCACCGAAGCGCAGATTTACCGGATCGACCATTACCTTGGTAAGGAAACCGTGCAGAATCTGATGGCGGTGCGGTTTGCCAATATTCTGTTCGAGCCGCTGTGGAAGTCGGAATACGTCGATCATGTGCAGATCACCGTGGCAGAAACCGTAAGCGTCGATGGCCGTGGGGCGTATTACGACAAATCGGGGGCGATGCGCGATATGGTGCAGAACCATATGATGCAGCTGTTGTGTCTGATCGCAATGGAGCCGCCGTATCACTTTGACCCCGATGCAGTGCGCGATGAAAAGCTGAAGGTGATCCGGGCGCTCGATCCTGTGAAGCCTGAGGATATCGTGCGCGGGCAGTATCTGGCGGGCAATGGCGAGGGCGGCTATCTGGAGCATAGCGAGAATCCGGCGAGCAAGACCGAAAGTTATATCGCGCTGAAGGTGAAAATCTCGAACTGGCGCTGGCAGGGCACGCCGTTTTATCTGCGCACCGGCAAGCGCTTGCGGGCGCGGGCGTCGGAGATTGCGATCACCTTCAAGCAGCCGCCGCATTCAATCTTTGACGATGCCAAGGGCTGGTTGGAAAACGTGCTGGTGATCCGGTTGCAGCCCGATGAAGGCATGAACCTGAAGGTGATGATCAAGGAACCGGGGCCGGGCGGTATGCGTTTGATGCAGGTGCCCTTGGATATGGCCTTCGCCGATGCTTTGGGGCCGGATGCCGAGGATGTACCCGATGCCTATGAGCGGCTGATCATGGATGTGATCCGCGGCAACCAGACCCTGTTCATGCGCGGCGATGAGGTGGAAGCGGCTTGGGCCTGGACCGATCCGCTGATTGAGGGCTGGGAGGCACGCGGGGATAAGCCACAGGGCTATGATCCGGGATCTTCGGGGCCGGAGGATGCATTGATGCTGATGCACCGCGATGGGCGGCGCTGGCGGGAGATTAAAGTTTGAATTTTATCGCATATCCAGACCGCGAATTCATGATGCTGGACGTGGCAGGCAAAATTGCGGGCCAGCTTTCAGAACAATTGAACATGTATGGCCGGGCGTCGCTTTCGGTGCCGGGCGGGACGACGCCGGGGCCGATTTTCGATATTCTGTCGGGAGTGAACCTTGACTGGGCCAATGTCGCGGTGATGCTGAATGATGAGCGCTGCGTGGGCGAAGACAGCCCTCGGTCTAACACGCGGTTGTTGAAGCAACGCTTGCTGGTCAACAAGGCGGCAGCCGCACAGCTTATTCCTTTATATGCAGAGGCTTCCGAGCCGGAGTTGATGTTGAAACACCTGGCGGAAGGCATCGCCCCGCATTTGCCATTGACGGTTTTGCTGCTGGGCATGGGCAATGATATGCACACCGCTAGCCTGTTTCCCGGCGCGGATTTGCTGGCCGAGGCTTTGGCCGCCAATGCGCCGATCCTGATGGCGCTGCGGGCCGAGGCGGCGGGTGAACCGCGTATCACGCTGACCGCCCCGGTGCTGCAAGAGGCGAAGAATATCCATATCTTGATCACCGGGCCGGAAAAACGCGCGGCGATTGAGGCTGCGGCTGGCTTGCCTGCGCTGGAGGCTCCGGTGCGGGTGGTGCTGGATAATGCAACGGTTCATTGGGCCGAATAAAAGCGGAGTAGGTCATGTCGGAAAAATGGCAAGCATTGAGAGATCACGCGCTAAGCGTGGCGCGGCGGCCGATCCTGTCGCTGTTCGAGCCCGCGGGGCGGGCGCAGGCGTTTAGCGTCGATGCGGGCGATGCGCGGTTGGATTACTCGAAAACCAACATCGACGAGCAGGCCAAGGCGATGCTGTTGACGCTGGCTGAGGTTTCCGGCGTGGCAGACAAGCGCGCGGCGATGTTTGGCGGCGAAAAGATCAACGTCACCGAAGGCCGCGCCGTGCTGCATACGGCGTTGCGCGGCGGCATTGAGGCCAAGGTGATGTGCGACGGCAGTGATGTGATGCCAGAGATTCGCAAGACCAAGGCGCGGATGGCGATTTTTGCGCGCGAGGTGCGGACAGGGAAATACACGGGTCAGGGCGGCAAGATCACCGATGTGATCAATATCGGCATTGGCGGATCTGACCTTGGGCCTGCGATGGTGACTTTGGCGCTGGCACCCTATCACGATGGGCCACGCGTGCACTACGTCAGCAATGTCGATGGCGCGCATATCGCCGATGTGGTGAAGGGGCTGAACCCGGAAACCACTTTGGTGATCGTGGCGTCAAAAACATTCACCACGATTGAGACGATGACCAATGCCGAAACCGCGCGGGCTTGGATGGCGACCAAGGTGAAAATCCCGGCGGCGCAGTTTGCAGCTGTGTCTACGGCTGCCGACAAAACCGCGGCGTTTGGCATTGATTCTGCCCGGGTGTTTGGCTTTGAAGACTGGGTCGGCGGGCGCTATTCGGTCTGGGGGCCGATTGGTTTTGCGGTGATGCTGGCGATTGGGCCTGAGGCATTTGAGAATTTCCTCGCCGGTGGTCGTGCGATGGATGAGCATTTTGTGGCCGCGCCGTTTGCACAGAATATGCCGGTGCTGCTGGCCTTGGTCGGCATCTGGCACAACCAGATTTGCGGTTATGCCTCGCGCGCGGTTTTGCCGTATGATCAACGGCTTAGCCGGGTGCCCGCCTATTTGCAGCAGTTGGAAATGGAAAGCAACGGCAAGTCAGTGGCGATGGATGGCTCGGACCTGCCCACCCATTCCGGCCCGGTGGTGTGGGGCGAACCCGGCACCAATGGTCAGCACGCGTTTTATCAGCTGATCCATCAAGGCACCCGCGTTGTGCCGTGCGAATTTATGATCGCCAAAGCCGGGCACGAGCCGGATTTGGCGCATCAGCATTTGCTGTTGGTGTCAAATTGTCTGGCGCAGTCGGAAGCCTTGATGCGGGGGCGGTCGTTGAATGAAGCCCGCGCGATCATGGAGAACAAGGGTGCTGTGGGCGAGGAACTAGAGCGGCAGGCGCGGCATCGGGTGTTCCCCGGCAATCGGCCTTCGACCACGCTGGTCTATCCAAAGCTGACTCCGTTCGTGCTGGGCCAGATCATCGCTTTGTATGAGCATCGGGTGTTTGTGGAAGGCGTGATTTTGGGGCTGAACTCGTTCGACCAATGGGGAGTCGAGCTGGGCAAGGAACTGGCTTTGGCGTTGCAGCCGATCCTTGAGGGTGGCGATGTTAGTGGCAAGGATGGCTCGACGCAGGCACTGGTGGCGTATTTGCGCTCTTAGGTCATCCTCTGCGCTCAAATATCCTCAGGGCATCAGCCTGATAAGGCGAGGGGGGCTGAATGCCCCCCTTACTTTTTACTTCAACGCAGCGGTGACGATGACTTCCACCAGATAATCGGGTGTCGCCAGTTTCGCTTCGCCGGTGGCGCGCGCCGGGGTATTGCCTGCGGGCACCCATGCATCCCAAACCGCATTCATCTCGCCAAAGGTTGCGATATCGGCCAGCCAGATCTGCACCGACAGGATGCGGGTTTTATCGGTACCAGCTTCGGCGAGGATGCGGTCAACCTCGGCCAGACAATCTTGGGTCTGCTGGGTGACCGACGCACCGGGGGTGCCAACCTGGCCCGCCAGCCAGACGATGCCGTTATAGGCCACGGCCTCGGACATCCGCGCGCCTACGCCGATACGTTTGATCTCGCTCATGGTGTTTCCTTTCCTGAAAGCTGCTGATTGCTAGCCTAGGTGGCGGCAAAGGGGAAGGGTTGCGCCATGCTGCGATGCAGCGTGCGGTTGGGTCAGGGGATGGCAAGGAATTGCTGGTGTTTTGAAGGCGGGCCCATGGCGGGCGTTCAAGGTTATGGAGTTTCTCATGCGCAATGATTTTTCCTCGCACGCACCCTCGGCGACGATGGCGGCGACGGGCAGTTTTGTGGTCGTGCCGAGTGCGACGCCGTTTGTCGCAGGCTCGATCCGGGCGGTGACGATTTCGGGGGCGGGCACGATCGCGTGGTTGGACAGTTTGGGGGTGCAGCAGGACACCTCGGTGCTGCCAGTGGGGACCTATACGATGACCGCCAGGGCGATTTTGGTGGCGGGCACCACCGCAACCGGGATCACGGGGTGGTTTTGAGATGCTGGGGTTGAGTGCGGCGCTGACGGTGCCTCGGGTGGCCTCAAAGCCGCTGAAGGTGATGCCGGCGGGGGTTTTCGCGGAGGAGCGGGTGAAGTTTTATGATGTGGGGCATGTGTCGGGCGTGGTGAATGCACCGGTTTATAGCCCTGGGGCGGGCCGTTACGATATGGGGTCGCTGGCGCAGGTGTCGTTGTCGGTACCTGCACTGGCGGGGCAGATCTGGGTCTATGTGACGCTGAACAAGGCAGATGAGGAAAACGGGATTGGCTGGCGGGTGCGGGGGATGGCACCGCCCTACGACCCTTTGGCGTCACGGGTGCGTTCGGGGCAACAGGTGTTCAAACTGCCCGCCAATATTGGCAGCACTTTGGTGAATGTGGTGGTTGGCACGGGCTTTGCGGGAAGCTTGCAGGCGGTGCAGGTTGTGGCGATCGAAACTGTTCTGGCGCAACCGTTTGATTTCTATGTCTGCTTGGGGCAAAGCCAGATGGCTGCGACCACCAATGCGTTGGGATTGGCTGCCGAGTTGGATCATTGCTCGGACCCGACATTGCTGTATTTTCCGGGCGCGACCTATGCGGGGCATGGCACTGTGATCGGGCAGGTCGAGGCATTGCGCGCGCCGTTGCAGGCCAATGCGGAGAGCCTTGGCGGCGGGACGGTAACAGCGGGGATGCGCTCGAACGGGGTGTCGCCGGCGATTGCCTTTGCCAAGCGCATACGGCAATCGACGGCCGCGGGCCGCAATGTGGTGATCGTGCAGGCGGCGGTGTCCTCGACTTCGCTTGTTGGAACGGCGGCGGCGTGGAATCCGGTAGGGAGCAATCCGTTTGCGTATAATCACGCGGTGAGTGTGATTGCGGGGGCGATGGCGGCCTCGCCTGTAGGGTCAAAAATCAGGGGCGTGCTTTGGGCGCAGGGCGAGAGTGATCTGGCCGCGCTTGCCGCTTATCCAGCGGCTTGGGCGGCGATGCGGGCAGCGTTTGAAGCGACGTGGAGCGCGAATAACTGGGTGACGGCCCCCGTGCCGTGGCTGATTGGCACCACACCGCCTGATGCGGTACATCCCAGTGTCCCGGCGTTCATTGATATGCAAAGCCAGATGGATGCCCTCAGTGGCCATGGCTATGCCCAACCGCGCTGCCGGGTGGTCAACCGTTTGCCGGGGATCGAGCCGGATGGGGTGCATGCCACGGCGCAAAGCAATCGCTGGTTGGGCCATGCGATGGCAGAGCGGTTTCTTGCGGCGCAGTAGATGCGCGGGCGGATGCGCAAATCGCGGTGAAGTCAAGCGGGGTGCGTTGCGTGGGGGCAAAGGATGGCTTAGGACGGCGCAAGCCGGATACTGCATTGACCTGCCGGATACTTCTTTGACTTGAAAGGAAAGCCCATGTCCCTGCGCGCCCTTGGCCTGTTCGCAACGCTCGCCCTGACCGCCTGCGGCTCGAGCAGCGATATGCAGCTTTATCCGACCGCCGGACCCTTTGCCTTGCAGACCCCACCGCCAGTGATCCATGCCAAGGCTGAGACGACCGAGGAAACCTCGGGCGCATTGAGATTTAAGCTACCGGACCGGACTAAATGCAACGGCACGTGGTCGGCCCTTGCGCCGAAAGTGGTCTCAAAGACGCGCGGCGTCTCGTTGACCCTGCGCGGCGGCCCGGGTGGAAAATACGACAACAGCACGGAATCGGTGGGCGGCATCAACACGGGTGAGATTTACGCAGTTTGCAAAGATGGCACTGTCGTGCAAGGCAGATTCGTGATGGGGTCTAGCACCACCAGCGGCACCGGCACAGCCACCGATACCCGTGGCAACACCTACAAACTGCTGTTTTGAGCCTTGGCGCTTTTTGACTGAATGTGGTGGTCCTATGGGGGCCGCCATTTTTATGCAGCGCTTTGGAACTTGCCACGAGACTCGATGGACCACAGTGCCCGCAATGTCCGTTTGCTTTGCAATTCAGCCAGTTGCAGAATTACGCAAACCTGTCGCAAGCCGTTGAAGTATATTATTTATTTTGCAGGTGATGTGAATCGGTTTGACATCACACCCCATTGTAATAATGGTATTTATCTTCTTGTATTCCGTCAAAATGACCCTGTCAGGCATAAAGTCGTACAAGAATTCGTACAGGGTAAGTTCGATTGCCCGGGCCAAAATAGCTGCTGTGCGGATGCACAGATACGCGTTGAACAACCGTGTTAAAATGGCAAGCCAAAGCCACTCCATGACGCGGGCCGTAATGTAGACGGGGGCGGCATCTTATCACCACCTCCCCCACCGCCACTCATGGGTCGATCGGTATCAGCTTCACCACAAAAATCATATATGGGCCTAGGCGGCTCTCAGTTTGCAGATGGAAGGCCAAAAACCGTCGCGTCCTGCGTGTCCTAGGGTCGAGGCGAACATCACGAATCATCAACAGGAGGCTCGTTCGCGGGCCTTTTCCTTGATCGCTGAAGGCACGAAGACAGACGCTGGCTGCATTGAGACGCCAACGCTCGACGCCCGAAAGTGCGGTTTCATGGGCGACAGATGGCGGCCTATCGCTTCGTCTTCTGCATCCTGAATGGGGTCTTGGCGGGTTATGACGATGTTGTTCGCCATCGCTGCAACAATCGCCGTTGCATCAATCCTGACCACCTGGAGGTTGGGTCGAGGGGCGATGGTTCCAGGCCGCGCTCGCAGCCGCCTGCCACAACCCAGTTCTCGGGCCAGTCGCAAGGCGACTCAAGGAGCGTGTAAAGCCGCACAAACTCATCATCATCGCAATCGCACGAAGGCTGATCACAATCGCTAACGCCATCGTCAAAACCTGCACACCTTGGCAGGTTCAGCCCAACGAATAGACACAGTTGCTAGCTCCGGCCATCGCTGGCAAGGTAGGCGGCACAACCGGTGAGGGCAGCAAAATCATCCTCGACGGCGAAGACCGCGAAGCTTTGCATGAATTCAGCGAAACGACCCTTGGTGCGGAAGGCGGCGCTTAGGTTCATCTCATCCATATAGGGCACCATGGCGCGGGCGACGCCGCCGATCAGGTAGATGCCACCGAAGGGCAGGTGGATCAGCGCGAGGTTGCCAAGCTCTTGGCCGAGCAAGTGCATGTAAAGCTTGGCGGTTTCGCGCGCCAAAGGCTCTCCCGCAGCCAGGGCGTCCATGATAGCGGCGGCTTTCAGGGTCTGCGGCTGGCCCGACTCAGAACAGATGAAGGCATGCACGCGCTCCAGCCCGCGACCGGCCAGAACGTCTTCGACCCCGGCGTAGCCATGCGCATGTGGGCCGTTGGTGGCAATAAAGCGCGACAGGCGGAAGTCTTGTTCGGTCTGCACCGGCATCGCGATATGGCCACATTCCGAGGGCGCGACCAGACGGCCCCAAGCGGTGTCATGCACCGGGGCTGCGTTCATGCCAGTGCCGACACCGACCACCAGCATCGCCGCGCCTGCGACTTGCGTGCCGGGGATCAGCGGACGCAGGAATTCGGGTGCTATGTGTCCCAAGGCGTGGCCCTGCGCTTGCAGATCGTTGAGGATGGCGGTTTGCGCCGCCCCCGTTGCGCGAATCAGCAGGGCGGCGTCGATCACCCAAGACAGGTTGGTCATCACCGCCACGCCGTCACGCACCGGGCCAGCGGCGGCGACGCAGGCGCCATCCACCGATTTCAGGCCTTCCTCGGCCATATAGCGGGTCAAAACCGGCTCCAGGCTGGTGAATTCGGCATTGGCATAGCGGCGGATGCTGGCTTGGCGCACGACTTTGCCGTCGGCCAAGGCGACGCGGGTGTTGGTGCCACCGATATCGGCAACGAGAGCGAGAGGGGTGGACATAAGTGACCTCATTGTCTTAACTTTGGCCCGCAGGCAATTGATTTAGATCGATTTACGCGGAGCAGGGCCGGTAGACTGGCCGATGATCAGATCAGCCTCTAGCAAACGATGCAGCGGGCCTTGGGTGGGGTCTGCGATCAGCGCCAGCAGCATCTCGGCGGCGATCCTTCCGGCATCGCGCACCGAAGACCGGGTGGCGGTGAAAATCGGCACGTCATCGCCATTGCGCAGATAGCTGAGTTCGTCGTCAAAGATGATCACCGAGACATCTCGCCCCAATTTCAGCCCCCGCCCTTCAATCGCGCGGCGCACCCCCATGCCCGACAACATCGAGGCTGCAACGAAAGAGGTCGGCGGATTTTCCAGCGCAAGCATACGCTTGGCGGCGCGGTAACCGGAAAGCTCGGTCATCTCATCGCTGGCCATCAACGCGGCATCGGGCGCAATCTCACGCCCGGCCAGCGCATCGACATAGCCGGTGCGGCGGCGGATGGCGAAATCCATATCCTCTTTGCCGTTGACCAAGGCGATGCGGGCATGGCCGAGATCGAGCAGAAATTCGGTGGCGCGCAGGAAGGCGCGGCGATTGTTGACATCGACCCAGGAATAATCGGACTCAATCCCAGTGGCGCGGCCATGGGTGACGAAGGGCAGACCCAAATCTTGCAGACTGGCGATGCGCGGATCATAGGTGCGCACGGCGTGGACGATGACGCCATCGACGGCCCCGCGGGATTTCAAATCGCGGTAAGCGGCGGATTCGGCCTCATCGGCGACCACCGAAAGCAGCATGTCATAGCCGTTGGCTGCGTAAATCTCGCCCGCGCCCGCGATGAAATCGGCAAAAATCGGGTTCATGATCTCAGATTTCGTCGCCACCGGAAACACATGGCCCACCGCCATCGCGCGGCCCGTCGCCAGCCGAATGGCGCGGGTGTTGGGGCGGTAATTGTAGCGCTTGGCAGCGGCGACGATACGCTCGCGCGTCACGTCGTTGACCTCGGGGTAGCCGTTCAGCGCGCGGCTGACGGTTGTGGGCGAGAGGTTCAGCTTTTGCGCCAGTTCTTTAAGATTCATCGGGGTTTGGGTGCCCATAGGGTCAGGTTGCGCAGGGACACTAACCGCGCGGGCCGGGGCGGTCAAAGTGTTTGAGGTTTGATTTGCGCAATCGTTGCATATTTTTAGGGCTACGATTATTTTTCAGTGGGTTGCAAGTAGGTTGAAAGCTTCAAAGCGGTATCAAATGCACGGGAGATTAGCCCTGTAACGCCGCTGGCAGCGCGTGTGGGATCAACGCGCTCAGTTGCTGCGCTGCGGCAGAGGGTGGGTTCTGCGCGAGATGGGCGAGGATCAGCGGCTCGGTCCCGGCATCGCGGATCGGGCGGGTGACCAGCGGTTTGCCATCGGGGCTGAGGCGGGCGGCGGGATTGGTGTAAGACAGCCCTAGCCCCAGACCATTGGCGGCATAGCTGCGCATCAGATCCATCGAGGCGGTGCGGTGGCGGATTTGCGGGGTGAGGCCCGCTTGCGCAAACAACCCGCGCATATGGCCCAGCGACAGGCCTTGATCGGTCAGGATCAGCGGTTCGGTCGCCAGTTGGGAGAGCGTCAAGCTGGCGTTTTGGGTGAGCGGGTGATCGGTCGGCAAGATGGCATGCGGGGCGATGCGGGCAAGGGTTTGGCGGGCGATGTCGGATTGCAGGCCAAGATCCCACGTCAAAGCGAGATCGACTTTTCCTTTGCGTAGAGCATCTGAAAGTGTTTCAAAATCCATCACTTGTGGAGTTATCTTAAGATGCGGTGCGAGCTTTTCTGTGTAAGTGAGGATGGGTGCCAAACAACTCGGCGCAAGGTCTTCGAACACCGCAATCCGGATATCCTCGGCGGCGGCATTGGGATCGGTGAGACGGGTGAGGGCGGTAAGTTGCGCCTCGGCCAGATCCAGCCAACCGCGCCCGAAGGCGGTGGGGGTCAAACGGCCTCCGGCGCGGCGCAGGAACAGCGGGCGTTGCAGCAGGGCTTCGAGTTGCGCGAGGGCGACGGAGAGTGCCGGCTGGCTGACATGCAGCGCCTCGGCTGCCGCCGTCATGCCGCCGTGACGGGCGACGGCGGTGGCATATTCCAACTGGCGCAGGGTAAGGGATAGCACTGGATTATGACCTGTATTGAAAGGTATTATTTGCGGCTATGATTATGTCGCGCCATTCTGCAAGCCAAGCGAAATCAGGAGGCCAGTATGGTAGACGTGACCGACGAGATGATTGAGGCGTATCAGCGCGACGGTGTGGTGCTGGTGAAGGGACTTTGGGCCGATTGGGTCGCGGAATTGCAGGCGGGTGTGGCGCGTAACATGGCCGAACCGGGGCCGTTTGCGGCGGAGAATTTGAAGCCGGGCGAGGCGGGGCGGTTTTTTGACGATTACTGCAACTGGGATCGGATTCCGGAATTTGAGCAGGTGATCAAGCAGTCTGAGGTGGCCGAGGTTGCGGCCAAGCTGATGGGGTCGGATCGGGTGCAGATGTTTCATGATCATGTGTTGGTCAAGGAGCCGGGAACCTCGCGGGCGACGCCTTGGCATACGGATGGGCCGTATTATTTTGTCGAAGGACGGCAGAATGTGTCGTTCTGGTCGCCACTGGATCCGGTGACACAGGCGTCGTTGCGGTGTGTCGCGGGGTCGCATCTGTGGCCGAAGGACGTGTTGCCGACGCGGTGGTTGGCGGAAACCTCGTTCTATCCGAACCCCGAGCTTTACATGCCGGTGCCGGACCCAGATGCCGAAGCGATGCCGATCAGGGAGTGGCAGATGGAACCCGGCGATGCGGTGGCGTTCAATTATCGCACCCTGCATGGCGCGCGGGGCAACGAGGCGGGGACGCGGCGGCGGGCGTTTTCGCTGCGGGTTTTGGGCGATGATGCAAGATATGTGGAGCGGCCGGGGCGGACTTCGCCGCCCTATCCGGGGCATGAGATGGTCGCGGGGCAGGTGTTGCGGGAGGATTGGTTTCCGTTTTTGAAGTGAGGGTTTGGGGTGGTCCCAACTCGGGACCATTTTCGAATACTGATAATTCAAAGGCTTGCGGGGCCGACTTCAGGATCTGTTAAGCTTTGACTGCGCTGATTGGTCTCTGCGATCAGGCTTGTGGGACGGGGGTGAGGGTGGGACAAGGGGGCAAGGAGATTGCCATGACCCAAAGCCCGAAAGTGCAGCGCCGCCCGAAGGCCTATCCGCCGCCAGAATTTCCGCCGCGCAAACCCAAGGTGTTCGCCAAAATGCCGCCTGCGGTGTTTCCGGTGGTGCTGGGGATGCTGGGGCTTGGGCTGGCATTGCGCCGCGCGGCGGAGGTTTTGGGGCTGCCGGGGGGCATGGTTGAGGCGGCTTTGGGCGCGGTGCTGGCGTTTTGGGCGTTTGCCACGCTCGCGCTGCTCTCGAAGATCGCGCGGCGGCCTGCGGTGTTGCTGGAGGATCTGAAGATATTGCCGGGGCGGGCCGGGATGGCGGCGTGCAGTATGAGCGCGATGCTGGCGGCGGCGGTGCTGGTGCCCTATGCGCCGCAGGTGGCTTATGGGCTAATGGTGGCAGCGCTTGCGGTGCATGGCGGGCTGGCGGGGCTGATCATCTTTAGCCTGCTGCGTTTGCCGAAAGAGCAACGCGTGGTCAATCCGGCGTGGCATCTGAGTTTCGTAGGCTCAATTGTGGCGGCGATTCCGGCGCTGGCTTTGGGGCGGATGGAACTGGCGCAGGGCCTGCTGTGGGGCGCGATGCCGATAGCGGCGCTGATCTGGGGGGCGTCGCTGGCGCAACTGATCGGGCGGATACCGCCTGCACCGCTGCGGCCTTTGCTGGCGATCCATCTGGCACCTGCGGCGTTGTTCACATTGGTGGCGACGGGCTTGGGGCAGCAGGTGCTGGCACAGAGTTTTGCCGCGTTTGGGGCGGTGATTTTTCTGGCGCTGTTGTTGGGGCTGCGCTGGGTGACGGCGGCGGGGTTTTCGGCATTGTGGGGCAGTTTTACCTTTCCGCTGGTCAGCTATGCTGCGGCGCTGATCGGGTTGGGTGGCCAGCTGGAGCAGATCGGGCTGGGGTTGCTGGCGGCTGCGGTGCCGGTGGTTGTGATGATTGCCGGGAAGGTGATTGCGATGTGGCCGACTGGGAAATTGGCGGCCAAGACCAACGCAGCCGAGGCGTGAGGTCGAGGCTTGGGGAAGCCTGCCGCCTAGGGCCCAGTCACCTAGATCAATGCGACCCAAGCCCGGGCGATGGCGAGGCCGTGGGCGTCTGCGGCAAGGCCGTGGCGCTCGGCTGCAGCGGCGAGGGCGGCGGTGGAGCCGGGGCTTTGCGCCTCGATCACCTCGGGGAAGCGGCGGGCCCAATCGGCGACGACGGCGCGGCTGGCCTCAAAATGAAACTGCGTGGCATAGCCTGCGCGACCGACTTTGTAGGCCTGAACCGTGGCGGCAGGGTTGGTGGCGAGATGCACGGCCTCGGGCGGCAGGGTGAAATGGTCAGCGTGCCATTCAAAGATCGGGAAACTGGTGGGCAACAGGCCTAACACTGGATCGGCGCGGCCTTGATCGGTCAATGCGATCTGACACCAGCCGAATTCCGGGTTTGTGCCGATGGTGTTTTCAGCGCCTGCGCCTCGGGCCATGGCTTGTGCGCCCAGACAGATGCCGAGAGTGGCTTTGCCGGAGAGTGCGGTGTCGTAGAGCAGGGCTGCGAGATCGGGCAGGTAGGGGTGGCTGTGATCGGATAAAGCGGTCTGTTCGCCGCCAAAAGAAATCAGCGCATCAAAGCTGTCGGGCTTGGGCAGTTTGCCATCCAGCCATGGCTTATACAGGTCGATCACGGCGGCGGCCTCGTGCAGGGCCACGCCGACTTGGCCGTGATGGGTGATGGCGGTGTTCTCAATAATGGCGACGCGCATGGATTTCCCCCGATTTGGCGCACCATGCCGAAGCGGGATTTTGGCCGCAAGGGTTGTTTCACCCTTGCCATTCCCGCTGACCCGTGAAAATGGGAACCGTCAAACGAACACTCCCCTTAGACCCCGTTGGAGGTGAACATGGAGATTCGCGAGGCGCTCACATTTGATGACGTTTTGCTGGTGCCGCAGGCGAGCTCGGTACTGCCATCGGAGGCGGATACGTCCACCTTTGTCACCCAAAGCATTCGGATGAACATTCCGCTGCTGTCGTCCGCAATGGACACGGTGACCGAAGGCCGGATGGCAATTGCGATGGCGCAGGCGGGCGGGATTGGGGTTATTCACCGCAATCTGGACCTTGAGGCGCAGGCGCGGGAAGTCAGCCGGGTTAAGCGGTTTGAGAGTGGCGTGGTGTATCAGCCGATCACGCTGACACCGGATCAGACCCTGGGCGATGCCAAGCTGCTGATGGAGCGCTATCAGATCACTGGCTTTCCGGTGGTAGACAAAGAAGGCCGGGTTTTAGGCATCGTGACCAACCGCGATATGCGGTTTGCCTCGGATGACAAGACGCCAGTGCATGCGATGATGTCGTTTGAAAATCTGGCGCTGCTGCGCGAGCCGATTGACCGCGACGAGGCGATCAGCCTGATGAAGGCGCGGCGGATTGAGAAGCTGCTGGTGACCGATGGCGCGGGCAAGTTGACCGGGCTGTTGACGCTGAAGGACACCGAGAAATCGGTGCTGAACCCGCAGGCTTGCAAGGACGAGTTGGGGCGGCTGCGGGTGGCTGCTGCGTCAACCACTGGCGATGCTGGGTTTGAGCGGTCGATGGCGCTGATTGAGGCCGGGGTGGATATGGTGGTGATTGACACCGCGCATGGCCACTCGGCGGGGGTTGCGCTGGCGGTGGAGCGGATCAAGAAAGCCTCAAATACGGTGCAGGTTGTGGCGGGAAATGTCGCCACGGCTGAGGCGACGCGGGCGCTGATCGGGGCTGGCGCGGATGCGGTGAAGGTTGGGATTGGTCCGGGATCAATCTGCACGACGCGGATTGTTGCGGGTGTGGGTGTGCCGCAACTGACGGCGATCATGGATGCAGCGGCCGCGGCGGGCAATGTGCCGGTTATTGCCGATGGTGGGATTAAATTCTCGGGCGATTTTGCCAAGGCGATTGCGGCGGGGGCGTCTTGTGCGATGGTTGGAAGCGCCATTGCGGGCACCGACGAGGCTCCGGGTGAGTTGATCTTGTTCAACGGGCGGTCTTATAAATCGTATCGTGGCATGGGGTCTTTGGGCGCAATGGCGCGCGGCTCGGCGGATCGGTATTTCCAGAAGGATGCCGCCAGCGACAAGCTGGTGCCGGAAGGCATCGAGGGTCAGGTGCCGTATAAGGGCACAGCAGCGCAGGTCATTCACCAGATGGTTGGCGGCCTGCGGGCGGCTATGGGTTATACCGGCTGTGCGACGGTGGCCGAGATGCGGGCGAACTGTACGTTCGTGCGGATCACCGGGGCGGGCTTGAAAGAAAGCCATGTGCATGATGTGCAGATCACCCGCGAAAGCCCGAACTACCGGGTGGGGTGAGGCGATAGGATCGACTGAAATGGCCCCGTTGCGGGGCCATTTTGCAGTCAGGTGCGGGTGCTGAACGCCATATAAATCACGGCGCTGATCACTGCCCAATAGACGCCCACCAAGACGATCACGGCACTTACCGCGATGACGGCGGCGGCGAGGATGAAAGCCCCGTCATTGCCAAGCAGACCCAGAGCGGCAATCAGGATCGCCAGGGCGGGCAGGAAGTTGCCCAAGGGGATCGGCAGCATCACCAACAGGCTTAGGAACATGCCGATGGCGCCGATGATCCGCTGGGCGTTCTCGCTGCTTAGGCTGAGCAGACGGGGGTGCAAGATACGCTCGACGCGGGCGAGGTGGGGCGCGGCACGGGTCAGCAGCGCCAAAAGGTTGGCGCGTAACAGCGAGCGGTCGGCGATGAAACCGGGCAGCCAAGCCGGGCGACCCAGCAGCATCTGCAAGGTGAGGTAAACCAAGGGCAGGCCAGTCACCGCCGAAGTGCCGGGCAGGCCGGGCAACAGGTTTGGCAGCGCGAACAGGATCAGCAGGGTGGCGCGGGCGTGGGTCTTGATCCCGTCCAGCAGATCGCCAAGGCTTACACGCTCGCTGTCGCCCGATTGGGCAAGGCGCAGCAGTTGTTGGGAAAGTGGGATGGGGGCTGTCATGTCACCTCTTAGCTCTGGCGGAAGATGGGGCGTGGGGGGCGAAATTGCCAGTGCACTTCGGCTTGGTTGCGGGATTTTCGCGCGCGCTGTAGGGAAGAGCGAACGGCGCAAAAAGGGCAGCATATGACACCGCAAGCAAGGCTTTCCGCCGCGATCGACGTGCTGGACCGAATTTTGGCGGGGGCTGTGGTCGAGCAGGCCTTGACCAACTGGGGCCGGGCGAGCCGCTTTGCAGGCTCGGGCGACCGCGCAGGCGTGCGCGATCTGGTGTTTGATGCATTGCGCTGCAAGCGGTCTTATGCGGCGCTTGGCGGGGCTTTGACGGGACGCGGGCTGGTGCTGGGGGGACTGCGGGATCGGGGCTTGGACCCGGCGGAGTGGTTTAGCGGAGAGGGCCATGCGCCCAGTGTTTTGACCGATGCCGATGCAGGCTTTACGCCCGCGGGCACTGTGGCCTTGGATTGCCCTGAATGGCTGGCGGGGCCGCTGCAAACTGCCTTGGGTGATGATTTTACGGCCGTGATGCAAGCGCTGCGGCACCGGGCTCCGGTGTTTTTGCGGGTGAATTTGGCGAAGGCCACGGTTGCGGTTGCCATAGAGGCTTTGGCGGCGGAAGGTATTCTTTGCAAGTTAAACCAACTTGCAAAGACTGCGCTGGAAGTCACTGAGAACGCAAGAAAAATTCAAAATTCACAGGCCTATCTCTCCGGCTTGGTGGAATTGCAGGATGCCGCCAGCCAAGCGGTGATTGCAGCCTTGCCTTTGGCGGATGGGCAGCGCGTGCTGGATTATTGCAGCGGCGGCGGTGGCAAGGCGTTGGCGATGGCGGCGCAAGCCCCGGTGACACTGGTGGCACATGATGTTGATCCCCGCCGGATGCGCGATATTCCGGCGCGGGCAGCGCGGGCGGGGGCGAAGATCACTGTGGTGGAAACTGCCGCGCTGGGAAAGGGTTACGATGTGATCCTGACTGATGTGCCCTGCTCGGGCTCGGGCAGCTGGCGGCGCGATCCGCAGGGAAAATGGGCGCTGACCGAGGCGCGGCTGACAGCGCTGTGTCAGATTCAGGCACAGATTTTGGACAGTGTAGCCGGGCTTTTGGCCCCCAATGGCACGCTGGCCTATGCCACCTGTTCGATGCTGAACGCCGAGAATGAGGATCAGATCACAGCGTTTCTGGCGCGACATCCCGGTTGGAGCAACCCGTTGCAGCGGCGGTTTTCTCCGCTGCAGGGCGCAGATGGGTTTTTCGTGGCACTGTTGACGCGTGACGTCTGAATTTGTACACAACTTAGGCGTGATTTTCGCTTTATATGTGAGGCGGTTAAGCCCCTCTTAACACTTTGCCCGCCAAATGAGGCGAAACGTATCCCGGATCGGAGGGCAAAGTGGCCAGTTCGACGACTAGTTTTGCCAAGGTGTTTGGACCCGGTAAGCTGCAACACTTTGGCCTTTGGGTGTTGATCGCCGCCGCCTGTGGTTGTGCGGTGGGCATCCTGTTGTCGGCGCAACTGGTGATGCAGCTGATGTTTCTCGCGGCAGGGTTGACCTTTGCGGTACTGGCGATGTTGCAACAAGGCTCTGGCTGGTGGGCGGCACGGGCACAAAGCCAGCTTGAGGTGCGGCTGATCGCACTGGTCGGATTGGATGCAACCCCCTGTTTTACCAGCGATCCCCATGGTCAAATCGGCTACCAGAACGCGGCCACTGGCGCGCGCTTTGGGGCTGTGACCGGTGGCAGCTTGATTTCGGTGCTGAAAGATCATTTTGCCGCCCCCTCGGCGGTGCTGTATCGGCTGCAGACCCGCGCCAGTCACAGTGGTTCTGCGCGCGAAGATGTGGCGACTCGGCGCGGTCATCTGCGACTGTCGGTGCATCGGCTGACCGAGGCGCGCTATTTGTGGCGGCTGGAAGAATTTCAGGATCGCGCGACGGCAGCGCGTGGCGCGGAAACCCTGAGCCTGCCGATGTTGACGGCCAATAAAGCCGGCGTGGTGCTGTTCACCAATGACGCGATGCGCAGGCTTTTGGGTGGGCGCCCCAAACGGCTGGACCGGGTGTTCACCTCGGCCACGCTACACTCGGGCGAGGAGGTTGAGGTTTCGGCGGCCACCGGCCCGGTGCGCGCAATTCTGGCCGAGGTTGATGGCTTGGGCGAGCGGCGCGAGATTTACTTGTTGCCGGTGGCGCGGCACCCCAATGACGCCAGTATGTCGGCGGATTTTGAACATGTGCCGGTGGCGCTGCTGAAATTTGAGGTGAACGGCGCGTTGCGGCAGGCCAATAAAGCAGCGCGCGATCTGCTGCATTTGGGGGACGCGCCCGAGATGCTGCACGATCTGTTCGAAGGGCTGGGCCGCCCGGTCTCGGATTGGCTGTCAGATGTGGTCAATGAGCGCATCCCTGGCGGGGCCGAAGTGCTGTGCGCGCGGCGTCTGGGCGGCGAGGTGTTTTTGCAGGTGACCCTGCGCCGCATCGTCGATCTGGGCCGCCCCGGCGTGCTGGCGGTATTGCAGGACGCAACCGAGTTGAAAACGCTGGAAGCGCAGTTTGTGCAAAGCCAGAAAATGCAGGCGATTGGTCAGCTTGCCGGTGGGGTTGCGCATGATTTCAACAACTTGCTGACCGCGATCTCAGGCCATTGCGATCTGCTGCTGTTGCGTCACAACAGCACTGATCCCGCCTATGCCGATCTGATCCAGATCCACCAAAACGCCAATCGCGCGGCGGCTTTGGTCGGGCAGTTGCTAGCGTTTTCACGCAAACAAACCCTGAAACCCGAACGGATTGAGCTGCAGGATGTGCTGTCGGATCTCGCACATCTGCTCAACCGTCTGGTCGGCGAGCGGGTGCGCTTGCGGCTGGCGCATGCGCCGGATTTGGCGGCGATCCGGGCCGACAAGCGACAGCTGGAACAGGTGATCATGAATCTGGTCGTCAATGCCCGCGATGCGATGCCCGACGGCGGCACCATCCGCATTGAGACCGAGGCGCTGACCCTGCGCGACGAGATGCGGCGGGATCGCGCGGTGGTGCCCGCGGGTGAATATGCGCTGATCCGGGTCAGCGATTCGGGCGTGGGGATGCCGCCCGAGCGGTTGCAGAAGATCTTCGAGCCGTTCTTCACCACCAAACGCGCGGGCGAGGGCACCGGGCTGGGCCTGTCCACCGCTTACGGCATCGTCAAGCAATCGGGTGGGTTTATCTTCGTCGATTCGACCGAAGGCGAGGGCACGGTGTTTCAGCTGTATTTTCCGATCTTTGCAGGGGCGGCACCGGGTGAGGTGGTGGCCAGCTTGCCGAAAAAAGTCGTGCTGCGGCAGGGCGAGGGCGTGGTGCTGCTGGTCGAGGATGAAGCCCCGGTGCGCGCCTTTGCCAGCCGGGCGCTGCGGATGCGCGGCTATACGGTGCTGGAGGCCGAAAATGCCGAAGACGCGCTGAAACAACTGGAAGACCCTGGGCTAGAGGTCGATATTTTCGTCACCGACGTGGTGATGCCGGGTATGGATGGCCCAAGTTGGGTGCGCGAGGCTTTGAAAGCGCGACCGCATGTAAAGGTGATTTTTGTGTCTGGCTATGCTGAGGAGGCTTTGTCGGAGGGTCAGGCGCGAATCCCGAATTCGACCTTCCTGCCAAAGCCGTTTTCGCTCAGCGATCTGACCGCGACGGTGCAGGGCCAGTTGCATTGAACCGGGGCGATTCTTTTGCCGCGGCTGAGTGCGGGTTGAAAAAAATGTTCTGCCTCCGTTCGCTGGTAACCAATCCTTAATCCTGTTGCGAAAAACTGGGCTTGCGACAATTCGATTGAAATGTTCCTGCTTTACCCTCATACAGGGTAAACAAACAAAGAACATCTTGGGCGATTGCCGCCTGAAGACAACCATGGGATAAGGGCAAAGCAATGGCAGCGGCAAATCTGATCGAGTTGAACGGGAAGCGCGATATGGACAAGGCAAAGGCGCTGGAAAGCGCTCTGGCACAGATTGAACGGCAGTTCGGCAAGGGCTCGATCATGAAGCTTGGCCAGAACAATCCGGTGATGGAAATCGAGGCGACCTCGACTGGATCGCTGGGGCTGGACATCGCTTTGGGGATTGGCGGTCTGCCGCAGGGCCGGATTGTGGAGATTTACGGGCCAGAAAGCTCGGGCAAAACCACGCTCTCGCTGCATGTGGTGGCTGAATCGCAGAAAAAAGGTGGGGTTTGCGCCTTTGTCGACGCCGAACACGCGTTGGACCCGCAATATGCCAAGAAACTTGGCGTCAATCTCGACGAACTGCTGATCAGCCAACCCGATACGGGTGAGCAGGCACTGGAGATTGTCGATACGCTGGTGCGCTCAGGGGCCGTCAGCCTGATCGTCGTCGATTCGGTGGCGGCACTGGTGCCGAAATCCGAGATTGAAGGCGATATGGGCGATATGCAGATGGGCTCGCAGGCGCGTCTGATGTCACAAGCGATGCGCAAGCTGACCGGCAGCATCGGCAAATCGAACTGCATGGTGATCTTCATAAACCAGATTCGGATGAAAATCGGCGTGATGTTCGGCTCGCCCGAAACCACCACCGGCGGCAATGCGCTGAAATTCTACGCAAGCGTGCGTCTGGACATCCGCCGAACCGGGGCGATCAAGGACCGCGACGAGGTTGTGGGCAATGCAACGCGGGTGAAAGTGGTGAAGAATAAGGTCTCGCCACCGTTCAAGGAAGTTGAATTCGACATCATGTATGGCGAGGGCATCTCCAAGGTTGGTGAGTTGGTCGATATCGGCGTGAAGGCCGGCGTGGTTGAGAAATCCGGCAGCTGGTATTCCTACAAGGATGAGCGGATCGGGCAGGGGCGGGAGAATGCCAAGTCGTTCCTGAAGCAAAACCCGGCGATGGCGCTGGACATTGAAGAAAGAATCCGCGCCGCCAATGGCTTGGATTTCTCAGTCACCCCAGATGCGGGCCCGGTTCTCGACGACTGATCTTTGACCAAGCAGTTGAAAATGCGGCCGGAAACAGCAAGTTTCCGGCCTTTTTGCATCCCTAGTGGACAGCCCCCGCAGGGGCGGATAAACGGGGCGGGACCAGTTTTTCTCGCTTTTTGGAGGCCCAAGCCTATGGCTTCGTTGAATGACATCCGCTCGACCTATCTCGATTTTTTCGTGCGCAACGGCCACAAACGCGTGGACAGTTCGCCCTTGGTGCCGCGCAACGATCCGACGCTGATGTTCGCCAATTCCGGCATGGTGCAGTTCAAGAATTGCTTCACCGGGGTGGAAACCCGCGATTACAAACGTGCGACCACGGCACAGAAATGCGTGCGCGCGGGTGGCAAGCACAATGATCTGGACAATGTCGGCTATACCGCGCGGCATCATACGTTTTTTGAGATGCTGGGAAATTTCAGCTTTGGCGATTACTTCAAAGATCAAGCCATTGCTTTTGCATGGGAATTGCTGACAAAAGACTTTGGGCTGAACAAAGACAAGCTGCTGGTCACGGTCTATCATACCGATGACGAGGCGGCTTCGATCTGGAAAAAGGTCGCAGGCCTTTCCGATGAAAAGATCATCCGCATCCCAACCGATGATAACTTTTGGCGGATGGGGCCGACCGGGCCGTGCGGGCCGTGCACCGAGATTTTTTATGATCACGGCGCCCATATCTGGGGCGGCCCGCCCGGCAGCGCTGAAGAAGATGGCGACCGTTTTATTGAGATCTGGAACAACGTGTTCATGCAGAACGAACAGTTTGCCGATGGCACGATGCGCCCGCTGGATATGCAGTCGATCGACACGGGCATGGGGCTGGAGCGGATTGGCGCGTTGTTGCAAGGCAAACACGACAATTATGACACGGATTTGATGCGCAGTCTGATCGAGGCGTCGGCGCATGCGACCAATTCTGACCCGGATGGGCCAGCGAAAACCAGCCACCGGGTGATCGCAGACCATTTGCGCTCGACCTCGTTTCTGATTGCCGACGGCGTGATGCCCAGCAACGAAGGCCGTGGCTATGTTTTGCGGCGGATCATGCGGCGGGCGATGCGGCATTTGCATATGTTGGGCGCGCAAGATCCGGTGATGCACCGTTTGGTGCCGGCATTGGTGCAGCAGATGGGTGCGGCTTATCCCGAACTGGCGCGGGCGCAAAGCCTGATCGAAGAAACCCAGTTGTTGGAGGAGACGCGGTTTAAAACCACGCTGGATCGTGGCTTGCGGCTGCTGAATGATGAATTGGATCGCCTGCCCGAAGGTGGCGATTTGCCGGGCGGTGTGGCCTTCAAGCTTTACGACACCTATGGCTTCCCACTGGATCTGACGCAAGATGTGCTGCGCGAACAGGCGCGCTCGGTGGATGTGGCTGGGTTTGATGCCGCGATGCAGGAACAGAAAACAAAAGCGCGGGCGGCTTGGTCTGGCGCGGGCGGTACGGCGGATGCGAAGATCTGGTTTGAGATTGCCGAGGCGCATGGTGTGACCGAATTCCTAGGCTATGACACCGAAACCGCCGAGGGTCAGATTGACGCGTTGGTGCGGGATGGCGCGCAGATTGGCGCGGCTGAGGTTGGCGCGTCTGTGCAGGTCGTGGTGAACCAGACGCCGTTTTATGCCGAAAGTGGTGGGCAGGTCGGCGATACCGGGCTGATCCGCACCCAGACGGGTTTGGCGGAAGTGACCGACACGCGCAAATCGGCGGGGGTGTTCATGCACATCGCCACCGTGCTGGAGGGCACGATTTTGCGCGGCCAACCAGCGAAACTAGAGGTGTCGCATGGGCGGCGGGGTGCTATCCGGGCCAACCACTCGGCCACACACCTGCTGCATGAGGCATTGCGGCGGGCTTTGGGCGATCATGTCGCACAGCGCGGGTCTTTGAACGCGGTGGATCGTTTGCGGTTTGACTTTAGCCATTCTGCGGCGATGTCTGAGGGTGAGCAATCGTCTGTTGAGGCGGAAGTCAATGAATTCATTCGGCAAAACTCTGTTGTGGATACAAGGATCATGACGCCGGATGATGCGCGGGCCCTAGGCGCGCAGGCGTTGTTTGGTGAGAAATACGGCGATGAGGTGCGGGTGGTCTCGATGGGTTTGCGCGATGGGTCGGGCAAGGGCGGCGAGGGGCGTACCTATTCGCTGGAGCTTTGCGGCGGCACCCATGTCGGGCGGACAGGGGATATCGGTGCGTTTGTGCTGCTAAGCGACTCCGCCTCGTCTTCGGGCGTGCGCCGGATTGAGGCTTTGACCGGGCAAGCGGCACTGGATCATCTGCGCGCGCAGGATCAGCGCTTGGCCACGGTGGCTTTGGCGCTAAAAACCCATCCGGGCGATGTGCTGGAGCGGGTGAAAGCTTTGCAGGATGAGCGCCGGGCTTTGGCCAATGAGGTGGCGCAGTTGCGGCGTGAATTGGCAATGGGCGGCAAGTCTGGTGGGCCAGAGATCAAGGAAATCAATGGGGTAAAGCTGATTGCTCAGGTGCTTACGGGCGTCTCGGGCAAGGATTTGCCGGGGTTGATTGACGAGATGAAGGCGCAGATTGGCTCGGGTGCGATTGTGCTGATCGCCGATACCGGGGCGAAACCTGCGGTCGCGGCGGGGGTGACGGCGGATCTGACAGCGCGGATTTCGGCAGTGACCTTGGCCAAAGCGGCGGTTGAAGCTTTGGGCGGTAAGGGTGGCGGGGGTCGTCCGGATATGGCGCAGGGTGGTGGCGCGGATATCACGCTGGCCGATGCGGCGATTGCAGCGGTGCATGCCGCTTTGGAGGTGTGACATGGCGACGGCACTTTGGATTGCACATGTTGAAGTGATCGACGCCGAGGCTTATGGCAAATATGCCGTGTTGGCGGGGCCGATCCTGGCCTCGTTTGGCGGAAAATTCCTCGCCAGATCAGGGCGTTATGTTCAGCTTGAGGGCAACGACCGCGCCCGCAATGTGGTAGCGCGGTTCCCGAGCGTTGAGGCGGCGGTTGAGTGTTATCATTCGCCCGCCTACCAGTCGGCGCTTGCCCATGCCAAGGGTGCCTCGCATCGCGATCTCGTCGTGGTGGAGGAGCTGGGCGAATAGTATCTCGTCTTGTGTAAATTTTACGGAAAAATGCACTGCAATATATGCATATTGTAGTATGTTTTCCTTAAGAGGCCAGTCAGGTCCGGGAATGTGAGGGCGGATTATGTGCCGTTGGGCAGCTTACGCGGGCGCGCCGATCTTTTTGGATGAGATCATCAGCCGTCCGGGACATTCTTTGATCCACCAAAGCCATGGCGCGACGCAGTGCCATTCGACCATCAACGCCGATGGTTTTGGCGTGGCGTGGTATGGGGATCGGGCTGAACCGGGGCTTTACCGCGATGTTCTGCCCGCTTGGTCTGATCCGAACCTGCGCAGCCTGACGGCTCAGGTGAAATCGGGGCTATTTTTGGCGCATGTGCGGGCCTCGACCGGCACCGCGACCAGCCGCAACAACTGCCATCCGTTCGTGCATGGGGTGTGGTCGTTTATGCACAATGGCCAAGTCGGCGGTTATGAGCAGTTTCGCCGCGATGCTGATATGATGATTCCCGACAATCTGTATGCGGCGCGTAAGGGGGCGACGGATTCCGAAGCGCTGTTTTTGGTGGCACTGGCTGAGGGATTGGACAGTGACCCGCGTGGGGCGTTGGAGCGCGCCTCGGCGCGGTTCATCGCGGTGGCCAAGGCCAAGGGGGCGCTGCCGCATCTGCGGATGACGGCGGCTTTGTCGGATGGCAAGCGGCTTTATGCGGTGCGCTATGCGACGGATGATGCCGCCCCGAGTCTGTATTATCGCTGGTCCGAGACGCGTGGCGGCATGGCAGTGGTGTCAGAACCACTTGAGGCCGAGGAGGGCGGTTGGAATGAGATTGCATCGAACACCTTCTGCACGTTTGAAGGTGTGGATGTGAAAGTGGATACATTTATGCCGTGCCGACTGGCGCTTGCGGTTTAGAATCTTCAACTTCAGAAGAAAAAACCCGCCTTTCGGCGGGTTTTCATTGGTTCAGGCCGAGCGCGAGTGGCGTTTGCGATCGTTTGGATCAAGGTAGCGTTTGCGCATCCGCACCGATTTTGGCGTCACTTCGACCAGCTCATCATCGTCGATATAGGCGATGCACTGCTCAAGGCTCAACTTGACCGGGGTGGTCAGGCGCACGGCCTCATCCGTGCCAGAGGCGCGGACGTTGGTCAGTTGTTTGCCCTTCAGCGGGTTCACTTCCAGATCGTTGTCGCGGGAGTGTTCGCCGATGATCATGCCCGTGTAGACCGGTTCCTGCACGCCAATGAAGAAGTGGCCGCGGTCTTCCAGCTTCCACATCGCATAGGCGACCGAAATCCCGGATTCCATCGAGATCAACACGCCCTGACGGCGGCCTTCAATCGGACCCTTGTGGGGCGCCCAATCGTGGAACACCCGGTTCAGCACGCCAGTGCCGCGGGTGTCGGTCATGAACTGACCGTGATAGCCGATCAGACCGCGCGACGGCACATGTGCGATCAGACGGGTTTTACCAACGCCTGCTGGCTTCATCTCGACCAGATCGCCCTTGCGGGGACCGGTCAGCTTTTCGATCACAGCGCCGGTGTATTCATCGTCAACGTCAATGGTGACTTCTTCGATCGGTTCAGATTTCACGCCGTCGATGTCTTGAAACAGCACTCGGGGGCGGCTGATTGACAGCTCAAAACCCTCACGGCGCATGTTTTCGATCAGCACGCCCATTTGCAATTCGCCACGACCCGCAACCTCAAAGGCGTCGCCGCCGGGGGTGTCGGTGACTTTGATTGCGACGTTGATCTCGGCTTCTTTCATCAGGCGTTCGCGGATGATGCGCGACTGTACCTTGGAGCCTTCTTTGCCAGCCAGTGGGCTGTCATTTATGCCGAAGGTGATCGAAATCGTTGGCGGATCAATCGGTTGCGCTGGGATTGCGGTCTCAATCTCCAAAGCACACAGCGTGTCAGCCACGGTGGCTTTGGTCATGCCAGACAGGGTGACAATGTCGCCAGCCTCTGCGGCGTCAATCGGCGTCATCACCAGGCCACGGTAGGCCAGCACTTTCGAGACGCGGAATTGCTCGATCTTGGTGCCATCGCGCGACAGGGCTTTGATGGTTTCGCCCGCGCGCAGGGTGCCTGCTTCAACGCGGCCTGTCAGGATACGGCCGATGAACGGGTCCGCCGACAAAGTGGTTGCCAGCATTTGGAACGGCTCGGCGCGGCGGGCGATCTGCGCGGGTTCCGGGACGTGCTTGATCACCAATTCATAAAGCGCGTTCAGATCCTTGCGCGGGCCGTCGAGTTCAACATCGGCCCAGCCGGAGCGGCCCGAGGCGTACAGCACCGGGAAGTCGAGTTGATCATCGTCAGCGCCTAGGTTTGCGAACAGATCGAACACTTCGTTCAGCGCGCGCGAGGGTTCGGCGTCGTGCTTATCGACCTTGTTCAGCACCACGATCGGGCGCAGGCCCAACGCGAGGGCTTTCGCGGTGACGAATTTGGTTTGCGGCATCGGGCCTTCAGCGGCGTCGACCAGCAGCACCACGCCATCAACCATCGACAGGATGCGTTCAACTTCGCCACCGAAATCGGCGTGGCCGGGGGTGTCGACGATGTTGATCCGCGCTCCGCCCCATTCAAGGCTGGTGCATTTCGCCAGAATGGTGATGCCACGCTCGCGTTCAATGTCGTTGCTGTCCATCGCGCGCTCGGCAACCGCTTGGTTGTCGCGGAACGAGCCGGACTGTTTTAGCAATTCATCAACGAGGGTGGTCTTGCCATGGTCGACGTGCGCGATAATGGCGATGTTGCGAAGCTCCATCGGGGAGGTCTCTTTCTATTGTCAGCTTTTGCGCGGCGATAGCCTAGATGGGCCGGAAAGGCCAGAGGAACCTTGTCAGGTTGCGATGTATCGGTCGCGGCGGTGGTTGATTGCGAGGAATAGGTTGAAAACAGCGGCACCAAGGAAGGACCAGCCTAGAATATGCCAGTCAAGAAACAGCAGTGAGACAGTGAATAGCACGGCATCGAAAATCAGTTGTGCATAGCCGGCTTGGAACCCGGTGCGGTCTTGCAGGATCAGCCATAGGATCGAGATGCCGCCAAAGCTGCCGCCGTGGCGGACAACGGCGAGGGCGGCGATGCCAAACAGGATGCCGAACAGTATCGCGGCGAAGGCGGGTTGGATGTGCGAGAACGTAAGCCAACGTGGCAGGATGGCGATGGCCAGCGACAGCAGCGCGACGCAGAGAAAGGTTTTCAGGGTGAAAGCCAGCCCCATGCGGTGGTAGCCGAACCATAGGAACGGCAACGAGATGCTGAAATACACCGCCGAGAACGGATAGCCGGTGGCATAGCTGATCAGGGCTGCGACTCCGGTGGTTTGGCCTGCGATGAAACCCATGTACGTTAAGATGTGCATGCCGACGGCGGCCATGCAGACGCCGAAGGCGATGCCTTGGGCGTCTTCGATGGCGGAATGGCGGTTGGCGTCGGTCATGACGCTTTGTAATGCAGCCGCGGTATTTGTGTCAATAATGCTGACGTATAATTACCATAAGAAAAAGGCCCGGAACCATCGTCCGGGCCTTTGTGGGTTAGCCATGCAGGGCTTTGTTCAGATATTCATCGACCTTTTCCAGATAGCCCATCGTGGTCATCCATTTCTGATCGGGGCCAACCAGCAAAGCCAGATCCTTGGTCATCCAGCCATCTTCAACCGCATCAACGGTGACTTTTTCCAACGTGCTGGCAAAGCGCATCAGCTGCTCGTTGCTGTCCAACTTGGCGCGGTGCTTCAGACCGCCGGTCCAAGCGTAGATCGAGGCGATCGAATTGGTCGAGGTCGCCTTACCCTTCTGATGCTCGCGGAAGTGCCGAGTGACGGTGCCATGCGCGGCTTCAGCCTCGACCGTCTGGCCATCGGGCGTCATCAGGATTGAGGTCATCAGGCCAAGCGAGCCGAAGCCTTGCGCAACCGTATCGGACTGCACATCGCCGTCGTAGTTTTTGCAGGCCCAGACATAGCCGCCCGACCATTTCATCGCCGACGCCACCATATCGTCGATCAAACGGTGTTCGTAATGGATGCCAGCAGCCTTGAATTGGTCTTCAAATTCCTCGGCATAGACTTTTGCGAAGATGTCTTTAAAGCGGCCATCATAGGCTTTCAGGATGGTGTTCTTGGTCGACAGATAGACCGGCCAGCCTTTCAGCAAACCATAGTTGAGCGACGAGCGTGCGAAGTCGTGGATAGAATCGTCAAGGTTATACATGCCCATGAACACGCCCGAGGACGGCGCTTGATAGACCTCTTTCTCGATCACCGTGCCATCATCACCGACGAATTTCATCGTCAGCTTGCCAGCACCCGGGAAGCGGAAATCGGTCGCCTTATACTGATCGCCGAAAGCGTGACGGCCAACCACGATTGGTCTGGTCCAGCCGGGTACCAGACGGGGCACGTTTTTGCAGATGATTGGCTCGCGGAAGATCACGCCACCCAAGATGTTACGGATGGTGCCGTTGGGCGATTTCCACATCTGTTTCAGGCCAAATTCCTCAACCCGCTGCTCATCCGGGGTGATGGTGGCACATTTGACGCCGACACCGTATTTCTGGATCGCATAGGCCGAGTCTATGGTGATCTGGTCATTGGTGCGATCACGCTCTTCAATGCCCAGATCGTAATACTTCAGATCAATATCGAGGTAGGGCAGGATCAGCTTTTGCTTGATGAAATCCCAGATGATCCGGGTCATCTCGTCGCCGTCGAGTTCGACGACGGGATTCGCTACCTTAATCTTGGTCATGTCGGCCCCTTGTGGTTGGTTGTGCTTGCGCAGGGTTTAGGTGAAAATACTGTGAAAGGGAAGATGGTATGCGACGGTATACCGAAATGTCTCGGCCTATTTGAAGAAGCTTTGGGTCTTCGCGCGCACCCAATCCCATAGCCTTGGCGCGCCCTTGGCGATTTTGCTGCCAACGCGGGATTCTAACTGCTCGGGCGTGACGTTGTAGGTGATCCAAGTGCCACCGCCCGATTGCAGGTTGGCCATCACCGGCTGCACGCGGTCCAGGGATTTGGCGAAGATGGCGTCGGGGGTTTGGGCTGCTTCAAACTCATCCCAGATCGCGCGAAGGTCGGAGCTTAGGTCATTGGGAAGCAGCCCGAAGATGCGATCTGCGGCGCGGGATTCGGCGGCTTGGGTGTCTGTAGAGGCATGAGCAAGGCCATTCGCGGAATGGATCGGCACGTCGCCGACATCAATTTCCACCAGATCATGTACCAGCAACATCTTGATCACGCGCGAGATATCAACGTTGGGGGTGGCGTGGTCGGCCAGCACCAGCGCGTAAAGCGCCAGATGCCAGGAATGTTCGCCCGAATTTTCCCGCCGCGAGCCATCGCACAACGTCGTAGCCCGCAGCACCGATTTCAGGCGATCTGCCTCATTCAGAAACGCGAATTGCGCCTCCAGCCGGGCCGTCAATGGCCGCTCTGCATATGCGGGCCGGGCGGCGGCGTTGTGCCTTCGCGTTTGGCTTTCAGCAAAGCGTCGATGTATTTGCGCCCGCGCTGTTCAGCGACGCGGACGCGGTAGGCGGTTAAAAACGCCTCCTGCATGGTGGGCGAGGCATCCAGCAGCACTTTGGAGACCTTGTCGGGCAAGCGGTGGTCGTCGAGTTCTTCCATCGCGGCGATCACGTCGCGGGCAAGCGCATCGCCCATATCCTCGACGACGCCCATTTAGCGGGTCACTTCTGTCAGACGACGCTTCACATAGCCCGACACGGTGTCGATCATCGGCTTCATATGCGCTTCTTCATCCTTGAAGAAGTGATCGGCGCCCTCAATCTGGGTATGGGTGACGGTGATGCCCTTCTGCTCGTGCAGTTTGTTCACCAGATTGATGGTGTCTTTCGGCGGAGCCACCTTGTCTGCGGTGCCGTTGATGATCAGGCCAGACGCCGGGCAGGGGGCGAGGAAGCTGAAATCATAGAGGTTCGCCGGTGGGGCGACCGAGATGAAACCGGTGATTTCCGGGCGGCGCATCAGCAGTTGCATGCCGATCCACGCGCCAAACGAAAAGCCCGCGACCCAGCAATGCTTGGCGTTCTGGTTCATGCTTTGCAGGTAATCGAGGGCGGAAGCCGCATCCGACAGTTCGCCAATGCCCATGTCATATTCGCCTTGGCTACGCCCAACACCGCGGAAGTTGAACCGCATCACGGTGAAGCCAAGGTTGTAGAACGCGTAATGCAGGTTGTAGACAACCTTGTTGTTCATCGTGCCGCCGTAAGCCGGATGCGGGTGCAGCACGATCGCAATCGGCGCATCACGCTCTTTCTGCGGATGGTAACGTGCTTCGAGGCGGCCTTCTGGGCCGGCGAATATAACTTCGGGCATGTAAGCTCCGTGCCTGTTTCCCGAACGAATTGTTGACGAATTCGCTCGGATATACTAGAACCATTCTAAAGCGGCAAAACCGCTCATGGACTGGGGTTGAGTTAAGCGGACGCACCCCCGACGTCAATGGATAGTCACGAAATTGGGTGGGTGCTGGGCATGAAACTATCGACCAAGGGGCGTTACGCGATGGTGGCGCTGGCCGATCTGGCTTTGGCCGAGGTTAAAGGCAGCGATGATTTGATGTCGCTGGCGGCAATTGCCAAGCGGCAGGACTTGTCTTTGCCCTATCTGGAACAGTTGTTCGTCAAGCTGCGCCGCGCGGGTTTGGTGGAGGCGGTGCGCGGTCCGGGCGGCGGTTACCGCTTGGCGCGCAACCCGGATTCCATTCGGATTTCCGAGGTGATGGAAGCGGTTGAGGAGAACGTCGATGCGATGCATTCGGGGGCGGGGGCCTCGGGTGGCGTGTCTGGTTCGCGGGCGCAAAGCCTGACCAATCGACTGTGGGAGGGGCTTTCGGCGCATGTCTATGTATTCTTGCACCAGACGCGGCTGTCGGATGTGATCGGCAATGCGATGACGCCATGCCCGGCGGTGCCCGCTTTGTTCCGGGTGGTGGATGTGGTCGAGGAATGAGCCGGATTTATCTTGATTGGAACGCGACCACGCCGCTGCGCCCGGAAGCGCGCGCGGCGATGATTGCGGCGATGGAGGTGGTGGGCAACCCGTCTTCGGTGCATGCCGAGGGGCGGGCGGCGAAGGCGTTGATGGAACGCTCGCGGCGGAAGATTGCTGCTGCGCTGGGGGCAGAGGGCGCAGATATCGTGTTTACCTCGGGGGCAACCGAGGCTGCGGCCTTGGCCTGCGCGGGGCGGGGGCTGAATTGTGCGCAAGTGGAGCATGAGGCGGTTTCGGCTTGGTGCGAGGCGGGGCTGGCGGTGGATTCGAACGGCCGGGTGACAGTGTTGGAGCCTGCCCGCACCGCGTTGCAACTGGCAAACTCCGAAACCGGCGTGGTGCAGGAATTGCCTGCTGGTTTGGCGGTTTCTGATTTGACGCAAGGCTTTGGCAAGCTGCCGTTGGCGTTCAATTGGCTGGGATGCGAGATGGGTTTGATCTCGGCGCATAAGCTGGGTGGCCCGAAAGGCATCGGCGCTTTGGTGCTGCGACCCGGCTTGGATGTGGCGTCACAACTGAAGGGCGGCGGGCAGGAGATGGGGCGGCGGGCTGGCACCGAAAACCTGATTGGCATCGCGGGATTTGCAGCGGCGGCAGAGGCGGCTGCGCGGGATTTGGCGGATGGGATTTGGGAGCGGGTGGCGGAAATTAGAAATATTCTAGATTCAGCATTGTCCGCCATGGGATTTGATATTATTTCAGTCGGGAATAGGGCGAAGCGGTTGCCGAACACGTTGAACCTGATCGCGCCGGGCTGGAAGGGCGAGACGCAGGTGATGGCGATGGATCTGGCGGGGTTTTCGGTATCGGCGGGCTCGGCCTGTTCCAGCGGCAAAGTGCGCGCCAGTCGGGTGCTGAAGGCGATGGGCTATGATGAGGCGGCGGCGGGTCAGGCGATCCGCATCTCGCTAGGACCGGATGTGACAGAGACCCAAGTGCTGCGCTTCGCCGAAGCCTGGGCGCGGGACTACAAACGGATACGTTCGCGCGTCGCGTGAACTTCAGGCGGCAACGCCATGGAATAAAAGGAAGATAGTGATGGCCGATTTAGATCTGGAAGTGCGTGATGGGGTGGATCGGGAGACGATCGAGACCGTTCATGCGATGTCTGGCACCTACAAATACGGCTGGGCGACCGAGATTGAGATGGATTACGCGCCGAAGGGTGTGTCGGAAGACATCGTGCGGCTGATTTCTTCGAAGAATGAAGAACCCGAGTGGATGCTGGAATGGCGTCTGACCGCGTATCGGCGTTGGGTTCAGATGGAAGAGCCGCATTGGGCGATGTTGAACTATCCTAAGATCGACTATCAGGATCAGTATTACTACGCCAAACCCAAGAGTATGGCGGTGAAACCGAAATCGCTGGATGACGTCGATCCCAAGATCTTGGCCACCTATAAGAAGCTCGGCATCCCGTTGAAAGAACAGCTTATTCTGGCCGGAGTTGAGGGCGCAGAGACGATGGGCGAGCGCAAGGTCGCTGTGGATGCGGTGTTCGATTCCGTGTCGGTTGGTACCACATTCAAGGCGGAATTGGCGAAAGCCGGGGTAATTTTCTGCTCGATTTCGGAAGCGATCAAGGAACATCCCGAACTGGTGAAGAAATACATCGGCTCGGTGGTGCCGCAGTCGGATAACTTCTTTGCGACACTGAATTCGGCGGTGTTTTCCGATGGTTCCTTCGTTTATATCCCGCCGGGCACCCGTTGCCCGATGGAGCTTTCGACCTATTTCCGCATCAATGCCGAGAACACCGGGCAGTTCGAGCGCACGCTGATCATTGCCGATAAAGGCAGTTACGTCAGCTACTTGGAAGGTTGCACGGCGCCAAAACGCGACACCAATCAACTGCATGCAGCGGTTGTGGAACTGGTGATTTTGGAAGATGCCGAGGTGAAATACTCAACAGTGCAGAACTGGTATCCGGGCGATGAAAACGGCCTTGGCGGCATCTATAACTTCGTGACCAAACGCGCCGATTGCCGGGGCGATCGGGCGAAAGTGATGTGGACGCAAGTGGAGACCGGTTCGGCGATCACTTGGAAATACCCGTCTTGCATCCTGCGTGGCGATGATAGTCAGGGCGAGTTTTACTCGATCGCGATTGCCAACAATGCCCAGCAAGCCGACACTGGCACCAAGATGGTGCATTTGGGCAAGCGCACAAAATCGCGTATTGTTTCCAAGGGCATATCGGCGGGCAGGGCGCAGAATACCTATCGTGGCCTGGTGTCGATGCACCCGAAAGCCACCGACAGCCGCAACTATACCCAATGCGACAGCCTGCTGATCGGCGATAAATGTGGGGCCCACACCGTGCCCTACATTGAGGTAAAGAACAATTCCAGCCGGGTTGAGCACGAGGCGACGACCAGCAAGGTGGATGAGGATCAGTTGTTCTATTGCCGCTCGCGCGGGATGGACGAGGAAGAAGCTGTGGCGCTGGTGGTGAACGGTTTCTGCAAGGAAGTTCTGCAAGCCCTGCCGATGGAATTTGCAATGGAAGCACAAAGTTTGGTTGCGATCAGCCTTGAAGGCTCGGTTGGCTAAAGTTTGGCAGCTCTGTTGCGTGAAAAGATGAATGAGGGAAAAATGCTCGAAATCAATAACCTACACGTCAAACTTGAAGAAGAAGATAAAGTCATTCTGCGCGGAGTTAACCTAAAGATCGGCGCTGGCGAAGTGCATGCGATCATGGGGCCGAATGGGTCGGGCAAGTCGACGCTGTCATATGTGCTGTCGGGCCGCGATGGCTATGAGGTGACCGAGGGTTCGGCCAAGCTTGAAGGTCAAGAGCTGCTAGAGATGGAGCCAGAAGCGCGGGCTGCGGTGGGGCTGTTTTTGGCGTTCCAATATCCGGTGGAGATCCCCGGTGTTGGCAATATGACCTTTCTGCGCACCGCAGTGAACGCGCAGCGAAAAGCACGCAATGAGACGGAGATCTCGGCGGGTGATTTCTTGAAACTGGTGCGGGAAAAGGCGAAGGCACTGCAAATTGATGCTGAAATGCTGAAGCGTCCGGTCAATGTCGGCTTCTCGGGCGGCGAGAAAAAGCGCAACGAGATCCTGCAAATGGCGATGCTGGAACCGAAGATGTGCATTCTGGATGAGACGGATTCTGGGCTGGATGTCGATGCGATGAAGTTGGTTGCGGAAGGCGTCAATGCTTTGCGCGGGGCAGGGCGTTCATTCTTGGTTATCACGCATTATCAAAGGCTTCTCGACCATATCAAACCTGATTTTGTGCATATCATGGCGGCGGGGCGGATTATCAAAACCGGCGGGCCAGAGCTGGCGCTGGAAGTTGAGAACAACGGCTATGCAGACCTTTTGGCGGAGAGTGTCTGATGGCGGTTTTGCAATCGAAGCACGATGCGCTGCAGGCGCGGATTGCCGCTTTAAGCTTTGCACCGCAGGGCTGGCTGGGGGCCGCGCGCAGCGATGCTTTGGCGCGTCTGACCGCGATGGGGCTGCCTGGCAAACGTGATGAATATTGGCGCTACACCGACCCGACCGGGCTGAACGCGGTCGAGGCCGCCCCGGTCACTCTGTTCGATCCGGGTGACGAACCCGCACCGTTCAGCGGCGTGGATCGGTTGAAAATCGTGTTTGTCGATGGTGTGTTTGATGCCAGCCAGTCGGATGCACTGGCGCTGGAGGGCGTGCAGATTGAGCGGACGTGTGACGCGGCTGAGGCCGATATTCACTGGGCGAGTGCGCTTTATGGCGTGCTGGAAGCCCGTGGCCAAAGCCCGGTGCAGCGGCCATTCGCGGCGTTGAATTCGGCTTTTGCGGATGATGGCCTGTTGATCCGCGTAACGCAGACGCCATCTAAACCTATTTCTTTGATTTATCACCATAAATCAATGACTTCTGACGTGATTCTGCATCACTGCATTAAGGTTGAATCCGGTGCGGAAGTGACCATTCTCGAGAATGGGGCTGCTGCTGCGCGCTTCAACCATGTGATGGAAATTGAGGTCGCCGATGACGCGCGCTTTCACCACATCCGGGCGCAGGGCCGGGCGCATACACGGCAAGCGGTGACGCATCTGTTTGCCCGCATTGGCCGCAATGCTGCATTCAAATCCTTCACCCTGACCGCAAACGGCCGTCTGACCCGCAATGATGCGGTGCTGGAACTGCTCGGCGCGGATTCGGTGGCGCATGTCGCTGGGGCGGCTTTGGGTGACGGCGATTTTCACCACGACGACACCGTATTCATCACTCATGCCGCCGAGCGCTGCGAAAGCCGCCAAGTGTTCAAGAAAGTGCTGAAAAACGGCGCGGTTGGGGTGTTTCAGGGCAAGATTCTGGTGAAACAGGGCGCGCAGAAGACCGATGGCTATCAGATCAGTCAGGCGCTGATGCTGGATGGCGACAGCCAGTTTTTGGCCAAGCCCGAACTGGAAATCTACGCCGATGACGTGAAATGCAGCCACGGTTCGACCTCGGGCGCGATTGATGAAACCGCTTTGTTCTACCTGCGCTCGCGCGGGGTGCCGTTGCGGCAAGCGCAATCGCTGCTGGTGCTGGCGTTCTTGGCCGAGGCGATTTCGGAAATTGAAGATGAGGTGATTTCCGACGATATCCGGCAGCGGTTGCAAAGCTGGCTGGCGCGTCACGAGCATTAAATGTCAGTCACAACCGATATCGTGCAGGCATGGCGGCAGCCGAAAGCGGTGATGCGGCGGCATTTGCAGCGGCCCAAATCTGAGCCGTTCGCCTTCAGCCTGCTGGTGGCATTTTTGCTGCTGGCTTTCGTGTCGCTGTGGCCGTTCCTGTCGCGCCAAACCGTACTGCAGCCCGAGGTGCCGATGGTGCAGCGGCTGGTGGCTTCGGGGTTGGCACTGCTGGCTTTGGTCCCCTTCTTTTATCTGCTGGCAGCCGTAAGCCATTGGATCGCAAAGGCAATGCGCGGGCAGGGCAGCTATTTCTCTGCGCGTCTGGCGCTGTTTTCGTCGCTTTTGGCGGTGACGCCGGGGATGCTGTTGCAGGGGTTGGTCGCCGGGATGATCGGGCCGGGTTTGCAAGCCAATCTGGTGGCGGTCGTGGTCGGCCTGGGCTTTCTCTGGATCTGGATTTCGATGTTGCGGGAAGCGGGGCGTGGCGATGCAGGCTGAACTCAGGCATGTCATGCAGTTGACCGTGCAAAACCCACGCGCGGCGGCGCGACATTTGTTGGGCTTGCGGTTGCCGCTTTCAACGGTCTGGCTGATGACGGCGTTGATGGCGGTGCTCTCAGCCCTGCTTGCCACGGTGTCTTTGCTGCTGGCACCCGATCAGGCTGAACCCAGTATGATCGAGCCTAGCATCTTGGCCATGTTGCAAAATCCGCTTCAGGTGGCGGCTCTGCAAGCCGTCGTGATGGTGATCATGGCGATGCTTGCGCAAGGCGTGGGGCGGATGTTTGGTGGGCTTGGCGGCTTTGCCGATGCACTTGTGTTGATCGCATGGACCGAAGCGTTGCTGTGTTTGCTGCAACTGGCGCAGATCGTGATGATGGTGGTGTCGCCCTCGTTGGCTTCCGCCATAGGTTTGTTCGGTATGGTATTGTTTGTGTGGGTTTTATCCAACTTTATCGCCGAGATGCACAGCTTTGCTTCGGCTGCAAAAGTACTGTTTGGCATTATCGGAACGGTGCTTGCCGTCTCGGTCTTGCTCGCGATCGCGCTGGTGGGAATGAAAGGCTGATCATGTACGATATCGCGAAAATTCGCAGCGATTTCCCGATCTTGTCGCGGCAGGTCAATGGCAAACCGTTAGTTTACCTGGATAATGGGGCTTCGGCGCAAAAGCCGCAAGTGGTGATTGCTGCGATAAACCAAGCCTATTCGATGGAATATGCCAATGTTCACCGGGGCTTGCACTACCTTTCTAATCTTGCGACTGACAAGTATGAGGCCACGCGCAGCAAGATCGCGCGGTTTCTGAACGCAGGCTCCGAGCATGAGATTGTCTTCACCACGGGGGCGACCGAGGGCATCAATCTGATTTCCTACGCTTGGGCGGCACCGCGGTTTCAGGCAGGTGATGAGATCGTGCTGTCGATCATGGAGCATCACGCCAATATCGTGCCGTGGCATTTTCTGCGTGAACGTTTGGGCGTGGTGCTGAAATGGGTCGAGGTTGACACCAAGGGTGATCTAGACCCGCAAGCGGTACTGGATGCGATCACCCCGCGCACCAAACTGATCGCAATTACCCATATGTCCAATGTGTTAGGAACCGTTGTTGATGTCACTGCGATCTGTCGGGGCGCGCAAGAGCGGGGAGTTCCGGTGCTGGTCGATGGCAGCCAAGCGGCGGTGCACAGTACGGTGGATGTGCAGGCCATTGGCTGCGATTTCTATGCCATAACCGGACATAAGTTATACGGGCCAAGCGGTTCCGGCGCGATCTTCATCAAGGCCGACCGGATGGTCGAGATGCGGCCATTTCTTGGTGGCGGCGATATGATCCGCGAGGTGACTCGCGACAGCGTGACCTACAACGACCCCCCGATGAAGTTTGAGGCTGGCACGCCGGGCATCGTGCAGCAAATCGGGCTGGGCGTGGCGCTGGACTATCTGACCGGTCTTGGTATGGCGAATATCGCCGCCTATGAGCTCGGTTTGCGCGATTATGCGAGGGCGAAACTGGCTGGATTGAACGGGTTGACCGTGCAGGGAACGTCGGACACCAAAGGCGCGATTTTCTCTTTTACGCTGCAAGGTCAAGCCCATGCGCATGATATCTCGACTGTGCTGGACAAGCGCGGCATTGCGGTGCGGGCGGGCACGCATTGTGCTATGCCGTTGATGCAGCACTATGGGCTTGGGGCAACATGCCGGGCGTCGTTCGGGCTTTACAACACCACAGCGGAAGTCGACGCGCTGATCTCGGCCTTGGAGTTGTGCCACGAACTTTTTGGCTAATTTCGCGTTGCAGCCCAAGGCAGTAACAGTTATAGCAATCGTAGGCACCCATAGCTCAGCTGGATAGAGTGTCGCCCTCCGAAGGCGAAGGTCGCACGTTCGAATCGTGCTGGGTGCACCAAATCTCTGATATCAAAAAACATTAAGGAGAATGTCCCCAGTTACAACAATTTATCCTGTAATCAATATTATGTAATATGTATCCGATCTAGTACTGGACCAAACTGCGTGAATTGGGCTATGAACCAGCAACTTGCCCCAGATGGAATATGCGATGACCTTTAGCCGCCAGATCAAGATCGCGCCCTCTATCCTTGCTGCCGACTTTGCCAACTTTGGCGCGGAGTGTCGCGCGATTGAAGATCAGGGTGCGGATTGGGTGCATGTCGATGTGATGGATGGGCATTTCGTGCCGAACATCACCTTTGGCCCGGCGACCTGTGCGGCGATCCGGCCGCATATCAAGGGCTTCATGGATGTGCATTTGATGATCGCTCCGGTGGACTCTTATATTGAGGCATTTGCTGAGGCTGGCGCGGATCTGATCTCGGCGCATCTGGAGGCTGGGCCGCATATTCACCGCACCTTACAAGCCATTCGCGCGACGGGGAAAAAGGCTGGACTGGCGATCAATCCAGGCACGGGTATTGACGCTGTGGCGCATCTACTTGATCTGGTCGATATGGTCTGCGTCATGACGGTGAACCCGGGCTTTGGCGGGCAGAAGTTCATCCATTCGCAGCTGGATAAAGTGCGGGCCCTGCGCAAAATGATTGGCGATCGCCCGATCCATATTGAGATTGACGGCGGCGTGACCGTAGAGACAGCGCCTTTGGTGGTGGCAGCTGGCGCGGATGTACTGGTCGCGGGATCTGCGGTGTTCAAGGGCGGCTCGGTGGGTAATCCTGCACCTTACGGGGTGAACATTGCGGCAATTCGGGCGGCGGCCATCGCCTAGCGCACAACCCTGCCCTGCATTCTGCTCGACTTGCGGCGGAGAAGTGCCTAACAATCGCACCGGGGATACAGCCAGACAGGACAGATCGTGACAGCAGGTTATGCGCTGTTGGTGAGTATTGCGCAAAGCACCAGTGCCGACGATGTCTGGCGGCTGGCGACGCGGTATTTTGCCTCGCTGGGGTTCGGGCTGGTGAACTATGGCTTCACCCGGTTTCGATCGACCCGCACGATTGGCGATCCGGATGACGCGCTGTTTCTGACCACGGGGTCTGAGGCCTATGCCAGGGGCTATTTCCGTAATGGCTTCTATGCCAAAACGCCGGCGTTTCGTTGGGCGCAGAACAATGAAGGAGCCTGCACCTGGACTTGGGTGCGCGAAGCGATGCTTGCGGGCAAGCTGACGCCTGAGGAAATCGAGACGGTGAAGCACAACGTGGCTATGGGCATAACTGCTGGGATTTCCATCAGTTTTCCGGAAACCTCGGCGCGGGCCAAGGGTGCGCTGGGGCTGATCGCCGATCCGGGGATCAGCGTGGAAGCCGTAGATGCGCTGTTTGCCGAGAAGCATGATGAATTGCTGGCCGTCGCCAATATGCTGCATCTGCGGCTGATCCAACTGCCGTTTTCCAACCGTCGCCGGGCCTTGACCACCCGCCAGCGTGAGGCTTTGGAATGGATTGCTGATGGCAAGACCAGTCAGGATGTGGCGCTGCTGATGGGCGTGTCGGCCGCGATGATTGAGAAACATCTGCGGCTGGCGCGCGAGACTTTGTCGGTCGACACCACCGCGCAGGCTGTGGCGAAAGCAGCCCTAATGAACCTGATCTTTCAACGCAATCCAACCGATGCCAGCCCTGTTCCGGTGGCCGCAAGGTAAGGATTCCCCGACTAGGCTTCCCTTAGGTAAGCTGACATTCTGTCACAGTTCCGTGAGTAAAGGCTTCGGCCTTTGGGACGTCAGGCGATGTCAGTTTGCATTTTCAAACACCGGCATCCCTGCGCAGATTGGGGGCCTTCCCCCGCCCGAGACTGGCTTTGCGGCTTATTTTGCCCGTAGTGCCAAAGCCGTGCTGGTCCTCATCCCCGTGGTGCAGCACAGAGCGGCACAGCCCCCAGAGCTGTGCCGTTTTTCTTTTTGGTGTTGATTTTACGCTGTGCCAATGCACTTTGTAAAAGCCCGAGATTCTTCCCCGTTGGGAATGACTTGTGTTTTGGCGGCTATTTTAGGACGAATTCCACAATATATAGTGGTTGAAAGCAAAAGGGCTGGTGTTGCCACCAGCCCCCTGCCCTAAAATCTGCCGAAAAGATCAGGCCGAAACCATCTTTGCGACTTCTGCAGCGAAATCTTCTTTTTCTTTCTCGATGCCTTCGCCGACGCCCATACGGACGAAACCGATGATTTCAACGCCGGCTTGCTTTGCAGCTTCAGCGACGGTGATTTCTGGGTTCATCACGAACATCTGGCCCATCAGGGTGTTCTCAGCCAAGAATTTCTTCATACGGCCGGGAATGATGTTGTTCTGGATCACCGCATCGGGTTTTGGTTTGGCGGAAGCTGCATTTTCTTCCAGCGCTTTGGAGGTTTGCACCGCCAATTCACGCTCGACCACAACCGGATCAAGATCAGCTTCGGACAAGGCAAGGGGGTTGGTGGCGGCGACATGCATCGCGACTTGCTTGGCGAAGGTATGTTCACTGCCTTTGATAGCCACCAGAACACCGATGCGGCCAAGGCCGTCAGCAACCGAGTTATGCACATATGCTGCCACATGATCGCCTTCGATCGAGGCCATGCGACGCAGGTTCATGTTCTCGCCGATGGTGGCCACCGCTTCGGAAATCACGATGTGAACCGGCTGACCCGCCAGATCGGCATTCTTCAGATCTTCAAGATTTTGCGCGCGGAAAGCGGTTTTGGTGATGTTGTGCACCATCGCCTGGAAGTCAGCGTTCTTGCCCACAAAGTCAGTTTCCGAGTTGATCTCGACAGCCACGCCACGCCCGCCAGAAACGGCGATGCCAACCAGACCTTCGGCGGCGACACGGTCAGCTTTCTTGGCGGCTTTCGCCAAACCCTTGGTGCGCAGCCAATCGACCGCAGCTTCCATATCGCCATTGGTTTCAACCAAGGCTTTCTTCGCGTCCATCATGCCTGCGCCGGTGGAATCACGCAGTTCTTTAACCATTTGAGCGGTTACGGTCATGTTCAGTCTCCTGAAATTCAACAAATGAGTGCGGCGGGAACCGGGCCTAAGCCGTATCCCCGCCGTGTATCAGTCGCGTAAAGCCCTATCAGGCGTCAGCGATCGCTTCTTCTTCCGGTGCGTTTTCCAAAGCGCCAAGGTCGATGCCCGCAGCGCCCATTTGGGCCGACATACCATCGAGAGCAGCTTTAGCGATCAGCTCGCAATACAACTGGATTGCACGCGCGGCGTCGTCGTTGCCGGGGATCACGTGGGTCACGCCTTTGGGCGAGTTGTTGGTGTCGACGATGCCGACAACCGGGATGCCCAGTTTTTGCGCTTCCAAGATCGCCAAATCTTCTTTGCCAACATCAATGACCACGATCAGATCCGGGGTGCCGCCCATTTCGCGGATGCCGCCCAAGGACGCTTGCAGTTTGGACTGGTCGCGTTCCATCATCAAACGCTCTTTCTTGGTCAGGCCTTCGCCGCCTGCGCCCAAGAGTTCGTCGATGGTTTTCAAGCGCGCGATCGACTGGGAAACGGTTTTCCAGTTGGTCAGCGTGCCACCCAGCCAGCGGTGGTTCATGTAGAATTGTGCGCAACGCTCGGCAGCTTCGGCCACCGGCTTTTGTGCCTGGCGCTTGGTGCCAACGAACAGAATACGGCCGCCCTTGGCGACGGTGTCGCGCACGACTTTCAGCGCCTGATCCAGCAAAGGAACGGTCTGCGTCAGGTCGAGAATGTGGATGCCATTGCGGTCGCCGTAGATATACGGGCCCATTTTGGGGTTCCAGCGTGCGGTCTGGTGGCCGTAGTGAACGCCTGCTTCAAGCAGCTGACGCATGGAGAACTCGGGTAGAGCCATGTCTTATCCTTTTCCGGTTTCAATCCTCGGTGAAGCTGTCTCAGACCTTACGGTCCAACCGGCGGAGTTTACGGGATTTCTCCCCGCAAAGCCCAAGCCTCACCTGTGAAGTGAAGCGGCTTTAGACGAAGGTCGGCAGGGATGCAAGTGGATTGGGCAAAAATCAGCGCTTCATAGAATTTGCACGATGTAGCGCCAACAGCAAGCTGGCTTAACACCGGCAAAGGGGCAAGCCCAAGCGCGCCGTCTTGAGTTTCCGCGCCAACTTTGCGATGACAGCCGCATGACACCTGACATCCTCTGCATCGGGTCCGTATTATGGGACATCATTGGCCGCTCGTCGATTGCGATGCGGCTTGGCTCGGACGTACCGGGGCGGATCACCCGGCTGCCCGGTGGTGTGGCTATGAACATCGCGATGACGCTGAGCCGCTTTGGTCTGACCCCTGCCCTGCTTTCTGCGGTCGGCCAAGACGAAGAAGGCCATGAGTTGATCGCCGCCTGTCAGCGCATGGGCATGGTGACAGATCACCTTTACCGATCAGAAGACCTGCCGACCGACCGTTATTTGGCGATTGAGGGTGCGAATGGCCTGATCGCCGCGATTGCCGACGCACATTCGCTGGAGGCGGCGGGGGATAAGATCTTGCGGCCCTTGGCGGATGGTCGCTTGGGAACCGTGGATGCGCCTTGGTCCGGCATGGTCGCGTTGGACGGCAATCTGACTGTTGCACTGTTGTCCGAGATCGCCCATTCGCCGCTGTTCGCCTGCGCCGATCTGCGCGTCGCCCCCGCAAGCCCCGGCAAAGCCGAGCGTCTGTTGCCATTGCTGAACCACCCCCGCGCGACACTTTATGTGAACCTCGAAGAAGCCGGTTTGATCTGCCATGCCCGCTATGAGACTGCCTTTGATGCCGCAGAGGGGCTGCTTTCGCATGGTGCCGCGCATGTGCTGGTGACGCATGGCGGCAAGCCCTGCGCCGAAGGCCGCAAGGGTGCAGGGGTGATCACCGCCGCCCCGCCGCCGGTGATGGTCACAAGGATTACCGGTGCGGGCGACACATTCATGGCCGCCCATATCGTCGCAGAACGCCAAGGCAGCCCGCGTGAGGCCGCACTTGCCGCCGCCTTGGCCGCCGCCGCCATCTATGTTTCAGGAGAACAACCGTCATGACCCTCGATTTGCTCAGCTTTTCGCCCGAAGTCGCCGCCGCACGTGCCGCAGGTACTGCCATTGTAGCGCTGGAATCCACCATCATCACCCATGGCATGCCGTTCCCGCAAAACGTCGAAGCCGCCCGGGCGGTTGAGGCCGAAATCCGCGCGCATGGCGCCACACCCGCTACGATTGCGGTGATGGGCGGGCGTATCCTGATCGGGCTGACCGATGCGCAACTCGATGCTTTGGGGCAAGCGCCCGAGGTGATGAAAATCTCGCGCGCCGATATTGCGGCGTGTATTGCCAAGGGGGCTGTCGGGGCGACGACGGTGGCGGCCACGATGATCTGCGCCAAGCTGGCCGGGATTGATGTGTTTGCCACCGGTGGGATCGGCGGCGTGCATCGCGGGGCGGAAACCTCGTTCGATATCTCGGCTGATCTGCCGGAACTCGGTGAAACTGCTGTCACGGTGATTGCAGCGGGGGCGAAAGCCATCCTCGATCTGCCGAAAACGCTGGAATATCTGGAGACCAAGGGCGTGCCAGTGATTGCCTTCGGGCAAGATGCGTTTCCGGCATTTTGGTCGCGCGATTCCGGGCTGAAATCGCCGTTGCGGATGGATACGGCGGCAGAGATTGCGGCGGCGCAGTTGATGCGGACGCGGTTGGGTCTGCCGGGGGGGCAACTGGTCGCCAACCCGATCCCGCTCGCCGATGAAATTCCGCGCAACGAAATCAATCCAGCGATTGAGCAGGCGCTGACCGAGGCTGCCGCCCAAGGCATCGCCGCAAAAGAAGTCACCCCCTTCCTGCTGCACCGCATTTTTGAGCTGACCGCTGGCCGCTCGCTGGTCTCCAACATCGCCCTTGTTTTGAACAACGCACGGCTGGGGGCGGCGATTGCGCGCGAAATCGTGGCGCAGCGCGGCTAAGGCCATTGTGATGATGTGGGCGGCTGCTTAGGTTGCCGGGGAAACCAAGGAGCCTTCATGTCTGACCCACATCCGCGCCGCTCGATGCTTGCCGGCTTTCGGTCCTCGTTCCTGACGGGCCTTGTCGTGGTGCTGCCGGTCGGTTTGACGATCTATGTCGTCTGGGGGGTGATCGGCTATATTGATGGCTGGATCCTGCCGCTGATCCCCACCAATTATCAGCCCGAGGCTTTCCTGCACGGCTGGTTCGGCCCTGAGGTGGATTTTCCGGTGCGCGGTGTGGGCGTGCTGGTGTTTTTGGTGTTCACCGCCCTCGTCGGCTGGCTGGCGCGCGGGTTGATCGGGCGCACGGTGATGCGGCAGGCCGAAATGGTGGTGGACCGGGTGCCGCTGGTGCGCTCGATCTATTCGGGGGTGAAACAGATCACCGAGACGTTCTTTGCCAAGTCTGAGAAAAGTTTCGACCGCACCTGTCTGGTTGAATTTCCCCGCGAAGGTTATTGGGCGGTGGGGATGGTGGCGACCACCCCGAAGGGCGAGATTGCCGCCAAACTGCCGGGCGGCACGCCGATGGTGGCGGTGTTTGTCGGCCTGACCCCGATGACCTCGGGGATGCTGTTGTTCGTGCCCGAGCGCGATGTGATTTTTCTGGATATGAAGGCGGATGAGGCGGTGAAAATGATCGTCTCGGCGGGGTTGGTTTATCCGCAGCCGAAGGAAACTGTGGCGGCACTGGCTGCGAAATAGTTTTGGGTTGCATCCAGGCTATGCCTTGCTGTCCAGACGTGGACAAGGGCGCGGATTATGGGATTGCAAGGGCTTAGGCCGGTTATGTTAATGCGGCCAGATCGGCGGCCAAGGCGTGATCTTTTGCCCGGTCGGTGAAACTGTTCAGCACCACATCGGCCCCGGCACGAGCGAGTTCTTCGGCCACCCCCAGACCGACGCCAGAATTCGACCCGGTGATGATCGCGCGTTTTCCCTGAAGCATGGTGCCCCGCTTTTTGCTGTGATCGATGCTACATGCTGCATCCGCAAAGGGAAGCCCAAAGCCAAAAAAAACGCCCGCACGAGGCGGGCGTTAAGTTATTGAGGCAGGTTTCATACAGGCAAGAAACCTATCGAGCAGTAAGTATCTTATAGCCCTGTTGGCGGCGCACTCCAAGTTAAAAGTTTGAAAAGGTTGGATTGCCCGCATAGATTGGGGATCAGTAAAAACAGGCTGCGGGGGATTGTTGCCAGAATGAACCGGGATATTTTCGCACTTTTGCGCAGCTTTGGACTTGGTCTGGCGCTGATTTTGATCGGTGGAGTCGGGGGGGGATTCGCGCAGGCAGAACCCATGCACGCCATTGCTATGTATGGCGCGCCTGCGCTGCCACCGGATTTTGTGTCGCTGCCCTATGCCAACCCCGATGCGCCGAAGGGGGGCCGCATCGTGATGGGCGAGAACGGCAGTTACGATTCAATGAACCCGTTCATCCTGAAGGGCCGCGCGCCGAGTGGTATTTCTTTGTTCACCACTGAGACGCTTTTGGGCCGATCCTTTGACGAGCCGTTCTCGCTTTACGGGATTCTGGCCGAATCGGTCGAGACAGATGCGGCGCGCACCTACGTCGAATTTACTTTGCGTGAGGCTGCCCGATTCTCGGACGGCAGCCCGGTGACGGTGGAAGATGTGCTGTGGTCGTTTGAAACCTTGGGAACATTGGGCAATCCGCGCTATGCGCCGGTGTATCAGGCGGTGGCGAAAGCCGAGAAAACCGGTGTCCGATCCGTGAAGTTCACCTTCAGCGCCGAGAACCGCGAGCTGCCTTTGCTGCTGGGGCTGCGCCCAGTTTTGCAGAAAGCGCAGTGGGTGGGGCGGGATTTCAGCGCCACCACGATGGAGCCGCCGATTGGGTCTGGCCCCTATGTGGTCGATAGGTTCGAGGCTGGGCGCTTTGTCAGCTATAAGAAAAACCCGGATTGGTGGGGCAAGGCTTTGCCGTTTTACAAGGGGATGCACAATTTCGATGAGATCCGGGTGGAGTATTTCGGCAACCCGGATGTGCATTTCGAGGCGTTCAAATCGGGTGATCTGAGCAGCTACCGCGAGACCAATCCGATGAAATGGCAGCAGAACTACGGCTTCCCGGCTGTGGTGGCGGGCGATGTGGTGAAAGATGAGATCCCACATCAGCGGCCCTCGGGGATTGACGGCTTTGTGTTCAACACCCGTAAGCCAATTTTTGCCGATTGGCGGGTCCGCGAGGCGCTGCTGGACGTGTTCAACTTTGAGCTGATCAATCAGACCCTCAACGGCGGCGCGGTGCCGCGAATCACCAGCTATTACAGCAACTCCGAGCTTGCGGGCGATGTCGCCAACCCGGCGCAGGGGCAAGTGTTGGCGCTGCTTCAGACCTATACGGCTGATCTGCTGCCGGGTGCTGTTGAGGGCTTCGCACTGCCAGTCTCGGACGGCAAACCAAGCAACCGGGCGAATTTGCGCAAGGCCAACGCTTTGTTGGAAGCGGCGGGATGGACGGTGCAGGATGGGGTGTTGAAGGATGCCACGGGGGTGCCGTTTACGTTTGAAATCCTGCTGACCAACGGCGCGGATGATTATATCGCCGCCGCCAATATCTATATCGAGGCTTTGGCGCAGGTTGGGATTGCGGCCAAGCTGACCACGGTGGATGCAGCACAGTATACCGAGCGGACCAACCTTTATGATTTCGACATGACGCAGCAGATCATCGCTTTGTCGCTGTCACCGGGGACCGAGCAGTTGCGCTATTGGGGGGCGGCCAATGGCGCGGCACCGGGGTCGCGCAACTGGGCAGGGATCAATTCACCGGCGGTGGATGGCTTGGTGCAGACCATGCTGTCGTCAACGGATCGCACGGATTTTGTGACGGCGGTGCAGGCTTTGGACCGGGTCTTGACCTCGGGGCGCTATGTGGTGCCGGTGTGGTATCAAAATATTGGCCGCATCGCTCATGCCAAGCGGTTGCATTTCCCCGAAAAATTGCCAATTTACGGCGACTGGCCGGGGTTTCAGCCCGAGGTCTGGTGGTATCAGGAGTAGAGCATGCGCAAATGGATGATGATTGTGGTGCTGGCAGCACTTGCGGGCTGCGGCACGGTTGATGGCATGGGCCGCGATGTCTCGGCGGGTGCGCAGCGTGTGGGTGGGTGGTTCAACTAGGGTTTAGGCAGGGTCCGGTTGCTGATCGCGCAACCGGATCACCGTGACGGAACAGGCGGCTTCGGCCACCACTTTGGCTGACACTGACCCCAAGAACCGCCGCGTGCTGGAATGGCCGCGCGCGCCCATCAGAATGTGATCGACGCGAGCGACTTCGGCATGGTCGATGATGGCCGCGGCCGGGTCGGTGTTCTCGAGGATGGTGTAGGTGAGGCGATCATCGCTTAGATCGATGCCGTCGGCCCAGGTCTTTAACCCGACAAGGCGTGCGACATGCAGGTTGGTGCCGGCATCGTCGGTGGCGGGATCAATGCCCAGTCGTGCGGTTTTGATCACATTGATGCACGCGACGCGGGCGTCGGGGCGGTTGACCAGCATGCGTTTGATCTGCAAGTAGATCGCTTGCGACAGCGGTTCCATTTCGGGCGACAGATCAACGGCGACCAGCAGGATCGGCGCGCGCTCGATCTGGGCAGCAACCGAGGGTGGGGCCGCAAAAGCTTTCAGATTGCGCATCTTGCGCCAGCGGTTGAATACGGTCAGCGCGGAGTCGCGCTGCATCTTATGCCCGCGCGCGGTCAGGCGGATTTGCATCGGGTTTGCGAGGTCGAAGATCATCTGGGCTGCGGATTGGTAGCGGTTGGCGGGATCGACTTCCAAAGCGCGCAGGATGATTTCTTGCAGCCATTCAGGGATATCGGGGCGCAAAGCGCGCGGCGGCACCGGGTCGCGCCACAGACGTTGTTTGACTTGAGACAGCTTTTCGGGCTGGCCGAACGGCATTTTGCCCGTCGCCAACTCGTAAATCATTGCGCCCAAGGCGTAGAGGTCAGAGCGCAGATCGCCCCTTTGGCGCAGGTATTGTTCGGGGGCGATATAGGGGAAGGTGCCCATCGGGATGGTGAATTCTTCGGCAAGCAGATCGGGCAGTTGATCGTGGCGCGACAGGCCGTAGTCGATCAGCACCATCTCACCTGACGGGCGTTGCAGGAAATTGTCGGGCTTCAGATCAAGGTGGATCACATGCTGACGGTGGATGTCATGCACGGCTTCGGCCATCCGGGCGGCCAGTTCAATCACCTCGGCCAAGGGGCGCGGCGCGCGTTTGAAATACTGGAACATCGAGAGGCCGGGGATGCGTTCGGTGACGATATAGGGCATCACCGCGAAATCACCCTGCCCCATCACCCGCGGCACATGAATGCCGGACAGGCGCGGCATGATCATCTGCTCGACCTCAAACCCCACGATGGTCGGGCCGTCGTAGCCGTCTAGGATGGTTGGGATTTTCATCACCATCGGCGTGCGGTAAAGCGCGTGGGTGACATCCCAGATCGTCGCAAAGCCACCTTTGTGCAGCTGCTGCCCCAAAGTGAAGCCGTTGATTTCCAAGCCCGGATGCGGTCTGACAGCCATTCAAATTCCCTTCATCAGACGCTGCGCCAGCGCCTCTGGCAGACCCGCTTCGCGTGATTTGCGGGCGGTGGTGGTGGCATCATACCCGACACGGCGAAAGGTCAACTCGTTGCGCGTGCGATCCAAGATCGCATAGCTGGCAAGTGTGGTGCCATCGCGCGGCTGACCGACAGACCCGATCACGCCCAGCCAGCGCCGCGAGTGCAAAAGCGGCATCGGCTGGCCCGGAGCCAGCGTAAGATGTGTCACCCGCCCCACCAGATCACAGCTGTAAAGTGCGGCCCGGTGGACATGGCCGCAAAAGATCAGCCGCGCATCGCAGACCAGAAAGCTGGGCCGCGCGGTGGCGGCAGAGGTGATATAGAGCCAGTCGGCCGGATCATTCGCCGAGGCATGCACGAATAAGGTATCGCCATCCTGCACCGTCAACGGCAGTTCGGACAGGAACAGCTTTTGCCGGGCATTCAGACGGTTCACCGTCCAGTCGATCACTCGGCGGGCGTTGGCGTTCAGGATATTGTCGGCGGTGCCTATGGCGCGGTCATGGTTGCCACGCAGGGCGATCGCACCTTTCGCCACCAAGGATTCGACCTGATCAATGCACCAGCCGGGATCGGGGCCGTAGCCGACGATATCGCCGAGGAACACCAGCCGATCAATCTGACGCTGCGCAAGGTCTGCCAAGACAGCCTCAAACGCCTCGCGATTGGCGTGGATATCCGTCAGCAAGGCCAGACGCATCAACTTCCCCCCTCCTCGCCCCTCAGCAAGGATGGGCCACAGTGATATGGTTCAAAGCGCAGGGTCAAGGGAGCAGACGGTGTGAATTGCATCTTCATCTCGGCGCTGTGAGTTGGGAACTTGCCCGATTTGGCCGCAGACAAATCGAGGCGCGCCTGCCTGCCCCGTCAGGCGCGCCCCGATTCATAGCGACAGTTTGCGGCGGCACACCCCTTGCTCAACGGCGCTCCGCCTTACGAGCAACGCACCGGAAAACTCTGCACCGCAAAGTTTTCTTTCGGTTTGGGGCGTTTTGGTACCGCCATAGATCGGTTCACGCCAGTGAGGTGACCCAAAGAATGGTCGCATCGTCTTCGGACAGGCTGATCACGTTATGCCCCATCGAGGCATCGTAATAGGCACTGTCGCCGCGGCGCAGATCGACGGGTTCATAAAACTCGGTGTAAAGCCGGATCACCCCGGTGAGGACGTAGAGAAATTCTTCGCCCTCATGGCGCACCCAGCCGTCAAAATCCTCCATCGCGCGGGCGCGGATGGTGGCGCGGTAGGGCAGCATCTGCTTTTTGGTCAAAGACCCTGCCAGCAGTTCATGCTCGTAAGTGGTGGTGGCATGGGCTTGGCCTTCGCCGGATTTTGTCACCACGATGCGGCCAGACACTTGCGGCGCTTGCGCGGGCGTGAACAGTTGCGGCACCGAGATTGCCATGCCCTGTGCAAGCTTTTTCAGCGCGTCATAAGTCGGCGACATCTGGCCGTTTTCGATCTTTGACAGGGTGGATCGCGCCAAACCCGCCTGGACCGAGGCTTGCTCCAGCGTCCAGCCCTTGGCCTTGCGCAACTCGCGCACACGGATACCCAGATCGAGCGGCTCTGGCACAGTCTGGCCAGCGTCGTGACCCGACTCGCGGGCAATGCGGATCATGCGTTTGGGGTCACTGGACATGGCTTTCCCATACGGCATAGCAGCCTTGCGTGCAACCAATGCAACGGGCTGTGCGTGGATGGCGGATTGCGGCGGCAGGTGGATGGCGGTATCCATCTGAACCATTCGGTTTGAATGGCCCTTTCGGAGCCTTACGATGATCCGCCTTGATATTTTCTCTGATCCGGTGTGCCCGTGGTGTCTGATCGGCAAAGCCCATCTGGACCGGGCTTTGGAAGCCCATGCTGATCATCCGTTTGTGATTGCGTGGCATCCGTTTCAGTTGAACCCGGATATGCCTGCAGAAGGCGTTGAAAAGCGGCCCTATCTGGCCAAGCGTCTGGGCGGTGAGGCCAAGGTCGATGCGATCCATGATCGGTTGCGTCAGATTGCCAAAGAGGCCGGGGTGGCGATGGACCCCGACAAGCCCGAAATGCTGCCCAATACGATGAACGCGCACCGCTTGATCCATTGGGCGGGGATTGAGGGCAAGCAGGCGGCGATGGTTTCGGCCTTGTTCCGGGCCTATTGGCGCGATGGCCGTGATATTGGCGATAGCGAGGAACTTTGCGATATCGCCGAAGAAATCGGCATGGACCCGAAGGCTGTGGCGCGGCTGTTGGCAACCGATGCCGATATCGATGATCTGCGCGCCCGCGACGTGGATGCGCGCAAAAAGGGCGTCACGGCGGTGCCGACGTTTCTGATTGCACAACAATATGTCGTCTCTGGCGCACAACCTCCCGAGGTTTGGGCACAGGTGATTGAAGAACTGGTGGCGAAAGCTGCTGAGGAAAGTAAGTAAAACATGACCCCAACCAAACGTATCTCGCAGGGCGAGTTTATCGCCCTGACCGCCGCTTTATTTGCCATGGTGGCGATCTCGATTGACGCGATGCTGCCCGCGCTGCCGCAAATCGCCGGGACTTTGTCGCCGGATGCGCCCAATCGCGCGCAGTTGGTGATCACCAGTTTCGTGTTTGGCATGGGGCTGGGCACGTTGTTTGTCGGGCCGTTGTCGGATTCCTATGGCCGCAAACCGGTGATCTATGCAGGTGCGGGCCTTTATGCGCTGACGGCTTTGGCGTGCTATTTCGCCAATTCACTCGACACATTGCTGATCGCGCGCGTGCTGCAAGGCATGTCGGTGGCTGCTGCCCGCGTGGTGTCGATGGCAATCATGCGCGATCAGTTCAAGGGCCGCGAGATGGCCAAGATCATGAGTTTCGTGATGATGGTGTTCATCATGGTGCCTGCGGTCGCGCCCTTGATGGGGCAAGGTATCATTGCGATTGCGGGTTGGCAGAGCATTTTCCTCGTCTACATCCTGATCGTCGCGGTGGTCATGCTGTGGTTCGGTCTGCGCCAGCATGAGACTTTGGCTGTGGAACACCGACGCCCTTTGGATTTTGGCGTGCTGGTGGCGGCGACGAAGGAATTGTTCACCCACCGCATCGTGGTGATCTCGATTGCAGCCCAGACGCTGACGATGGCGGCTTTGTTTGCCAGCCTGTCCTCGATGCAAGGCATCTTTGAGCAACGCTTTGACCGTGCCGAAAGCTTTCCCCTGTGGTTTGCTTTCATCGCCTTGGGTTCGGCTTCGGGCAGCATCATCAACTCGCGTGTGGTGATGCGTATCGGGATGCGCCCGGTGATCATGGCGGCCTATGCATCGGTGCTGGGGCTGACCTTGCTGCTGCTGGCGCTGATGGCTACGGGCACGATGCCAGAGCTTCTGGCGTTTCCGTTGCATATTGTTTGGAGCATTGGCCTGTTTTCGATGATGTCGATGACGATGGGCAACCTGAATGCGCTGGCGATGGAGCCTGTCGGCCACATCGCGGGGCTGGCGGCTTCGGTGATGACTTCGGTGGCGACCGTGGCCTCGGTGGTGCTGGCGGTGCCGGTGGGGTTGATGTTTGACGGCACGGCCTTGCCGCTGATGGCAGGGGTGGCGGTGTTTGTCGCGGGCGCGCTGGCGCTGATGCAGGTGATCAAGCGCTGATCTATAGGTTCGATCTGTGATAGCGCGCCCCTGACCGGGCGCGCTTTTTCATGGCTAAGGGTCAGCCCTTGGGTTTGACGATCTTTTCCGCCAGATCGCGGGCGATGTTGAACGCGCCCTTGATACGGTCGGATTCCGACTTCATCTCGCCCATCAGCACGATCTTGTTGCCGTTGATCTTCACCGCCGGGCCTTGGGCTTTGATGAATTCCACCAGTCCCGCGGGGTTGGCGAATTTGTCATTGTGGAATTGCACGGTGGCGCCTTTGGTGCCTGCATCAATGCGAGAAATCCCGGCGCGCTTGCACATCGACTTGATGCGCACGATCAGCATCAGGGTGTTCACTTCCTTGGGGATCGGACCGAAACGGTCGATCAATTCGGCAGCGAAGCCTTCAAGTTCAACCTTGGTGGCAAGACTGGACAGGCGGCGATAGAGGCCTAGACGGATATCCAGATCAGGGATATAGGCTTCGGGGATCATCACAGGAACGCCAAGATTGATCTGCGGTGACCATTGATCGTCAACGGCGCTCAGGCCTTGGAGTTCGCCGGATTTGATCTTGGCAATCGTCTCTTCCAGCATGGCTTGGTAGAGTTCATAGCCGACTTCTTTGATGTGGCCGGACTGTTCTTCCCCCAGCAAGTTACCCGCGCCGCGCAGATCAAGGTCGTGGCTGGCAAGGTTAAAGCCGGCACCCAGACTATCCAGCGACCCCATCAGGCGCAGGCGCTTGTTGGCCTGCGGCGTCAGTGGTGCGCGGGGTTTTGTAGTGAGATAACAATAGGCTCTGGTTTTCGAGCGCCCGACCCTGCCCCTGATTTGGTACAACTGTCCAAGACCAAACATATCGGCACGGTGCACAATCATGGTGTTGGCGCTGGGGATATCCAGACCGGATTCGACGATAGAAGTGGCGATCAGCACATCATATTTGCCGTCGTAGAATTCGTTCATCCGCTCATCCAGATCACCCGCAGCAAGCTGGCCGTGGGCGATGACATAGCTGACCTCCGGCACATGGGTTTTCAGGAAATCCTCGATGTCATGCAGATCAGAGATGCGCGGGACAACGTAGAAGCTTTGACCCCCGCGGAAGCGTTCGCGCAGCAGGGCTTCGCGGATGGTGATGGTGTCGAATTCGGAAATATAGGTGCGGATCGCCAGACGATCGACCGGTGGCGTGGCGATGATCGACAGATCCCGCACGCCTGTCAGCGACAGTTGCAGCGTGCGCGGGATCGGTGTTGCGGTCAGGGTCAGCACGTGAACCTCGGAGCGCATTTCTTTCAGGCGTTCTTTGTGAGTCACGCCGAAATGCTGTTCCTCGTCGATCACCAACAGGCCAAGGTTTTTGAAGCGGATGGCTTTGGCCAGCAAGGCATGGGTGCCGATGACGATATCGACCCTACCCTCGGCCATTTCGGTGCGGGTGATGTTGGCGTCTTTGGTCGAGACGAAACGGCTGAGCGGCTTGATGTTGATCGGGAAGCCGCGGAAGCGTTCAACAAAACTGCGGTAGTGTTGGCGGGCCAATAGGGTCGTGGGGCAGATCACCGCCACCTGCATTCCTGCAAGGGCGGCGACAAACGCCGCGCGCATCGCCACTTCGGTTTTCCCGAACCCGACATCGCCGACAATCAGGCGATCCATCGGGCTGCCTTTTTCGAGGTCGGCCACCACATCACCAATGGCGGAAAGCTGATCGTCGGTTTCGGTATAGGGGAAGCGGGCGGCAAAAGCCTCCCATAGGCTGTGCGGCGCTTCCAAGATCGGCGCGTGGCGCAGCGCCCGCTCCGCCGCCATGCGCATCAGTTTATCGGCGATTTCGCGGATGCGTTGCTTGAGTTTAGCCTTCTTCGCCTGCCATGCGCCGCCACCGAGACGGTCGAGCAGGCCTTCTTCATGGCCGTAGCGGCTGAGCAGTTCGATATTCTCAACCGGCAGATAAAGTTTCGCGTTTTCCGCATATTCCAAGGCGACGCAGGCATGTGGCGCGCCAAGGGCGGTGATGGTTTCCAAGCCCAGATAGCGGCCAACGCCATGTTCGACATGCACCACCAGATCGCCTACGCTTAAAGTGTCGACTTCGCGCAAGAAGTTATCAGCCTTGCGTTTTTTGCGCGGTTTGCTGACCAGACGGTCGCCCAGCACATCCTGTTCCGAGATCACTGCAAGGCCGGGGGCGGTAAAGCCGGCCTCCAACGCCCAGATCATCAGGTAGAGGCCACCGCGGCCTTCGGGCAGATCGCGGAAGTCTTTGATTTCCTTTGCGCCATGCAGACCTTGATCGTCCAGCAAGCCTTTCAGCCGTTCCCGCGCGCCATCAGACCAAGACGCAATCACCACCTGCGCATCCTGAGACAATGCTTTAATATGCGCTGACAGTGCGCTGAAAAGGCTTACATTTTCCTGCTGGCGCTCGGGTGCAAAGCTGCGGCCAATGCGGCCTTGTGCGTCCAGCACCCCCGGCCCCGGGGCTTTTGGCAGCGGCGACAGTTGCACGACGCGGTGATCGGCCACGGCGGCTTCCCATGCGGTATCGTCAAGATACAAAAGCCCCGGCGCGGAAGGCTTGTAGACCGAATCCATCCGACCCTTGGCATTCATCGCCTCGTGGCGGGCATCGTATTGATCGGCAATGCCGTCCCAGCGCGACAGGCGGGCGGCGGTGACCTGATCATCCAGCAGCACGGAAGCCTTAGGCAGATAATCGAAAATCGTCTCAAGACCTGCGTGGAAGAACGGCAGCCAATGCTCCATGCCCTGATGTTTGCGGCCTGCGGAGACCGCCTCGTACAAGGGATCGTCCGAGCCGCCCGCGCCGAATTCGACGCGGTAGTTCTGCCGGAATCGCGAAATCGCGGCATCGTCCAAGATCACTTCGGACATCGGCGCGAATTCGACCGCTTTTAGCTTTTCGGTGGTGCGCTGGGTGACAGGATCAAAGCGGCGCGCGCCATCCAGCACGTCGCCGAAGAAATCCAGACGCACCGGGCCACCTTCACCCGGTGGAAAAATATCAACAATACCGCCGCGAATAGCGAAATCACCGGGTTCGGCCACGGTCGAGACGGGCGAAAAGCCCATCCGCGCCAGAAAGCCCTTAAGCTGCCGCTCGTCCACCCGGTCGCCGACGCGGGCGACAAAAGACGCGGTTTGCATCACCGCGCGGGCTGGCAGGCGCTGCATCGCAGCGTTCAGGGTGGTGAGCAGCACGAACGGGCCGTTAAATCCCGAGGCCAAAGCCGCAAGGGTCGACATGCGGCGGGCGAGAATCTCGGGGTTGGGCGAGATGCGATCGTAGGGCAAACAATCCCAAGCGGGCAGATCGAGCACGACGGTTTCGGGGGCCATCACGCTGAGCGCCGCGCGCATCGCCTCTAGGCGTTTGTCATCGCGGGCGATGTGAATAACCGGAGCTCCGCGCGCAAGTTCGCGGGCCAGCAGCTTGGCGTCAAAGCCCTCGGGCGCGCCGCCCAGAATGATCCGGTCAGCGCCCGCCATGACCTACCCCAACACGCCGATGTAAAGATTGGCATACATGCCGAACATCGAGGTCACGAAAATTGACACCATGCCAAGCGCTTGGGTGGCGATCCTGTGACGGATCAGGCGGCGGTGCAAAGCCTCACCGCTATTTTCACCGCCCACGATCAGACCCGCCGTGCGCAAAGACAGCACCGACAGAAAGCTCATTGGCAGCAGCAAGAACAGCACGGCTTGGGCGAATTCGACTTTATAATACACCGCCAGAACCAGCAGGGCGGTCAAAATAAAGCACAAAAACGCCACCAACCAAACCCCGGCGGTTTGCGCGATGTAAAGCATCCGCCCGGTGTTGATCCGCACCAGAACCTCTAGGTCGTCCTGCAACGCGCCGCCTTGACGGCGGGCACGCGAAATCAGATCAAACGGCACGCCCAGCACCCAGTGGCTGGCCGATGACCACATCACCGCCAGCATGATCCAATACCACAGGTTTGAGAACGACCGCATGTCGATCAATTCAAACAGGACCTGATACAAATTCACCTTAAGCCCTCACTGCCTTAAGCCTGCCTTGGCCTGCGCCCGAATGTCTGCTTGAGACGCCGCTATTTCCATGTCAGGCAGAGACACCAACCGCAAGCCTTTTTGCCATCTTCAGGATAGACCAATGCGCCCGATCTCTGCCCCCACTCCGTTGTCACGTTTCCGTCGGCTGCGCGGCAGCCCTGCGTTGCGCGCTTTGGTGCAGGAAAACACCCTGACGGTGGGCGATTTGATCTGGCCGGTGTTTGTGCGGGATGGCGTGGGGGTGTCTGAGCCGGTGCTGTCGATGCCGGGGGTGAACCGCTTGTCGGTGGATCTGGTGGTGCAAGCGGCCACGGACGCGGCAGCTTTGGGGATTCCGGCAATGTGCCTGTTTCCCTACACCGATCCCAGTCTGAAAACCGAAGATTGCGCCGAGGCCTGGAACCCAGACAATCTGACCAACCGGGCCATTCGCGCGATCAAGGCCGCGGTGCCGCAGATTGCGGTGATGACGGATGTGGCGCTCGACCCCTATAACGCGCTTGGCCATGACGGGTTGGTCAAGGACGGCATCATTCTGAACGACGAATCCGTTCAGGCCTTGGTGCGGCAGGCCTTGGTGCAGGCCGAGGCGGGGGCGGATATACTGGGGCCGTCGGATATGATGGACGGGCGGATTGGGGCGATACGTTCTGCTTTGGAAGCGCATGGGCATACGAATGTGGCGATCATGTCCTATGCTGCGAAATATGCTTCGGCGTTTTATGGGCCGTTCCGCGATGCCGTTGGGGCTTCGGGCGCGCTGAAGGGCGATAAAAAGACCTATCAGATGAACCCGGCCAACAGTGACGAGGCGTTGCGCCTGATCGAGCGTGACCTGCGCGAGGGCGCGGATATGGTGATGGTCAAGCCGGGGATGCCTTACTTGGACATTTGCCAGCGGGCGAAAGCGATGTTTGGCGCGCCGACCTTTGCCTATCAGGTGTCCGGCGAATACGCGATGATCCAAGCTGCGGCGCAAAACGGCTGGATTGATGGCGAGGCGGCGATGATTGAAAGTCTGATGGCGTTCAAACGCGCCGGTTGTGATGGCATCCTGACCTATTTCGCGCCGCGGGTGGCGAAACTGCTCGGCGGAGCCGCGCTTGCCTAAGCGGTTACGGATGACAAGCCGCCGAAACCGCGCTACTATTGGCACAACGAGGCCATGAGAGTCTCTGTGAGGTGTGAGGGCGGATATGACAGATTTTTCCAGACGCGGCTTTTTGGCGTTGACGGGTGTGGGCTTGGTTTCGGCCTGCCAGAGCACGGTGATCGGCAATGGCGTGGGTTCGAACGGCGGCGCGCAGATTGATGCGCGGGTGCGGGAAACTCAGGCTTATCTGTTCTCCAAGTTTCCGGGCACCCAACAGTTGGCGAACCGCTCCAGCGGGATTTTGACGATGCCTTTGGTGACCGAAGCGGGCTTTGGCTTTGGCGGCGCTTACGGCCGCGGCGTGTTGGAGATCAAGGGCGCCAAGGTGGATTACTATTCGGCCACCAAAGCCTCGATCGGTTTTCAAATCGGTGCGCAACAGTACGCGCATATGCTGTTTTTCACCACCGATCAGGCGTTGCAAGATTTCCGCCGCTCGCCGGGATGGGCGGCCAGCGCCGATATTCGCTATGCAACGCCGGATGAGGGCGGCTCGATTGGCAAAGAGACCACCGAGCTTGACCCGGTGATCGCTTTCGTGTTCGGCCAGCAGGGCTTGATGGCGGGGGCGACGCTGTCTGGGGTGAAATATACCCGGATTATTGTCTAAGCAGACACGCGCGGGAAGCTGTTCCGCGCATTTCTGATCAAAGGGTTAGCGGATGCCATTCCGCTTTCGTTAACCCTATTTCAGCCGCCGGATCAGGCTGGAGGTGTCATTGCGGTTGCCCCCCATCCGCTGCACGTCTTTATAGAACTGATCGACCAAAGCGGTCACTGGCAGGGATGCTCCGATCTGGTCGGCGGCTTCGAGACAGATTTTCAGGTCTTTGCGCATCCAGTCCACCGCAAAGCCGTGATCGAATTTATCCTTCAGCATGGTTTTGTGACGGTTGGCCATTTGCCACGAGCCAGCCGCGCCCTGGCTGATCACTTCGACCACCGCTTCACCATCCAGACCCGCTTTCTCGCCAAAGGCCAATGCCTCGGCCAAGCCTTGCACCAGCCCCGCGATGGCGATTTGGTTCATCATCTTGGCCAGTTGCCCTGCCCCGGACTCGCCCAGACGGCGGCAGATCCGGGCATAGGCGGCGATCACCGGCTCGGCTTTGTCGTAGTCGGATTGGGTGCCGCCGCACATCACCGACAGCACGCCGTTCTCTGCCCCGGCTTGACCGCCCGAGACCGGAGCGTCGACGAAGCCAAGGCCTTGGGCGGCCGCGATGGCGGACAATTCGCGCGTCACCGCCGCCGAAACCGTGGTGTGATCGACGAAAACCGCGTCTTTCATGCCGGCAAACGCGCCGTCCTGCCCAAGGCAAATGCTGCGCAGATCGTCGTCATTGCCGACGCAGGCCATCACAAATTCGGCACCCATCGCGGCCTCACGCGGGGTTGCCGCTGACGCGCCGCCATGCTGCGCCACCCAAGCGGTCGATTTCGCCGGATTGCGGTTGTAAACAACCACTTGATGGCCCTTAGCGGTCAAATGCCCGGCCATCGGGTAGCCCATCACCCCAAGGCCCAAAAACGCCAGTTTTGCCATGATCGCTTCACCCCACATTGCCCCTAATCTGGCTTTGGACTAGGAAGGCAAGCAACCATTGCCGTCAAGGACTCCGCCTTATGTTGACCGCCTTTCGCTGGCTTTTGCGCATCTTCACCGGGCTGATGGCTTTGGGGCTGCTGGCGGGGGTGTTGGTCTATTATGTGCTGACCCGCAGCTTGCCGGATTACAACGAGGATTTCACCCTGAAGGGCATCACTGCCCCGGTGGAAATTGTGCGGAATAACAACGACGTGCCGCATATTTTTGGCAAGACCGAAGATGATGTCTATTTCGCTTTGGGGTTCGCCCATGCGCAGGATCGTTTGTGGCAGATGACGATGCTGCGGCGCACGGCGCAAGGCCGGCTGTCCGAGATTTTCGGGCCACGGACGGTGAAGATTGACGAATTGGTCCGCCGCTTAGACATCTACGAGTTGTCGCAACAATCGGTTAAAGTACAGGACGAACGTACGACTTTGGCGCTGAAGGCTTACGCAGCGGGCGTCAACGCATGGATTTCGCAGATTAATCTTGGTGCGCGCGGCCGGGGTGCGCCAGAGTTCTTTTTCTTTTCCAATGAGATCGCGGCATGGTCGCCTGCGGATTCACTGGCTATTTTGAAGCTGATGGCGCTGCAACTGTCCTCGCATCTGGAGGATGAGGTTTTGCGCGCCCAGATGTCGCTGGTGCTGCCGCCTGCGCGGTTGGTGGATATTCTGCCCGATGATCCGGGCCAAGGTGTCGCCGCTTTGCCTGACTACGCCAGCCTGATGCCGGGGGCTTTTGCGCAAGCAACCACCAAGACCGCCTATCTCGACACACCGCTGTCGCCATTCCATTCCCGCGATTTTGCCGGGGCCTCGAACGCTTGGGCCGCGATGCCGGGCAAAGCGGCGGCGGGTGGGTCGCTGTTGGCGAACGACCCGCATCTAGGGCTGACGGCACCTTCGATCTGGTATCTCGCACGCCTGCAACTGCCGACAGGTGGGGTGATTGGCGGCACGATACCGGGAATGCCGCTGGTGCTGGTCGGTCGGTCAGAGCGCTTGGGTTGGGGGCTGACCTCGAGCTATCTTGACGATCAGGATGTGGTGATCGAAAAAATCAATCCAGCCAATTCGCAGGAGTATCTGACACCCGAGGGGCCGAAGAAATTCACCTCGCGGCAGACGATTTTGAACATCAAGGGCGAAGATCCGGTGACGCTGACGCTGCGCTGGTCAGAGGCTGGGCCGATCCTGCCGGGGACGCATTACGATCTGGCCTCGGTGACCCCCGCAGGATCGGTCGCGGCGCTGGAATGGACGGCTTTGTCGGGTGCGGACACGTCGATGACGGCGGCGATGAAGCTGATGTCAGCGGGCTCGGTGGCCGAAGCGATTGAGGCGGGCAAAGGCTTCGTCGCACCCTCGCAGAACCTGATGCTGGCGGATGCGAACGGCATCGCGCTGCAAACCATTGGTGCGATGGCTGCCCGCGATCCATTGCATGCCACCCAAGGCCGGATGCCCGCGCCCGGTTGGCAGGGCAAAAACCGCTGGACCGGGATGCTGCCGTATGCTGATAATCCGAGTTTTGTGAACCCAACCAGTGGCTTGCTGGGCAACACCAACAACAAGACCGTGGATCGCCCCTTCCCGCTGCATGTGTCGTTTGACTGGGGCGACACCCAACGGATTCAGCGTTGGCTGGCGCTGATGAAAACCCGTGAGGTGCATACCCGCGACAGCTTCATTGAGGCGCAGCTGGATACCGTCAGCCCCACCGCGCGCAATTTGCTGCCGCTGATCGGCGCCGATCTGTGGTTCACCGGAGAGCCTGCGGCCGAAGGCACGCCTGAGCGGCTGCGCCAGAAGGCCTTGGATCTGATGGCAAAATGGAACGGTGAGATGAACGAACATCTGCCCGAACCGTTGATCGCCGAGGCTTGGCTGCGCGCGCTGCAAGACCGTCTGACCCGCGATGAAATCGGCCCCTTGGCGGATCAATTCACTCACCCGGAGCCGGTATTCATCGAGCGCGTTTACCGCAATATCGGTGGCGCGTCGGTGTGGTGCGATGTGGTGCAATCGGCAGCGGTTGAGACTTGCACCGATATTGCGCGGATTGCCTTGGATCAGGCTTTGCTAGATTTATCCGAGACTTACGGCCCGAACATCGAAAGCTGGCGCTGGGGTGACGCGCATCAGGCGACGCATGATCACCCGGTTTTGGGCGATGTTCCGGTGCTGCGCTATTTTGTCAACATCCGGCAATCGACGTCTGGCGGCGACACCACCCTGCTACGCGGTCGCACCAAAGGCACCGGGCCGAACCCTTATCTGAACGTGCATGCTGGCGGCTACCGCGGGGTTTATGATTTCGCCGACCCGGATTCCTCGGTGTTCATCCAAGCAACTGGGCAATCCGGGCATCCTTTGTCGCGGTTCTACGATGATCTCAGCGAATTGTGGCGGCGGGGTGAGTATATCCCTATGTCGCTGGACCCCGAATTGGCGCGGGCTGCGGCTGTGGGAGATATGATCTTGACGCCAGAAACGCCGCAATAACAACGCCCTGAGAGGCGTTGTTCAGCGGTTACTTTAATTCTCGGTAACGGCCTTGCTGCTTTGCCGTCCAAAGCACGCTGATCTGCCAACCGGATTCGTCCTGCGTTTCCTGCTGGACCATTCCAGCATCATGTAACCAAGACCGCCGCTTACCCTCACTGAAGCTAAGCTCAAGCACAGCCTCGGTTTTTTCTTCTTCAAACGCTGTTGATACCGCTTCAAGAAGGGCATCGACCCCCTCGCCCGTCAGCGCCGAAACCGGAAACACCCCCGCGCGATTGGTGGCCTGCACCAACAGAGCCTCGCGCTGGCTGGCGTCCACGAGATCGAGCTTGTTCCAGACCTCAAACATCGGCACGGCTTTGTTGACGCCCAGAGACGTTAGAATATCACCCACATCGGCGGCCTGCTCGGCGGTTTCAGGGTGGCTGATATCGCGCACATGCAAGATCAGATCGGCTTCCAGCACCTCCTCCAACGTGGCACGGAAGGCGGCGACGAGTTGGGTTGGCAGTTCGGAAATGAAACCCACAGTGTCCGAGGTGATCACTTTGCGACCTGACGGCAGCACCACGCCGCGCATCGTCGGGTCCAACGTGGCGAACAGCATGTCCTTGGCCAAAACCTCGGCCCCGGTCATATGGTTAAACAGTGTTGATTTTCCGGCATTGGTATAGCCCACCAAAGCCACCAGCGGAAACGGCACTTTGCGGCGCGAGGCGCGGTGCAGTTCGCGGGTCTTGGCAACGCGGTCAAGCTGACGTTTCAAGCGAATGACCTGATCGTCAATCGCCCGACGGTCAGATTCGATTTGCGTTTCCCCCGGCCCGCCGACAAAGCCGAAACCGCCGCGCTGACGCTCTAGGTGAGTCCAGGCGCGGACAAGTCTTGTGCGTTGGTAGGACAGCGCTGCGAGTTCCACCTGCAGCACGCCTTCACGGGTGCGGGCGCGGTCAGCAAAAATCTCAAGAATCAGACCGGTGCGGTCTAACAGTTTGACGCCCCATTCTTTTTCCAAATTCCGCTGCTGCACCGGGGTCACCGGACCATCGACCAGAACCAGATCAATCTCAAGCCCATTCATCGTGGCCTTAAGGTCCTCGACCTTGCCCGAGCCGAACAAAGTCGCTGGCTGCATCCGTGGCAAGCGCACCACTTCGGCACCCAGAACTTCCAATCCGGGCAGAGCTGCGGCCAAGCTAACCGCCTCGGCCAGCCCATGTTCGGGCAAACGCCGCGATTTCACCGACTTCAGATCGGGGTGCAAAACATAGGCGCGCGTAAGTTTCGCCGCCGTAGAATGGGCGTCGATCTGGCCATTTTCAAACGGCCAATCGTCATCTTCTGGCAGATCAGAGATCAGTCTTCACCTTCATATAGGTTAACCGGGCCACCCGGCATGATGGTTGATATCGCATGTTTATAGACCAGTTGCGATTGACCATCGCGGCGGAGCAGCACGCAAAAATTGTCAAACCAAGTGATCACACCTTGCAATTTCACCCCGTTGATCAGGAAAATCGTCACCGGAACCTTGGATTTCCGGACGTGATTGAGAAACGCGTCTTGCAAATTTTGTTTGTCTGCGGCCATTTTTTTTTATCCTTATCGCCAGTCGCACCGAAAAGCGCGCCCTATCGCGCCCCGATATTTAACTATGTCGCGCAAACTTGGCAGATTCCAGCGCAAAACGCTAAATACGCAGCCGATGTTCCTGATTTGGATTCTTTCTGCAACACTGGGCTTAGTCTTCGTCCGCGTCGTCGCCGCGCCCACCGGATTTGCCGGTGGTAACCACTCCTAAAGACTTTAACTTGCGGTGCAAGGCCGAGCGTTCCATGCCAACAAACCCGGCTGTTCGGCTGATATTGCCGCCAAAACGGTTAATTTGGGTCAGCAAATACTCGCGTTCAAACACTTCGCGCGCCTCACGCAAAGGCAGGGTCGCCATCGCGCCCCCCAGCACCATGCGCCCGCCGGTATCCGTTGGCGCTTCCTGCCCCGGCAACTCGCGCGCCTCAATCGGGCCGGTGCCGTCGCCCAGGATCAGCACCCGCTCGATCACGTTGCGCAGTTGGCGGATGTTGCCCGGCCATTGCATCGTCTGCAACATCGCTTCGGCTTCTTCGGTGAGTTTGCGCTGCGGCAGACCTTGGGTGCGGTGGAACATATCGACGAAAGTTGTTGTTAATTCAGGAATATCCTCGCGGCGCTCGGCCAAGGACGGTACGGCGATGGGCACCACGTTCAGGCGATCATACAGCTCTTGCCGGAACCGGCCAGCGGCGATCTCGCTGCGCAAATCGCGGCTGGTCGAGGAAATCACCCGCAGATCAACGCGGATTTTATCGGAGCCTCCGACCCGCATGAACTGCTGATCGGTCAGCACGCGCAGGATTTTCGATTGCGTGCCCAGCGGCATTTCGGCCACTTCATCAAAGTACACAACGCCACCATGGCCTTGTTCCAACAAGCCTTTTTCAACACCGCGATCCGAAGTTTCGCGGCCAAACAGCACTTCCTCCATCCGGTCGGCGTCAATCGTGGCCGACGAGACGGAGATGAAGGGCGCGCTCGCGCGGTTGGAATTAGAGTGGATGAAGCGCGCGGCCATCTCTTTGCCAGAACCCGCCGGCCCGGCCAGCATCACCCGGCCGTTGGACTTAGTGACCTTTTCCAGCTGTGATTTCAAAGTTCTAAACGACGGACTTGATCCAATCATCTCGGAAGAGCTGACATCACGCCGCCGCAGATCAGCGTTCTCGCGACGCAGACGCGAGGTTTCCATGGCGCGGCTGACCACCACCATCAACTGATCAATGTTGAACGGTTTTTCGATGAAATCATAGGCGCCCTGCTTGATCGCGGCCACGGCGATTTCGATGTTACCGTGACCCGAGATGATTACGATCGGGATATCCGGGTTGTCACGCTTGACGGTTTTCAGAATGTCGATGCCATCCATCCGACTGTCTTTCAGCCAGATGTCGAGGATCATCAGGCTGGGCGCTTCGGCGTTGATCTCGGACATGCAATCGTCGGAATTTGCAGCAAGACGAATGGTATAGCCCTCGTCCTTCAGAATATCGCCGATCAGTTCGCGGATGTCTTTTTCGTCGTCAACGATCAGAATATTGCTCATTTTTCCCCCTGGCCGGTTTGGCTCGTGTTGCGCAAGCCCCGTTTGCGCGGGGCACGTGGCAGGTGGATCACCGCCATCGCTCCGCCGTGGGCGTTGTTTTCAAAGACGGGCGCATCTTCAAGTGTCAGCGTACCGCCATGTTCTTCAATGATTTTCTTCACAATAGGCAGACCCAAGCCGGTGCCTTTTTCACGGGTGGTGACATAGGGTTCAAACAGCCGCGCCCGGTCTGGTGGCAGGCCTATGCCGTTGTCCATGATGCGGATAACCGCTTCAGACTCGTCCACTGTCAAGCTGACGCGGATTTCCGGTTTGTGGTCTGGTGGATTTGACTTTTCATGCAAGGTTTCAATGGCTTCTCCTGCATTCTTAATCAAGTTTGTCAGCGCCTGCCCGATCATTGTGCCGTCAAGTTCCATCATCAGGGAGCCCTCGATCAACGTCCGGCGGAAGGTGACTGTGGGTTGGCCATTTTCTTGCAGCATAATGGCGGCGCGCAGCAAAGCCACTAAATCCGTCTCACGTCGGTCCGGTTCGGGCATGCGGGCAAATTTGGAGAATTCATCCACAATCCGGCGTAAGTCGTTGGTTTGACGTATAATAACCTCGGTATACTGATCTAGGTCCTCGGGGTCTTGCACCTGCGATCTGAATTTGCGTTTGATGCGTTCGGCGGAAAGCTGAATCGGGGTCAGCGGGTTTTTGATCTCATGTGCGATGCGGCGGGCGACGTCGCCCCAAGCGGCCATGCGTTGTGCGGAAACCAGTTCGGTCACGTCGTCGAAGGCCACAACATAGCCTTCCAGCCGCCCGGAGTCGCTGCGTCGCACCGAGACGCGGACCAAAAGGCTTTCTAGCTTGCCCTTGCGGGTCAAGCGAACTTCTTCTTGCACGACAGAGCCGCCCACCTCGCGCAGGCGCTCAAACAAGGGCGCAAATTCCGGGACGGCGGCGGCCAGTGGCACCTCGGCACCACCGTCCGCGAGTTCGAGCAGACGTTCGGCGGCGCGGTTGGCGAAATCAATATCGCCCTCGGCATCCAAGCCAATCACGCCAGCGGTGACGTTGGAGAGCACGGAATCAAACAGGCGGCGGCGTTGTTCCGTTTGGCGGTGGCCTTCCAAAAGGGCTTCACGCTGGCCTTTAAGTTGATGCGTCATCTGGTTGAAAACGCGCGATAATGTGGCAATCTCATCATCGCCTTCTTCTTCGATTACCTGCACGTCGAGATCGCCTTGGCTGACGCGACCCACCGCATAGGCCAATCGGCCCACCGGGCGGCTGAGGCGTTCGGCGAACCAAAGGCCCAGCCAGACGGCAGCCAAGACCAAAATTAAAGCGAAGCCGAGATACAACAGGCCAAAGTTGAACAGAATCTTGCCACGCTCGGATTCCAACTGCTGATAGAGCCGCACGGTTTCCTTGGTTTCATCCAGCAGCGACAGAATGCCGCCATCGACCTTGCGCGCGACATAGAGATAGCGGTCGGCGAATGCATCAAGATGCACCAAAGCGCGGAATTCATCGTTGGCCCAGTCTTGGATCACCACCACTTCGCCTTGTTTGGCCTTACTGAGTTCCTCGGGCTTTGGCGGTTCAAAATCGAACAGATAGGAGCGTTCGCCACGGGTCTTCAGGGTGGCTGTGCCGTCAATCAGATAGACCTCTTTCATCCCACGCTGAATAGCGGCTTGGCCTTGGGTCAGGATCGGACGGACTTGGTCGTCTTGCAGGAAAAACGTCTTTTGTTTCGCGAGGTTCAGGAACGCACCAAGTGCCGAGGCATCGTCTTTCAGCGCCTTGGTTTGCTCATCTTCATAGGCTTGGGCAGCGGTTAAGGACGCCGAAACCACATTGCTGACGCGGTCGGAAAACCAGCCTTCAAGGCCAATGTTCACCGTCAGCACGGCAAAAACGGCGACCAGAATCGTCGGTACCAGCGCCACGAACGCGAACACCCCGGTCAGGCGCAAATGCAGCGCCGAACCTGCGGATTGCGAGCGGCGGTCCGCGATCATCCGCATCACCCTGGCCAATACAAGGCCCGCCACCAGCAGAATATAGACCATGTCGATGAGCAGGATCAGCCGCAGGTTTTGCGATGACGCGCCAAGGTTGAACGGCCCCAGCGCAAGGAAGGTCGCGACCGCGAGCATCGGCCCGAGGAATACGAGGCCAAACGTCAGCCCGTTTTGCACACGCCGCATCCGGCGCAGGCGCGCCAATTTGGCCCATGTGAGACTGCGGTAAGCGCCTTGCACGTTTCCCCCGGTTGTTACGCGGAGTGTCACTCCCGCCACAGGCATTGTGCTTTTCGCGCCACGTCACGCGCGAAGCATTGCCCTGTGGCGGTTTTACATCAGCTTGCGCCGCCGTGTCACGCGGATATCGAGGTCTGTGATCTTCTTACGCAAGGTATTGCGGTTGATGCCCAGCAGATCGGCACATTTGGCTTGGTTGCCCCCCGTGGCGTCAAGGGCGATTTCGATCAAAGGCACCTCCATTTCGCGCAAAATCCGGTCGTAGACGCCGGGTGGCGGCAGTTGGCCGCCGTGTAGATCGAAATAGCGCTGTAAATGTCGCGCGACTGAGGCCGACAATTTTTCGCCGTCCATGCCACCGGATCGGCTGATTTGCACCGGCTGCGTGGCACCGAGGGCCTGTTCGATCTCGGTTTTGGAGATTTCCGGCTCGGTCGCTGTGACCAGCAGACGCTTCAGCAGATTCTCCAACTGTCGGACGTTGCCCGGCCACGGATAGGCGCGCACGATGGCCATGGCCTCGGGCGAGAGGCGGCGTTGCAGGCCCATGTCGCGCTCGCCGCGGGCAAGGAAGTGTTCGGCCAAAAGCGGGATATCTTCGACACGTTCGCGCAAGGGTGGCACTTGCAGGGTGACGCCGCCGAGACGGTAGAACAGGTCTTTGCGGAAAACCCCGGCCTCCATCTTTTGGCCCAGATCGGCTTGCGAGGTCGCCATGATGCGCGGCGCGTGATCGCCCATCACATCGAGCATCCTGACCAAACGCGCCTGCGCGTCATCGTCGAAATCAGAGACTTCATCCAGCACGAGGCTGCCGCCTTTGGAACGCGCCAGCAGGGTTGCGATGCCGTCCACGCCCGCCAGATCAGTGGCTTGTGCGGTGACAAAGGGCTGGCTGCGGCGATCCGAGAAATCGTGAACGGCCCGCGCGATCAGCGATTTTCCGGTGCCGGATTCGCCGGAGATCAGCACGGGAAGATCGGCGTTCATCACCCTTGCGACGAGGCGATACAGCGCTTGCATTGAGGGCGTGCGACCGACAAGCGGCAGGTCATCACCCATTTCGCGCGGGGTCAGGTTGGGTTTGGGGGCGTGACGCTTCAAATCCAAAGCGCGCGCCGAGCGTTTCATCAGATCGGGAAGATCGAAGGGCTTCGGCAGATAGTCGAAGGCTTCGGCCTCAGCCGCCTGAATCGCCGTCATGATGGTGTTTTGCGCCGAGATCACGATCACCGGCAGGCCGGGGCGCAGTTTGGCAATGCGCGGCAGGGCTTCAAGGCCGTTGCCGTCGGGCATCATCACGTCGGAAATCACCAGATCGCCTTTGCCCTCTTCGACCCAGCGCATCAGGGTCATCAGGCTGGAGGTTGCATGCACTTTACACCCGGCGCGGGTCAGCGCCTGGGTCAAAACCGTGCGGATGGTGCGGTCGTCATCGGCGACAAGAATGGTGCCATCCATCAGTGGGACTCCTCGGATAACTCGCGGGGTGCGAGCGGTAGGGAAATACGGAAAACCGTGCGACCTGGGGCGGAATCAACGGAAATCCAGCCCTCGTGATCGGAGATAATTTTGGACACCAAGGCGAGGCCAAGTCCGGTGCCGTTTTCGCGGCCAGACACAAATGGCTCGAAAACATCGGTGGCGATGCCGGGCGGAATGCCGGGGCCGTCGTCGATGATCTCAACCTGTAGTGGCAGGGTGGAGCCGGAACCGTCCTTGCGGCGGCGACGTAAACTGTGGTCGTAGAACGTGTGCAACCGGATGGTTCCACCTTTAGAACCAGCGGCTTCCGAGGCGTTCTTCAACAAGTTTAGGAACACCTGCATCAGTTGATCATTGTCAGCAAAGGTTGCAGGCAGCGAAGGGTCATAATCTTCGACAATGCTCATATGTGCGCCAAAACCGACGAGGGCCGAGCGACGGGCGCGATCCAGCGCGTCATGGATATTTACGGCACGGCGGGCGGGCGGGCGCAGGTTGCCGAATTGCTCGACCTGTTCGAGCAGTTTGACAATGCGGCGGGTTTCTTCAACGATCAGATCGGTGAGTTCCATGTCTTCGGGGCTAAGCCCCATCGCCAGCAGTTGGGCGGCACCCGAGATACCAGCCAGCGGGTTTTTGATCTCATGCGCCAGCATTTCGGCCATGCCGATGGCGGATTTCGCGGCAGAGGTGACTTGCATCGAGCGGCCCAAGCGTTCGGCAATCTCACGCGGCGAAATCAGCAGCAGCACGCAGCCCGCGCTGTCTTGCAGCGGGGCCATTTGCAGCGCGCATTGCACCGGCGCGCGCTCGCCCGTGGTCACGTCAGCCTCGGCGATAAACAAAGGCGATTCGTGCGCATGGACGCGGGCGAGTGCTTCTTCCATCGGGGCGTCAATCGACAGGCGGTCGAGCAGAGGTTGGCCGACGAGGCTTTTGGATGAGGCGTTCAGAAAGGTCTCAGCCGGTGGGTTCACATCGAGAATTAGGCCAGTGGGGCCGATCAGCAAGGCGGGCAGCGGCAAAGACGCCCAAAGCGCGGGGCCGTTGAACTGGGTCATGCGGCCACCTCTCGGGGTTCGGTGAAGCTGTCGCGGATCAGGCTGCGGACGGTCGCGTGGATGGTGGCGGTGAGGATGGCATCGCGGTTGGTGGTGATGCCTGCGGCCTCAAGATACCAGCCAAGGTGTTTGCGGGCGACGCGCAGGCCAAGGTCGGGTCCGTAAAATGCCAGCATATGATCGTAATGCTCGATCACCAGATCGGCGAGGGCGTGGCCTTGCGGTATGTGCGGCGCGGGGGTGCCGTAAAGCGCGTGGGCAATCTCGGCCAGCCGCCAAGGTGCGCCTTGCGCGCCGCGACCGACCATCACGCCATCGGCTTGCGATAGGTGCAGGGCTTGGCGGGCGGTGGCAATGTCGATGATATCGCCGTTCGCAATCACCGGCACCGACACGGCGGCTTTCACCGCAGCGATGGCGGCCCAATCGGCGCGGCCCTTGTAGAACTGGCAGCGGGTGCGGCCGTGGATGGTGATCATTTGCACCCCTGCCCCTTCGGCGGATTTGGCGATTTGCGGCGCGTTAAGGCTTTGATCATCCCAGCCAAGGCGGGTTTTCAGCGTCACTGGGACGGCCACCGCATTGACCACTGCTTCGATCAGCGCAAGCGCCAGTTCAGGTTCCTTCATCAGGGCCGAACCGCAAGCGCCATTGCCACCCGCAGCCGTCACGCGTTTGGCGGGGCAGCCCATGTTGATGTCGATCACCTGCGCGCCTTGGTCTTGCACATAGCGCGCGGCCTCGGCCATCCAATAGGGATCGCGGCCTGCAAGCTGCACGGAAGTGGCGGCCTCGGAAAACCCCAGTTCGGCGCGGGCGCGGGCCAAGGGTTGCGCCTTCATCACTTCTTCCGACGCGATCATTTCAGACACCACAAGGCCCGCACCAAAGCGCGCCACCATCCGCCGGAATGGTAGATCGGTGATGCCCGCCATCGGTGCCAGAATCACCGGGGGGTGTAGAGAGAGTGCGCCTAATGACAGGGACATTGCGGCTCCTTTGGCTGAAACATGCGCTTGGGCGGGGGGTTCGCCAAGGGTTGGCCTTCCCCTTTATGCCCTATTTCTAAGCAATGCACAAATATTAGGCTGTCATGCTGCATTTCGCGACCAGTTGGGCATTGGCTGGGGCAGATTGTCAGGATTGCACCACTGGCTTAGATAGGGCGAAAAGGAAACAGCATGACAACAGCTGCGATCATCACCGCTGCGGGGCGCGGTTTGCGTGCCGGGGGCGGCCAGCCTAAGCAATGGCAGCTTCTGGGCGGTGTGGCGGTGGCGGCGCATGCACTGGCGGCGTTTGAGGGCATGCTGCGGGTGCTGGTGGTGCATCCTGAGGATCGCGGGCGGGCCGAAGGCTTGGGGCTGGATGTGCTGATCGTCGAGGGCGGGGCCTCGCGGTCGGCTTCGGTGCGCAATGCGCTTGAGGCGTTGGCGGGGTGTGGGGTTTCGCGCGTATTGATCCATGACGGCGCGCGGCCTTTGGTGTCCGCGGCGGTCATTGATCGGGTGATTGCGGCGCTCGATCAGGCAGATGGAGCGGCCCCGGCGCTTGCGGTGACGGATGCTCTGTGGCGCGGGGATGCCGGGCTGGTGGTGGGCACGGTGCCGCGCGAGGGGTTGTTTCGCGCACAGACGCCGCAGGGGTTTCGGTATGAAGCGATCCTCGCGGCACATAGGGCGCATCCGGGCGAGGCTGCCGATGATGTGGCGGTGGCGCGTGAGCATGGCTTGGATGTGGTGATCGTCGCGGGCGATGAGGAAAACTTGAAACTGACCTATCCCGGCGATTTCGCGCGGGCTGAGGCGATCTTAAAGGGGCGGCAGATGGATCTGCGGGTGGGCAACGGCTTTGATGTGCATGCATATTGTGACGGTGACGGTGTGTGGCTCTGTGGGGTGAAGGTGCCGCATAGCCGCGCGCTTTTGGGCCATTCGGATGCCGATGTGGGGATGCATGCTTTGACGGACGCGATCTATGGCGCATTGGCCGAGGGTGATATTGGCCGGCATTTCCCGCCCTCGGACCCGCAATGGAAGGGGGCGGAGAGCAAGATTTTCCTCGCCCATGCGATGCGATTGGCGCGGGCGAAGGGGTTTGCTTTGGCGAATTGCGATGTGACGTTGATCTGCGAGCGGCCCAAGGTGGGGCCGCATGCAGAAGCAATGCGGGAGGCTTTGGCGGGCGTTATGGAGGTGGCGGTGGAGCGGATTTCTGTGAAGGCGACCACCTCGGAGCGGCTGGGCTTTACCGGCCGTGAGGAAGGCATCGCGGCCATGGCCACTTGCGCTTTGGTACGGGCATGAGGGTGACGCGGGTTCTGGCGATCTGGTTTGGCGCGGGGTTGCTGCGGCCTGCGCCGGGGACGTGGGGATCACTGGTGGCGGTGATAATGGCGCTACTGATCGACCGCTACTTGGGTTTCCCCGTGTTGCTGGTGGCAACCGTCGCCGTCACCGCCTTGGGGTTCTGGGCGGTTTCGGTGGAGTTGCGCGATACGCCATCCGCCGATCCTTCCGAGTTCGTGATTGATGAAGTGGCGGGACAGTGGATTGCGCTGCTGTTTTCCTCGGCCGCTTTCTGGGGACGCGGGCATGAGGGGTTCCTGCCCTACCCTGCCCCGATTGCCACGTTTTTGTTCTTCCGGTTGTTCGACATCTGGAAGCCGTGGATCATTGGCCGGGCGGATCGCAGGCATGATCCGGCGGGGGTGATGCTTGACGATCTCTGGGCGGGGTTGTTTGCTGGGGGGGCGACGATTGTGGCGGCGGCGGCCTATCACATCCCGATGATCTTGATGAGGTGATCCATGTCTGAACTGCTGCGGTTGGCGCGCTACTGGGGCTATCGGATTTCAACCGCCGAAAGCTGCACCGGCGGTATGGTGGCGGCGGCGCTGACTGATGTGGCGGGATCGTCAGACATGTTCGACCGTGGGTTTGTGACCTACTCCAATCAGGCGAAGATCGACATGTTGGGGGTTTCGCCAGCGCTGTTGGCTGAGTTTGGCGCAGTGTCGGAAGCGGTGGCTGGCGCTATGGCCGAGGGGGCTTTGCGCCATTCGCAGGCCGATCTGGCGGTATCGACCACCGGGATTGCCGGGCCGGGTGGGTCGGAGTTCAAGCCCGAGGGGCGGGTGTGCTTTGGGCTGGCTTTGAAGGGAAAGGCCGTGGTGGTGGAGACGGTGGAGTTTGGCGCTTTGGGGCGGGACCGGGTGCGGATCGCGGCGCGGGATCATGCGTTGGGATTGTTGCTGCGAGCGATGGATTGAGCGGCAGGTGTCAGAGTGGGGCCAGCTCCACACCCCGGGATATTTTAGAACAGATGAAAAATTTTAGATAAGTTTTACGGTTTTGTCGGGGCGTAGAGTTTCGCTGCCCGCACCTCAAACGCGCGCACCACGCGGGTCATCGCTTCGTTGAACACAAGACCGATCAGACCAGCAAGGATCGGGTTGCGGAATTCGAAATCGACGGTGAACGAGACGTCGCAGCCGCTGGGTGTGTCTTTGAACGTCCAGATGGATTTCAGATGCTTGAACGGGCCGTCGATGTATTCGGTGAGGATTTTGGACTCAGCGGGCAGCAGGGTGACGCGACTGCCGAATTTCTCGCGAAAGACTTTGAAGCTGATCACCAGATCGGCCTGCATCACCTCGCCGCCGCCTGCGATCGGCGAGCGCGAGCGGATGCGGGCGGCGGCGGTCCAGGGCAGGAATTCGGGGTAGCGCGCGACATCAGCGACAAGGTCGTACATTTGTACGGCTTGATACGGCAGCTGCTTGGACTCATGGTGATGCGGCACAGGTAACCTATCGCGTGACTTAAGCGCAGGTATTGGTTAGAAAACCAACGGAAATCAAGAGGCCCCCATGCAGACGCGTCCTTATGTCATCGACCAAATGATCTCGGCCAAGGCGATTGCCGCGCGGGTCGAGGCATTGGCGCGCGAGATCACCGAACATTACAAGGGGTGCGACAAGCTGATCGTGGTCGGTCTGTTGCGCGGGTCTTTCGTGTTCGTCGCCGATCTGGTGCGTGAGATTGATCTGCCGGTGCAGGTGGATTTCCTTGAGGCGAGTTCTTACGGCGACGCGATGCATTCCAGCCGCGAGGTGCGGATTTTGAAGGATCTGCGCGGTGAGATTGCGGGCGAGGATGTGCTGGTGGTCGAGGATATCGTCGATACCGGCTTCACCCTGCATCATGTGAAAAACCTGCTGATGTCGCGGCAACCGCATCGGTTGGAGGTCTGCGCTTTGCTCGACAAACCGACCCGGCGTGAGGTCGATATCAAGGCGACTTGGACCGGGTTTGAGATCCCCGATGAGTTCGTCGTAGGCTATGGCATTGATTTTGCGCAGCGAAACCGCAACCTGCCTTACATCGGCAAAGTGCGGTTTACAGATTGATGAATCCGATCTGGCTGATCCGTATGGCACGCTGGGCGCGCCGTCCGCCGTCGATGGGACGGGTGAAGCTGATGCTGGGCGTGGGGATTTTGTGTCTTATTCTGTTTGGCATTGAGCATGTCTGGGGTTGGCCAGACTGGCTGACGGTGAATGGCAAGACCAAGTTGCGCTAGAACTGGCCTTCGACAACGTTGTGCCAAAATCGCCCTTCCCAAACACCTATTCTGGTGTAACGTGCGGCAGAATTGGCCAAGCCAGATGGCTAAGCCCTTCAAAGGTCAGTGCCATGTCGCGTCTGCTCTCTGCCGTTTTAGCCGTTGCACTTTTGGGGTTTGGCGGGTTTTTGCTGCTGTCGGCGCCGCATTCGGTCGATGTCGCGCTGTATGACGGGCTAAAAGGCGATGCGGCCAAGGGGGAGTTGGTGTTCTGGGCGGCGGGCTGTGCCTCGTGCCACATGGCCGCGGATGCCAAGGGCGCGGAGGAGTTGGTTTTGGCGGGCGGGCAGGAATTCCCTTCGGCCTTCGGCACCTTTGTGGCCCCCAATATCTCATCCGATCCGGTGCAGGGCATCGGCGGCTGGACGCTGGTGGAATTTGCCAATGCGGTGACGCAGGGCGTGGGCAAGCAAGGCGAGCATCTTTACCCCGCCCTGCCCTATAATGCCTATAACAAGATGGTGCCGCAGGATGTGGCGGATTTGAAAACCTTCATGGACGGGTTGCCTGTCTCGGCCGAGCCGAGCAAGCCGCATCAGATCGGCTTTCCGTTCAACATCCGGCGCAGTTTGGGAATCTGGAAGCTGCTGTTTGAAAAAACCGACTGGGTGATCGCGGGCGATCTGACGCCCGAACAAACCCGAGGCCGCTACATTGCCGAGGCTTTGGCGCATTGCGGTGAATGTCACACGCCACGCAATGCTTTGGGCGGCTTGCAACGCGCGGCTTGGCTGTCAGGGGCGCCCAACCCGAATGGCAAGGGCCGCATCCCGAACATCACGCCGGGCAAACTGACGTGGAGCGCGGCGGATGTGGTGGAATATCTGACCTCGGGCTTCACGCCGGAGTTTGACTCTGTTGGTGGCCATATGGCGCATGTGGTGGAGAATATGGCGAAGCTGCCCGAGTCGGATCGCCGCGCGGTGGCGGCGTATCTGCAACTGGTGCCTGCGGTGAACTGAATGATCCTGATCGGCCAATATGACAGCCCGTTCGTGCGCCGGGTGGGCGTGGCCCTGACGCTTTATGGCATGGCGTTTGAGCATCGCCCGTGGTCGTCGTTTGGCGACGCGGATCGGTTGCGCGCGTACAACCCGCTGACACGGGTGCCGGTTTTGGTGCTGGAGGATGGCTTTGTGTTGACCGACAGCCATATGATCTTGGACTATCTGGATGGGCTGGTCGAGCAACCGCTGTTTCCGCGCACGGAGCCCGCAAGGCATCGGGTGCTGAAAGTGGCAGGCTTGGCCTGTGGGCTGGCGGATAAGGCGGTCAGCCTGTTCTATGAACGCGCGATGCATGAGGCGATCTCGCCCAGCTTTGACGCGCGCTGCCGTACCCAAATCGGTGCGGTGTTGGCAGCACTTGAGTCGGATCTGGCTGGGCGTGCTGTTTCGGAGCAAGATAAGAACCCCTATTGGTTCGGGCCGCTCAGCCACGCCGATATCGCGGTGGGCTGTGCGTGGCGCTTTGTCACCGAGGCGCATCCGGGGTTGATTGACCCCGCAAGCCTGCCAAACCTGCACCGATTGAGTGCGCGCCTTGAGGCGCTGGCTGCATTTCAGGCGCACTATCAAGCTTTCCTGCCACCGACCTGAAGCCACATCCCCAAGCCTGATGCATAAGCCTTTGGCATAAGCGTGGATCGGCTGTAAACTCTTTGTGTACTTTAAGCCTTTAGCACGGGCGCTGCATCTGCCACCCCTTGCGGCTGCCCCGTGGCTGCGCAAGCGTGCACGCAACCGGCAGCGCCCTGCTCCGGGCAGGCCGCGCCCAGATCGGCGCTTTGCAAGCAGAGTAATCCATGAAAAAACGTCTTATTGCCTTTACCACGATGGCGGCGCTGACGGCGTTTGGCGTCTATGCGCAGGATGCCGAAGATCCGTTCAAAGATGCGGTGGAAACCCGGCATGGCTTGATGCTGCAAATGGCCTCTGATCTGGGCACTTTGGGCGGCATGGCCAAGGGCGAGGTGGCCTATGACAAGACCTCGGCGACCAAAGCGGCGGCGAATGTGGCGGCGATTGCCTCGGTGATCTCGATGGCGCAGTTTCCAGCGGGGTCGGAAAATGGCAAATCCGCTGACAGCTATGCCTTGGCAGATATCTGGGCCAAGCAGGATGATTTTCTGGCCAAGATCACCGATCTGAACAATGCCACCGCGATGATGCAAACGGCGGCGGCGACGGATGCTGATGCGATCAAAGCCAGCATGGCGCAGTTGGGCGGCGCGTGCTCGGCCTGCCACAAGGCCTATCGTCAGCCGGAAAGCTGATCTTTTGGGGGGGGCCGGGCAAGGCCCCCCTCAACTTTTAGGCGCGGCCCAGTTTTTTCAGCCTTGCTTCCCGCAACCGGGCGAAATCGTCGCCGGCGTGATAGCTGGAGCGGGTCAGCGGTGTGGCCGACACCATCAAAAAGCCCTTGCCAAACGCCGTTTGCTCGTAGCTTTTGAATTCATCTGGCGTCACGAACCGATCCACCCGGTGATGTTTTGGCGTTGGTTGCAGGTACTGGCCGATGGTCAGGAAATCGACATCGGCGGCGCGCATGTCGTCCATCACCTGATGCACGCCCTGGCGGTCTTCACCCAAGCCCACCATGATGCCGGATTTGGTGAACAAAGTCGGGTCGAGTTCTTTCACCTTCTGCAGCAGCCGCAAGCTGTGGAAATAGCGCGCGCCGGGACGCACCGTTGGGTAAAGCCCGGGCACGGTTTCAAGGTTGTGGTTGAACACATCCGGACGGGCCTCGACCACCTTTTCCAGCGCAGAAGGTGGGCATTTCAGGAAATCCGGTGTCAGAATTTCAATCGTGGTGCCGGGCGCGCGGTGGCGGATGGCGCGGATGGTCTGGGCGAAATGCTCGGCCCCACCATCCTCCAGATCGTCGCGGTCCACCGAGGTGATCACCACATGGTTCAGGCCCAATTCGGCCACGGCATGGGCGACGCGCCCCGGCTCGAACGCATCCAGATTGTTCGGCTTGCCGGTTGCGATGTTGCAGAACGAACAGCCCCGGGTGCAAATCTCGCCCATGATCATCATGGTGGCGTGGCCTTGGCTCCAGCACTCGCCGACGTTCGGGCAACCGGCCTCTTCGCAGACCGTCACCAGCTTTTTCTCACGCAGAATATCCCGTGTGCGTTTGTAGCCTTCCGAGGTTGGCGCGCGGACGCGAATCCAATCGGGCTTTTTCGGCTGCGCATTGTCGGGCTTATGCGCCTTTTCGGGGTGACGTTGATCCGGTAGCTTGAGATCGCGCAACGGTTTTCCCCCCTGAAACAGCTATGGACCTTAAATAGTCTGCCTGACAGGGCTTGGCAACGGAGTTCCCCGCCGCAGGCCCATGCAGGCTTAACAAGGGTAAGGATTTGAAATGGGAAAAAAACCAAATGCCGTGGCGCTGGGAACTGCGCTTTTCATGCAGCTTGGCCGTGGGGCGGCAGTTATTGGCGGGGCTGAGATTGGCTTTACTGGCATCGCTTTGGCATCAACGTAACAGGGTTGGCGTGAACCCGGCCCCAGTATTCATTTCCGGTTGATCTGGGTCATGGGCGCGTTACCTTCGCCGCGTTAGGAAAGTCGATGACCATGATAGATCTCACCCTCGCCGTGCTTGTGCTGCTGATCACGCCGGGCCCGACCAATACCTTGCTGTTTCTGGCCGGAGCCGAGCGCGGCTGGCGGTCTGCTTTGCGGCTGATCCCGGCAGAGCTGGCGGGTTATCTGGTCATGGTGGTGCCGTTGGCGCTGGTTGGCGTTGCGGTGTTGCACGATGCGCCGCGCGCGCGGGCCCTGGTGGCGATTGCGGCAGGGCTGTGGGTGGCGTGGCTGGCAATCAAGCTGTGGTTGCCGCAAACCGGGCGGCGTGGTGGGCAAAGGGTCAGCACGGCTTTGGTGTTCACCACCACGATGCTCAATCCAAAAACGTTGATTTTCGGGCTGGTTTTATTGCCTTCGCCGGATGCGCTTGGGCCCCATCTGGTGCTGTTTTCGACTTTGGTGGTGGCGGTAGCGACGGGATGGGCCGGGTTTGGCGCGTGGTTGGGCGGCGTTTCGGGCGGCGAAGCTGGTGCGATGCTGTGGATCCGGCGCGGGGCTTCGGTGTGGTTGAGCGTGGTGTCGCTGACATTGCTGGCAAAAGGGCTGGGGGCTTAAGGGCGCGCATGGGTTGAGGCCTTCGGCCGCCGGGGCGCGCAAGCGTGCGCGCCTGCTCACCGCGAAGAACCCTCCACTGGAGGGCTTTTCCCCGGCACAGCCGGGGCACGGCTCACCCAATCAGCGGCCCCGATTTGCCGTAAGTCTCATCAAAATGCCACCGCAAGCGTTGCAACGCGATCCGCAACACCACCTTGCCCGAGCGCGCCGCCCAGCCCAGACGCTGCTCGGCGGTCTCGATGCCTTCCAGAAAGCAACACACCCGCAGCGCCACATCGCCAAGCCCCGGCCCCAGATCGCGCAAGGCTGCCGCGACCCGATCCCGTGCAGCACGCGGCCCTTCCGCTCCGCCCGCCTCGGCATGGAAACTGCCACGGTCGGCCCCGGTCAAAAACCGCTCCCAATTCTGCGCCACCCGCGGCCCCATCTGTGCCAGTTCAAAATCCTCGCGCAGACGTTCGGCGGCCACCACCAATTCGGGTTCCAGATACAGCTTGCCGTCCTTGTCGCGCCTACGCCCGAGCACGGAAACCGGGCTTTCCGCCAAATTGTAGCGGATGCGGCGTGGGCCGTCCTCGTCGGCAACCGTCCGACTGTCCCATTCGCGGTGTTGACCGCCAAACGCGGTTTGTGCCTCGGCAAAGCCCCCGGCGCGCGCATCATCATCGACCATCCGTTTCAACGCCGCCCGTCCGGTGCTGCTGATCTCATAGGTCGCCACTCGCCCCGGCTTGCGGCAGGAAATCCAATCTTTCAGTGCGAATGCCTGCGCGATCACCCGTTCCACCACCGCCGTCCGTGCGGTATGCCCATCAGGAAACTCGCGCATCACCACGGCTTTTTCCATGTCCGGCGCAAAGGCCAGCACCGCTCCCGGTTCAACCAGACGGCGCAAAATACGTTTGCCCTCTGAGGTGATTGTCGCTTCATCGGCAACAATGTTCTGCGGGCGCAAAGGGGCTGTCATGGCGTCGTCATCCTTATTGATCTGGGGCAGGTTTGGCGCAGGGGCGCTGGTCAGGGCGGCCAGCGCTTCATCCAGCAAAGGGTCATCGCGCCGGGTCTCATAGCGGCGCACCGCGCGCATCACGGTCGAGGCATGACGGCCCTCGCGTCGCGCAAGCGCCCGATAAGATTGACCATCTTCGGTATGGTCCAGATAAAGCCGCACGGCGTCTGGTAGCCATCCGGGCAGGCACTGCAGGGGAGAGAGATTGCTTTGCATCTTGTTTTGCCGCGCCGCAGCGCCTTCCTGATCAAACCTTGCCGAAACGTTAACAAGCGTGGAAGGCATTGATTACCCAATCGTTAATTTCTGAGCCTTTGCCGATAATTGTTTATAAATCTTAAACAATCCCGGAAGCTTCCGCGCGCTGCAACTCGGCTTTGCGCAACGCCCAGTTGTGGCGTGCTATGCAGGCGCCACCACTTATGGAGGCCTTGCCAAATGACCGATTTCCGCGCTTTGCTTGAAACCCTGAAGCGCCCCCGGATGTTGATCCGCGCCGCCCGTTGTGGCGTGCTGGATTACCGCCGCGACCGTGATCTGAAGCGCTTGGTGGATAGCACCCCCTCGCCTGAGCGCGCGGTGACGCGGTTGTTGGCCGAGGAGGAACGGCTGGAGGATATCCGAGTCAGCGGCGAGGCCAGCTATTCGGTATCACGCCATATTGAGGTGCTGATCGCCTTAATCGCCGAGGTGCGGCTGCTGCCGCGCGCGCCCAAAGCGATCTGACCAAGCCACCCGAATAGCAAAAGGCCCGCAGCGATGCGGGCCTTTTCAAGATCGGCTGATCCGATCACATAAACGCATCTGGCATTGATGCCTTCTTCTTCGCCACATATTCGTCGATACTTTCCCGCACGCCGTCGTCAATCGCAGGAGCGACATAATCGCCGAGCATCTTCTTCACCCGCTCCGCCGCCAAGGTCTGCGTGTCGCGCGCGCCTTCCTCGGCCCAAGTCTCAAACGGTTTGTAGTCGAACAGATCCGAGCGCCAGAACGCAGTTTTAAAGTTGGCTTGGGTATGCTCGCAGCCCAAATAGTGACCGCCGGGGCCAACCTCGCGGATCGCGTCCATCGCCTGCCCGTTGGTGTCCATCATGATGCCCTGCGCCAGATGGTGCAAAGTGCCCAACTGATCGGCATCCATCACGAATTTCTCGTAAGAGCTGACCAGACCACCCTCCAGCCAACCGCAAGCGTGCAGCATGAAGTTCACCCCCGCCAGCAGCGCCATGTTCAGGCTGTTCGCCGTCTCATATGCCGCCTGCGCATCCGGCAGTTTCGATCCGCAGAACGACCCACCCGAGCGATACGGCAGCCCCAAGCGCCGCACCAACTGCCCGACGCCATAGGTGATATGCGAGGCTTCCGGGGTGCCAAAGGTCGGGGCGCCCGAGTTCATGTCGATTGAGGTCACAAATGCGCCCGCGATCACTGGCGATCCGGGGCGAACAAGTTGGGAATACGAAACCCCCGCCAAAATTTCCGCCAAAACCTGCGTCAGCGTGCCCGCTACCGTCACCGGAGCCATGGCACCGCCCACGATGAACGGCGACACGATCGAGGCTTGGTTGTTCGATGCGTAAACCTCTAAAGCCCCCATCATGATGCCGTCAAAGGTCATCGGCGAGTTGATGTTGATCAGACTGGTCATCACCGTGTTCTGGTCAACAAAATCTGCGCCGAACAACAGCTTAGACATTTCCACCGAATCTGCCGCCCGCGACGGTTCCGTCACCGAACCCATATAGGGCTTGTCCGACAGCACCATATGCGCGCGCAGCATATCAAGGTGGCGCTTGTTCACCGGAACATCGGTCGGCTCGCAAACGGTGCCGCCCGAATGGTGCAACCATTTCGACATATAGCCCAGCTTCACGAATTTCTGGAAATCGTCCAGCGTGGCATAGCGCCGCCCGCCTGCGATATCGCGCACGAAAGGCGGGCCGTAAACCGGGGCCAGCACCAGATTGCGGCCGCCAACCTCGACATTGCGCTCTGGGTTGCGGGCGTATTGGGTGAAGGTTTTCGGTGCAGTCGAACACAACTTACGCGCCAGCCCACGCGGAATATGCACCCGCTCGCCGCGCACATCCGCACCCGCTTCGCGCCAGCGCACCAGCGCCGCTTCATTCTCGATAAAGTTGACGCCGATCTCTTCTAACACGGTTTCCGCATTGTATTCGATGATCTGCAAGGCTTCCTCGTTGAGGATCTCAAAGTTCGGGATGTTGCGCTGGATGTATTTCGCGGTCTCGAAACTGACCGCCGTGCGCTCTGCCCTCCGGGTTGCCCCACCACCACCCCGTGCCCGTCGACCACCAGCTTCTGCAACATCGCTCATCGCAATCTCCATCCTCAGCCGCCTACGCGGCGCTGTTTTGCTAAGCTTATGACGTGAACGAAGCAGACCTCGCCCCCCGAATACGCCGCATAATCGACAAAACCGACATGTTCCGGTTCTGTAAACGACTTATGCGCCTCCTCTGTGCGCAAAGACCCTCACGGGGGGTCAAGGCAGGCTGAAAGCCCGCCTTTCCACCGCAAACACACAAAAATCCCGTCCAGCGATCTTGCGATTCCCCGCACATCCGGCTACCCGAGGCCATGACACAACATGATCGCCTTCTCATCATCGACTTCGGCTCTCAGGTCACGCAACTGATTGCGCGCCGCCTGCGGGAGTTGAACGTTTATTGCGAAATCCACCCCTATAATAAGGTGGATGATGCGTTCCTGAAAAGCTTTGCGCCGAAAGCGGTGATCTTGTCGGGTGGACCGGATTCGGTGACACGCGCAGGATCGCCCCGCGCGCCCGAGGCGCTCTGGTCGTTCGGCGTGCCAGTGTTGGGCATCTGCTACGGTCAGCAAACCATGATGCAGCAGTTGGGTGGTTTGGTTGAACATGGCCACGGCACTGCCGAGTTTGGCCGCGCTTTCGTCACCCCCACCAACGATAATCTGTCGATCCTCGATGGTTGGTTCGCGGATGGCCGCGAACAGGTCTGGATGAGCCACGGCGACCATGTCTCCAAGATCGCCCCCGGCTTTCAGGTTTACGGCACCTCGCCCAACGCCCCCTTCGCCGTCACCGCCGATCCTGCGCGCCACTTTTACGCCGTGCAGTTCCACCCCGAGGTGCATCACACCCCGAAGGGTGCGAAACTTTACGAAAATTTCGTGAAGCTGGCCGGGTTCTCGGGCGATTGGACGATGGACGCCTACCGCGAGCAAGCCATCGCCGCGATCCGCGCGCAAGTCGGCGACAAGAAGGTGATCTGTGCTTTGTCGGGGGGTGTTGACAGCTCTGTGACCGCTATCCTGATCCATGAAGCGATTGGCGATCAGCTCACCTGCGTCTTTGTCGATCATGGCCTGCTGCGGCTGGGTGAGGCCGAGCAGGTCGTCGCGATGTTCAGCGATAATTACAATCTGAACCTGATCCACGCCGACGAATCCGAACTGTTCTTGAGCAAACTCGAAGGCGTATCGGACCCCGAAACCAAGCGCAAAATCATCGGTGGCTTGTTCATCGACGTATTCCAGAAATACGCCAACGGCATTGAAGGCGCAGAATTTCTCGCCCAAGGCACGCTCTACCCCGATGTGATTGAAAGCGTCAGCTTCTCTGGCGGCCCTTCGGTGACGATCAAATCGCACCACAATGTCGGCGGTCTGCCCGCAAAAATGGGCCTGAAGCTTGTTGAGCCTTTGCGCGAGCTGTTCAAGGATGAAGTCCGCGCTTTGGGTCGTGAACTCGGGCTTCCCGCCTCTTTCATTGGCCGCCACCCCTTCCCCGGCCCCGGTCTTGCGATCCGCTGCCCCGGAGAGATCACCACCGAGAAACTCGACATCCTGCGTCAAGCCGATGCAGTCTATATCGACCAGATCCGCAAACACGGTCTCTATGATGAAATCTGGCAAGCCTTCGCCGCCATTCTGCCGATGAAAACCGTCGGTGTGATGGGCGACGGGCGCACCTATGACTACGCTTTGGCTTTGCGCGCGGTGACATCGGTCGATGGTATGACCGCCGACACCTACCCGTTCAGCCACGACTTCTTGGGCGAAACCATGACCCGCATCATCAATGAGGTCAAAGGCGTCAACCGGGTGTTCTACGATATCACCTCCAAGCCGCCCGGCACCATCGAACTCGAATGATCCGGTTGCGCGGCCATCTCATCTGCGCGACGTCGGAACAATCCGCCGCCGTGCAAGCGCATGTTGCCGAGCACACACGCCTTAGCCGCGCCGAGCCGGGGTGCCTTAGCTTTGAAGTCACCCCGACCGACGATCCGCTGAGGTGGGAGGTGCTGGAAACTTTCCGCACCCAAACTGATTTCAACGCCCATCAGGCCCGTACCCGCGCGTCCGACTGGTTTGACGCCACCCGCAATATCCTGCGCGATTTCCGGGTCGAGGCGATCGGCGACTAAACCTCTACCCCTTTCACATTGGCAAAAACACTCCGGGGGAGCGTAGCGGGGGCTGGCCCCCAACTCCGCGCAACAGCCGAAGACCGCATCCCCGGCAGCGCCGTCGGAAGGGGCTCGATGCCCCGCGCGAAGGCACCTGTTTACAGGTCAGACAAACCCGCCATGTGCCACAATCTGCGCCAAAGGCAGCCGACCATTCGGCACTTCGCGGGCTTGCAGCACTTCGGGCAATTTTTCGATATCGCCATGCTCACCGACCGCGATCACGGCATGCAGCACATAACCTTCCGGCAGGTTCAGGTTCTTGGCCAGCACATCGGCCTCAAACCCGCCCATCGCATGCGCCACCAACCCGGCATGATACGCCTGCAACGCGAGATAGCCCCAAGCGGTGCCGGCATCAAAACTATGCGCGGAATTGGGCAGGTCTTTACCGTCTTTCTCAACCGTCGTGCGCGACGCGACGGCAATCAAAGCGGCGGCTCTTTCGGCCCAAGAGCGGTTAAACGGCACCAAAGAATCGGCGATCTTGCCGAAAGCTGCATCGCCGCGCAGACCGTAAGCAAACCGCCACGGTTGGTTGTTGCTGGCGGAAGGCGCCCAACGTGCGGCCTCAAACAGCGGCAGCAGCTCGGCCTCGGTCAGGGTTTTGCCGGTAAAGCCACGCGGTGAGAAGCGTTCGGTGAATTGCGCATGGATCGGATGATCAGCAGTGCGGATGGTTTTGATAGCGGCGTGAGCGGTCATGACGATTCCATTTTTTGATCTATGATCAACATAATGCTGCATTGCGGCATAACAAGGCCGTCCAGCGCAGACATGTCCCGCAAAAATGCACAGGATGCCAGCTCTGGCAAAGCGCCACGGATAGCGCTAGTCCTTCGGCCATGCGCGCGTTGTCTCAAAACTTTTTGTTCCGTCACCGCGATTTCGGCCTATTTTGGACCGGTATGGCGCTTGTCAACATCGCAGCCCAGATAGAGGCCGTCACCATCGGCTGGCAGATCTATGCGCTGGGCCGCGCCACACTTTCCATCAAAGAAAGCGCGTTTCTGGTCGGCATGGTCGGCCTGTGCCAATTCCTGCCGCTGTTCGTGCTGACCCTGTGGGCCGGATCTTTGGCGGATCGTTACTCCCGCCGTATGATCGTCATGCTGGCACTGCTGGCGGAAACCATCGGCGTTTTGGGCCTTGTGGCCTTGGCCCTACACCCCAAACCCGGCTTTACCGCAATCTTCGCCATCGCCGCTTTGTTCGGGGCCGCGCGCGCCTTCTTGTCGCCTGCGGCCACGGCTTTGGTGCCGATGCTGGTGCCGAAATCCGACATGCCGCAGGCGATCTCGCTGAAATCACTCAGCTGGCAGGGTGCTGTGATCATCGGGCCGTGGCTGGGCGGGATGCTGTGCGCCATCTCGACCGCTGCCGCCTATGCCACCACGGCGGCGCTGTATGTCGCGGGCGTGGCGATCCTCGTGCTGATGCGCGCCAACACCACGCCCGAACGGCAACCGGGCAGCCAATGGGCACAGATCAAAGAGGGCCTCGCCTACACCTTCCACAACAAGATCGTGTTTGGCGCGATTTCGCTCGATCTGTTCGCGGTGCTGCTCGGCGGGGCGACCGCCCTGCTGCCCGCCTTCGCCAGCGATATTCTGCATGTCGGGCCCGAGGGCTTTGGCATCCTACGCTCGGGTCCGGCGATTGGCGCGGTGCTGGTGGCACTGGCGCTGGCCCGTTGGCCGCTGAAGCGCCGCGCCGGGATCAGGATGTTCTGGGCGGTGGGAGCCTTTGGACTGGCGACGGTGGTGTTCGGGCTGTCGCAGAATATCTATCTCTCGGTTGCAGCCCTAGCCGTGCTGGGGGCTGCGGATATGATCTCGGTCTATGTCCGGCAAACCTTGGTGCAGATCGTCACCCCCGATCACATGCGCGGCCGGGTGTCTTCAGTGTCAGGTCTGTTCATCTCGGGCTCTAACGAGCTTGGAGAATTCGAATCCGGCGTCGTCTCGCGCTTTCTCGGCCCGGTCGGGGCGGCGGTGCTCGGCGGCATCGGCACCATGATCGTCACCGGCTCTTGGGCCTGGATGTTCCCGGCCCTGCGCAAAGCCGACCGTCTGGATGGGATCGAGCCTGACAGAGAAACGCTTCAGCCCCATTCGATGACCTCGCAGGTCAGCCAATGAGTCCGCCCAAAGCCCCCAACTCGCCCGCGATCCGCGCGGCGTTCTGGATGATCGGCTCGATCCTCGCGTTCTCGGCGATGGCGATTGCCGCCAAACAGATCGGCCCGCGCCACGATAGTTTTGAAATCATGACGGTGCGCTCTGCCGTAGGCTTTGTGCTGGTGCTGGCTTTGACCGCAGCCTCTGGCAAGCTGCCCGAGATCACCGCCCGCAAACTTGGCGGTCATGCCCTGCGCAACGTGATCCATTTCACCGGGCAAAACCTGTGGTTCTGGGCGCTGACCATGATTCCCTTGGCGCAGCTTTTCGCCATCGAATTCACCTCGCCGTTGTGGGTGGTGCTGTTGGCCGCCCTGCTGCTGGGCGAGCGGCTGACCAAGATCCGGCTGATCGCCGCCGCCTTGGGCTTTGTCGGCGTGCTGATCGTGGCCCGCCCGGATCTCGCGCATCTGAACCCCGGCGTTCTGGCCGCTGCCGCCTCGGCCCTTTGCTTTGCCACCACCAATGTGGTCACCAAAAAACTGACCGTGGGCATCTCTATTCTGTGCATCCTGTTCTGGCTGACGCTGATGCAGTTCTTCTTTGGTCTTACCGCAGCGCTGAGCGATGGCATCTTCCATCTGCCCACCGCCGCCACCCTGCCGTGGCTCTGCGTGATCGGGCTTGCGGGGGTTTCCGCGCATTACTGCGTCACGGCTGCGCTGAAACTCGCGCCCGCCTCTTATGTCATGCCGCTGGACTTTCTGCGCCTGCCGCTGATCGCCGTGGTCGGCGCCTTGATCTATGCCGAACCGCTTGACCCCTACGTGATCCTTGGCGCGGCGGTGATTTTTGCCGGCATTTGGCTGAACATCCGTGCGGAAATCCGACCCAAAGGCCACATCGCGCCAATCACAACCCCGTGACGCCGCGTCATTGATTGACCACTGCACAGGCTTGCGCTTAGCGTGACAAATCACCGCATTGATCGCATTAACCCACGGAAAAGTTGGGACATGCCAAGATGCAGCATCGGTTACGGGGAGTAGACCATGAAGCATATCGTCACCGCGCTTGGCGCATTGGCAATGACCACGACGCTGGCACAGGCGGGGGGGATTGACCGCTCTGGCACCAGCTATTCGGCGCTGTTTGACAAAGGCCGCATTGCGACGATTGGTTTTTCCAACGTGACCCCGTCGGTTGGCGGTGTGTTCACCCATCCGCTTGCTGGCCCAATCCCAACCGGAAATATGTCCGAAACCTACACGACGCTGTCGTTCAGCTATAAATCGGACATCAATGATAAATTGTCCTATGCGATCTTCCTGAACCAGCCCTACGGCGCGGATGCCCATTACAAGGAAGGCATCTACAATGGGCTAGAGGCGCATTGGAAAAGCACGCAACTGGCGGCTTTGCTGAAGTATAACCTTAACGAGCGCGCCTCGGTTTACGGTGGTCTGCGTCTGGTCAGATCTTCCGCAGAAATCAATATTCCGGTGCAAATGCTGTCGCCACCCGCCACGCCGATCGTGATTGGGCCTTATACCGCAACAACCGATACCGACACGCAAGTCGGCTATGTGGTTGGTGCGGCCTATCAAATTCCCGACATTGCCCTGCGTGTGGCCCTGACCTACGAATCCTCCATCAAGCATGAGTTTGGCACGTCAGAGCGGTTTGCGGGCCTGAACGAGGGTGCCACCATTGATGGCAAAACCGAAATCAGCATGCCGCAAAGCGTGACCTTGGATTTTCAGTCGGGGGTGGCGAAAGACACGCTGGTGTTCGGCTCGGTGACGTGGAGCGAGTGGTCGAAATGGCACGTTCGGCCCGATTACTATAACGGCGTGATCAATGATGAGATCACCGGTTTTTCGAATAATGTCATCACCTACGAATTGGGCGTTGGTCGCAAGATCAATGACAGCTTGTCAGTGTTCGCACGGATTGGCTATGAGAAATCCGATGGCGAGGAAGCCTCGCGACTTTCCCCCACCGATGGCCGTCGCAGCTTTGGCATCGGCGGGTCGTGGACCAAAGACAACGTCAAAATCACCGGTGGCGTTGAATATGTGAAGCTTGGCGATGCGGTTGACGCCTCAGGCACCAAGTTTTCTGGCAATGATGCGGTCGGCGTCGGTGTGAACGTCGCCTTCACGTTCTGATCGCAGCCTTTTAATTTTCCGGCCCCGCAGTGCTTGTGGGGCCGCTTTCATTTTCGCTTCCCCCTCCCGGCCTGCGCCTGTAACAAAGCCGTGCCAAGCAAGCCGGAGCGCGCGATGATTTACACCTCAGGACAAGATTTTCGCGCCGCCCGCCAAAAGCGCGTGCTGCTGTTTGGCATGTCGGGCTTGGGCAAAACCTATCTGTCGAACATGCTGCGGGATGCGGGCCAAGCGAACGCGGGCGGCTGGTTTCACTACTCGGTCGACTACCGCATCGGCACCCGTTATATGAACGAATTCATCGCCGACAACTTCAAGCGCGAGGCGATGAAGGTTCCGCTGCTGCGAGAATTGTTGATGTCGGATTCGGTCTATATCGCCTCGAACATCACCTTTAATAACTTGGCCCCGCTCTCGACCTATCTCGGCAAGCCCGGTGATCCGGCGCGCGGTGGCATTGCGTTTGAGGAATATCAGCGCCGCCAGGCCGAACATGCGCAGGCCGAAATCTCAGCCATGCTGGATGTGCCGCGCTTTGTCGAACGCGCTAAAAATATCTATGGCTATCAGAACTTTATCTGCGATACCTCAGGTTCGATCTGCGAGGTGGTCGATGCCGAAAGCCCCGCCGATCCGGTGATGCGCGCCTTGGCCGATAACCAGTTGCTCGTCTGGATCAAAGGCTCGGATACCCACAAAGCCGAACTTGCCCGCCGCTTTGACCGCGCCCCAAAGCCGATGTATTACCGCCCGGATTTTCTGATGAAGTTATGGGCGGAATACCTTGTTCATGAAGGCAAATCCGCGACCGAAGTGGACCCAGACGCGTTCTTGCGCTTTGGTTATGCCCGCCTTTTGGATCATCGCCAGCCGCGCTATGCCGCGATGGCACGGTGGGGCGTGACCGTTACCGCCGAAGACGTGGCGCAGGTCAAAACCCCCACTGATTTCGATGACATGATCGAGACTGCCCTTGATCGCGCGAAGAACCACGCCTAACTCTCTACAAAATCAGGATAAATCCATGCCAATCACCCTGCCCGCCTCCCTGCCCGCCTTCGACGTTCTGCGGAATGAAGGCGTCATGGTGATGTCGCCCGAGCGGGCGCAGGCGCAGGAAATCCGCCCATTGCGCATCGGTCTGTTGAACCTGATGCCAAAGAAAATCCAGACCGAGAACCAATTCGCCCGACTGATCGGGGCAACACCGTTGCAGATCGACTTTCAACTGATCCGCATGTCGGAACATCAGGCAAAAAATACCGCCGCCGACCATATGGAAACCTTCTATCGCCCGTTCCAAGAGGTGAAATCCGAGAAATTCGATGGGCTGATCATCACCGGTGCGCCCATCGAACATCTGCCGTTCGAGGAGGTCACCTATTGGGATGAACTCTGCGAGGTGATGGATTGGACCCAGACCAACGTGTTCTCGACCTTTGGCGTCTGCTGGGGTGGCATGGCGATGATCAACCATTTCCACGGCGTCAAAAAGCATATGCTGGATCACAAGGCGTTCGGGTGCTTCCGCCACATGAACCTTGCGCCGACCTCGCCGTTTTTGCGCGGCTTTTCGGATGATTTTGTGATTCCGGTCAGCCGTTGGACCGAGATGAAACAGCCCGAAATTGACGCAGCCCCCGGCCTGCGCACGCTTTTGGGCAGCGATCAGGTTGGCCCCTGTCTGGTCGAAGACCCGGAGCATCGCGCGCTTTATATCTTCAACCATTTTGAATATGACAGCGACACGCTGAAGCAGGAATATGACCGCGATGTGGCCGCTGGCACCCCGATCAATGTGCCGGACAATTACTACCCGAACGACAATCCGGCCCTACCTCCGCTGAACCGCTGGCGCAGCCACGCGCATTTGCTTTACGGCAACTGGATCAACGAGATTTATCAGGGCACCCCTTATGACATGGCAGAAATTGGCCGCTAAGATCCTGATATCGGCCGCGATCTTGGTTGGCTTGTCGGCAGTCACGCTGTATCGCGCCCAATCGCGTGAGGCCGCGATTGCCGCTGAATTCCCGCCCGAGGGCCAGTTCCTGACGGTGAACGGCGCGCAGGTGCATGCCTATGTCACAGGCCAAGGCCCCGATCTGATCCTGATTCACGGGGCCTCCGGCAATGCCCGCGATATGACGGTGGCACTTGCCGCTGATCTGGAACAATCCTACCGCGTCATTGCTTTTGACCGCCCCGGTCTGGGCTGGTCAGACCCGATCCCCGACCAATCTTTGCGCAGCCAAGCCCTGCACCTGTCGGATGCTGCCGCACAGTTGAACGTCCACGATCCCATTATCGTCGGCCAAAGTTATGGCGGTTCGGTCACCTTGGCTTGGGCGTTGTTCGCCCCACTGAAACCGCGCGCCTTGGTGCTGATCTCGGCCCCCTCACTGCCATGGCCCGGCCCGCTCGACATCTTCTACCGATTGACCGATAGCGGCATCGGTGCGGCACTGATCCCGCCGCTGGCCTCGGCTTTCACCCCTGACAGCTATCTTGACGCCACCATCGCGGCCATCTTCGCCCCCGATCCGGTGCCGCCCGGCTATGCCCAAGCCATCGCCGCGAAACTGACGATGCGCAGCAACACCCTGCGCGCCAATTTTGAGCAAGTGAACAAGCTACGCCCCGAAATCGTCGCGCAAGAACCGCTCTACCCGCAACTCACGCTGCCCATTGAGCTGATCCACGGCAGTGCGGACACCATCGTGCCGCTGGTGATCCACTCTAAACCACTGTCAGAACGCCTGCCCAACGCGCATCTGACGGTGATCGAAGATGCGGGCCACATGCCGCACTACAGCCACCGCGACGAAACTCTGGCGGCGATTGAACACGCCGCCCAACGCTCTGGATTGCGCCCAAGCCCGCAATCGCCATAGTGGGGCAACCCTAAAGCTGGAGGAAATCATGGATCTGCCCTTTGACGGCGCAATCAGCCGCTATTTCAAGGAAGCCGCCCCGAAAGAGGTGCGCAAAACCATCGAAAAGGCCAGCAAGGATCAGATTCTGTGGAAGGATTACCCTTACCGGACCGAGATGAAGAAAGCGGACTACAACGTCCAGATGGATGCGCTTCAGGTGCAACTTGTGCGGATGGCGGCGGATGTGAAAGCCACCGGCAAGCGCATGGTGGTGGTGTTTGAAGGCCGTGATGCGGCGGGCAAAGGTGGGGCGATTTCTGCGGCGCATCTGAACCTCAACCCCCGCGTCGCGGGCATTGTGGCGCTGCCAAAGCCGACCGAGCGCGAGGCCGCACAATGGTATTTCCAGCGCTACGTCGATTGGCTGCCTGCGGCGGGTGAAATCGCCTTCTTCGACCGCTCTTGGTACAATCGCGGCATCGTCGAGCATGTCTTCGGCTTTTGTACCCCGGAACAGCGCGCGAAATTTTTCCGGCAACTGCCCGAATTTGAACGGATGCTGGTGGATGAGGGGATTGTGCTGGTCAAGCTGTGGCTGGAAGTCGGCCAAGCCGAACAGTTGCAGCGGTTTTTGGATCGTGAGCAAGACCCGCTGAAGCAATGGAAGCTGAGCCAAATCGACATTGATGGCTTGGCGAAATGGCAGGAATATAGCACCGCGATTGATGAAACCTTCGCCCAAAGTCATTCCAATTACGCGCCATGGACGGTGATCCTGTCGGATGACAAGCTGCGCACCCGGATTTGTGCGATACAAAACATCCTGCTTTCGGTGGATTACAAAGGCAAAGATCTGGCCGTGATCGGCAAGATTGATGACAAAATCTGCGGTGGGCCAAAGTTAAGGCAAAAAGGGTGAAACGCGGCTACCATCACGGCAATCTGCGCCAAGCCTTGGTTGAGGCGGCGTTGGAACTGATCGCGGATCAAGGCCCGACTGGCTTTACCCTGTCCGAAGCCGCAAAAGCCGCCGATGTCACCCCCGCCGCCGTCTACCGCCATTTCGCGGGCCGAGATGATCTGATCGCCGAGGTCGCGCGCCAAGGCTACGACATTTTCGCCGCCCTGATGGAGTTTGCCTATAACAACGGCCAGCCCACCGCGCTCGCGGCGTTTGAGGCCACAGGCCGCGCCTATCTGGCTTTCGCCCGCAAATATCCCGGCCATTACATGGCGATGTTCGAATCCGGCCTTAGCCTGCAAGCGCATCCCGATCTGGCCATCGTCGCGCAAAAGGCCCGCGCGGTGCTGGAACAAGCCGCCGAGCAACTGTCGCAACATCTGCCCGCCAACAAACGCCCGCCCTCCAGCATGTTCTCGGCGCATATCTGGGCGCTAAGCCACGGCGTGGTGGAACTTTACATGCGCGGCGCGCCGGGGGCAAAAAGCCCATTTCCGCCGGAAGATTTGCTGGAAGCAGGCATCGGGATCTATCTGCGCGGCTTGGGGCTGTTGCGGCCAGATTCCTAGACGTTACAGATAACCTCTCGTTCGAATGAACCTAAAAATTCTTACCAAACATGAGATTATAAAAATCATTAGAAATATGTATTTCCATACAAACACGGTGCCAGAAAATCGCGTTGTGTAGACCTGATTGTAATTCACCACATGTGCGAATAGCGACATCAGGCCAAAGCCAATGTAGTTAGAATGCAGCGCAGATAATAATTTATACACGTAATGCCCCAGACTCGATGCCACGGAGACAGACGAAAGCCTGAAACACTTTGTTCAGCGGAACAGCACCAGTGCCCCCGGCGACCATGCCACCCGCGTTTGCGTGCCGATATCCAGCACAGGTCGCCCGAATACGTTGCGCATCGACAGCCGCATCGGCTCGGTGGTGCCTTCCAGCTTGATGTCGTAATAGGTCATATCGCCGTAATAGACGACCTCAACCACCTCGGCCTTACTTTCGCGGTCGGTTGCCGTCTGGCCATCAAACAGGATCGTCAGCGTCTCGGGACGGAAGCCAATCGAGGCGCCGGAACTGCCCGGCGCCACCGACACTTGTTCGGCATCCAGCGTAAGCCTGCCAAAACCCTTGGCCTCCACCTCTACCTTGCCCTCCACCTCTGACAGAATATCGGCAGGCAAAAAGTTCATCGTGCCAATGAAATCCGCCACTTTCCGGCTATTCGGACGCCTGTACAAAGTTTCGGGATCAGCCAGTTGCACGATCTCGCCCTCAAACATCACCGCAATGCGGTCCGACATCACCAAGGCTTCTTCCTGATCATGTGTCACCAGAATGAAGGTGATGCCAACCTGGCGTTGCAGCTTGATCAGCTCCATCTGCATCTGCTCGCGCATCTTTTTGTCCAAGGCGCTCAACGGTTCATCCAGCAGCAGCACCTTCGGCTTTAGGATCAGCGCGCGCGCCAATGCCACCCGCTGCCGCTGCCCGCCCGAAAGCGCATGCGCCGCCCGCGCGCCGTAGCCTTTCAACCCGACCATTTCCAAAGCCTCGGCCACCGCTTTGGCTTTCTCCGCAGCCGAGCGCGGGTCTTTGCGCAGACCAAAGCCCACATTCTGCTCCACCGTCAGATGCGGGAAGATCGCGTAGGATTGGAACACCATATTGGTTGGCCGCACATTGGCCGGCACATTCGCCATATCCTTGCCGTCAATCATCACCACGCCCGAGGAAATGCCCTCAAACCCGGCAATGGTGCGCAGCAGCGTGGTCTTGCCACACCCAGACGGCCCCAGCAGGCTGAAAAACTCGCCCGCTTTGATCGTCGCGGTGATACCGCGCAGGGCGTGATAGTCGCCATAATACTTATGAACGTCTTTGAACTCGATCATCGTCTGATCGGCAGCGGTTGATGTTTCAGACGTCACAGGAAGCCTCCAGTACCCTTACCACCGGTTTTGGCGAGGCCACGGCGGCGGAAATATTCTGCGGTTGCAAGCAAGGCGATGGACAGACACACAAGAATCGTCCCCAAAGCCAGAATGACCGGCACGTTCTGCGGAAAGCGGAACTGGCCAAAGATATAGACCGGCAGGGTGTTTTCATTGCCCGCCAAAAAGAACGCCATGATGAATTCATCAAGGCTGATGGTGAAGGTGATCAGCAGCGATGAGATGATCCCCGGCAACACCAGCGGCAGGATCACCAAGCGGAACGCCGAAATCGGGGTCTCCCCCAAGTCATAAGCGGCTTCTTCCAGTGATTGATCCAAAGACTGGAACGCCGCCGACAGGATCGCAATCGAGAACGGCGTGCAGACCAGCACGTGCCCCAAGATCACCGTGAACAGGCTGAGCGGCATGCCGATGCCCAGCAAAACCGTCAGCAGTGCCACCGCAAGAATGATATCCGGCATCACCAAAGGCAGCATGATCAGCCCCATCAGCGGCGTCTTGAACGGAAACGCATAACGGCTAGAGGCGCGCGAGGCGAAAACACCCAGGCAGGTCGAGATCACCGCGGCACTACAGCCGATGATCAACGAGTTTTTCAGCGCCTGATGCAGTGCCGGATCATCCCACAGCTTGCTAAACCAGATCGTGGTGAAGCCGTTCAGCGGAAAGGCGATCGTGGTGGCGTTGTTAAACGCAAAGATCGGCAGCAGCACGATCGGCGCGTAAAGAAAAATCAGATAAAAGATCGTATAGCCGCGAAACCAGCCGCCCTTCATCGCTTATTCCCCCGCAAGAATCGCCTGTTCAGGAACAAAAACAACAGGCTGACTGCCATCACCAGCGCCATCGAGGACACCGCCAGCGCCGATCCCAGCGGATAATTGTCCAGTTTTTTGTAGTTCAACTCGACAAGGTTAGCGACCATCTTGCCCTCTGGCCCGCCGACCAAACTGGGTGTGACGTAGTCGCCAATGGTCGGAATAAACACGATCAGCACCGAAGAAATCACCCCGGGCATCGCAAGGGGCAGCGTCACCCGCCAGAACGTCATGAACGGGCTTTCGCCCAGATCGCGCCCGGCCTCAAGGAACGAGCGGTCAATCTTTTCAAGCGAGACGAAAATCGGCAGGATCGCAAACGGCGCATAGGCATGCGCGAGGGTGATCACCACCGAATTGACATTGTACAAAAGCCAGGTGATCGGCTCTTGGATCAGGCCAATCTCGAGCAGACCGAAGTTGATCGGCCCGCCGGTGCCCAAAATCACCTTCCATAGAAACACCCGGATCAGGTAACTGGTCCAGAACGGAATGGTGATCAAAAACAGCCACAGCGACTTTTTCGACGGCGCGACGTAAAAGCTGACGTAATAAGCCACCGGAAACGCCAGCAGCACCGTCACCGCCGTCACCACCATCGAAATCATCAGCGACCGCCACATCAGCGTCAGAGCCAGTGGGTCCGACCACACACCTTTGTAGGTCTGCGACTCGGTCAGAACGCCGTTGACATCCTTGTAGGAATGACACTCACCAAAGTAATTACACAGTTGAAATTTCGGGATAATCTGCAAATATCCGTCGGTCATAAAGCTATAAACTAAGATCATCCCCAAGGGGGCCGCCAGCAGCAAAATCGCGTAAATTGCGGTGGGGCTGATCATCAACAGCCCGTTGGCGGCCTCAGATCCCCTGAAGCGCACCTTTGGTTTCGATTGCATACCCGTCCCCCTGTTGCGCCTTGGCTGGCACAGCTTTGCATCTTTTGATCAAATTAAGTCGATCCTGCAAAACCGCGCAAGTCTTATCTGATCGCAAACCCTGAACGATCATCGCCGCCAAGCGCCCCTCGCGCAAGGAAAACAGGATGAATTCAGATCCGCTCGATCTGAATCGCCCGCTTTTTTAGCTCCGCGTACAGACAGGCGAGCACCCTTGGCGCGCCCACCGCCGCCTGTAACGCATCCAAGATCCCCTGATCGCCCGCACCATCCGACACCCGCCAGACCAGCCGTTGCTTCAGGCCATCATCATAGACAATCTCGGTCAGGCCGGTGCGCGACTTGCGCATGCCCAGAAAATCAGCGCCCGCACCAAGCACGTGAAACGTGGTTTGAAGTCCCATTTTTGGGCCTTTCTTTTATGTGTCTGGCCAACCTGCTCGATCCTAGAATCTTGCGCGCCAACTTCCCTGCGGTCAATTCCTGTCAAAAGGATTGTGCCCCACCGAGTCCAGAAAGCCACACAGTCACACCCCCATATCGTTGGGGGGGCGCGGCAGCATGTACCCCATCGCCGCCAACCCCGCATCAAGTTGCTGCCTTGGAATCCCACCCGCAATCGCCAGACGCACCGCATTGGGGGCCCGCCCATTGCTCATCGCATATTGGTCAGCGGCGCGCAGCAAAACCCCCTGTTCTTCCGCCATCCGGGTGAAAGTATAGGCCCGCCACCCCTGCGGCAGCCGCAACCAGGCAAACGGAATTCCCTTCTGCCACGACAGATCAAACGCACCCAAACGATTGACAACCATCTGCAAACGTTCAGAAAAATCTGTCTCGACCTTTGCGCGGATCGTATGCGCAGCCCCCGAGTTGAACAGTTCCAGCGCAAACTCGGCCAGCGGCTTTGACAAAGCAAAGAACGCGTGCTGCGCCGCCAGCCGCCCGGTTGGCCCCATTCCGGTTGGGCAAATCACATAACCAAAGCGCAATGCCGCCGAGACGGATTTCGACAGGCTGCCCGCATACCAAACCCGCTCCGGTGCCAAGGCCCGCAAGGCAGGGTCCGGCGCGCCAGAATAGAAATAGCACTCATCTTCGATAATTTGCAGATCATAGCGCCGCGCGATGGATACAATTTGCGACTGTCTCTCTTGGCTCATCCGCGCGGTGGTCGGGTTTTGTGCGCTGGGGGTCAGACATAACACCTGCGCACCATAGCGTTTGCACGCCGCCTCTAATGCATCCGGGCGAATACCTTCATCGTCCAACTCAATCCCGATCACCTCGGCCCGCGCCGCACGCGCGGCATAGCGAAAGCCGGGATAGGCCAGATCCTCGATCAGCACCACCGGGCGGTCGCCGCGCAAACAGCAATCGAGGATCAGCCCGATGCCGCTTTGGCCGCCATGCGTCAGCATCACATCATCTTCGCCAATCGGCCCCAGCGCCCGGTCAGCCAGCCAACCCACCACCGCCTCGCGCAACGGGGCCTCACCACTTTGATGCGTATAATCAAGCCATTCCGTGCCAACACTTAGAGAAACCTTACGCAGGATATCGCCAAAAACCTCCACCTGTCCGACATCCGGCAGTTGCGGCGAACGCAGATCAACCCGCCCATCTTCTATCCCCGGATCGCGGTCGATGAACAAAGGTTGCGTCGGCCCCAAGCGCGGCTTGCGCGCCGCCACAAACGTGCCGCGCCCCACCGTCGCTTCCAGCAGGCCTTCCTGCGTGGCGATCTGATAAGCCCGGCTGACCGTCCCCGGCGTCACCGACAAGCGGTAAGCCAAATCGCGCACAGTCGGCAATTGTGTGCCTTGCGGCAAGGTGGCGGTTCGGATTGCCTCGCGCAAAGCCCGCGCCAGCGAGAGATACTTCGGCCCTTCGTCACCAGCGAGATCTGGCACCCAGATTGTATGCATAACAATGTTCCTCTGGCGATTCGCCGACTGGCATTGTATCAATCATAGCAGGCAACTGCATCTTGTATCAATACAATCGGATGAAGCGCATGTCGTATAACCAAGCCCTCGCTCTGAATGGCCAAGCTCTGCCGCCGCTGTCGCGCGTTGCAGTCTCGCTCGCGCTGACCGTCGCGGCATGGGAACTGCGCTATCGCACCCGAAAGCAGTTGGCACAGATGCCCAAGCACATGCTGCGCGACATTGGCCTTTCTGAAGACCACGCGGAACTTGAGGCCGAAAAGCCGTTCTGGCGCGCCTGACCCATTCTCCCTGTTCCCCAACCTCGGGCCGGTGCTTTCCGGCCCGTTTTTTTATGCCCAACCTCGGTAAGCCATAAGACCCGCAACGGGGTGACTGCAAAACAAAAGGCCCGTGGAACACCACGGGCCTTTTGCGCAATCCAGATGATAAAGCTTAGCGCTTCGAGAACTGGAACGACTTACGGGCTTTCGCCTTGCCGTATTTCTTACGCTCAACCACACGGCTGTCGCGGGTCAGGAAGCCTGCGGCTTTCAGCGCCCCACGCAGAGCGGGTTCATAAAGCTGCAAGGCTTTGGAAACGCCATGCTTCACAGCGCCAGCTTGGCCGGAAAGACCGCCGCCCGCAACCGTTGCCATCACGTCGAACTGGCCTTCAACGCCCGCCACGGTGAACGGCTGACGCAGGATCATTTGCAGCACCGGACGCGCGAAATAAACCGCCATCTCTTTGCCATTCACAACCACTTTGCCCGAGCCCGGTTTGATCCAGACGCGTGCAACGGCGTTCTTGCGCTTGCCGGTCGCATAAGAACGGCCCAGCTTGTCACGCACAGAGACGCGCACGATAGCCAAAGGTGCTGCCGGGGAAGCCGCACTAACGGCCGATTTCAGATCGTCGAGAGATTTGATTTCGGACATGATTTATGCGCTCCGGGTGTTCTTCGGGTTCAGCGATGCAACATCGAGAACGGTGGGCTGTTGCGCCTCATGCGGATGCTCAGCCGACGCGTAAACGCGCAGGTTGGTCATCTGAACGCGGCCCAGACGGTTGCGGGTGATCATACGCTCAACAGCTTTGACCACGACGCGCTCGGGGTGTGCGCCTTCCAAGACTTGCTTGGCGGTGCGCTGCTTGATGCCGCCCGGGTGGCCGGTGTGCCAGTAGTAGATCTTGTCGTTGCGCTTGTTACCGGTCATCTGGATTTTGTCCGCGTTGATGACGATAACATTATCACCCATATCCATGTGGGGGGTGAAGGTCGGCTTATTTTTGCCGCGCAGGATAGAAGCCACGATCGTTGCAAGACGGCCCAGAACGATGCCTTCGGCGTCGATCAGGATCCATTTCTTGTCAATGTCCGCAGGCGTAGCGGAGAAGGTTTTCATCTTGAACCCATAAGAGAGAGGGCGAGAGTCACCTCTCGCATTTCGGATGGTGGCTTATCGCTGAACCAGCGCGCAGCGTCAAGCGCAGGAATAGATATAATAAAACGCAAATTCAATGACTTATGATATGCGGTATTATATTACCCCAACCCAACCTCAAACAGTTTGACTAAAATTGGTCATCCTCTCTGCTCAAATAACCCACAGGGGTCTGGGGGTGTGAAACCCCCAGCGGTTTACCGCAAGCGCGGCGGCTTGCCGTCCATCCCCGGTGCCGCCCGCTCCACTGCAGCCTGCACCAGCAGATCCGGCACCTCAAACACCACCGCCACCCGCGCAAGCGCGACCACTACCGCATCGCTTGAGGCCAAAAACGTCACATCCAACTCCCCCGCCTCCAGCCCGGAAAACACCAAAGCCTCCGACAGCGCCCGCGCCAAAGCCTCCTCGGCCCCCGGCCGCGCATCCATCACCGCCAGCATATGGCCCAGCCGCCCGTCACTATAGCGCACCCCCGCCAGCAGCGCCGCCCGCGCCAAGCCAGCCGCGCCGCCAAGCGTAAACGTCAAAGCATCGCTCAATGCCTCTGGCAGACCCTTCGGTGCGAAAAACTGCGCAGGTGTGGCCTCGACCTCGACAGGCGCCGCCTCCAACATCTCGCACAGCCAGCGCAAGGCTTCTGGCGGCAACAACACCTCTGACACAGCGCCAGTGCCAAAGTTCAGCCCCAACGACAGCCCCTGCCCCAGCATTTGCTGCGCAATCAACCGCCCCGGCAGGGCTGCATAAGGCAGGCCCCCGCCCCCGCCCGCCATCACCGCCAACCTTTCCTCGGAATCGTATGCCAGCAACACCGGGCCGTCCGGCAGATCGAACACCTTAGGGTCCACCCGCGCGTCTTCCGCCTCGCGCTCCAGCAGCAGGAACAAGGTGGCATCCGCCAGCAGCCGGTAAAACCGCAACCCCGCCGAGGCGTCCCCCGCCTGCATCGCGCCATAAGCCTGATCGAGACTTTGCATCACATCCTCCATTTTGCCATCGCTACCGCCACAAACGCCGCACCGCAACAGCGCAGCAACACTCGCAGACTTCCGTCAAATCCCGATTGTGACGCCACTGCCCCCCAGATAGGGAGGGACAAAACCCGTGCCGCCCCGGAATCCTGCTATGTATCGTGTCTCGCTCTTCATGCGCCATTTCGCCTTAGCCCTTTGTCTTGGCATCCTTGCCGCCACGCTTTGGCTTAACTTGGATGCCGCAAGTTACTATGATTTCATTGAAGGACGCATCGCTGATCTGCACGCGCCCGCCTTTTTCACCAATCTGCTGCCAGCTTGGCTGACGCAATGGTCGCTGCAAAGCCCGGCCCTGACCCCCGCCTCGCTCACCTCTCACGGGCTGATGGCATTGTTCATGTTCTTCGTCGGTAAGGAATTGTGGGAGGCGCTGATCCTAGAGCGTGGCGCGCTGTCTGGCCCGCAATCTTTAGTCCCACTTGGCGGTGTGATTGGGGCGACACTGGGTGCAGCCCTTGTCTGGATACTCACCAGCGCGCTGATCGAAACCGCCGCCGAATCCAGCCTTGGCATCGGCTGGCAAGTCCCGCTCGGCTCTGACGTGGTGCTCGGCTATGTCTTGGGCCGCCGGGTGTTCGGCCCAAACCACCCCGCCCTGCATGTGCTGCTGCTGGTCACCATCGCCTGCGATTTTCTCGGCCTCTTGGTGCTGGGTCTGTCCTACCCCAGTGGTGGTTTTTTCCGCTTGGGCTGGCTCGCGCTGCCGCTGCTCGCCAGCTTTGGCGTCTGGGCGCTCTATGGCCGCCGCCAACGCCTGAACGCCTCCGAAGCCGCCCGTCGCCGGGGCCTGATGCTTTGGCCCTATATCTTGGCCGCAGCCGTCTCTTTCATCGGCGTAGCCGCCGCAGGTCTGCCCCCGGCGCTTGGCCTGCTGCCCGTGATCCCCGCCATCCCGCACGCAGACCGCTCGTTCGGATTTTTTGCCGAGGCCGAGAATTTTCTGTACGACCCGCTCAACCGCATCGCCCATCTGCTGGTGCGCCCGCTTGCGCTTGTGCTGTTCCTGTTTGGCCTGACCCGCGGTGGTATTGACCTTTCGGCCGCAGCCCCCACCACCCTCACCACGCTTGCCGCGCTCTGGATCGGCAAACCCTTGGGCTTTCTGCTTGGCTGCTGGCTTGCGGCCCGCATCACCCGCCGCACCTTGCCGCAAGGCATCGCCCTGCGCGAATTGCTGCTGATCGCCATGCTGCTGGGGATAGGCTTCACCGTCCCGGTCCTCGCTCTGGACACCGCTTTGCCCGGCGGCGGCATGGCCGAAGCCGCCCGCCTTGGCTTGGCACTTTCGCTTCTCGCCGCCGCCGCCGCTTTGCTGCTTGCCCGCCTCACCCGCCGCTAGAAGCCGACCAACCTTAACAAATTCCCCAAAATTTGCCTAAAATTGCGTTTCATCTTGGCCTAAATACTCCACGGGGGTGTGGGGGTGTGAAGCCCCCACCGCTGTCAGCCAGCGCTTCGCTTACCGATCACAATAAGCACTTGGACATCTTCCCAATAAGGCGTCGCCCGCAGCGCACCACTCAGGGAAAGGCGTTCATGCAGCACGCGAAACGCCGCCTGACCCGCACCGCACCCCAATCCGCCCGCATCACACCACGCATCACATCCGCGTGCGCGCAGACAATTTCCCCCACCAATACCGCCCCACCTTGCGCCATTGTCCATGGATGCGACATAATGATGCCTCAAAGCCGGATTAGACCCGTAGTAGGCTCTTGCGCGTCACCAAGAACCAAGCGTTAACACTTCTTCGGTAAGGCTGGGGGCGCTGGCCGATACCGATGTGCACAGACAGGAGGCAGACCCGTCACGGGCAGCCATGATCGCGTTTGAGAATGTCAGCAAGTCCTTCTGGACAGGGAAGTCGCGCAAGGTGATCCTTGATCGCGCCTCTTTCACCGTTGAGGTCGGCAATTCTCTGGGCATCCTCGCCAAAAACGGCACCGGCAAAACCACCATCATCAACATGATGGCCGGGCTAGAGAAACCCGATGAGGGCAAGGTCATCCGCACCTCGCGGATCTCTTTCCCGCTCGGCTTCATGGGCGGCATCCTGTCGAAACACACCGCGACTGAAAACGCCCGCTACATCGCGCGACTTTACGGCCTCGACCCCGATTATGTCGAAAGCTTCTGCCGCTGGCTGTCAAACATCGACGAATATTTTGACCAACCGATCGGCAAATATTCCTCGGGCATGCGCTCGCGCTTCTCTTTTGCTTTGATGCTGGCGTTAGAGTTTGACATTTACCTGATCGACGAAGGCATGCCGTCTTCCACTGATGTTGAATTCAACCGCAAAGCGGGTCAGGTGCTGCGCCAGCGCTTGAAAAACGCCACCGTGGTGGTGGTGTCGCACCAGCCCTCGACACTGGAGAAATTCTGCCGCTCGGCCGCGGTATTGCGCAATGGCCAGTTGTATATGTTTGAAACTTTAGAAGAGGCGAAGCGGCTTTATGACTACCAAACTTAGTGTTCAGCGCTTCCGCACCCGTCGCCCCGATCCGGTTCAGGCCCCCGCGCCGCTGCCGCTGCCGCTGACCGTGGCTGCCACCAAAGCGGCCCCATCGAAAGCCGCGCAGCCAACTGCCGCAAAACCCGCGGCTCCGGCGCAACCCCGCGTCGGGGATCGCGCCTTCTTTCCCACCGAAGAAGACGATGGCTTCGCGGGCATGACCTTCCCCACCGCCAACAAACCTGTCACCAAAAGTCCCCCCGAAGATATCGACACCATCCGGCAAGAATCCCTGACGGGTCGGCAGTTGCGCATGGCCCGGCGGCTTGCGCAAAAACACGGCCTGCCCGCCACTTCGGATTTTGACGCGGTGCGGCTCTTGCGCAACGCAGGCATCGACCCGTTCCAAGCCAATTCGGTGCTGGAACTGGTGTCCTCCAGCGACGGTCCGCCGGTGCCGCCCTCAGGTTCACGCGCGCTGATCCTGACCCCCGGCGGCGATGGCATCCAACTGCCGCAAACCATCAAACCGGTCCAGCTGCCCTCGACCGAAGAACAGATGGAACGGGCGCATTTTGCCGAAGTTGGCAGAATCCAGCGCGATATCGTCGCCCGCCGCCGCAAGAAATCCCTGCTGCTGGCGGCGCGTTTGTTCGTGTTTGTCGGCCTGCCCACCATTCTTGCGGCGATCTATTACTATACCATCGCCACGCCGATGTATGCCTCGCACAGCGAATTCGTCATTCAGCAAAACGATGCGGCTCCCTCTGGCATCAGCTCGATGCTGAAAGGCTCGGCGATGGCAACCTCGCAGGATTCGATTGCGGCCCAAGGCTATCTGCAAAGCCAGGACGCAATGGTGCGGCTGGATCAAGACATCGGCTTTCGCAATCAGTTCTCAGCCCCCAGCATCGACCCGCTGCAGCGGCTTGATGTCAACGCCACGCAATCGGCGACCTACAAGGCTTACAAGAAGTTTGTGAAAATTTCCTACGATCCGACCGAAGGGTTGATCAAGATGGATGTGATCACCCCAGATCCCGAACTGTCAGTACAATACTCCAAAGCCTTGATCGGTTACGCCGAAGAACGCGCCGATCAACTGACGGCACAGGTGCGCGACGATCAGATGCTGGGCTCGCGAGAAAGCAATGATGAGGCCGAGGCCAAGTTGGCCGAGGCCAATGAGCGTGTTGTCGCCTTGCAGGAGAAAAACAAAATCCTGTCGTCTGAGGTCGAGGTCAGCCTGATCAGCGCGCAGATTGGCCAGCTTGACACCCAGCTGACCACCGAAAAGCTGTCGCTGGCGCAAATGGAAGCGAACGCCAATCCGAACCAAGCCCGGATGGAGCCTGTGAAGCGCCGCATCGCGACGCTGGAAGATCAGACCGCACAGTTGCGCGCCAAACTGACAGAGAATGACGCCAACGGCCAGTCGCTGGCACGCGTGCAATCTGAACTGCTGGTGGCGCAAGCCGAGGTGGCGATGCGTCAGCTGTTGCTGTCGCAATCGGTGCAAGCGATGGAACTGGCGCGCAATGAGGCCAATCGGCAGACCCGCTATCTGTCGGTCTCGGTCAACCCGGTTGCCGCCGATGAGGCCGCCTATCCGCGTGCCTTCGAGTCCACTTTGGTGGTGATGCTGATCCTGATCGGGATTTATCTGATGATCACCATGACCATCGCTATTCTGTATGAACAGGTGACCTCGGGATGATGCACAACGCAATGAAACAGGTCGCCATAGGCGGTCTTCGTATCGGCAATGATCTGCCCCTGCTGGTGATCGCGGGGCCCTGTCAGCTGGAAAGTCTGGACCATGCCCAGATGATCGCTGGCGTTATGGCCGAGGCCTGTGCGGCTGTCGGCGCGCAATATGTCTTCAAGGCCAGCTATGACAAAGCCAACCGCACCTCGCTGTCGGGCCGCCGTGGCATGGGCATGGCCGCCGGGCTCAAGGTGCTGGAAGCCGTGCGCGGCTCTGGCATCCCGGTGCTGACCGACATTCACGACATCGCACAGGCGCGCGAAGCCGCGCAGGTGGTTGATGTCATCCAAATCCCAGCTTTCCTGTGCCGTCAGACCGATCTGCTGCTGGCCGCAGGCAAGACCGGGGCGGTGGTGAACGTCAAAAAGGGCCAGTTTCTGGCCCCGTGGGACATGGCCAATGTCGCCGAAAAACTCGCCTCGACGGGCAATGAACGCATCCTGCTGACCGAGCGCGGGGCGAGCTTTGGCTACAACACCCTTGTCACCGACATGCGCAGCCTGCCGATCATGGCGCGCACCGGCTATCCGGTGATCATGGATGCCACCCATTCGGTGCAGCAACCCGGCGGGCTTGGTGGTTCCAGCGGCGGCCAACGCGAATTTGCGCCGGTGATGGCCCGCGCCGCAGTGTCGTTGGGGATCGCGGGGGTGTTTATTGAGACGCATGAAGCACCGGATACCGCACCCTCCGATGGGCCGAACATGATCCCTCTGGATCAGATGGCCGCCTTGATCACCAGCCTGATGGCGTTTGACCGCTTGGCGAAGGCCGATCCCCTGCACGTTTGAAGTGTTGCTGGTTGATTGATCAGCAGCGGGGGCCAGCCCCCTAGCCTGTTTTTTCTCGCAGAAAATACAGGCCTACCCCCGGGATATTTGCGCACAGAGGAGGACCATTTCAGACAGATTCTAGGGAAAGTGTTAAAAATCCCTTAAAGGCACCCAGTCATATCATTGATATAAAACAACAATAAAAGGTCCCGAGTTGGGACCACCTTAGGCCACCTGCCCCGCAGCCCAGCCCGATGACCACGCCCATTGAAAATTATACCCGCCAAGCCACCCCGTCACATCCACCACTTCGCCGATAAAAAACAAGCCCGGCACGGACCGCGCCATCATCGTCCGCCCATCCAGCCCATCGGTATCTACGCCCCCCAAAGTTACCTCTGCCGTCCGATAGCCCTCTGATCCCACAGGCCGCAGCCGCCAGTCCCGCAGCATTCCCGCCACCCGCTCCAACTCACCCCGCCCCAACTCCGCCATCGGCGCGGTGATCGCCAGACTGGCCTCGATATGCCGCGCCAACTTCTCGGGCACGATCCGCCCCAGCACCGTCCTCAGCGCCAGCTTGCCCTGCTCTCGCTTGGCCTGCCCCAACTCCGCCGTCACATCCCGTCCGGGGGCCAGATCCAACCGCACCTCATCGCCCTCACGCCAATAGCTCGACGCCTGCAACACCGCAGGCCCCGAGAGCCCGCGATGGGTAAACAGCACCGCCTCATCAAAGCCGGTCTTCCCCGCCGAGACCCGCCCCTGCACCGCCACACCGGCCAGCGGCACCATCCAATCCAACTCCTGCGCCGCGAAAGTCAGCGGCACCAAACCGGGCCGGGTTTCCACCAAAGCCAGTCCAAAACTCTCTGCCACCTGGTAGCCGAACCCGCTCGCGCCCATCTTCGGAATAGACTTGCCCCCGGTCGCCACCACCACTGACGCCGCCCGCACCACCCCCCGCGCGGTCTCGACCTCAAACCCCGTCGAAGCCTGCCGTACCGCGGTCACGCCACAGCCCAGCCACAGCATCACCCCGGTGTGGGCCATATCGCCCAACAGCATATCCACAACCTGCTTGGCCGAGCCATCACAGAACAGCTGCCCCAAGGTCTTCTCATGCCAAGCAATCCCTGCGCCATCCATCCGCGCGATAAAATCCCACTGGGTGAACCGCTTAAGCGCCGACAAAGCAAAGCGCGGATTCTGCGAGATGAACCGATCCGGCGCGATCCCCAAATTGGTAAAGTTACACCGCCCGCCGCCCGAGATGCGAATCTTCTCACCAGCAGCCTTGGCATGGTCGACCAGCAACACCCGCCGCCCGCGCCTCCCCGCCTCAATGGCCGCGAACATGCCCGCCGCGCCAGCCCCCAAAACGATGACATCAACCTGTTCCATGCCCCCTCATACGCCGCGAGGCCCGCGCCTGACAACCACATGATGATTTTCGCAAAACCCCCTTGCACCCCCCCGATGCCTTCGCTAATAACCGCCGTAGTTGGGGCGTCGCCAAGCGGTAAGGCATCGGTTTTTGGTACCGACATACGGAGGTTCGATCCCTCCCGCCCCAGCCAACTCATTATATTGTGTAAAATCATACGCTTAGCGGACCGTCGGTCGGCGAATGTGTTACAGTCTTGTGTGTGTAACACGCGGGCTTTTCGACTCCACCTCGGACGCATCAAAAAAGCCCGCCACGGCGCGAACCGGGCGGGCTATGGTCGTGTGGTGTTGTGATCGAGGTTAGGCGGCCTCGCCATGCACGTTCACCGTCCGGCGGATCGCTTCATTCGCTGCGTCGATTGCTTGACGCATCTTTACCCGTGCAGCCTTCAAATCGCCCTTGATACGTTCAACTTCGACACGGGCTTGTTCTTCATTGTTAAGCGCAGCAAGTGCCTCACGGCGCTTCCGTTCACGATAACCGCTGATGAACGCCGTCATTGAGGGGCTGAGTGATGTTTCAGCATCTGCAACCTGTTCCATATCCATCATGCTACCACCTGCGCGCCGCCACGGCGTTCGGCCATCAGATCGGCCACCGTGCGATAAATACCTTCACCCGGCTTCCAGAACGTCACCTGCAAAGCGGCATAGCTGTGCGTCTCGTGCATGGCGACAATCGGGCCGATCAGCGACTCGGTGAAGAACTCGATAAGGTGGAAAGCACCAATTTCCGGCTCCACGCTGATCGTAGGGCGCTTCCACATACCGCCGTCTGCCATCGGGTTGCCATGCGCCTCGTGCAGGAAGCTGTTGAACTCCTTCTGGTTCATGCAGATGGTAATTGTGTTGGTTTCTTGTATCATTGGTCGCGCGTTCTCAGTGCCCATAATGGGTTCCTTTTGATTGTCGATGTTTTGAAGTCTTGCTTCCCTAAAGCCTATAGCGGCCGATTCGAGCGTTGCGCTTGGCGGGCGTTCACGTTCCCGTGATGTCCGCAACCGTGATCTGTTTTTTTGCGTCAAGCGGCTTTTGAACGGGCCAAGTCGAACGCGCCATCGGCGTAACCGCGCAGAAAGTTGGTATCTTTACTGACAGCCGGGATGCCAGTCTGTGCGGCCTCAAACCCAGCCTCGTAGGCTTCCAGTTCGGCTTTCAGCGTGTCAGGCCACAAACCACCTACTTCGCCAAGCGTGGTGATCACGTTGTTCTCAAATTCGGGATGGTCACGGTCGAGGCTAACAAGCGCCGCAACAAGCGTGTCAAAACGGTCAGTAGGGATATACTGATCAATCATGGAGTTTCTCACTCTAGTTTTATGGAGGGGATTTGCAGATGGGCGCGACTTGCGGCGCTGCGCCCATCTGCTTGGCACTGGAGAACCAGAGGTGCCTTAATTCCTCTGATAAAATTAATCTAGGTGATCCCGATTCGCAGTGCAAGACATAAAAGAAACTTTTTGTAAACTGTAAAAATGCAAAAGTGTCTTTCGTTATTTACATATTTGGTTATTCGCTAAAATATCAAAGCTACAGTTCGGATAGAAATGAAAAAGGGCGCACCTGAACGGATGCGCCCTATTAGTGGAAAGACGCCTGCAAGCAACTTTCCGATGACAAGAATCTAGGTGATCGAGATTCTCAGTGCAAGGCCGCTTTCGCAGTTTTCACCGACGAATTGCGGTTGGCCGGGGTAGCAGTCGTTATTTGAGCCTTGCGCCGTTCCTCGTAATCATCACGGGCCAGCCGGGTAAGGCTCTGCGAGGTGTAGGTCAGCCGATCGTCATAGAGTTCATTCAGGGTGTAGCGCTTATCCTTGGCGATGTAGCGGTGCCAGCGGTCGCCATCGGTCAGACGCACCAGCTTCACCTGTGTGCTGCCAGCGTGGCCTCTGACGTATCCAGCGCCCTGCCGCAGCGCCTTCTTCACCTTGGCTTCCTGATCAGGTGCAGCGAGAACAACGCCGTGCAGGTGCAGCCGCCCTTCTGGTGACACCTCAAGGTGCAGCGCCATCGGCAGACCGGACAGACCCTGTTCCTTCAAAGCCTCAGTAATGCGCCTAGACAGGTTCCGCATAGGGTTCTCTGAATGGAGTGAGCCGCTTTCCCGCCCGAACGAGAGGTTCAACGAAACCGCTTTGCCGCCCCGTGCCTGTGTGGTCTTGATGGCGGCGCGGAACTTTTCTTCTGGTGACAGCTTCAACCATGCCTTCGGCGTGGTGCTGACTGTTCCTGTGGGTGTGCTGCGTGCTGTGGGTGGTGATGTTACAGGGGGTGCCGTGGGGGTGGCTTGAGGTGTGGTGTGGGTGCCTAACTGGTCAAACACTTCGTTTTGGGTGCTAAGTGCATTGATTTTGCTTACAGAAGTGACTGTTGCAGGGTGGACAAAATTTGCGGGCTGGATGGGGGTGCTTTGCAGGCGGGAAAGCGTGGCAAGAACGGCCTCAAAATCTTCGAGGCTCATGGTGACAGGCACGTTTATGCACTGTGCGGGTTGTGGTGACAGGTCAGGCATCGGTGATCTCGGCTTGCAGGCTTCGAGATGGAGATAAGCGATGGGCGTGGGCGTGCAAGGGGGGTATGGTAAAATTACAACACATTGCCCGGTTGGTGTATGCGAGGTCGTGCTTTGACACACCCCTTGACTCTGTAATCTCACAGTGCCTACTGAATTTTTAAGTATACATGGTAAGGCAGAATGAGAAACATAACTCAACTAGAATATTCTCTAATTCAAAGCAGAGTTGAACTTACCAAAAAACGAAACGGCTTAGAAACGGACTCACGAGCATTTGCTCACGTCATTCTTGAGTCTATGACTGAACATGGCGATGGTGAAATATCACCACATATTACCGATGGCGGCCATGATCGCGGCGCTGATGCAGTATACATTCAGGAGAAAGGCGGTGTGGCGACGATCTCGATCTTTCAGTTCAAATACGCCACAACTATCAGCAGTGCGCAACGGAACTTTCCGGGCGCAGAGATAGACAAAATATGCAGCTTGATTTCTGACATTATGAATAGAGCGAGTGGCCTGATAGCAAGTGTAAACGGAATCTTAGCCCAAAAAATCAATGATATTTGGGGACTGGTTGACGCCGGAACTCATCTTAATTTTAAGATATTTTTATCATCAAACACCAACGGCCTTGCAGATCTTGAGAGAAAAAGATTGAGTGCCTATTGCGCAGATCACCGAATAGTGACATTTGAAGAAATATCGCACTCTGCGGTAATATCAATGATTTCGGCTGATGACAGGATAGCAGAAGCAGGAACGCTTGACTGTATTGACCTGCAAAAATATGAGAGATCAGACGGTGATATAAGGGGTGTAATCGCAAATATAGATGCCGGATCTTTTGTCCGGTTAATCTGTCATGATGATTTGCAGACCATTAAGCGGCACATATTTTATGACAATATACGCGGATTCCTAGGAATTGACGGCGGTTATAACAAGCAAATCGAAGCAAGCGCGCTTGCCGATGACAGCCACCTATTTTGGTATCTCAATAACGGCATTACTATTATAGCTAAGGACTTTTCACATCAGCCAATTCGGGGGTCCAAGATTCATTTGACTGACTTTCAGATTGTGAACGGCGCTCAGACCTCCTATTCACTATTTGAGGCATATAAGGTCGACCCGGTAAAAGTCTCATCGTTGGTGCTTCTTGTCAAAATATTTGCTTCGAGCCGAACGGACGTTGCGAACAGTATTGCCATCGCAACAAATAGCCAAGCACGCATCGGCCCTCGTGATCTGCGTGCAAATGATGCTATCCAGAAGAAAATCGAAGCTGTTTTTCTAAACAGTGGCATACTTTACGAGAGGAAGAAGAATCAGTATTCGTCAAAATCCGATATGGCAGTATTCGATTCGCTAAAATTAGGTCAGGCAATACTTGCCTACCATATTCGTGAGCCGCACAGAGCAAGAACCAGTTCAGATGAAATCTTCTCATCACGCTACTACAACGAAATATTTTCAGACGCTCTCGATGCGAACTACCTTGTTCTGATCGCTAAATTGTTCATTGCAGTTAGTGCAAGTCGTGAGTTCACTATGGAAGCAATAAGAGCGCACGGAACAGTTACTCGTGTTGATGACTTTTCAGCATACAGCCAGTGGCATATGCTGTTCTGTATTTCGCTACTCGCCAGACGTGATCAAATGTTGATCCCGCCGGAGTCTGATTTTCCAAAATATATTGAGGAAGCAAACGCAATTGTCTCAAAGATCGCAATTAGTAATCAATCTTTTTCTTATTACAAGTTTTTTAGATCACCCAAAGCAAAGGAGTTAATCCAAGCCGAAATTGGCTCTGGGTCTGCGCAACTCGCGTTCGATATTTTTAGTTAACCCCGTTCGCTACCCCATTTATACATAGCCTAATCGTCACCCTTTACGGTTCAGCATCGCACCGGGCCGGAACTGGCGACCTATCTCGTCACGCACCACCGCCCGCATAGATAGTTCGGTTTCGCGTGCCACCTGCTTGGCGAGATCGGCATTTTGCTCTGGCGTTCCACCGCTGGCGGTGACTGTCACGGGCGCGTTGATGGTCACGCTGGGGGCGGATACCCCGCCAGACTCGCGCAGAGAGTCACCAGAGGCCCGTGCCGATGCTTTGGCCATACCCACCGCCCCGCCGTCGGCATAGCCCTGTAGCGCGCTCCTATGGAGTCCTTCGAGGTTTGCCACGCCAAGGCGGTTCACGCTGGCCTTGCTGAAAACATACTCGCCACCGTGGACAATTCCCTTCGGCTCATACTTTCCGCCAGCCCCCGTGAAGCCGCCACCCGAAAAGCCCAGCAGTCCGCCGATCCAGCCCATGAACGAACCCGCACCAGCACCTTCAAACATCGCCATCAACTTTTTCTGCGCAGCCACTTTAAGCATCTGCAACAGCAGACCTTTCAGGGCTTCGCCCGCCGTCATGCTGCCATCGGCCATCGACATGAAAATGTCGGTCAAGGCTTGCGCGCCTTTCGCCCCGGCCTGTTCGATCTGTTGCAGCTTGTCGGTGGCGGTTTCGGCGTTCTGGCCTGCGGTCGCGTAGGCAGCCGCAAGCTGATCAATCTGCGCTTCCAGTTCGGGCGTGATCTGCTTTCCGGCCTGTTGCGCTGCGGTCAGCAGTTCGGCTTTCTGGCGGGCGAACTCCAGCGCGTTGCCATACTGTTTGCCACCAGCCGCCACCGCCAGCATCACCACGGCTTCACGCTCCAGCGCCGCCGTTTCTTGCTGAATCGAGGCCAGCGCCTTTGCAAAGTCATCTTGCTTGGCGGCACCACCAGCGCCCCCTCCGGGTTTGGGTGCGTCTGGCACGCCGAAGTCAGGGTCGTTCGGCGCGCGCTTAGGCTTGACGCTGGTTGTCGGTGCCAGCGGCGATGCGGGTTCGGGCGGCAACAGATCACCGCCAGAGGCCAGCGGCGTTCCGCTGTCCATGAGGGCGATGCCAGCGACAGCATCGCGGGCAGCGGCTGCGGCACCGGGCAGAAGGCCGATCCATTCAAGCAGGCTGGAAACCTGCCCGATGACGCCCGCCAGCCGCGCCTGATCAAGTTCACCCATCGCGGTCAGGGTGTCTTGTGCCTCTGTCACCACGTCCTTCAGCTTTTCGGCGTAGGCTTCGCCGCTAATGGTGCCAGCTTCAAATTCCCGCGCAGCATCACCGATGTGCGTGGCGAGGCCAGTGAACGCCTGCGCGGCAGCTTCGTCGCCCAAACCGCGCATCATGTTTGACGCATCGCTCAAAGCCGGAACAAGCAGCCGCGCCTCGGTTGCAAGATCACCATACTCGATCTTGAGGCTTTCGATCTGTTCAAGCGCGTCTTGCGGCACCTCTGGCATATCGGCCAAGCGGTCGCTGGTGCCTTTGCCGACAAGGCGCGCGGTGTCCACCGGGTCAAAGGTCAACTTCGGCGTCTCGCGGTCGATCAGGCCGAAGAAATATCCAGCTTCGACAACGCCTGTGCGCCAAACAGACGCCAGCCGGGTTTCGACTTCGGAAAACTTGGCGTCTAGCTCGCCTGCCTTCTTCACCGCGCCTTCGTCCAGCACCAGCCCCAGATCGCGCGCGCGGGCGATCTGCGCAGAGATGCCGGCTTGCCCCTTGTCCAGCAATTCGACAAAGCGTTCACCCCCGGAACCGCCAAACACTTCGTCGGCAATCCTGATCTGTGCCGCTTTGTCCAGCCCTTCCATGCGCCCGATGATCTCAAGCATCAGCGCGGACGGGTCTTTCAGCTTCTTTTCAAGGTCCACGGCGCTAAAGCCAAGCCGCTTGAACGCATCCGCGCCCGAACCGCTGCCTGTCTGGATAAATTCATCGGCGCGCAAAGACAGTTCCTTGAACCCATCAGTGAGGGCGTCGATGCCGATGCGGTTCTGATCAGCGACAAACTGCCATTCTTGGAAGGCTTCGACGTTCACCCCAGCGCGCTTGGCGGCGTCACCGATCTCGGCCATGCCGCGCACGATCTGGCGGGTGTTAGCAACAGCATCGGCAACACTTAGGGCGGCGATTGCAGGAAGTGCTATCTTCGGCAAGGCGATACCCTTGAACGCCTTCGCCATGCGACCACCAGCCGCCTCGTAGCTTTTCGCCATAGCGTCGGCTGACTTTTTGGCGTTCCGCTGCATATCAGTCGAGAACTTCTTTTGCGCTCCGTTCGCTTTCTTGAGGGCGCGTTCGAGGCCGTCGATGCGTGCCTCAAGAGGGATAACGAGGCCGGGAAGGTTTACGTCGGTCATAGCGGTGTCTCCTAGAATGTGAACAGGTCCGCATCGGCGGCGTTGTAAGCTGATTGGTTGGTTTCGGCTGCGCAGGCGCGCGACACGGCCATAGCGGCGGCGATTGCGCCGTCTATGCGGTCGGTTTTCTTGCCTTTGTGCATCCTGATCAGGCCAGTGTCGTTGCGGCTGGCAACCACGCTGGCGAAGTGATGGCGAAGCACCGGGTGGCCGTCATGCCTGATAAGATGCCCGTTCACGGTGCGCGCAAGGTCGCCAGCCGCTACACCCATCGTCAGAGGTGCTTGGCGCATTTCCACCGTAGGGATGCCGTCATCATAGAGGTGCTGCATGGTGACGCGCGCGAGGTGCGGGTCAAAGGCCACCTCTTGCACGTCAAACCGCCCGCAAAGTTCACGCACACAATCTTCAACCGCGGCGGGTGCAATAATCGGGCCGGGAACCGCGGTGATCAGACCTTCATCACGCCACCGTTCGTATGGCACCCCGTCGCGGTCGCCACGCTCTTTCAGGTCATCACCGGGAACAAAGAACCACGGCTTGACCGTGATCTGCCCGTCATCATGCAGGAAGGCTGCCACCACCGCCGTAAGGTCGCCACTGATAGACATATCAACGCCAATCCAGCACGGCAGCGCCTCAAGGTCGGTCAGGTCGTCGGCAAAGCAGCGGGCGTCGTAGGTGTCGAGGTCAAACAACGGGCTGCGGCTGTGTGCCATCCACAGATTGAGGTTGAACTGTTGGAAGGCGTAGCGGTCAGATGGTCGGCCTTCGGCCTCTTTGGCCGCTGCGCGCAGCCCGCTTAGGCTCGGAAAGCCGTGGATAAGGCCGGGGTTCACCCGCTGCCATACCGCTTCATCCTGCCAATCGTCATCGGGTCCGGCCTCAAAAATGATCGGCAGATATTCCGGGTTGTCGATTTCGCCCAAAGCCACCCGGCGCGCGTAGCTGTATTGCTCTGCCCCTAGGTTTTCAGAACCCCGGCCTGCGGTCGTGGCGATGACGGTCAGACTTTGATCCACCTTCACCATGCCGGATTTCAGGGCTTCCCAGAGGTCGCGGCCTTTCCAGACGTGGATTTCGTCAATCAGGGTGAAGGATGGGGTCTTACCATGCTGCGCGCCGCCGTCGCTGGAAACGGCGATCAGGGTCACGTCCTGCGCTTTCAGCACGATTTTCTTGGCGCTGTTGTGGGCGTCATAGATGCGCGTTGCTGCCACCAGCCGCTTGTCGGCCCGAACGATATTGGCGGCTTCACGAAAGCCGATGCCTGCTTGTTCGCGGTCACTGGCGGCAAAGATCACTTGTCCGGCTGGCACCTTTTCCGGGCCGATGGTGTGCAACAACGCCAGCGCGGCGGCGAGGCTGGTCTTGCGGTTGCCGCGCGGGATCATCAAGAACACGTTGCGCACGATACGGCTGCCATCGGGATGGCGCGGGCCGTAGATGCGCCGCACGATACGTTCTTGCCACGGGAAAAGCTGGAAAGCGCGCTTCGGCAAGGTGCTGTTTGGGTGCTTCAACAGGCGCAAGAAACGCACGGCACGTTCACCGAAGCCGAACGGGTCCGGGATCGGGCTGTTGTCGTAAATCCATGCCGGGTAGGTGCTTGCGGTCATGCTACACCGCCAGCGGGTTGTCTGCGTCGTCATCATCGGCGACGTTGTTGCCGATGCGGGCGCGGCTTGTGGGTGTCAAACCATACTCGGCTGCCAACTGGCGGGCGGTCTGCGCTGCGCGATTGAGAACGCCAAACAGTTTTGCGTCGATTATGCCGCCAGCGGTTTGGCGGTCTGTCTCGATCTGCCGGATGATGCCAATACAGGTGACGTAATTTTCCACCCCCGCCAGATCGGCGCGGGTGATGATCTGCCGCGCGATCAGTTGCGGCATAATACGCTTCCACTCTGCTTTCGCCTGCACCGACAGCCATGACGGCACGGGTGGCGCTTTCGACAGGGCGTCATCATCCGGGGAAAGAGTGGGCTTGATACCTCTGGAATGAACGCTCATGCTGCACCTTGACACTTAGTGTCCGCAGCATTGCCTCCACCAGATAAGTGAACCAGTGAGCCTAGATGAAAGACTTCATACTTTTTGCGTCGATTTTGACCGCCGGGATTTTGGGTTTCATTGTCAAGCAAAACGCCGATGATCTGACAAGTCTTAAAGCTAGTCTCAGCAGCGCCGAAACGCAGTTGGCGGCGGCAAGTGCCGACAAAGTCACTGCCGGAGAACGAACCGCATATGGCTCGATCTGCGTTGATTGGATAAAAGATGTCGAGGAAAAGAAGGGAACCAAAGGTGAATACTCTTTGGGACGCTCTTGGAAAAAACACGGACAATTTGTGTTTGAGGTTATGACCCCGGCAGAGGGCGGAAACATGGTGGTTTGCACCTATGACGAGCAATCCGGTGTGGTGGTTCGACCAGCAGACAGTGAACGAAGCATATGGATGTTCTATGAATAGGCTCATGGCTGCACCCCTACGGCGCGCAGCTTCCAGCCGTCGCGCCGCCCGATCTCTGTGATGGCTTTCAGGTCATAGCTGCGGCCTTCAAACAGGATACGGTCGCCTGTGGTGATCGGTGTAGGGTGCCAGCGCACGATAAACACCAGAGTCTCGGCCTCGGCTTGACCGAAGCCTGTGGCGATTTCATCCGCGTTCTGTTCACGCACCTCGGCTCGAACGGTCAGCAAATTCGTCCAGGTGATTGCCGGGACTCTGCCGGGTAGCCCGGTTTCGACTGCGCGTTGAACGGTGATAATTCTGTCTAGTTTACCTGCTTCCATGATCAGAACCCCCACCGGATGACCGCTTCCAGCGTCATCACGCCATGCACATACGAAAGGTCAGGTTGGGGGTCGCGCAGCCATATCGTGCGGGGCTTGGCGTAGTCGTCAACGGCAAAGCCAGCACCAGCAGGGGCGTCGATCAGGGCTTGCAGCACCGCCATACCGATGGCTTTGGCCGTCTCGGCACCGTCTTCAATCGCCCAGATATGCAGATCGAGGAACACCCGCGCGACGTGCTGCGATACGGGCGCGCGGCCAAGATATTCGGTCTGCGCACCCGCAAGGATGATGCACGGCGTCTTGTCGGGCCGGGTCGAACCTGCGCGAACATGCGCCACTGGCACCAGCGCAAGCACCTCTGGCGATGCCACCAGCGCGGCTGCAACAGCGTCTTGGAAGGCTACTGTGGGCTCAAGCATCGGATGCACTCCCGTTTTTGGCCGCTGCGCGTATGGCAGCACCCACGGCGCGGCCGATGCGCGCTTTGAACTTGGCGCGGGTCAGACGTTCGGCCGGGCGCATAAACGGCTGTGCCTCGTGGTTTACGGTGCCAAATTCTTGCAGATGGCCGTGGCGCATATCGGGGTTGCCCACGGTAACAAGGGCTTGGTTTTCGGCAGCGGTGCGCTTGCCACCACCAGCGGCATATGGCGGCGTGGTGCCACCGGGCGGCGTGACTGCAATCGAGGCGATCAAGTCGCCTTCGTCTTGCGGTGCCAGCGCGCGCATGGTCGCGGCAAGATCTTCCGCACCCTGCACAAGCGCGGGCCGAACGTGCGCCACGATCTCAGCCGGGATAGCTTCAAGTCGTTTCGCAAGAGCGCGTGATTGTGCTGCAAGGTCAAATGATTGCGAAGCCATCTTACACCACCCACTGACGGTAGGCTTGCAAAAGATCATGCACGCCGAAGGGGATTGCGTAAGCATTGCCGCCCACGGTCGCGGCTTCCCTGATTTCATACCAGTATGCCGCCATCATCAGCACGGCTTGCGTGATTGCAGCGGGTGCCGGGTCGTAAATCCAGCCGCCGATGTAGCTCGCGCAATAACCTTCGGCGGCTTCCAGCTTGTGCTGTAACAACACATCATCGAGGTCATGTTCGATATTCAACTGCGATTTCAGCAGGCTAAGAGGTGTAAGTGATGTCATGGTTTAACCTGCTCTGTGGGTGAAAAACTTATTTCGGGTGTCTCTTGTAAGAACCTCCCCCCGCCGGTCCCCTTCATAGGGTGGAAGTCGTTACCCACCCCCGCTGCACTGGTGCGTCTGCCGTCTGCCGTGCGTCTTGTGTGAGGGCGCGCTCTGGCGTCCAGCCGCGTGCAAGACGTTGCAGGATAAGCACGCGGGATATTCCCGTGCGGTTCGACCAGTCAGCAGCGTTCAGGGTTTCGCCGTTGTGGGTGATCAGCTTTGGCGCGGATGACGTGCTGTCAGTCACAACCTGCTTCGGCCGGGTGATGGCTTCGGCCTCTGACCACCCCAAGGCGAGGCGGCTGTAAATCTTGAACGCCGGGACGCCAGAGCGTTTTGACCATTGCGTGATGGTCAGGGTTTCGCCGTTGTGGGTGATGGCGTCGGTGTTGATGGTGCGCTTGACGGGTGGCTTGATGGAGCGCTTCATGCTCTGCGCTCCTGACGTTGCTTGTCGCTGTTGTGGCAGCGCTGGCAAAGCGATTGCCAATTTCTAAAATCCCAGAACAAGCTTTGGTCGCCACCATGCGGCTTGATGTGATCCACCACGGTTGCCGCCTTGCCGCACATCACGCACCATGAATGATGGAACAGCCACTCTAGGCGGGCCTGTTCCCACTTGCGGCTGTAGCCACGCTGGCGGGCTGTGGGGCGCTTGGCGTCAAACCGGGCGTTGCGGGCGCGGGTGCTGGCGATCTGACACGCGCAGCGGGTGCCGTGCGCGACGGTGCGGCCACAGTTGCAGAGGTGTGGGGGTCGTGGCATGGCGGTCCTCATTGCATCATGCGCAGGGCTTCGAGGCCCGTGCGGTCAAAGTCGGGATCGAGGCCAGCGGCGATATTGGCTTCGCGCTGTGCATCGGTTTGGGTGGTGTCATCCTTGTCGGCAGCGGTGCCGTGGATGGCCTCTAGGCGGGCGATGTGCCCAGCGAGGGCTTCGGTGATCTCGGTTGGCGTGGCGTGCCACGTCTCTGCCGGGGTCCAGCCAAGCCAGCCCGTGCCGATGCGGTAAAGGTCTGCGAAGGCGTCAGCCCACGACAGGGTTTTGCCTTTAGGCGCGGCGCTGGTGGTGTCGGTGGCGGGTGTGGGCAGGAAAGCCGCCAGCAGACTCGATAGCGGGCCTGTGACAGCGTGCTTGTAGGTTTGAAGCGGTTCGGTGCTGATCGAGGCAAGAAAGCGCTGTGCGGCGCTGTGATCGGTTGTGGCGATCTCGATCATGGCGCGGATGGTGGCGGTGTCGAACTGATCAAGTTTGGTGATCAGCGGGCCGAAGCCATCATGCAGGCGCTCAAGGCGAAGTGCTGACCGCAGAGACGCGCGCAGCCGCACGGTGTTGCCACCGTGCGAAAGCGTGAACTCTGTCTCTGCGACCAGCGGGTTCATGGCTTATACGGCCATTTTCAGCTTGCGGAAAACGGCTGCGCTGGTGACGCCAGCTCCCACCCGGCGGCGGGCGTGAAAGCGGGCCATACCCACCGTGCGCTGCGTCAGCAGATCGGGCAGCACGTCCAGCGCGATACGGTCATAGATGCGATACCCGGCTTTGAAGTCGCCAAAGATGATCGGCGTGGTGGCGTTCGCGACGTTCGGCATATCCAGCGCTTCGACAACCGGACGGCCAAGGATCGTTTCCGGCTGGCCTGCCTGATAGGACGGCTGCCACAGATATTGCCCGGTCGTGTCTTTCAGGGTGCGCAGCACGGCAAGCGTGGTGCCGTTCATCACCCAAGTGCCACGGTTGCGATAGGTCGCGGGCATTGAGTAAAACAGCTTGATCAGCGCATCTGCCGACAGGTTGGTCGCGTGGCCGTTGTTCGTTTCGGCAATGCCTGCGGCGGTCATAAAGCCCGTGGGTTCAACAGCGGTCGCACCGTTCACGAACGACACGGCCTCTTTCATGCCGAAGTCTTCGGCCAAGGCCAAACGCACTTCGGCTTCCACGTTCGCAGAGTCCTCAAGCATCCGCAGCGATAGGTCCACAAAGGTCGCAAGTTCCTTCACCGCGATCTCGCCTTGATCGAACGAAGGCTGAGACGCGGTGCGCTCCACCACTTCACCCACCCAAAGAGCGTTGGTGACGCCCGTGCGCTTCGGCAACAGGACGTTGTGGCTGGCGGTCGTGCGCACGTCTGCGATGGCGCGGATCGGGCTGAACTCGATCAGGTTGCGGATGAACTCGCCAGAGACTTCCTCTGGTGCCAAAACGTAGGCCGGGGCGTCATTGGCGACGGTCAGGGCTTTCTTGTCGAACTCGCCACCTTGCAGGAACGACACGAACGCCTTGCGCTCTGGTGCGATCACCGCGCCGGAAACATGCGCGCCGTGGGGGCGGTTGCTTTTGGCCTCAAGTTGATCGAGGCGCGCTTTCATCGCGTCGAAAGCCTTGGTGTCGATTTGCGGTGCGTTGGCCGGGGTTTGGGTTTCGTCGGTCATGGTGTTTTCCTCTGGGGTGTTTTCCGCATTTGCGGCTTTGATGGACGTGATCACCGCGCCGGGATGGCTCGGGATAGCGACTATGCTGATCTCGAAAAGATCGAGGGCGGCGATGGTGCGACCACGCGGGCGCGGCGTGGCTGATTTCGTGACAAAGCCGATTGAGAGCCCGGAGACAGCGCCCGCTTGGATCATGGCGCGAACCTCCGCAGCGCGGGCCACGTCATCCACCAGCAAGCGGCCTTTCACAGTCAGACCTTCGGCGGTTTCAGTGATTTCGTTCCAGACGCCGATCACCTGTGCCTGATCATGGGCGAACAGCATGGGCAGCGAGGCCGGGGCGGTGAAAGCGCCTTTGGTGATCACGTCGCCCACACGGTCAGGTCCAGAGAACGGCCACGCGGTGCCAGTGATCTCGCCTGCGTCGTCAACCGCGAAGGCGGCTTTGAACTCGATACGGTCGGTCATGCTGGCACCTGCAAGGCTGCGGCAAGATCACCAGTGGCGGCGGCTTCGGCAAGCTGCGCGTCATCGGCAACGCCAGACCACCGCGCATCAAGAATGTTCAACGCCAGCGCCATCAGCTCGCCCAGCGGGCGGTTTGTGGCATAGGCTTGCACCTTGCGGAGAGAATACTCAGGACTTGCTCCCCCGCCGATCATCCCAAGCCGGATGATCTCGCGCAGGGAGTCTGCGGCGAACTGTCCGGCGATGAAGGTGGCGTAGATCGCACCGATGCCTTGGCCCGTGATATGCTCAAGTTCGGTCAGCATTTCGTCGGTCAGGCAAAAGGTATAATCGGTCGTTCCGAAAAACCCCCGGTGTGAGATTTTATCAGGCATCTTGAGATTCCTTTTTAGCGGCGTCATTCGCGCCCGTGGTGGTATAGGGGTTTTGAAGGGTGTTGCCTTCGGCGTGGGCTGGCAGGTTCAAGCCGCCGCGAACCTCATTGGCCGTCATTGCACCCATAGATCGGAATTGACCGTATGCCGTGGCACGTTCGGCAAGTTTTACCGTGGACAGGTCTTCGGTGATAAACTCGACATAATAAGCGCGCCGTTCCTCTGGTGTCAGCAACACGCGCGCATAAGCCGCCTGCCACTTATTAAGCCACGGTCGCAGCGTGGTCTGAATAAACTGCCGCTGCATTTCTTCGGCATTTGACCATGTGCTGCGCGACAGCTCAAAAAGCATCGTTGGCGGCACTCTAAAAATACGCGCGACTTCGTGGATTTGCTCAAGGCGGTTTTCACTGAATTGCGCATCGGTCAGCGTCATTGTGATTTGCTGATAGGCCATGCCTTCGTCAAGCAAAGCCACGCCGCCAGATTTCGGGCCGGAGTGGGTGTCGGTCCAAGCCTTTTTCAGCTTCACCTTGGCTTCATCGCCAACCGTTTTCGGCGCGGTGATGATGCCGCCGGGGCTGGCACCGTTCGCCAGCAGCTTGGCGAGGTGGCCGGAAAGCGCTGCCGCCGTGGCGAGGGCTTCACGGCCAAGGCTGATCGGTGATGCGTCAAAAAACGGCTGGATATGCAGGATTTCGGTATAGGCATAACGCACTGTGCCGCGCGCCGTCTGCAACAGGTAATAGGGCTCACCGTCATCATCATGCTTGAACTGGACGGCGGCGGGATCGAGGCGGTGCAATTCAAGCGGTGTGCCGTCTGCGGCGCGGACAACCACGGCATAGCCTGCGCCATGCAGTAGGGCGTCTGCGGTCAGGGTCGTGCGCAGCGCCTCTGCGCTTGTCCACGGGTTCGCCTCGTCATGGATCAGGTGATAGGCCGGATGATCCTTGGCAGTCGCTTTGGTTTCGCGCTCAAAGAGTTTTACAGGAAGGGTGCCAGCGGTTTCAGAAATTAACGCGACAGCGCAAGCGACAGCGGGAATACGCATTGCGCCCGCTGCACTAAAAGACAGACCACCGATATTTGAGATACCGCCAAAAACGGAAAAGGCTTCATCGTCTGAAAGCGAAAAAGATTTGACCTCTGGCTTAAAGCCAAGTGCCGATTTTACGGTGTCGAGTAATCCAGTCATCGGCGTTTATCCTGTGAAGCATCTTCATAGGATCAATGTAGAGTCAGCCGAATCAGTTGTAAGGGGTTTGCGTTATTTTATTTTGTCAAGCACTAAATGGTCGAGACTTAGGCCGGGATATTGAATCGCATTCACCAGTTCCACGCGCTGTTCAAGCATCCCTTGAGGCATAATACCGTATCGGCCAGTCATAGATTTTTCAGTGTGTCCTAAAATAAATCCGAACTGCTGATCGAGGAAACCGCCACGCCGCAAAGCATCTGCCGCACCATGCCGAAAAGAATAAAGCGAAAGTCCCCTACCCACCTTGAGACCGATCCTTGTCAAATATCGCCCAAACTCACGCGACACATCAGCCATCATCTGACCACGCTTATTCCGCACCGCGCCGGGGAACAGCGCCGTGCCACCCTCTTTCACGCGGCCTTCGTGGTAGCCGATAAAGCCAAGCCTGATCAGTTCGGGGTGAACCGGAACAACACGCATTGACCCTTCGGTTTTCACCGACTTGCCTTCGTCGGTTTCGTCGCCTTCGGTGGTGACGTGCATGATCCAGTGGCCGTGCTGTTGCCGAACGTCATTGACGGCAAGCTGACCGATCTCTGCGGGCCGCGCGCCAGAGAACAGCATGATCAGCGGCACCCAGAACCGATGATCACGGATCAGGAAGTTACCGGGTTTTGCGATCTTGCGCCATTCATCATCACTCTGGCACCCCACAAACCACGGCGAGGCGAACAGCGCTTTAAGCTGATCGGTGTCAAACGGCAGCGTGGGGGTTTTTGTCTCTTTCTTGAGTGCCAGCCCCAACGTGGCGTTTTCGTTCACATAGCCGTTGTCCACAGCCCACGACAGAAACGCGCCAAGGCTAGACAGATAGCGGTTCACGGTGCGGTCAGCGATCACCGGCTTGCCGATCTTCTCGTTCGCCTTGACGATCTGTGAGATATTCATGCCAGCGAACACGTTGGTTTCGGTCGCCTTGACCGGGTATTTCACAAGCAACTGCTTCCAGTTTCGCACTTCGACTTTGCTGATCGAGGCGATGGGAAAGCTGGCACCCACCAGTTCAACGAATGTCCCGATGTCCCGGCGCATCTGGTGAAGGCGATCCTGCGCAACACCGCTGGGGTTTTCTCTGGCGAAAATGTCGAAAAGTTCCATAATCGTCTCACCGGGCTTCGCAGAGGCGCGGCGCTGCCCGCTGGCGGGCCGCACAAGCTGATCACGGGGTTCGCCGGAGTAGTCGCCAGCATCGCGCTCTAGGGTGCGCTGTAGCCCCTCTATGCCGCCGCGCATCATGGCGCGGGCGATGCCCACCCATTCAGGCGAACCGGGCGCTGCATAGAGGCGGTTGGCGCGCAGGAACTCGTTCACGTCATCCGCGATGGGTGTCATCTCGCCTTTGATCAGGTTCGCGCGCGTGTCGGCCAGCTTCGCCTTGCGCATGGCGCTGTTGAACTCTGCCGCGTTTTGTTTGGCCTGAAAGCCCACGGTCGCCGCCAGCATCGCCAGACGGTCGGTCAGGTCCAGACCCTCGGCCTGCGCGGTCGCTACCGCCTCGGCCTTGGCCTCTTGCACGTCGCCTTCGGTTGGCAGGTTCACGCGGGCGGCTTCGTCGTCAGCAAGGGTTTGGCCGTAGTGCGACCACGCCGCCAACGCCTCGTCGTCCTTGGTCAGGTTCTTGCGGGCGCGCAGGTCGTCAAATTCGAGGTGCCAAGCCTGCATCTGCGGATGCAGCCGCCGTTTGGCTTCTGGCAACTCGTTGGTGCCTAGCGCCTTCACCAGCTCTGTTTTGCCGATCACTTCCACCAGATCGACAGGAACGCGGATGCGGGCCGAATAGCTTGCACCGCGTCTCAGAAGGTTGCTCATTTTGGCCTATCCTGTCACATGTGGAACGGTCGTGTGTTACAGTCATGTGTTACAGTTTTTTTCAGGATAGTCAATAAATGTCATATAGTTACATGAAAACATGGGCTTAAAAAATGTTGTAATAATGCCCTCCCGCCCCAGCCAACTTATTTGCAGGTTTGGTTCGAAGTTGAAAGCGACGGCTCTGCCGTTGCTGGTTTTGATTTGCGGCCAAGGGCTTATTCACCTTGCCGTCGTGCCGTTGCTCCCAGAAGTTCACGCGAGGTTTCAGGCAACTGGTGGTGGATCTGCCCCAAGCGATGCCCCAGTTTGGGTGGAACGGGTGGCGGGGGTTAGAGTCGGCGGGGGCTTTTAGCTGACGTTTTGTCTAAGCCTTATACCGTTGGAAGTTGGCAAGCTGACCAAGCCTTGTTAAAGCATCGTAGAACCCATTCGTTTGATTTGGAGCCGTAGAGTATGCGTTGCGTTTGGACGGCATTGGCCCTTTTGGCACTTTCCAGTCCGGCAACGGCAGACGAATGCAAGATCGTTTGGTGGGATCTTTTTCTCCCTCAGTCCGATGTTGAGTTTGAGAAGACCTCGGATGCAAGCGCCCTGCTCACTTTGAAAAATACCGGCAAGCTCGAACCGATCAGCTTCGAGTTGGCTCTACGAAATGTAACCAAAGATGATGGGAAAGGGCTGAGCTTGCTGCTTGGCACGCAGACACTGGTGGCTGGAGGGGTGTCAAATCAGGTGACTGTTACACTGCAGCCAAAGACCACGAGTTGGTTGGTTGGCTTCGAAAGCGAGCAGATCGTTCGAGCCAAAGACGGTCAAACTTTCGGCGGCGTGGTGAGGCTTACTGGGCATTTGGTCTGCAATCAGCTTAAGCCGTGAAGGTGGGCAAACCGTCCGCTACATTCGATGGCGCAGATGGCAACGAGCAACCTGGGATGACCGCCTCACCCTTTAGGAGCCAAGGTCCACTTTGTGCGCATAGCGCCCCTGCCCTTCGTCACGCTTGATTGCAAGACCGCTGCTTGCGCTGCCTCAAGCTCTTTCCAGTCTCCGTTATAGGGCGGTTAACACTCCACCAGAGGGCCTAGGTCTGGGGTGGGGGAATAGGTATAAGTAATGGATGATAAAGGGTTATCTGGAGGGACTAGAAGGAAGTGTATCCTCCTCCTCCCCCCTAGAGCCTGAAGGGAATAACCAACCTCCCCAGTCCTCTCCTCCCAGCTAGATAACCGTCCTAGATACCCCGCAACCATTCGTTCTGCTCCCTTAATAGGGAATGACCAGCTTGCCCTTCATAACCTCCCACAGCTTAAGGCGTTCCAGATACTTCTCCTGTCTGGGGACTTGGCACCAAGAAATGAAATCCAAGACTCGATCGGGAGGAGTATCGGCCCGAAACTCGTCAAGTCCAGCTCCAGACTGCGAAACCGATAACGCTCGCCCGACAACTGCTGCCGATGCCTCAGCCATCACCCGTTTAAGTTCAGCCACGCGTGTATAGTCGATAATGAAGCTGTCGTGCACCGAGAGGACGCAAACACCTTGATGCACGAAGTGTTTATGAACCCTTTCCGCAATAAGACCGTCGATGTTCATCAGCCCTATGCCCTGATCGGCGCAGATGAAATTAGCCATATGAGGGTGCAACTCGACGAAAGCACGGAGGAGCCCATCCAGTTGCTGGTTTGACATGGTCTTGCCCAAGTGACCTGCGGGGAAGCCATCGCGGAAACTTGCAAAGGCTGAGTTCTTTGCCTTGGCATTCAGGGCGGTAAGAACCAGCTGCTTAACCAACGTTCTTTGCAACTCAGCAGAAGCACCCGGCACTAGGCCTGCTGGCAGAGCATAGGGGTCACCTTCAACAACAACGCCCTGCCTTGCACTGAGTATCGCGACATGCAGCCCCTTGAAGTCTACTTCGACCGTGGGCGTGTCATTAATATAGATCTTTTTTCTTAGCTCGCTGCTAATGAGCTGCCACCACGGGCCATAAAACCGACCATTCGCTTCCCAGCTACCTCGGCTAAAGATACGCCTAACGGACTGGTGGTGATGGTCGATATTGACCTTCATCGTACCGCCTAGCCCATCGCCCCTTTCAACCCAAGGGTGATCCAGCGAGGGTATGTCAATGAAGTGATCGGCCAGCACCTGATTGTACGCCTTCAACTCTTCGCGCATTTGGCGGGTCGCTGCAGTGTCTTCGTATTCGATCAGCTTAGCTGCTTCACCTTCAGCAGCCTTGAGGATTATGCATTCTTGGTCAGGGTGCTGAAGGACATCATCACGGGTGAACTTCGCTGCACGAAACAGTTCCCTCATCGGTTCGGCTGCCCTAATCCTTGTGATGCGGTTATATGGTGCATAGGGACCGCTGTAGCTGCCCTTAGCTAGATCAATCAGTCCCTTCGCCTCCAGCCCATGGATGAGCGGTATTATCTTCTTCGAGATACGCAGAGCATTGTAGCGTGACCACGTATCCCAATCATTCTCTGACATCGCCACCCCGATGCACAAGTCAGAGTCTTCCAGCCAAGCGACATAGAGGTCCAAGATCAAAATTCGAAGTTGCTGCCTGAAGGTGCGCTTGGGCTTAGGTCCCGGTCGCCCCTTTGCATCCAGATCCCCAAAATTGGCCTGCCAGATCGTATCAACTACCTTGATAAGTTCCGGGTGATCAGACCAGCGATGCACGTCTATCGGCCTAGAGTGCCAAGGGTCCTTATGAATAGCCCCTAGTTTGCTAGACGCCTTGCAGTTTCAGTTTCTGCTGCTGTTCGAAGGCGATCGGTGACAGCATCCCGTTCCTAACGTGTTTGCGCTGCGGGTTGTAGAAGAACTCGATGTAATCGAACACGTCTTGGCGGGCCTCTTCGCGGGTTTTATACTTTCTGCGGCGGATGCGTTCGCGTTTGAGCAGGTTAAAGAAGCTTTCCGCCACCGCGTTATCCCAACAGTTCCCGCGACGGCTCATGCTTTGCGTCAGATTGTGCTGTTCGAGGAACGCCTGCCACTCATAGCTGGTGAACTGGGAGCCTTGGTCGGAGTGCACCTGGACCTTGGTCTTTGGTTTACGGCGCCAGACGGCCATCAGCAGGGCTTGCAGCGGTAGGTCGGCATAGGTGCGGCCCTGCATCGACCAACCAATAACCCGCCGCGAAAACAGATCGATGACGACGGCGAGGTAGAGGAACCCCTCGTGCGTGCGGATATACGTGATGTCGGTGACCCAGAACTGGTCGGGGGCATCGACATCGAACTCACGGTTCAGGGTGTTGTCGGCCACGACAGCCGGGCTACCGCCATAAGAGCCAGGCTTCTTTTTGTAACCAATCTGGGCCCTTATACCCGCCAGTCGGGCCAACCGCCACGCGCGGTTGGGGCTGATGTCTTCGCCGAGGTCGCACAGATCATCGTGCAGTTTACGGTATCCGTAGACCTCGCCACTCTCCTCCCAAGCCGTTTTGATAAGCTTGGTTTGCCGCTGATCCTCCAGCGCCCGTTGGGAAAAGGGTTCGCGCAGCCACGCATAGAAGCCGCTGGGATGAACCAGCAGCATCCGGCACATGGCCCGGACCGCAAAGATCAGCCGGTTCTCCGCAATGAACGCATACCTCACCGGGATTCCCTGGCGAAGTATGCGGTCGCCTTTTTTAAGATGTCCCGCTCCTCCGTCACCCTGGCCAGATCGCGCTTCAGCCGTCGGATCTCGTCCGCTTGCGCATCGACCTCCTGGATCACCTTCGCTGGCCGCGAAAACTGCTTCTGCCATGTGTAGATCGACTTGGTGCTGACGCCCAACCGCTCGGCCACCTCGCGCACCGGATAACCACGATCCTCGACCTGGGCCACTGCATCGCGCTTGAACTCGTCTGTGAACTTGTTTGCGGACATCTCGTCCTCCTTGCTTCCAAAATTACCAAGCAAGGCGTCTACAAATCTAGGGGCTATTCACTCGCACCCCCTGGGCATAAGCCTGCAACCCGGCAATCAGATCACGAAGCGCAGACCTTGCGATGAACAGTGGCAGACGGCGGGGATCGATACAATGTTCCGGGATGGAACATGTAGCCCAGACAATAGCGAAATGATCGCTTTTCAGGTAGCTGTTATACACATCCAATTTATGCTTTGATCTCCCATTCCTCGATAAAACCTGAAAACCGAGCAGCAGCAAAATCAACCAGAACAAAGCCATCACGCCCGACCTGACGTGTTCGCCTAAAAAAGATTGCGAGGAATCGTGCATATTCGCGCCATTCTCGATCTTTAAAGCTACTTCACTTCACTCCTGATTGCTATTTTCAAAATACTCACGCGCGGAGCCCCCCCCCCTCAAACCCTCAGCAAAACCGCCACAATCCCCAAAGCCTGCACAAATAAAATCGGCCGCGAGGCCGTCGCCGCTCCGTAAATTCCCGCCACCAGCACGCAAGCCAAGAAAAACAACGCCACCCCGCGTCCCTCCTCCCCCAGCCACAAAGCCCAGACCAGCCCCGCCGCCAGAAATCCGTTTAAAGCCCCTGATTGGCAGCCAGAACCTTCGTCTGTGCTGCAAACTCCGCCGAAGTCCCAAACACCGCCCGCGTCCGTGGCGCCCCCTACAAGAACATCTCCAGCACCAAGATAGACACATGCAGCGCCGCCAAAGTCATAGCAATCATCCTGCAACCCTCCCCAAACCGTCATAACCATCCCAAAGCCTTTTACATTGGCGATAAATACTCCGGCCGGAGGCTCCCCCACCAAACCCCGAACCGACGGGGCAGAACCAACCCCCACTGCCCCCCTTCAGGCGGTGGGGCGGGTGGAAACCGCCTGAGGGGGGCAGTCCCTTACGCCGCAGGCATCCGCGTTTCCACCATCCCGGCATACCAGCTTGACCCAAACGGGATCGCATTATCGTCAAAATTATACGCCGGGTGATGCACCATCGCGGTGTCACCATTGCCGAGGAAAATATAAGCCCCCGGCCGCTCCAGCAGCATGAAGCTGAAATCCTCTGCCCCCATCACCGGCGGTGTATCGGTGTTCACCTGCCCCGACACCGCCCGCGCCACCTCGACCGCGAAATCGGTCTGCGCCGGCGCATTCACCGTCACCGGATAGCCGCGCGTATAGGCTATCTCTGCCACCGCCCCCAAAGCCTGCGCCACGCCCGCAGCGATCTCTTTCACCCGGCCCTCGACGTAATCCTGCACGCCAAAATCCATCGTCCTGACAGTGCCCTTCATCTTCACCACCTGCGGGATCACATTATGCGCCGTGCTGTCGGTCGCCACCGTGCAGACCGAGACCACCACCTGTTTCAACGGATCGACCCCGCGCGAGGCAATCGTCTGCAACGCCACGATAATATGCGCGGCGACCACCGTGGTATCAATGCACTCATGCGGTTTGGCGGCATGGCCGCCCTTGCCCGTCACCGTGATCTCAAACTGATCCGCCGCCGCCATCATTGCCCCCGGACGAATGGCAAAATGCCCGACCGGAATCCCCGGCATGTTGTGCATGCCGTAAACTTCCTGAATCCCCCAGCGGTCCATCATGCCATCGGCGCACATCTCGCGCCCACCGCCGCCGCCTTCTTCCGCAGGCTGGAAAATCAGCACTGCCGTGCCGTCGAAATTCCGCGTCTCCGCCAGATATTTGGCAGCCCCCAGTAGCATCGAGGTGTGGCCGTCATGCCCGCAAGCATGCATCTTGCCAGGCACTTTTGAGGCATACCCCACCCCGGTCTGCTCATGGATCGGCAAAGCATCCATATCCGCCCGCAAGCCAATCACCCGCCCCGCAGTATCGGTTTTACCTTTGATAACAACCACAACCCCGGTGCGCCCGATGCCCTCAGTCACCTCATCGCAGCCAAACTCCCGGCATAACGCTGCCACCCGCGCGGCGGTGCGATGCACCTCGAACAACAACTCGGGGTTTTCGTGGAAATCCTGCCGCCATCCGGCGATCTCGGGCAGCATCTCGGCAAATCGGTTCTTCACGGGCATGATGGCTCTCCTTTTGCGTGCAGCCTGTGCCAATCGCGCCCGCGCTGCAACCCCTCAGCCGCGCGCCTCGACCATCCCTGCCAACCATGCCGCCCCGTAAGGCAGACCCGCATCGTTGAAAGCATAGGCAGGATGATGCAGCGAAGGCCCCGCGCCGTTGCCCACAAACATGAAAGCCCCAGGCACCCGGTTGAGAAACTCGCTGAAATCCTCAGACACCATCATCGGGGCGACATCGCCCTCAACCGCGCCCGACAGCCCCCGCGCCACCGCCAAAGCATGACCAGCACAGACCGGATCATTCACCGTAGCAGGCGCATCGCGCAGATAGTCGATCGCAGTCACCCCACCGTGTGCCTCTGCAATCCCAGTCACAACCGCCCGCAAGCGATCCTCCAGCACATCCTGCACCGCCAATTCAAACGAACGCACCGTTCCGGTCAGCACCACCCGCCCCGGCACAACACAGGCCCCCGAGCCATCGCTCACCACCGTAGACACCGACAACACCGCAGGCTTCAGCGGATCAACATTGCGCGACACCACCGTCTGCAACGCCACCAGCACATGCCCCGCAATCATCACCGGGTCCAAAGCCAGATGAGGCTGCGCTGCATGGCCACCCCGCCCGGAAATCACAATCTCAAACATATCTGCCGCCGCCATAATCGGCCCCGAACGGGTCGCATAAGCCCCCACCGCCAGCCCCGGCATGTTGTGCAAAGCGTAAATCTCATCAATAGGATAACGCGAAAGCAAGCCATCGGCGATCATCGCCCTAGCCCCGCCGCCCGCTTCCTCACCGGGTTGAAAAATCAACACCGCCGTCCCTGAAAACCCACGCGACGCTGCGAGATATTTCGCCGTCGAAAGCAACATCGCAGTATGCCCATCATGGCCGCACGCATGCATCACCCCCGGCACAGTGCTCGCAAATTCCACCCCCGAGGCTTCTAAAATCGGCAAAGCATCCATATCGGCGCGCAGCCCGATCCGCCGCCCCTGCCCCTTGCCGTTGATCACCGCCACAACGCCAGTGCCGCCAATCCCCGCTTCAACGACATCGCAGCCAAAGCCGCGCAGCAATTCCACCACCCGGGCGCTGGTGCGATGTTCAGCAAAACTCAGCTCAGGATGCGCATGAAAATCGCGCCGCCACGCCACCGCTTCCGGTAAAAACGCTTCAATCGCCGCGATCATATTGCCAGTCATTTTGGCCCCTTAGGAAAACTTCCGCCGCGCATCCAGTGCGAGGCCCGTGCCGACCGAACCAAGCATATCCCCGGTGGCAATCGCAACCCCCGGCAGCGCCGCCTGCACACAAGCCCGCAAAATCGGCAAGCCAGACGAGCCCCCGGTCATAAACACTGTGCCAATATCGCCAACGCCAACACCTGCCTGCGAAAGCACCGCGCCCAACCGCTCCGAAATCCGCTCCACCAGCGGCAGCACCGCCGCCTCAAAGCCCTCGCGCCGCAGCAACGGGTTTGGCCCCCCGGTCAAAGCCGCCAGTTGCAGCCGCACAACCTCTTGATCTGATAGCGCAATCTTCGCCGCCTCGACCGCCATTGCCACCGCATGGCCCTGACGTTCCGAGATCACCTTCATCAACCGATCCAGCAACTCTGGCCGATCAATCTCGCGCCGAAATGCCTTCAAATCGGCCAGACACCGCTGAGTATACAGCATGTTAATCCGGTGCCATGTCGCGAGGTCTAGGAAGTAATGGTTCGGCATCAGCCCCTGACCGCCCTTAGTGGTCGCCTTATACCCAAGATGCGGCATCACCTCGGCCAGACTCAGAAATCGGTCAAAATCCGTCCCCCCGACGCGGATCCCGTCATTGGCCAGAATGTCCCCCGCCCGATCCGCCGCCCGCGCCCGTTCGGGCGACACCCGCACGATGGAAAAGTCGGATGTGCCGCCGCCGATATCGACGATCAGCACCAGTTCTTCGCGCGCAACGCCCTGCTCATACTGCAACGCCGCCGCAATCGGTTCATACTGAAACGACACCTCGCGAAAGCCCAAACCGCGCGCAATCTCCTCCAACGCCGTTTGCGCCTTGGCATCGCCCGCCGCATCACCATCGACAAAATGCACCGGACGCCCCAGCACAACCCGATCCGTCCCCGGCGCATGAAGGCGCAACACCTCTACCATATGCCGCATAAACCGCGTCAAAACCTCGCGGAACGACACCGCGCGCGACCCAACTGCCGTGCGCTCGTCAATCATGCCAGAGCCAAGCGTGCTTTTTAAGCCTCGCATCAGCCGCCCTTCATCGCCGTGCAAATAGGCCGCAATCGCCGCGCGGCCAAACTCCGGCGCGCCGCCGTCTTGCTCCCAAAACACCGCCGAGGGCAAAGTCACCGCTTGATCTTCCAAAGCGATCAGCCAGGCGCGGTCCGCATCCGCCAGCGAAACCGTCGAGTTCGAGGTACCAAAGTCGATCCCACAAAACAGCGTCATAGCAGCCCCCAAGCGTTCGCAAAACGCGCGGTGTAACGATCTGGGCAGCCGATGTAAAGCCGCGCTTGAGTGTTAAAAAGAGGGATCGGATAAGTCTAACCCATTGATTTCATATAAATCTAGGCCTTGTCCACATGTGGACAACCTGCAAAACCCTTAGCCTAAAATCGCCAAAACGTAATTCTGCGTCTCATCATAAGGCGGCACCCCGCCGTGCTTTTCCACCGCCATCGGCCCGGCATTATAGGCGGCCAAAGCCAGCTTCCAAGTCCCAAAGCGATCATACATCATCCGCAGATAGCGCGCCCCGCCCTCAAGGTTCTCGCCGGGATCGTTGATATCCACCCCCAACCGATCCGCCGTCCCCGGCATAAGCTGCGCCAACCCCGTCGCCCCCTTGACCGACACCGCCCCGGTATTCCAGCCGCTTTCCTGCTGCACCAGCCGCAGAAAAACATCCTCTGGCACGCCATGCTTGCGGGCGGCGGCCTTGGCTACCTCCAGATACTCACCCTTATACTTGCCGGAAAACCGCAGTGTCGGCGCATCCGACCCACCCGCATCCGCCTTGTTATAATTCGGCTTCAGCCGGTCCGAGCCTTCATATTCCACCGCCAGCCGCCCATCCAGCAGCGCCATCTGCGATTTCAGCATCGAAGCGCGGTTCTTCTTGCCGCCCAGCTTCAACGCCTCAGCCTGCGCCATCACAGGGGCGGTCAGTGCCAGCCCTGCGACCATCATGATTGTCAACACCATCGGCGAAAATCGCATGGAGACCCTGTCTTCAACCCAGACCAAAACTGGCGGCACTATACCGAAATTTGCACCAAGTTCCAGCGCCGAGATCGAACCCACCCGGACCGCTTCGGCAAAACCTTGCCACCCGCGCCGCCGCTGCCCGGTTGCGGGGCGCATGGCGGCGGTCTATAGAAATTATTAACCACCTGTCGCGATGCTGGCGGGGATATACGGAATCAGGGAGACTAAGATGGCAGGCTCGGTCAACAAGGTGATCATCGTCGGAAATCTGGGCCGCGACCCGGAAGTGCGTAACTTCCCCAACGGCGGCAAAGTGGTGAACCTGCGCATCGCCACCAGCGAAACGTGGCGCGACAAGCAAAGCGGTGAGCGTAAAGAGCGCACCGAATGGCATAGCGTGGCGATCTTCAACGAAAACCTCGGCAAGATTGCCGAACAATATCTCAAAAAAGGCTCGACGGTTTACATCGAAGGCCAGTTGGAAACCCGCAAATGGCAGGACCAATCCGGTGCGGACCGCTACACCACCGAAGTCGTGCTGCGGCAATTCCGGGGCGAGCTGACACTGCTCGGCGGGCGTGATGGCGGCGGTTCGGGTGGCGCTGGCGGCGATGATGATCGCGGCCGCTATGAAGATCAGGGCGGCGGCTCGGGTGGTGGTGCGTCAAGCGGCGGCTACAGCCGGGGTGGATCAAGCGGCGGCAGCTATGGCGGAGGTTCGTCCTCAGGCGGCGGGTCTGGCAGTGGCTCAGGCGGCAGTTCGGGTGGTGGGCGCTCGGATATCGACGACGAAATCCCGTTCTAACTTGAACGCCGCGTTGTCAGTTTAACTCTAGCAAGGCCATATCCTCTGATGTCCAGCGCGGACCGCAGTCGCGCCATTGATGCATTAAAGCTTGCTCTGGCTTTCATGGTCGTCGGTATTCACGCCAATCCGTTTGCCCCGCTAGGGCGAACGGCGATTCTTTTGACCGGAGACGGGCTGTTCCGGCTGGGCGTGCCGATCTTTCTACTGTTCAACGGCTATTTCCTACAGGCAGCGATCGAGCGGGCTCGCGGCTGGGCCTATGTTCAGCGTGCAGGCCAGCTTTATGGGTTGTGGATGCTGCTGTATCTGCCGATCTATTGGCCGATGCTGCTGGCGCATTCGCCATTGCAGAATTTGCGCAGCGCGCTGTTTGGTTATTGGCATCTGTGGTATTTGGCCGGGATGGTGATGGCCGCGGCGCTGATCGTGGGGATCGCGGCATGGTCCAGCCGGGCGCTGGCTTGGTTGGCCGCCCTGACCTTCTTTGCCGGAATTGTTGTCACCTATGGCATCGCTTGGAATCTGATCGCGCCCAACAAGCTGATTTTCTCTGATCCGCTGCTGGCGAACCGCAATCCTTTGCTGGTGTGCTTGCCCTTCATGCTGGTGGGGTTCCTGATCCGGCGCGAAGCCATAGCGGCCCGCCTGCGCGTCGGTTGGCTGCAGCTGGCCGCGGGCATCGGCGTGGCGCTGGTGCTGGTCGAATCGCTTGCTCTGGCGCGATTCGCCCCGAAGGGCGTCGGGCACGACACGCTGCTCGCGCTTGGCCTTGCGGCCCCGGCGCTGATGCTGCTGGCGCTGAAAGGCTCCACCTTGGTGGCCGACCGCCGCTTGGGGGATTATGCCTCGGGGATTTACTTTATCCATGTCGCATTTTGCGCGGTGCTGTTTCGCTACAGCGCCCTGCCCCGGCCCGCAATCTATCTGCTGGCGGTCGCAGGCTCGATCCTGCTGACTTGGGCGATCCGGCGCGCTGGCTTGGCGCGGCGGCTGCTTTAGGGCACGGCTGGCCTCAGGTTTTGGCCCACAATCTGGACCAAGATTTGACCTGTGGTTTGACGTGCAAGCGCGCAAGGTCGAAAAACGCTTTGTCGCACTGGACCTTTGCTGGCCATTCCCTATATAAATACTCAACTAACCACGTGAGAATGTGATGACCCAGCAGCAAAACCAGATTGAGGGTGCCCCCCTGATCCGTCCCTCCTCGACTGAGCATGCGCTCTATGAACAGATCGTAGAAGCCTGCCGCACGGTCTATGATCCGGAAATTCCGGTGAATATCTATGATCTGGGTTTGGTCTATACCATCGAAATCAGCTCGGAAAACGCGGTTGAAATTCTGATGACCCTAACCGCCCCCGGCTGCCCGGTGGCGGGTGAGATGCCGGGTTGGGTACAAGATGCAGTGGAGCCCGTCGCCGGGGTGAAAGAGGTCAAGGTCGGCATGACTTTCGATCCGCCTTGGGGGATGGAGATGATGTCAGACGAGGCGCGGCTGGAATTGGGTTTCATGTAACCCGCGTTATGGCCTTGTCGGGTGACCCCGGCGATCTTATCTTTGACGCTAGAACGTAAAGGACCACCCCCATGTTCGGCATCCCCGGCAAAGCCGCCGTCACCCTGACCCCCATCGCTGCCAAGCAAATCGCGCGGCTGATGCAGAAACAAGGCTCGCAAGGCCTGCGCATCGGCATCAAGAAGGGTGGCTGCGCGGGCATGGAATACACCATGGATTACGTGGCCGAAGCCAATCCGATGGATGAGGTGGTCGAGCAAGACGGCGCTAGGGTGTTGATCGCGCCGATGGCACAGATGTTCTTGTTCGGCACCGAGATTGATTACGAGATCGATCTGCTGCAAGCGGGCTTCAAGTTCAACAACCCCAACGTCGCCGAGGCATGCGGTTGCGGCGAAAGCATCAAGTTCAAAGACGCCTGATCTGGCGCGGTTGTTCTGATGCCGGCGCTCCCCCTGATCCCGGTGATCTGATCGCGCGGCTTACGCCGCAAGATCCTTAAGCGCTTGCGCGCGGTGGGCGCGGGATACAGCGTTCGGACCGGATTTGATGCGGGGCTTTGGCCGCTGGGTTGCGATCAGATTGAGTATTTTCAAAAGAGCAAATGCAAGGGCTTTCCCTTGGCGCTGCGCTTGGGTAACCCTTTGGCGAACATTGGGGGGATGCGATGAAGAAGTTGGCCGCAGGCAATTGGAAAATGAACGGCAACCGGGCGGCTTTGGCCGAAGTTGCAGCACTGCTGTCGGCCTATCCCGCACCAGACTGCGAGATGTTGCTTTGTCCACCTAACACACTGCTGGCCCAGATGGCCGCTATGGCCGCAGGTTCGGCGCTGCATGTCGGCGGGCAGGATTGCCATCCCAAAGTCTCGGGTGCGCATACCGGTGATGTTTCCGCCGCGATGCTGGTGGATGTGGGCGCAAGCCATGTGATCTTGGGCCATTCTGAGCGCCGCGCCGATCATGGCGAAAGCGATGCTTTGGTGTTGGCCAAAACTGAGGCCGCCATCGCCGCAGGCCTGATCGCCGTGGTGTGTCTGGGCGAGACCGAAGCGCAACGGGATGCGGGCGACACACTCGCGGTGATCGGCGCGCAACTGGATGGTTCTGTGCCTACAACCGCCACCGCGGCCAATCTGGTGCTGGCCTATGAGCCCGTTTGGGCGATCGGCACCGGGCGCACCCCCACTTTGGCGCAAATCGCCGAAGTTCACGCCTTCCTGCGCGTCCGCCTCACCGCGCATATTGGCGCCGAGGCCGCGAAAACCCGCGTGCTTTATGGCGGTTCGGTCAAGCCTTCAAACGCAGCCGAAATCTTCGCTGTGCCGGATGTCGATGGCGCTTTGGTCGGCGGTGCCAGCCTGAAAGCTGCCGATTTTGGCGCGATTGTCGCCGCCCTCGCCGCAGCCTGACCTGCACGCGTCGCGGACGGATCAGCCCGGACGGGCGCGCCCTGTTAGACCCATATTATGAGCGCACAAGCCAATACCCCCGCCACCCCTGTTCCCAGCCTGCTGGGAGCAAACCTGATCTGCATGGCCTCGATGCTGATCTGGGCCGCAGGCCTGCCTGCCGCCGATTTTATCATCCCGCTGCTGCCTGCTGATCAGTTAAGCGCGTTGCGGATGGCCCTCGCTGCCCTCGCGCTGTTGCCGGTCTGGGCGCTGATCGAGGGGCCGGGGGCATTCCGCCGCGCCAACTGGCTGAAAGGCATCGCCGTTGGCAGCCTGATCGGGCTTGGCGCATGGTTTCTGATCCAGGGCCAAGCCCGCAGTGGTGCGGTCACAGCGGCGATGATCTCGACCACCCTGCCGATGGTTGGCATCGCGCTGGAGGTTGTACTGGACGGCCGCAAGCTGAGCGTCGCGCTGGTGCTTGGTCTGTTGCTGTCGCTGGCCGGGGGGATGATGGCGCTGGATTTCAAAGCGGGTGGCATGTCGATGGGGTTTGGCGCGTTATTGTGCTTCTGCTCGGTGCTGTCTTTCACCTTGGGCTCCCGCCTGACCGTCACCGCCTTTCCCGGCCTGTCGCCCATCGGCCGCACCGCGCTGACGATTTCCGGTGCTGCGATCGCAGTGTCCACTGTCGCTGCTTTGGGCATCGCCTTTGGCGCCCCGCCGCCCGATTTCAGCGCTTGGGGCTGGAAAGAGACGCTGGCGCTGCTGGCCTTTTCGGTCGGGTCCCTTGGGATCAGCCAACTGATGTGGATCATGTCGGTGGAGAAACTCGGCATCGGCCTGTCGGGCCTGCATATCAACGCAGCGCCGTTCTACGTCATGATCATCCTGTTCCTTTTGGGCGGGCGCTGGGATTGGGGTCAGGCTGCTGCCGCTTGCCTGGTCGCCGTCGGCGTGCTGATTGCCCAAGGCATCATTCCATTGGGGAAACGCGCTTGAAGACCCTGAAGCAATCGCCGCTTGACCCCGCTTTCGTGCAAAACCCGTATCCGTTCTACGAGACCGCCCGCAGCCTTGGCCCGTTCTTCCACTGGGCCGAGTATAATATGGCCTGCACCGGCAATGCCGCCGCCGTAAGCGCGATCTTCCGCGACCGCCGCTTTGGCCGTGAGGCCCCCGCCGAATTGGCCCCCAAAATCCCCGCCCACCTGAAACCGTTCTACGCGGTTGAAGCCCATTCGATGCTGGAGTTAGAACCGCCTCGTCACACCCGCTTGCGCGGTCTGGTGCTGCGCGCCTTCACCTCGCGCCGCATCGCCGCCTTGCAGCCCGAGATCGAGGTCCTGACCCACCAGTTGATCGACGCCTTCCCCGCAGGCCCATTCGATCTGCTGGCGCAGTTCGGCCAAAAACTGCCGGTGATCATTATCGCCCGCCTGCTGGGTGTGCCCGAATCCATGTCCGATGACCTGCTGAAATGGTCAAACGCGATGGTCGGCATGTACATGGCAGGCCCCGCCGATCCTAGCGCACGCCGTGCCCGCGAAGACCGTGCGATTGCGGCGACCGAATCTTTCGTCGCCTTCATGCGTGGCTATGTCGAGGCCCGCCGCCAAGACCCGCGCGACGATCTGATCACCAGCCTGATCGCCGCCGAGGAAGCCGGTGAGAAACTGACCACAGATGAGCTGATCACCACCTGCATCCTTTTGCTGAACGCAGGCCATGAGGCCACTGTTCACACCATCGGCAATGGCGTGAAAACCCTGCTGGAAACCAACAGCACCGTCACCCCCGACACCGCAGATACCTGCATCGAGGAAATCCTGCGCTTCGATCCCGCCCTGCATATGTTCACCCGCTGGGCCTACGAGGACATTGACGTGATGGGCCATACCTTCCATCGCGGCGATCAAGTCGCCCTGTTGCTCGCCTCTGCCAACCGCGACCCCGGCCTCTGGGAAAATCCTGATCAGTTCCAACCGGGTCGCCCAAGCAAACCACATGTCAGCTTCGGTGCAGGCCTGCATTTCTGCGTCGGGGCTCCCCTCGCCCGGCTTGAGTTGCAAGCCGCCCTGCCGATCCTGTTCCAACGCCTGCCGAAATTGCGGCTGACAGAAGCCCCGGTTTACGGCGATGTGTATCACTTCCACGGGCTGACCAAGCTGATGGTGCATGCCGCCTGACAAAGCCTGCGCAACAAAAGCCAGCAGCAGACAGGCTTATACGGGCGTTAGGCCCCGCCCCGATCTTTCAAAATCCACTGGCGTTACAAATTTGTAAGCAACCTGCCATTTTACTGCAATCTGCCCCTGCGAAGATGCGGCAAGGGTGATGATGCCCTGTTGCCGTCACAACGTTGCGCGGGGCCGCCAACCATGCCGCGCTCCGGCAGCCTAGTGCCGTGAAACTGGAAGGGCGCGCCGTGCATATCGTCACCGCTTCGGATGAAAACTACGTTGTGGGCGTGATGGTTCTGATCGCGTCGGTGGCACGTCACAATCCGCAGGCGCGTTTTACAGTGCTGACCACAGAGTGGTCGCCCGCAAGTCATGCCAAGCTGCAACAGTTGCGCCAACGGCTGGGTCTGCAAATCGAGTGTATCGAGATTTCTGCGCAAAGCCTGCGCGGCCTGCCAATCAGCCGTCCGCATCTGACGCGCACCACCTATGCACGACTGTTCATTCCCGCCATGTTGCCCGCCGCAGAGCGGGTGATTTACATGGATTGTGACATGCTGGTAACCGGTGCGTTGGATCAAGCGTGGAACTGCGATCTGACGGGAAAAGTGCTGGCCGCAGTCCGCTGCCCCACGCCGACGCGCAGCTTTGCAGCAGCGATTGATCTGTCAGTCGAGCATTACTTCAACGCAGGCTTTCTGGTGCTCAATCTGGATCTGTGGCGCAGCGAACATCTGGCAGAGCAATGCATCACCGCGTTGAGTGCCACAGATTGCCGCTACCTGTCACAAGACGAATCAGCGCTGAACCATATCGCGCGCGGTCGGGTGCAGTATCTGGATGCGGGTTTCAATCTTTATGCCCTGGACCGGATCTGGCAGTCGCCGCTGTCTGATCCGCAGGCCATCCGCGTCATCCATTACATCACGCGGCCCAAACCTTGGAACGGCAATTGCCCCTTCGGCAATCTGTGGCTGCAAGAGGTGGCGCGCCTGCCGGAAATGCACGGCTTCCGGCCTGAACCGCAAAGTCTTCGCGCGAGACTGACGCGGCTCAACCGAATTCGTAAAGCCTATATGGGGCAATGGGTAGGCAAGGTCCAATATGCGCGCCAGATCGAGGCGCATCAACTGGTGCATCAGGTTCTTGCCCCCCGCTATGTGACAACGGGTCACTTTTAGCGGCGATAAGCGCGTGTTCAAAAGCTATCGAAAGCCTGCCTCTTGAACATGCTTCGGCTGAATGTTGCCTTTGCTACAGCGGCAGAACCGTGGTCGCCTTGATTTCTTCCATGCTGAGCAACGCCGTCACGTTATAAATCTTCACTTCCGAAATCAGCGCCTGATAAAACGTGTCATAGGCTCGCGCGTTCTTCACCCGCACCTTCAAGATATAATCGATATCGCCCGCCAAACGATGCGCCTCCAGCACCTCGGGGCGGCTGCGCAACACCTGCAAGAACTTGCGCTGCCAGTCGGATTCATGCTCTGACGTGCGGATCAGCACGAAGAAACACGCCTCCAACCCCAAGCTTTCGGCATCCAGCAAAGCTGTTTGCTTCAGGATCACCCCCTGCTCGCGCATCCGCCGGATCCGGTTCCACACCGGGGTTTTAGAAGACCCCACTTTGCGGGCGATTTCATCCAAAGATTGCTCGGCATCCTCTTGCAACTCTGCAAGAATTTTCCGATCCAACTCATCCAACTGGGCCGCCATTCGCCAGACACCTTATTTTGCGGAAATTCATTCCATTCCGGCATAGTATCGGAACATTCTTCCTTATCCGCAAGGGGGACTGGCGATAACAGGGGAAAATATCCTATATTGGATGGGTAAAACAACGCGATCACGCACACCCTGCCCAACTGCTCTTGCAGGACGACGCGCGATCCACTACCGCCTCGCGGCGACAGACACCGTCACACCGACCACTCCCAAAGGGACACAAGCATGAGCCGCCAGTTTATCCCAAAAGTCGTCACCGCCAATGATCTGCGGATGGGCGATGTGGTCTACCTCACCGCCGATGACCGCTGGAGCCGTCTGCACCACGAGGCCGAGTTGATCGAAGACGAAGCCCATGCGCAAATTCGCCTGCTGTTTGGGGCTGCCCAACGCAATGTGATCGTCGGCGCGTACCTCGCAGATGCCAAAGCTGGCCCAAACGGCCCCGAGCCTGTGCATTTCCGCGAGGCCTTCCGCACCCGTGGCCCCTCCAATTACGCCCACGGCAAGCAAGTGGATCTGAACCATGTATAACTACTCTGATTTCGACGAATCCTTCGTGCGCGCCCGCGTCGCGCAATTCTCCGATCAGGTCAGCCGCCGTCTGGATGGCAGCCTGACCGAGGATGAATTCCGCCCGCTGCGCCTGATGAACGGCCTCTATCTGCAACTGCACGCCTATATGCTGCGCGTCGCCATCCCCTATGGCACCCTGAACCCGACCCAAATGCGCCAACTCGCGCTGATTGCCGATACGTGGGATAAGGGCTACGGCCATTTCACCACAAGGCAGAACATCCAGTTCAACTGGCCGAAACTGCCCGACGTGCCTGCGATCCTGTCGGCCCTCGCCGATGTTGAAATGCACGCCATCCAAACCTCTGGCAACTGCGTGCGCAACGTCACCGCCGACCATTTCGCCGGTGCCGCAGCGGATGAGATCGCAGACCCCCGCCCCTATGCCGAATTGCTGCGCCAGTGGTCCACCGACCACCCAGAATTTCAATTCCTGCCGCGCAAGTTCAAGATCGCCATCACCGGCAGCCCGAACGACCGCGCCGTCACCAAAGCCCACGACATCGGCCTGCGCATGGTGCGCAACGCCGCCGGAGAGCCCGGCTTTGAAGTCATGGTCGGCGGTGGCCTGGGTCGTACCCCGATGATCGCCTTCACCGTGCGCGATTTCCTGCCCGTGGCCGACCTTCTGCCCTATGTCGAGGCGGTGCTGTCGGTCTACAACGTGCTGGGTCGCCGCGATAACAAATACAAAGCCCGCATCAAGATCACCGTGCATGAGACGGGCCGGGAAGAGATTTCTCGCATGATCGAAGAACGCTTCCTGGAAACCCGCTTGCAATTTGGCGGTGCAGACCAAGCCCTGCTGGATGACATCCGCGCCGCCTTCGCGCCCCCGGCTTTCCGCAACGCGCCAACCGATGGCTACGATGCCTTCTACAAAGCCGATCCGGTCTTCCGCGCGTGGGTCGATACCAATCTCGCAACGCACCGAAATGACGAGTATGCCATCGTCACCATTTCGGTGAAAGCCCACGGCGAAACCCCCGGCGACGCAACCTCTGCCCAAATGCGCGTGATGGCCGATCTGGCGGAACAATACAGCCACAATGACCTGCGCATCAGCCACGAGCAGAACGTCATCCTGCCGCATGTGCATAAATCCGACCTGCCGGCGGTTCACGCCGCCCTCGTCCACGCGGGTTTGGGCACCGCCAATGTCGGCCTGCTCAGCGATATCATCGCCTGCCCCGGTATGGATTATTGCGCGCTGGCCACAGCCCGCTCGATCCCTGTCGCGCAAGAAATCGCGCTGCGGTTTGAAGAACTGAAGCTGGAACACGACGTAGGCCCGCTGAAAATCAAAATCTCCGGCTGCATCAACGCCTGCGGGCACCACCATGTCGGCCATATCGGCATTCTCGGCCTCGACCGCGCAGGCGTCGAAAACTACCAGATCACACTGGGCGGTGACGGCTCTGAGACCGCCAGCATCGGTGAGAAAACCGGTCCCGGCTTCGCCTATGACGAGATCGTTCCCGCCATCGAACGCATCATCCGCGCCTATCTGGAAATCCGCGAAGATGCGTCGGAAACCTTCCTGCAAACCTACCGTCGCGCAGGCTTTGCCCCGTTCAAATCCGCGCTTTACGGTGCCGAAGGCGGCCGTGATGCCGCGTGATTTCCCCGCAGGCTCGGTCGCCGAGCGCGTCGCGGTCTTAAACGCGCGCTACAAGCATCATGCCGCGACTTCGGTGCTGCAACATGCGCTGAAGGATGATGATCTGGGCCAAGTCGCCCTCGTCTCGTCATTCGGCGCAGAATCGGTGGTGCTGTTGCATCTGGTTTCGGTAATCGCCCCGGAAACCCCGGTGCTGTTCATCGACACCCGCATGTTGTTTCAGGAAACCCTTGATTATCAGCGAGAGTTGGCGGAAAAACTTAACCTTTGCGACGTGCGCACCATCCGCGCCAATCCGGCGCGGCTGAACTTTGAAGACCCCGACAACACCCTGCATCAGTTCAACACCGATGCCTGCTGCGCCGTGCGCAAGGTTGAACCCTTGGAACGCGCTTTGGCACCATTTGACGGGTGGATCACCGGACGCAAACGCTTCCAAGGCGCGACCCGGCAAGCGGTAGAGTTCTTTGAGGCCGAGGGCGACACCCGCATCAAGGTCAACCCCCTCGCCCATTGGGGCCGCGACGATCTGGAAGACTACATCGTCAACAACCGCCTGCCGCGCCACCCGCTGGTCGCCCAAGGTTACCCTTCCATCGGGTGCACCCCTTGCACCAGCAAAGTCGCTGCCGGCGAAGACCCCCGCTCGGGCCGCTGGCGCGGGCAGAACAAAACCGAATGTGGCATCCATTTTATCAATGGCAAAGCCGTGCCGATCAGAAAGGATACCGCCGCATGAGCGTCCTCGTCACCGATCAGGGTTTTGCGCCCGCCCCGCAGGTTAACGCCGTCGCCTTGGCAGAGATCGCCAATCACCAAGGCGCGGTTGACCTGTTGCATACCGACGCGCCCGAGGCTTTGCTGCCCTACCTCGCCGATCTCACCCTGATCCGCATCGCCTTCCCGGCGTTCTCAGATGGCCGCGCCTTCACCATCGGCCACCGTCTGCGCGCGCTTGGCTACAAGGGCCATCTGCGCGCCATGGGTCCGGTGATCGCCGATCAGTACCCGATGGCACGCCGCACCGGCTTTGACGATGTCGAAATCCCCGATGAGATGGCCGCCCGCCAACCCGAAGCGCAGTGGAAGTCCCGCGCCAACTGGAAAGCGCATGACTATCAATCCCGTCTGCGCGCCTGAACCGCCCCCTTTTAAGTTTTTGTTTACGCAAGCCTGAAAACTTGCATCTTTACGAATGAAATAACCGAGAGCCCCGTATGTCCTCCTCTGCCGAAGCACCCATTCTGTCGACTGTCGCCACCGCCAAACCCCACCTGCCCGATGCGCAAACCGTCACATCGGTAAAGCATTGGACGGACCGTCTGTTTTCCTTCCGCGTCAGCCGCCCGAAAACCCTGCGCTTCCGCTCGGGTGAATTCGTGATGATCGGCTTGATGGGGGATACCGGCAAACCGCTGCTGCGCGCCTATTCCATTGCCTCGCCTGCTTGGGATGAGGAGTTGGAATTCTACTCGATCAAGGTTCCAGACGGCCCGCTGACCTCCAAACTCCAACATATCCAAGTCGGTGATGAAATCATCCTGCGCCCGAAACCCGTCGGCACCCTCGTGCATGACGCGCTGCTGCCCGGCAAACGGCTGTGGCTGCTTTCGACCGGCACCGGCTTTGCCCCCTTCGCCAGCCTGCTGCGCGAGCCGGAAACTTATGAAAAATACGACCAAGTCATCATGATGCACACCTGCCGCGAGGTCGCTGAGTTGGCCTACGGTCAATCGCTGGTCCAAAGCCTGTCAGATGACCCGCTGATCGGCGAACTCGTTGGCGACAAACTGCGCTACTACCCCACCACCACCCGCGAGCCGTTCCACCACATGGGCCGCGTCACCGATAACCTCGCCTCTGGCAAAGTCTTCGCCGACCTCGGCCTGCCGCACATGAACCCCGAAGAAGACCGCGCCATGGTCTGCGGTAGCCTTGCATTTAACGTCGATGTCAAAGCCATCCTTGAAGGCTTTGGTCTACACGAGGGTGCCAACTCTGACCCCAAACAGTTCGTGGTCGAAAAAGCCTTCGTCGGCGACGGCATCTGACCTCAGGCCGTTTCGCATTGGTCCAAATACTCCCGCCGGAGGCTCCTTAGGCCAGCCAAGGATGCCTCCGGCGGGAATATTTAAGCCAGTCTGAAAGCCAAGCGCCGACGCCCTTTGACTTTCCACGCCGATTGACCTATATATTGGTCAATCCGCATGGAGGCACTATGAACATCCTCGCTTTTGCCGACAAATCCCTGTTCCAGCCCCGGCTCTTGGCCGAGGAATGGCTGACCACCCAAGATGAAATTGCCCGCACCGCTGGCCTTGGCCGCGACGCGATTGCCCGCAAGGATCGCCTCGCGTCCGCCAAAACCCAAACCCGTTTGCGTGAGATGGTGGAAATTATCAACCGCCTGACGCCGCGTTTTGGCTCGGGGTTGGTTGCCTATGCCTGGTTCCGTTCCGAACCCCTGCCCGGCTTTGGCGGCTTGACCTCGGCGCGGTTGCTGCAAGACGGTAAGGCGGCAGAGGTGATGGAGTATATCGACGCGGTGGATGCGGGCGGCTTTGCCTGATCCCGCCACCAGCTACCAAGGCCCGCTCTACCGCGCCCTGAACCCGATCTGGGCGCGCGATCCCTTGTCGGGTGAAGGTGCCAAACGTCACGGCGGCCGCTTCAACGCCAAGGGTCGCGCCGCCCTTTATACCGCGATGAGCGTGATGGGCGCTGTGGCCGAGGCCAACCAGATCGGCCGCCCGTTCGAGCCGGTCACTTTGGTCAGCTACGACGCTGATCTTGCCCACATTTTCGACAGCCTGAACCCGGCGCATCTCGCCGCCCATGGCATCCCCGCCGCCGACCTTGCAGCCGATGACTGGCGCTTGCAGATGCTGGCGCACGGCCGCTCCACCGCGCAAGATATCACCGAAACCCTGATCGCGGCCGGCTACCAAGGCCTGATCGCGCCGTCTTTCGCCACAGGCGGCCCGCCCGATGCGCGCAATCTGGTGCTGTGGCAGTGGCCCAATCTGAAACTGATAGACACCGAGCACCGCTTGCAATGAAAAAGGCCGCGCCAGGTTTCCCCGGCGCGGCCCCAACTTTGCCCTCAGGCAAAATTACATGCCCATTGCGGTTTTCACAGCAGCCAAAGCCTCAACCACTTTGGTCGGATCAACAGCAGCAGCGTCAACGCCAGCCTTCAGCGTGGTTTTCAGCGCAGCGTCCAAAGCGGACGCGTCGATCATCGCGTTGACCTTCGCTGCGTCAAAGTTTGCCGGGTCAAGAGCTGCCATTGCATCGGTTGCCGCCGGTGCGGTTTCCGTGGTCGCTGGAGCGGTTTCGGTTGCTGCTGGCGCAGGTGCCGCCGCAGCAGCCGCAGCCGCGTCATCAGCAACCTTTTTGGCCGCCGCAGCCGCTTCTTCAGCTGCCTTCGCAGCCGCTTCTTCAGCCGCTTTGGCATCAGCCGCAGCCGTCGCTGCCGCTTCCTGCGCCGGCTTCATGCTGAACTGGTAATAGCCAGCACCCGCCAAAGCGATCAGCACGATGCCGATAAGGACGTTCTTGTTCATGTTCATTCTCCCAATACCGAGTACCCTTCGGTTGAGCGAAGCCTATGACAGAATCGCCAGCAAAAGAAAAGACCTACGCAGCATCCCCACCCCCACGCGGCAAAACCAAGCGCAAATCATCCGGCTTTTAAGGTTGAAGCTGGCGCCGACCAAGACTATCTTGCGCCAGCTAATAACCATTCGAAGGACCACCACCATAGCCCGCAGACCTCACAATGCCCCGCCGCAACGCGAAACCGGCCCGCGCATCAACGATCGCATCCGGTCGCCCGAGATTCGCCTGATTGGCGCAGATGGGGAAAATGTCGGCGTCGTCACCCCCGCACGCGCGATGCAGATGGCCGAGGAAGCCGGGCTCGATCTGGTGGAAATCTCGCCGAATGCCGAGCCTCCGGTGTGTAAAATCATGGATTTCGGCAAGTTCAAGTATGAACAGCAAAAGCGTGAGGCCGAAGCCCGCAAGAAACAGCACATTATCGAGATCAAAGAGATCAAGTTCCGCCCCGGCACCGACACGCATGATTATGATGTGAAGATGCGCTCGGTGCTGAAATTCCTTGAAGAAGGCGACAAGGTGAAAGTCACCCTGCGCTTTCGCGGTCGTGAAATGGCACACCAACAGCTTGGTTTGGAACTGCTGAACCGAGTCGCAGCCGATGTCGGCGAAGCTGGCAAAATCGAATCAATGCCGCGCCTTGAAGGCCGCCAAATGGTGATGATGGTGACGCCGAAGTAAGGCGTCCCAAAAGATATGCGGAATTGGGGGCCACTGGCTCCCTTTTTCATGCCCAAATTCCATCATTCCACTTTTTAGTCGAATTATAGTTTGGCGCGTTGTCATTCATCCATATGGTTGAACAGCAAACCCCCTCACCAGACCGCCTGACCGAAATCCTCAAAGCCGCAAGCGATCCGATCTGTCGCGGCATCCCCACCCTGCTGGCCCAATCCGGCCCCACCCGTGTCACCAAAATTACTGCGCGTTTTGACATCAGCCTCAACGCCGTCTCCAAACATATCAAAGTGCTGGACCAAGCTGGTCTCGTTTCCCGCCGCACCCTGTGGCGCGAACATCTGATCGAGGTGCAGATGCAACCGCTGGCCCTGATCGACCCGTGGTTCGCCGCTCTACGCTTGATCTGGGCGCTGCGGCTGGAAAAACCCGATGACCTACTCACCAAGGAGCAGACAGATGACTGAATTTTCCCTCACCGTATCCCGTTTGATCGCCGTCCCGGGCCCTGCTATTGCTTTTATCGCGGTAATGACGCGACGCTCTGGGGCTTCAAACACGTCTGCGTTCTGGGTTTTTTTTAAAGGCGTCTTGCTGCCAGACCCTGAAGCCGTCCTGATGCCGCCCGGTGAGAACTCGGGTGCGGTGCGCATGGTGAAATTCACTGATATGCGCAAATCACCGCCGCCAGCGCCACCCTCAACGCCGACACTGAAGCCGCCATTGCGCTGGAGAAATCCGGCGCGAAAGTCTCTTGCGCCAAAGATAATCTGCCCTACACCAATGGGCTGATAACCAAGAGTGCAGATTGCTTGGTCCTCGGCTGCACCAAAATCTACATGCTGTCGAGCCCAGATCACGTCACGGTCCCAATGTTCGACACCGTCTGGATCCAAAGCGAAACCGCACTCGATCTTGCGCAAAGCTTAACAAATCCTTAAATCAATAGACTCAAGGCATTGATATAAAACAAACAAAAAAGGTCCCGAGTTGGGACCACTCTAGCCCCCCCGCAAAACCGCCGTCATCTCAGCCAGAATAGACACCGCAATCTCCCCCGGCCCCTGCGCCCCAATCGCCAGCCCCACCGGGGCACGTATCCGCCCGATCTCGGCCTCCGAAAACCCAGCCGCAATCAACCGCCCCACCCGCGCAGCATGGGTCTTTCTCGACCCCAAACACCCCAGATAAAAACACCCAGACCGCAACGCCACCTCAATCGCCGGATCGTCCAGCTTCGGATCATGGGTCAGCGTCACCACCGCTGTGCGCCCGTCCAGCCCCAACCCCCGCAGCGCTGCATCCGGCCATTGCTCCAAGATCACCTCGCCGGGAAACCGCGCTGCCGTGGCAAAACTTTGCCGAGGGTCCACCAAGATCGGATCGTACCCCGCCAGCCGCGCCATCGCGACCAAAGGCTGGGCTACATGCACCGCCCCCACCACGACCAGCCGCAAGGGCGGGTTGCACGGCAGAATGAACCGCCCCTCTTCCACCCCCGCCTTGTCGGCCCGCAAGCGCAGATCCACCGCAGCATCCTGCCCCAGTTCAACCAGCCTGCGGCTCCAATCCCCCAGATCCACCACATAGCCCACCGCCCGCCGTGCCGCCCGTGCCACCACCAGATCCTCCAGCAGCCCCAACATCGGTGCCACAGGCTCCACCAACACCCGGATCGTCCCACCACAGGCCAACCCCGCCGAGAATGCCGTCTCATCCGCTACGCCATAGCTCAGCAGTCGCGGCACCCCGGTGGCAATCGCCTCCATCGCTTCCAGCACAACCGAGCCCTCGACACAACCGCCAGAGACCGAGCCCACCATCTCACCCAACGCTGACACCGCCATCTGGCTGCCCGTCCGGCGCGGCGCCGAGCCCCAGGTTTCCACCACCGTCGCCAAGGCGGCAGCTTTGCCCCCACGCGCCCAACCAAGCGCCGCTTCGGGGATCAGATCATGGCGCATGCTGCGGCTCCTTTTCCGCCAACTTGCCGCAAAGCCAAACCACCCGCCACCGCCAAAACGCAAAAGGCCCCGAGGTTTCCCCCGGGGCCTTCCGCATTATGCTAAAAGCTTACTTGCCGACGTTCAGCAACGGCGTGATTATCCGCACCGCTACGCGCCGGTTGCGCTTTTCATCGCTTTGCGTGTCGACGCGCAACTCCGTCTCGCCATAGCCCTGAATGACCATGTTTTCCGGCGGGATCTCGAAATACTCGCTTAAAGCCAGTGCCACCGATTCCGCACGACGATCCGACAAGGCAAGGTTCATCGCAGCCTTGCCTGTCGCATCGGTGTGACCTTCGATCAGGAAAATCTCGCCAGGATTTGCATCCAGCATTTCCTGCATCAAGCTGCCCAGATCGGCCAGATCCGAGGCCTCATCCGCCGTTATCGCCGAAGATCCCGACTCGAAGTTGACGTTATCGACATCAATCGTTGCCGCCAGCCAACGCACCTGCGGGATCTCGCGGATCTGGCGCAGGCTGAAGGTGCGACCGATTTTCTCGATATCCTTCGCCGCCAGCGCCGCTTTCAGCGCATAGTCGTTGTCAGAAGTCGAGATAACCACCCGGTTGGGCCGTGGTTTCGGCAGATCGCGCACGATCACCACCTGTTCCGGCTCAAGATCGTCGATCAGCACCAATTCGCGACCGCGCTCGTCATATTGCGAGCGGCGCAGTACACGCCCCGTGGCATCGCGGATCGTGACGATCTGGGTGCCATCAGCACGCTCGACGATCGAGCGGGTTGAGCCATCGCTGTACGTCTCGGTCCGCACGTTCGAGCCCGGCTGACGCAGCACCGCATCGTCGTCTTTGTAAACCTGATATGTGCCATCGGGTTTCAGCACGACAACGCGGTCACCGGTGTTCGAGACCACTTGCGCGCCTTCGCGACCCCGGCGATCCTTGTTATTGTCCTTAATGATCGCACCGACCACCAAAGCGCCCAGCGCCACCAGCCCGACTTTCTCCAAATCCGACAGGCCGCTCTTTTTCTTATTGTCGCTGCCCAACATCACCGGGGCCGCCGCGAATTCCTGCGTCGAAGACCGCACGCTGTCATTCGTCAACATTTCGGTCACTGTCGCGACTGCATCTGCTGAAGGAGCTTGATCGGAGGGCTTCTCACCCTCCGCAGCCGGGGTAGCCGTTGCTAAAGCCGCAGCGGCCCCCAACGTGGCCGGATCAACGCCTTCTGGCTGCGCCAAGAGGTTGGTCAGGGTTTCAACCTCTGCTTCAGACGCAACTGGCACGTCAACTGGCGGGGTGTCAGGGTTCATCACCGGTGGCGAGGTTTTCAGGCCTGCCGAGGGATCAACCACGCGGCCATCCGCCTCAACCGCGATTTCTTTTTGCGCTTCGGCGAGGGATTTCTCCTGCGCGGCGGCTTGGGCTGTGGCTTCTTCTTCGGTCACAGCCGCGCCCGTGGCTGGATCAACCACAAGGGTTTCCCCGGTTGCCGGATCGGTCACCGTGGCAGGAAGCACGGCGGGTTCATCGGTTGCGGCAGTGGCTTCGGTTGCCGTACCCTCTGCCGGAGCAGCCTCTGTGGCTTGGTCAGCCGGGGCCGTTTCATCGGCCGGAGCGGCTTGAGTGCCTTCATCAGCCGGAACAATTTCTTCAGCTGGAGCGGCTTCAGTGCCTTCATCAATGGGGGCCGCTTCCTCTGTAGGAGCAACTTCGTCAGCAGGAGCCGCTTTTGTATTTGACTCCATTGGTACCGCATCAGTGGCTTCATCAACCGGAGCGACTTCCTCAACCGGCGGAGTTGCCTCTTCGACCGGTGCAATGTCTTCAACAGGCGCTACTTCGGTTGCCGCTTCTGCATCAGCGGCGGCTTTGGCATCGGCCTCAGCCTGTGCAGCGGCATCAGTCTCAGCCTGTGCAGCAGCGGCGGCATCGGCTTCAGCCCGAGCGGCAGCGGCGGCATCGGCCTCAGCCTGTGCAGCAGCGGCAGCATCGGCTTCAGCCTGAGCGGCTGCGGCAGCATCAGTCTCAGCCTGAACAGCAGCGGCGGCATCAGCCTCAGCTTGAGCGGCGGCGGCAGCATCGGCCTCAGCCTGAGCGGCGGCTTCTGCCTGCGCTGCGTCTTCCGCAATCTGCGCCGCGATCGCATTGGCCTGATCAACAAAAGCCGCCGGGTCGCAAGCTGCATCTGCGGTCGGTTCGCACAACACCGTGCCATCCACTGCGACCACAGCGCCGCTGTCGGTCAGCGTTTGCGCCATCAAGGGCCAAGGCTGTACGTTGAACATCGCCATCGACAGCGCCGTGGTGGTTCCAAGCATTCTTCTCATCGGTCGTCCTTTCAAAATCGCGTGGCGGCCAAGGGTCAAAACTGATTCCGAACCGGGTCGCCGCTATGGCATCAAAGCACAGGATGGGCGGTGATATGCGATAACAGCGGCTAAACTGCAGGCCAAACTGGCTTGGTTTTGCGGTGATATCAGCTAGCAGTCCTCCCAGATCGCTCTCCTGTGCCGGCTGCCCGCACCTGCCTCGCTTAGCACGGTGTGGTCGGCCTTACTCTTGACAACACCGCATGGCGGCACTGGTTCCCAAGTTCAACTTTGCGATATCGCTTTCACCCGAGCGCGATTTTGGCTATGCACCGCCTCATAGGGTTCAAAGTACCGCAAAGTGCCGTCTTTCAGCCAAGGCGCGATGATCTCCGCCATCGGGCGCGGATCATCTTTCTGCAGACAACGGATGTAATCCGCCGTGGCCGCCAGCAACCCCGGCCGATACCCCCCTGCCGCAATCACTTCCGCCGCGCCGTGATTGGGCAGCACCCGTTCTGCACCCAACGCCTGCAACCGAGCCAGATCGGCGAGATGGATGTCAAAATCCTCCGGCGCGCCAACATAGGTCACACAATCCTCGACCGTATCGCCCGCCAACAATATCCGCCGCTCTGGCAACCACAGCACCGTTGCATCATCCGAGTGGATGTTTGCCTCGATCAACTCCACCCGTTCGCCGCCCAGATCAAGCGTCATATGCCGCTCAAACACCAGATCCGGCAGGATCAGCGGATTAATTGCGGGCAGGCCATGATCGGTGCCCGCCTCAATCGCCGCCTGCCGCTGGGTCAGATGCGCCAGAGTACGGGCGTTGGCGATCACCTGGCAGCCGGCGAAGGCTTCGGTCCCTGCGACATGATCCAGATGCCAATGCGACAGTATCACCCGAATATCGGTCACCCCGCGCGCAGCCAAGGTCTGCCGAATAAACCGGCCATGCGGCACCGATACATGCGTATCATAGACAATCGCCTGCGCCCCCGCGATCAGCGCATAAGACGCGATGCCCAGCGACAATGCGCCATCATCGACCCAATTCGGCCCATCGGCAAAGCGATGCCCCGCCACCCGGCCATCATAAAACGCCATTATCCCCGGATGAGGCTCTAATATCCGCAACTGCGACAGCATCGAAATCCCCCCAAACTTGCGCATGTTTGCCGCCGCCACGCCTACGCGTCAAGTTGCCCCTTTCCTTTGGTCATCCTCTGCGCTCAAATATCCCCGCCGGAGACACCTGCCTCCCCGCTGCCCCAAAGGATCAGAATGCGCGCCACCGCCCTGCTTGGAGTGAAAAACGAAGGCGCGTTCCTGCTTGAATGGCTGGCGCATCACCGTGCCTGTGGCTTTACGGATTTCCTCGTCTATTCCAATGATTGCGCCGATGGCACCGATGTCATGCTCGACCGCCTCTCAGCCATGGGTTGGCTCACCCATATCCGCAATGACGGCCCGCACACGGAAGGCCCGCAGTGGGCAATGCTGAAGGCGGCGGACAAACACCCTCTTATTACAAAGGCCGATTGGCTGCTGTTTTGCGACATCGACGAGTTTGTGAATATCCACATCGGCGATCGCAGCCTGTCGGCGCTGCTGAACGCCCTGCCCGAGGCCACCGCCATCGCACTAACATGGCGGATGTTTGGCAATGCGGGGGTGATCGAGATCACCGATCAGCCAGTGACCAAAACCTTCACCCACGCCGCCCCTGCAAGCTTTGCATGGCCGTGGCGGGCGCAGTTGTTCAAAACCCTGTTCCGCAATGACGGCAGCTACCGCAAACTTGGCGTGCACCGCCCGCGCAGCCGTGACCCGGCGCGCGCGGCTCAGGCCCGCTGGTTTGATGGCTCGGGCCGCGCACTGCCCGCAGACTTTCCCCAAGCGCGGATTTTTTCGGACTACAGCCGCGACAACTACCAACTGGTGCAGATGAATCATTACGCATTGGGGTCGATGCAGAACTATCTGATCAAGGCAGACCGGGGCCGCGCCAACCGCGACGCTTCGGGGTTTGATATGAGCTATTGGGTCGAGCGCAATTTCAGCACGGTGGAAGACCGCTCGATCCTGAACCTGACCTCCGCCCCCCTCCACGCCGAGCTGATCTCCGACCCCATCCTTGGCCCACTGCACCACCAAGCCGTGGCATGGCGACAGGCGCGCTTTGAGACTCTGATGCAGCAAGAGCCGTGGCGCGCTTTGTTTGGCCGCTTGCTGATGACGCCGCCGTCGCAGGTTTTACAACCAGAGCGAGCGCGTCATGTACTGCGGCACGCGCAAGGACCCATGACGCACGCCAGCTTGAAACAGTCTTAACCCAGTGTTGACAAAGCCCATGCTAGTTTGGCCTGTTCTGCGCTTGCCGTAACGGCACAGAGGGCAGATTATAGTTCAACCCCACAGTGCCCCCTGTAAAGCGTTCGACTGGATGTAAAATGACCGATTGTGCCGAAATCGCCGAGTTGCCACAGCCCACCGACACCCTGCCCGACCGCGACGCGTGGGAGCAGCAGATGGAAAGGGTAAGCGAGGATTCTGGGTATTTCCACAGTGTGGGCGATGCGCATTGGGCCTATTTCGCCGATGAAGGCACCACTTTGTTGGTCACCTTTGAGACGATTGATGCCGTATTGGCCCGCCCCGGTCAAATGCCCTTGGCCGACGCTCTGGCTCGCGCGCATGGCTGGTCGGTGCTGACGATCATCGCCGATGGCGACACTTGGTTTCGCGATCCGGCGGTCTATGGCTTCTTTGACCGACAGGTCGATGATGCGTTTTTTGAGGATTTCGATCAGGTGCTGTTCTACGGCGCGGGCATGGCGGGCTATGCCGCTTGCGCTTTTGCGGTGACGGCCCCCGGCGCACAAGTGCTGGCAGTGAACCCGCGTGCCACGTTGGAACCGGCGCAAAGCCGGTGGGACAGGCGCGATCTTGCCGCCCGAAGGCTCGATTTCACCTCACGTTACGGCTATGCGCCCGACATGCTGGAAGGTGCCGGGATTGCCGTGGTGATCCACGACCCCACCATCGCCGCCGAGGCAATGCACGCCAGCTTATTCCGCGCGCCGTATATCACCCGGCTGTCGGCGCGTCACATGGGCGATACGCTGGAACCTGCCTTGATCGGCAGCGGCATTCTACCCGCCCTGATTGATCAAGCTATGGCAGGCACCCTTAGCCTGCACAGCTTCGCGGTGCTGTGGCGGGCGCGGCGGCACTACTCGCCCTATCTGCGTGCCCTGCTTGCAAAAACCGAAAACACCGGGCGTACCAAACTGGCGATCATGATTTGCCGCTCGGTCACCCACCGCTTGCGCGCGCCCAGCTTCGCGCGGCGGTTGGCGAAATTGACGGGGCGGATGGCGGGGGCAGAGGCGTAAGCCAAATACGGCGGCGCTAGGGGGCTGTGCGCCGCAGAAGTCCTTCCGCTTCAACTCAGTATTCCTCAGACATCGCCTCAAGATCAGCGGTGCGCTGTTTCGTTAGACGCGCGCGGCAGCCATAGATCACCATTGGCTCAGCCGAGCCGCCATGCATAGTGTAGCCCTCAGCCGCACAAGTGGCATCGCGGAACGTGACCCAAGCCCGCTGGCCATCGCGCAAATAATCCGCCGCCCCGCGCTGTGAGGCTTCCAAATCAGCGTCAATTCCCTGCATCAGTTTACGCGCCACAGCGTAAGCTGGATTTAAATCGGCATCAGCAGTCAACCAATCTTGCTCGGCGCAATAGGTCATCTCGACCTGCACCTCGGCATTGGCGCAATCAACATCCTGCGCCAGTGCCGGAGCCGCCGCCAGCGCCGCCACACATCCCAACCAAGTCAACCGCATCGACATGCCCCCATTCGCGGGCTAGCCTCAGCCACCCGTCACCTTGCGCTGCAACCGCTTGGCATTGGCGCGGGTTTTTGCCCGCACCGGCTGCATCGCCGCCATCGCCATCTCGGAAATGTTACCGCCCTCCATGCCGCTGCGCAACGCGGCATGTGCCGAATCCATCCCCGCCGACAGCTTTTCCGCCAGCATCCGGTCAGTCTCAGATTTCGCCATCGGCCACAGCCCCGCCATGCCTGCCAGTCGCATCCCAATCACCATCTGCGATTCCACCATAATCTGGCCCGCCTCAAGCGCCGGGGCCAGGAAATCAAACGGAGACATCAGCTTCATAGCGCTATCCTGAACAATTCATGTGAACTATGTAACCCTATGCTGCGCCGCAGCAAGAGCTTTCGCGGCGCGCCTCCTTGTGCAAACACCATGACCCCGAATCTGCATAACCAAGTGTCGCAACCTTGCGCCACTCCCCCTCAAGCAGCGCACCCCCTAGAGAATCGCCAGCGGCTGAGCTATCTGGTTCGCATGATACAAAGTCTCACCCTCCGCCGCCCCGATGACTGGCACCTGCATCTGCGCGATGGCGCAATGCTGAAAGGCGTTCTGCCCGAAACCGCCCGGCATTTCGCCCGCGCGCTGATCATGCCCAATCTGGTGCCACCGGTCGTGACGGCTGCGCAGGCAAAGGCCTACCGCGACCGGATAATGGCGTCGCTTCCGATAGGATCAGGGTTTCAACCCCTGATGACTCTGTACCTCACCGAAGCCACCGACCCCGCTGATGTGGCCGCTGCTGCTGCCTCAGGTCTGGTGAAAGCGGTGAAACTCTATCCCGCAGGTGCCACTACCAACTCACATTCCGGCGTGGCGGATTTCGCGAAAGTCCAAGGCGTGTTGGAGAAAATGGCCGAGATCGGCCTGCCTTTGTGCCTGCACGGCGAAGTCACGGACCCCTCCGTCGATATCTTCGACCGGGAGGCAGTGTTCATCGACACCATCCTAGACCCGTTGCGCCGCCGAATCCCCGGCTTGCGCGTGGTGATGGAGCATATCACAACCGAAGAAGGCGTGGCTTACGCCCGCGCAGGCGGCGATGATCTGGCCGCCACCATCACCACGCATCACCTGATCATCAACCGCAACCATATCCTCGCCGGTGGCATCAGGCCGCATTTCTACTGCCTGCCCGTCGCCAAACGCGAATCGCACCGCATCGCCTTGGTCCAGGCCGCGATCTCCGGCGACCCACGCTTCTTTCTCGGCACCGATTCCGCCCCGCATACCGACGCCAACAAACTGCTGCCCTGCGGCTGTGCCGGCATCTACTGCGCGCCCAAC
>NZ_JAUSBA010000059.1 GCF_030652235.1 Cypionkella sp.
CCAAGACGTGTTCGATTACATCGAGTTCTTCTACAACCCGCAGCGCAAACACGTTAGGAACGGCATGCTGTAACCGATCGCATTCGAACAGCAGCAGAAACTGAAACTGCAAGGCGTCTAGGAAACTAGGGGCTATTCACACCCAAGCCTCTGGGGCCGTCTCTTTGCCGTGTCATATCTCAATTTGGACCGGACAGAGGCAGGGGGATATTCTCGCGCTGACATGGTCGGCATATGACGGTGAGTTTCTGCGGCTGAAGCAATCTAAGACCGGGCGCTACTTGACCGTTCCCGTTGCCGCTGATTTGCGGGTGATGCTGGACGCGGCCAAAGTGAAGCGCAGCTCTGCCGTGACGATCTGCGCAACCACGCGGGGTAAGCCGTGGACGAGCGACGGGTTCAAGACCAGTTTTGGCAAAGCGCGTGACGCAGCCGGGGTAATCGGCCTAACGTTTCATGACTTCCGTGGCACTGCCGTTGCGCGCCTAGCAGCTGCGGGCTGTTCGGTGCCAGAGATTGTCACGATCACTGGGCATAGCCTCAAGGATGCGGAAACCATCCTAGACAAGCACTATTTTAGCCGCGACCGGGGGCTAGGGGAATCGGCAATTTCCAAGCTTGAAAAGCACAGAACAGCAACGAAACTGTAAACCGTTCACCACTCCATGTGTAAACTATTACACTCAATACCGCATAAGTCGTTGATTTTGTTGGTGCCCCCATCAGGATTCGAACCCGAGACCCCCTGATTACAAATCAGGTGCTCTACCAGCTGAGCTATAAGGGCAGTCTTCTTCAAATATCGGCAGGCGCGGTCAGGCGCAAGGGGGTTACTTGGGATATGCTATCTTGTGGCGCGGACCAGCAAGGCCACCGCCGCAAGGCCCATGACGGTGACGATCAGGGCGGCGGGGGCGGCTTCACCAATGCGCTCCAGGCTGGCGAGTTCATAGACGCGCGTGGCTAAGGTGTTGAAATTAAACGGGCGCAGCAGCAAGGTTGCGGGCAGTTCCTTGACACATTCGACAAAGACTAACAGCAGGGCGGTTAACACCGAACCCCGCATCAACGGCAGATAGACATCGCGCAAAGTCCCGCCAATCCCACGCCCCAAACTGCGCGCGGCCATCGGCAGTGACGGTGATATGCGCCCAAAGGCCGAATCCACTGCCCCCTGCGCAATGCCAAAAAACCGCACCAGATAGGCCAGCACAATCGCCGCAGCCGTCCCGGTCAGCATCAGGCCAGGGTCGTGACCGGTCAGGGCCAGCACCAGATCGGCCACACGGTGATCAAGCGCTGCCAGCGGCACCAGCAGGCCGACAGCCAGCACGGCCCCCGGCATCGCATAGCCCAAAGTGGTCAGCGGCAGCACGGCGCGCGCAAGGCTGCGCCCCGCCATCCGCACGCCATAGACCAAAAACAACGCAGCCGACACCGTCAGCATCGCCGCAATGCCGCCCACGATCACCGTGTTTAGCGCCGCCTGCAGCAGCCCCGGCGCCAGCCACATCTGTGGCTTGGCAAGCGCATGGCCCAGCATCACCGCCGTCGGCAGCGCAAAGCCCAACAGGAATGGCACCGCACAAAGCCCCGTAGCAACCCAAGCCCAGGCCCCCCGCAACTGGATCGGTGTCACCGGGCGACTGGCGCGCGATGGTCGGTGAAAGCGGGCGTTCCGTCGGCTGACATATTCGATGCTCAAAAGCACCAGGACCAGCGACAAGATTACCCCCGCGATCTGCGCCGCCCCGCCGGCATTGCCGCCGTTCAGCCAGGTTGAAAACACCCCTGTCGTCAGCGTCTGCACACCAAAAGTCGACACTGTGCCGAAATCGGCCACCGTCTCCATCATCGTCAAGGCAACGCCTGCGGCTATCGCTGGGCGCACCAGTGGCAGGCCCAGCCGCCAGAACATCCCCCAACTCCCCAGACCCAAGGATCGCGCCACTTCATAGCTCGCCCCCGATTGCTCGCGCAGGGCGGCACGAGTCATCAGATAGACATAGGGATATAGCGCCGCTGAAAGTACCAGAATGGCGGCAGGTTCAGAGTTGATCTCGGGAAACCAGTAATCGCGGGCGTCACGCAAACCAAAACTCACCCGCAAGGCGGTCTGCAACGGCCCGGCATAATCCAGAAAATCCACCAGCGCATAGGCCCCGACATAGGCCGGGATCGCCATCGGAAACAGCAGCGCGTAATCCAAACTGCGGCTGCCCGGAAAGCGGTACATCACCACCAGCCAAGCCGCCCCTGCCCCCATTGCTGCCGACAGCAGGCCCACACCCAGCATCATCCGCAATGTGGCGGTGAAATAGCGCGGCAAAACGGTGGACAGCAGATGCGGCCAGATGTTTTCCGTTGGATGAAACGCGATCCACACCACCGCCAGCATCGGCACCAGCACGATGCCACCAACCAGCACCGCACCCAGCGACCAAATATCAAACCGCAGCGCTTTGATCTGCAGCCAGTGCGGGCGGAGGCGGGATTTCTGACTGTTTTGCAAAGGCATCATCCGCGTCAGATAACGGAAAGCTGTTTCCCTGTAAAGAAAACCGACTATAGTTGCGCCAACGAGAACAAGCAGGCAGGCCACCCTCCGATGCGGATCGTCTATCACCTTGGCGCGCACTTCACCGATGAAGAGCGGCTGTTAAAATGTCTTTTAAAAAACCGGGAGGTGTTGGCCGAGCATGGCATCGTCGTGCCGGGACCGAAACGCTACCGCAACCTTTTGCGCGACACCGCCATTCAACTGAAAGGCAATACGGCAAGCCGCGACACGCAGGCGCTGATCCTTGATAAGATCATGGAAGAGGATGTCGCCGACCGCATGGTTTTGTCTTGGGACAGCTTTCTGTCGCTGGCACCTTGGGCGCTTGATGGCACGCTTTATCCGGCCGCGGGCGAACGGGTGCGCGCCTTCAGCCAGATTTTCCCTGAAATTGAGGCAGAGTTCCATCTGGCCATTCGCAACCCTGCGACTTTCCTGCCGGCTTTGTTGAAAAAACTACCGAACAAAACCTATGCCGAATTCATCGGCAAGGCAGATATCTTCCAGTTACACTGGTCACAAGTGGTGCAGCGGATTTTGACGCGCAACCCCGGCGTGGCGCTGACGATTTGGTGTGATGAAGACACGCCGCTGATTTGGCCCGAGGTGCTGCGCACCGTTGCAGGGCTGCCCGATGATGTGGTGCTGGAAGGCGAGGATGACCTGCTGGCGACGCTGATGTCGGGCGAGGGCCTGACCCGGCTGCAAAGCTATCTTGAAAGCCATCCGCCCGGATCGGTGATGCAATGGCGCAAGATTGTGTCGGCTTTTCTGGATAAATTCGCCCTGCCCGATCGCATCGCCACCGAGGTCGAAATGCCCGGCTGGACCGAGGCAACCGTGGCCGAGCTGACCCGGCTCTATGAGGAAGACGTCTATCGCATCACCCATATGCCGGGGGTGGATTTCATCACGCCGTGACGTTGGGTGCCCCGCTTGGGGGTCGCCTGAGTGTCTCATCACCCCAAAAACCCAAGGGGATATTTGCGCGCAGAAAATGACATTTTTAACTAAGTTTTTGCGAATTTTGTGGGAATTGTTGCCAAAAAAAACGGGCAGCGCCAATACGCAACCCGGTTATTTTTCAAACTGACCGTCTGTGGTCGCGGTTATTGCATCCCCAAAGCGGATTTGTACATCTCGATGATCGCTTCTTCTTCGGCGATCTCATCGGGCTTGCGTTTGCGCAAAGCGATCACCTTGCGCATGACTTTGGTGTCATAACCCCGGCCCTTTGCCTCGGCGAACAGCTCTTTTTCCTGCTCGGCCACGTCTTTTTTCTCGGACGCGAGTTGCTCGGCGCGCTCGATGAACTGGCGCAGTTCGTCGGCGGTCACGGTATAGGCGGCAGTTACATCATTCATCGCGGGTGCTCTTTTGCTTTGGGTTTAGTTGCTCCTATAGGGTGGGGCTTGCAGGATCAAGCGTACGCCGCGAAGGCTTGCAAGGCTTTGCCAACGGCGTTACCGCAGGCGCAGGTTTTCAGGGAGGCAGAGATGTATATCGTGATCTGGATCGGGACGGCGCTGACCCTGCTGGGCATCGGCGGGCTGGCATGGTGCATCAGGCTGGTGCTGGGCATCAAGCGGCAGGCTTTGGCCGATGATCAGGCGCGGGTCGCGATGCAGCGCGTGGTGGCGTGGAACATGGGTGCGCTGGCGGTGTCGTTTCTGGGGCTGATCTTAGTCGTCGTCGGGGTTATTCTGGCCTAATCCGAGCCGTTGAGCGATGCAAAGTCGCGGCCATCGGCGATCAACCGATCGAACAGCACATCCGGGGCGTAAATCTGCGGTGCTGCCTCGGCGCGGCGCTTAAGATCGGCCCGCAGCACCAGCAACCCGCGTTTGTCGGCCTGAAACAGCGGCCCGCCCTGCCAGCGCGGGAACATCCCATGCAGCACCGCCGCCGCATCCACATCCAGCGGCCTGCGCGCGACCCCTTCGCTGATCAGCCGCGCCGCCTGATTGGCCAAGGCGGCCAGACAGGCATCCAATACTCGCTTTGCCTCAGGCGGTGGCGCAGGCAAGGGGCCGCGCGCACTCACCCCGATCCCGAAAGACCCCAGCGCCGCCGCAATCACTGGCCGCGCCAGCCCCTCGGCTTCCAGCTGTGCGATGGACGCAGACAAGGCCGCGCGCAGGCGGCGGTCTATCGGCCCGCCCGGCCCGGTGAACACCAGCTTCCAACCGAGCCTGCGCCCCAGCGCCAAGCCCATCGCCTGCACCGCCACCGGAGCATCCGCCCCCGCCGCGAGTTCGGCCACCAGACCCGCCGCCAGCGCCCCGCTGATGCCTACCCGCGTGCCTGCCCCCCGCGCGGGCAAAGCTCCCAGCGCGATGACTGGCACAGCGGGGTCTTCCAGCGGCGGCAGTACACCCGCGTTGTTCAGCACAAGATCAACCCCTCCGATCGCCGCCGATGCCGTGCTCAGCCGCGCCCAATCGGCATCGCGCGCTTCAGCCGTCAGCCGCCCCTCGCGCACCGCCGCCTCTTGCCGCGACGCGATTTTCTGCAGCGCTGCAACCAGCGCCTCACGCGAAGGGTCGATCAGACTGACCCGCAGCCCAGCCGCCAAAGCTTGGCCCACCAGCTCTGCCGCAGGCTCTGCAGCCCCCCAAACCGCAAGGCTGGCCAGCTTGCCCGCCCCGAAACTGGCCAATGCTGCGGGTGGGAATGTCGCCCGCCGATCGGCATAAAACGCATGGCGCAGCCCCTGCGCTTCGGGGGTGTGTATCAAAGCTGTGTAGGCCGCTGCCTCAAAGGCGAGCCCTTGTTCCAATGGCAAAAGCTGCGCTGCCTCGACACAGTCAATCAACCGCAAGGGTGCCGGCAAGGGCGAACCGGCAAAGCGCGCCCGTGCCGCCGCAATCGCCGCCTGATAGGCGCGGCCATCACGCAAGCCGTCGCGTCGGTCCGAGGTTTTTAGCGGTGCCGCCCCGTTCAACGCCGCCGCCATAGTTTCGGCAAACGCGCAAGCCTGAGCCCGCAGATCGCCCTCAACCACCTGATCCAGCAGACCGATGGCGAGCGCTTGCGCGGCGGTCAGCGGCGCAGGCTCAAGCATTAATTTCAACGCCGAAGCAGCCCCCACCAGACGCGGCAAGCGCTGCGTCGCCCCGGCTTCGGGCACCATTCCCAGCCCGATCTCGGGCAGACCAAGCTGCGCCGCAGGGCTCGCCACCCGACCGTGTGCTGCCAAAGCCAATTCCAATCCCGGCCCCAACGTGCTACCGTTCAAGACAGCGATTATAGGCTTAGGGAAATCCTCAATCTGCTGGCAAAGCGCCGACAATCCCGGCGCGGCGCTGGCTTTTCCCAATTCGGACACATCTGCCCCAGCTGAAAATGCCGCCAAATCGGAACAAATCACCACTGCGCGCAGATCACTGTCCGCGACCGCAGATAATGCTGCCGAAAGCGTGGCGCGGAGATGCTGCGACAGCATGTTCACCGGGCGATGCGCCAGAATCAGCAGCAAAACAGCCCCTTTACGCTCCACACGCACCGCATCCGTCAAGGCCTTGCCGTCCATACCACCCGCTCCACCAACCCGTTGCGTATTAAGCGACCGCGCGCGGGCATTGGCAATCCCAGACCGCACCAAGCGGCAGGCCTGCGCGATTTCAGACCGTTTCTTGCAGATTGGCAGCGTTCAGACGGGCTGGGCTCAGGTGGGCAGAGTTCAAACCGGCATGTTATCGAAATCGGCTTCCTCAGTCGCCTCGATATGCTCGGGCAGCGCAGGCATCTGCCCCAATGCTCCCGGCAGCACTTCACTCAGCGCCCGCATTTCAGCAAGCAACAGGTCCATCCCTACCGCCTGCGCGGACAGCGTAGCCGCCAGTATTTCGCCCGTCATCTCGGTCATTGGATTGTTCTTCGGCATAACATTTCCTCCTAAGGTGCACAGCTGCGGCAGAACGGCGTGTCAGGCAGCACATCCAACCGCTCAGGCTCAATGTCTTGGCCGCAGGTGGCGCAAATTCCGTAATCTCCAGCCTCGATCCGCGCCAATGCGGCCTCAATCCTCCGGATTTCCAGCAATCCGGCGTTGCCCATACCTTCCAGTACCTCATCGCTCTCGCGCTCGGTGGCAAGATCTTCCCAATCGGGCGAACGTTCGACCACAAGTTCGGTGGAAATTTCACTCAATCGGCTTTTCAAAGCAGCCAAACGCTGTTGCATCTGCGCCTTGCGGTCAGTGGTTGAGATCATGCGCTGTCCTTTCCTGACTGCGCCTATTCTATGCCAAAGGCACATATCGTCCTTGATGCAGGTCAACACAGGCAAATCAAAATTATTCGGACATTGCGATGCTGGCAGACGTGACTTATCCTGTTGCCTGAAGCCAAAGGAGGCCACGATGCATCCCGACGTTCACGCTTTTTTCGATGAAGCCACCAACACCATCACCTATCTGTTGCACGAACCGAACGGCAGCGCCTGTGCGGTGATCGATTCGGTGTTGGATTTCGAATATGCCTCAGGCCGCACCGACACGCGGTCCGCCGATGCGGTGATCGCCTATATCCGCGCCGAAGGGCTTGATCTGCAATGGGTTTTAGAAACCCATGTCCATGCCGACCACCTGTCCGCCGCGCCCTATATTCAAGAGGCGTTGGGCGGTCAGATCGGCATTGGCGATCAGATCACCGTGGTGCAGGAAACCTTCGGAAAAGTTTTCAACGAGGGTACCCGATTTGCCCGCGACGGCAGCCAGTTTGACTGGCTGTTTCGGGACGGTGACAGTCTGATGATCGGCCAGATGCGCGTCGACGTGATGCACACCCCCGGCCACACCCCCGCCTGTCTGAGCTATGTGGCGGGCGATGCGGCCTTTGTTGGCGACACCCTGTTCATGCCGGATTTTGGCACCGCGCGCTGCGATTTCCCCGGTGGCTCGGCTGCGGTGATGTTCGATTCCGTGCAGCGTATTCTGACTTTGCCCGATACCACCCGGATTTTTGTCGGCCACGATTACAAAGCACCGGGGCGGGAGGAATTTGCGTGGGAGTCCACCGTCGGCGCGCAAAAAGCGCTGAACGTGCATGTGGGTGCTGGCCGCAACCGGGATGATTTTGTCGCCCTGCGCGAAAAGCGCGACGCCAGCCTTGCGATGCCCCGCCTGATCATCCCCTCGTTGCAAATCAACATGCGCGCGGGTCAGATGCCCGAGCCTGAGGACAATGGCCTGTCTTACCTGAAAGTGCCGCTGAATGGCCTTTGAATTTACGGCAAAAGGACAGTGATGCTGGATTGGTTTTGGGGATTTGTCGGCGGCCTGATGATCGGCGGGGCCGCGGCGGCCTATCTGCTGTTCAATGGCCGGGTGATGGGGGCTTCGGGCATCATTGGCGAGTTGGTGGATCGCTCGGGTTGGAGCAACTGGGCCGAGCGGCTGGTTTTTCTGGCCGGGCTGATCGGTGTGCCTTACGTCTTGTCGCTGTTGATCGGCGGGGAGACCCATCTGACCGGCAACTGGCTGGTGATCGTGCTTGCCGGGGTGCTGGTTGGCATCGGCACAAGGCTTGCCAATGGCTGCACCTCGGGTCACGGCGTGTGCGGAATCTCGCGGCTGTCGCTGCGCGGGATCGTCGCGACGCTGCTTTATCTGCTGGCGGGAGGGCTGACCATGGTGCTGCTGCGCCAACTGATTGAAGTAATCTGATGCGGGGCTTGGGATTTGCTTTGCTGTCGGGGGGCCTGTTCGGGGCGGGTCTGCGGATTTCGGGGATGACCGATACGCGACGCGTGCAGGGCTGGCTGGATGTGTTCGGCGCGTGGGACCCGACACTGGCGTTCGTGCTGGGCGGCGCGATATTGCCAATGGCCGTTGCATGGCGGGTGGCGGCGCGGAGGGATCTTTCCTATCTTGGCCTTGCCCTGCCCGCGGCCCCCAGCCGCGAACTCGACCGCAGCCTCATTCTTGGTTCGATCCTGTTCGGTATGGGCTGGGCGCTGGCGGGGCTTTGTCCCGGCCCAGCGCTGGCGTCGATCAGTTTTGGTGGTGTGGGCGGTCTGGTCTTTCTATTGGCGATGCTGGGCGGTATGATCGCTGCACCCGCCCTGCGCGCGCGTCTTGACGCCGCCGCCCCAGCCACGAGCCCGAGGAGCAAAATGGACATTCGCGCCCTGACCCCGACCTATGCCGTCTCGCCGCAGATCGAGCTTTCCGATCTGCCCGCGATCAAGGCGGCTGGCTTTGCCACCGTAATCGACAACCGCCCCGACGGGGAAATCCCGGCCCATCTTCATACCCCGCATATGAAGGCGGCGGCGGAGGCTTTGGGGCTGGCCTTCATCGCCAACCCGGTGATTGGGGGGGCGCTGACGATGGAAAATGTCCGTCTACAACGACAAGTGATGGCCGAGGCTTCGGGGCCGGTGTTTGCTTATTGTGCCTCAGGGAACCGCTGTTCTGTGGTTTGGGCGCTGATGAATGCGGGACAGAAATCGACCGATGATCTGATCAGCACCCCGGCGAAATATGGCTATAATCTGGAGCCGTTGCGCGGGCAGATTGAGGCTTTGGCGGCGGAACCGGGCGCGGGGAAGGACTGATACCAACGGCCCTAGATATTGACCGTTGCCCAGTCTCTGGACATGATCGAGGTTATCGCTGCCGGTTCGTTCGCGAAGAAGTACCAGGCTGCGGCGCATTGGTCGAGGATTTTATCGTAGCTGTCGAAGACGGTGTTG
>NZ_JAUSBA010000062.1 GCF_030652235.1 Cypionkella sp.
CGCGGCGTCGGTGATATGGCGCAGGAGGCTCGCGTAGTGGTTCAGAGTGCCGACATCGCCCCAGTTGATCTTGTCGGGGGGTGTCTAGAAGTGGTCGTCGCTCAAGGCCTTCAGGCGCTCCAGCATCGTGTCGATCTGGAACTTCGTGGTCATGAAGGCGTCGAGGGCTTTGTCGTTGGAGGTCATCGCTTGGTCTCCGCGGTGAGTAGCATCGTTATCCTGTCATCAGCATCGCTCTGGCGTGGCGCCGAGTGTAGGGAATTCCAAGCAACATCCTTGCGTTATGATCACACTTCCGGCGCTGTTCGGTCCGCATCGGCCTGCGGCACGACCGTCAGCCACTGGCCGCCGATCCAGATGTAGAGATGCGCAAACTCCCGCGTCGGGCGCGGCAGAATGCGGGGATCGCGCGGCGGGCTGAAGCAATCCAGCACCTCGGGCGTGACCTGGCGGAGCTCGCGGGCGGTCAGGATGTCCTCGGGCTTCCAGCGTGCCAGCGCGGGCAGCATATGGGCGGGTTAGCCGTCCATGTGTACATAGACATGCGTCCATTCCTGGGGGCCGACCTGCATCGCGATCTGCGCGCGGGGGCTCATGGCGCCCCCCTCAGATCAGCTGGAGATCGGCCAGCACCGCGCTGGCAGCGGCCAGCTGCGCGGTCGGCAGGTCGATCTTGAGGTGAGAGAAGATGTCCGAGCAATCGGCCTTGATCCCGCCCTCCCACAGCGCGGCTTGAACGACCTCGGCCACCACGCTGGGGCAGCTGCGGTCGAGTTGGTCGGGCAGCGTGTCGAGGTCGATGCGGATGGTGGACAGAGTCATCCTACGACTTCAGTGATGGGAATGCCGAGCGCGGTGAAGCCGTTCAGGACGGCGACACGGATTTGGAACTGGGCAACCTGACGGTCGAAGTCCCGAGCGGCCAAGCGTTGGCCCAGCAGTTTCGCTCATCGGCCTGCGGTTCACACAATGCATCTTGGTTTCGACCCGGCTTCTGCGGTCGTAGCCGCCGAAGTGGACGTAGACGTGTGCCTACTCATCGGGGCCGATCTGGATAGAGATCTGCGCATAGGTGCTCTTGGCCGCCCTCTCAGATCAGGTGCAGGCTGGCCAGCACCGCGCGGGCGGCGAGCAGTTGTGCGGTCAGTAGGTCGCGGTTCCAAGCGCAAAGATCCTTGTTAGGTCTGCCTTGGTGAACTGCAACTTGACGCCTTCCGGTAAGGATGCGTCAACGTGCCAGGATCACGTCCACAGAGGCTTCTCCTGCCTTCAGCACTGCGAACGAGCACCTTCCCTGGGCGCGCATTCGAAACCGAATTCGATCGCGATCAATACAGGCAACATCCGGGCCCAGGAAATTGCTTCTCGACACCTATGGGGTGGACCGGCGCGCCAACAGCAGCCGGAAAGCCACCGGTGCCAGCACGATCACGAACAGAATCCGCACCACGTGATGCAGGGCCACAAAGGCCACGTCGGCCTGAATGGCCAGCGCGATCAGCCCCATTTCGGTGAGGCCTCCAGGTGCCAGTGCAAGAAGTGCTTGTTCAGGACCAATCCCCGCCAAGTGCCACATTGCCAGCCCCGCACCGAACGCAAGGGCAAGCGTCAGAAGCGTCGACCCGATTGCAAGCGCCGCTGCGGACAGGACGGTCCGGGCGCTGATGCCTAGAAAGCGACAGCCAAGGACTGTGCCAAGAAGCACTTGCGCCGTGTTGACCAGAATGCCCGGCGGGGCACTTTCGGTGAGCCCGGCAAGGTGCAGCACCGCCGATACCAGCAGCGGACCAAGAAAGGTTGGCGCGGGAAACCCAAGCCTCTTGCCGACAAGGCTTCCCACAACGGCCGATGCAAGCAGAAGCAGGGCATCCAGCCATGTCAGGAGCACCTCGACCGCCCCCATCGAAGCGCCGACCTCATGGCCTTCGACGATCCGGAACCAGAAGGCGATCAGAGCGATAGTCACCACGATGCGCAGGCTGTGGGCCAGGATGATCGGTGCGGGTTTGGCGCCACTGGCCTCGCCGATCTCGATCATTTCGGACAGACCGCCAGGCATTCCGGCAAAGTACGCGGTGACCCAGTCGAACTTGCCGACAAAGCGATAGAAGGGGACCACGACCACGGCCACGGCAATCACATAGACCATCAGGATCGCCACAGTGCCAGTCCAGGCCCTTGCCTCGTCGATGATATCGGGCGTGAAGCGCGAGCCGAGAAGAACGCCGATCACGGCAACGACAGCCGGTCGCAACCGGGCCGGGCCAAGGATCGGCGCATTGGCCAATGATGCCGCCATCGTCGCGAAAAGCGCGCCCAGCATCCACGGCAGGGGAAGACTCAGAATGTGGAACACCGCACCGCCGACCGCACCGATGGCAAGGGCCAGCGCAATCCGCGGCAGGGTTTCCATGTCAGAAGGTCCGTGTATATCGCGGGAAGGGGCCGCAGGGCTCAGCGATACTTTTCGATGAAGGCGTCAATGTCCAGCGCCCGGATATCGGACAAAGCGGCCTTGAGCGCCGCATGATCCCAATCCCACCACGCAATCTGCTGCAGCGCCTCGGCCTGAGGCAGGGTGAACCGCCATTTCAGGTGGCGCGCAGGCACGCCGCCAACGATTTCATAGGGGGCCACATCCTTTGATACCACGGCGCCCGCCCCAATCACCGCGCCTGTGCCGACGGTAACGCCGGGCAGAAGGGTGACGCCGTGGCCGATCCAGACATCATGGCCGATGGTCACCCAATGATCACGGCGCCACTGGAAAAAGGTCTCGTCATCTTCGCCCAGGCCGAATTGCGCGGCGCGGTAGGTGAAATGGTGCTGGCTGGCGCGCCAAGTGGCGTGGTTACCCGGATTAATCCGCGCGCCTTCGGCGATGGAACAGAATTTGCCGATGCTGGACCAGACCGCATTGCCGCCGCGCACGATGTAGGAATAATCGCCGAACGTCACCTCGCGCATCGTCACTTGCGCCATCACCTCAGTCCATTTGCCCAAGGTGCAATCGACCAGCGTGGCGGTTTCATGGATGTTCGGCGTTTCGGTCAGCATTTTCATGGCAGGGGTCCGTTTCAGGCGGTTGCAGGCATCAGAAGGCGGATGCGTTTTGTGTCGAACCGTACAGCTTCGCCATCGCGCATCATCATCGGTTCGACCAGCAGTTTCAGATCCGCAAAGCCGATCCCGGGATGGCAAAGCGCGGTCGAATGACCGACCGGCATGCGGAAGCCGCCCTTTGGGTTCAGCGCAGGCCCGGCATCGCGCCGTCCGATCTGCAGGAAATGCGAGATGTCCCATTCCTGCGTCTGCCCGCCGATGCGGGTGACGGCCCAGCAATGCCCGCTGGTGCAGTCGCCGACCTCGGGGAAGAAATAGCCGACGACATAGCCCGCCTCGATCCCGGCTGCGCGGAGCGAGGCAAGAAAGTAGGTGTGGATGTCGACGCAGGAGCCTTCGGTCAGGCCGCAGGCCAGATGCGGAACATGGTCGAAGCCGTCCGTGAATTTCCGCTCTGGGTGGCCATAGTCGAACCGTTCGGCCGTGGCGCGGGCAATGCGGAGGGCGCGGGTAAGATCGTCGCCGGTTCCGGCAACCTCCCGCGCCTCCTCCTCCAGCGCAGGGGCTGCGCGGGTATAGCGTGACGGGACGGGATGGAATATCGCCTCGGGATAGGTGCCGGGTTGGCCGGAATAGTCATAACGAAAGGTCACTTCGGCCGCCTCGGGCGCCACCAGCAGCAGTTCTTGACCAGAAGTCGCTTCACTCAGTCGCTCAACCCGGCCCCCCGTCACGGTGCAGCCACTGCAGACAGACGCCGGAGAGGACACGCCCGCTGGGGCAAAGACCGGACCCTCAGTTCCCGGCACGACGATTTCGACGGCATAGGTCATTATCTGGTTCCCTCCCATGTTCCGATGAAACGCGCGCGAACCCGGCCAGAGAGCCAGTCGATCAGATAGACCATCGCGATGATCAGGAAGATGATCGACCAGGCTTCGTCCCAGCGGTAGGCGCCGATCCGGTCGGCCAGCAGAAAACCGATGCCCCCCGCGCCGACGATGCCCAGAATGGTGCCGGATCGGACATTGGATTCGAGGTTGTAAAGCGTGATCGACAACAACACCGGCATCACCTGCGGCATCACCGCAAAGCGGATGGATTGCGTGCGGCTGCCACCCGATGCGACCACGCCATCAACCGATTTGTTCGACGTGTTCTCGATCGCCTCGGCATATAGCTTGGCAAGCACGCCGATTTCACCGACCGCGATGGCCAGCACCCCGGCCAGCGGCCCAAGGCCGAAAGCGCGGATGAAGATCAGCGCAAGGATCAGGGTTTCAAAGGCGCGGATGACGTCGAACCCGCGCCGCACGCCAAAGCGAAGGAAGGGCAGCCGGTTGATGTTCTTGGCCCCCAGAAACGACAGCGGAAAGGCAATGATCGCACCAAGCAGCGTGCCCAGAAAGGCCATCGACAGCGTCTCGCCCAAGCCTTTCAGGATCTCGGCGAACTCGCGCCACTCAGTCCAGATGTGTGGTGGGAACATGAAGGATAGCACCCGGCCCAAGCGGCCCAGCCCTTCCCAGATGCGGACGGGCGAGAAATTGAAATCGTAAAGGCACCAGCAGAACAGCAGCCCAAAGCCGGTCCAAAGCGCGGCGCGGCGCAGGCGCACGTGCAATGGCGCGCGGAAGGCAAGGGGATAGGCCGCGCGGGCCATTGCGACTTCGGCGGCAGTGACGGTTTCGGTTGTCACGTCCGTGCCTCCAGTCCCATGACACGGTGCCGCAGCATTTCGGACAGTCGGTCGATCACTGTCACGGTCACCAGAATGATGACGAACAAGGCGGAAAGGTCGGTGTATTCCTGATAGGACATGGCGGTGCGGAACTCCTGCCCCAGCCCGCCGGCACCGACATAGCCGATGATCGACGAGGCACGTACGTTGATTTCAAACCGCAGCAGAGTATAGCTGAGAACATTTGGGAGCACCTGCGGCACGGCCCCGTAGCGGATCATGTCAAACCATGATCCTCCCGCTGCTTTCACCCCATCAAGGGGGCGCATATCTATGTTTTCATTGGCTTCCGAGTAAAGCTTGCCCAGAGCACCGGCTGTGTGCAACCCGATGGCCAGCACCCCGGCCATCGGCCCCACACCAAAGCAGAAGACAAAGATCAGGGCAAAGACCAGTTCCGGCACCGTCCGTGCAATCTCAAGGTAACGGCGCGAGAGCCAGAGGACCCAGCGATTGGGGGCAAGGTTGCGCGCGGCGGGGAACGACAGGATGAACCCGCCCACGACACCCAGAACGGTTGCCATGAACGCGATGAGGACCGTTTCCAGCAGAAGCTGCGCCCAGATCTGCCACCGTGAAAACCACACCGCAAGATCGCTGCCCAAGCTCGCCCAAGACAGGTCCGGGATCGTCTTCGAGATGTATTCGCCAAGCCGCGGCAAGCCGGCACCGATCACCCAACGCTCGGCACGGGTGCCGTCGGCCAAGGTCACCTGGGTGATTTTGAAGAAGTTAGAGGCTTCGGCCGTCACAAGGAACAACACGATCAAGACCGCCGTCACGGCAGCAAAGGTCAGGCGGGCATGGTGGCGTTGCACCGCGTAATCGCGTTCAAAGGCAAGTATGGCAGTGGACATCTGGTATTCCCGACTGGGCAAAGGCGGGCCAAGTTGGCCCGCCCGGATGGCGTTGGATCAAGGATCAGCCTTTGCGGTTGGCCTTGAACCAGTCGCGCATGTCGACAATCCACTGATAGCGGTCGTGGTTTACTTCGACATAGCCCTTTGCGGTCGAGTCGTCCGCCCCGGTCATTTCCTTGAACGCTTCGGGCGCTGCGGTCGGCGTGGCCATGACTGCGGCCTTCATCCCGTCAATCAGGCCTTGCGGCAGGTTGGCGCGCGCGGTGAACGGACCCGAGGTGATTTCCGGGCTGGTCCAGATTACACAAGCCTCGCCTTCCTTGATCATGCCTTTGGATTCCATCCGCTGTGGGATGCCGCTTTTTTCATTGTTGATATAGGTCGCAGCAGCATCGAACTGGCCGTTGACCACACCGACCACGCCCGCCTCGTGGCTGCCCGAAAATGGGGTGGCCGCGAAGAACTCTTCGGGCTGATAGCCCTGCTGCACGAGGTTGTAGTAGGGCACGTTGTAGCCCGAAGTGCTGTCGGGATCGGCGAAGGCAAGGGTCTTGCCCTTCAGATCGTCGATGTTTTTCAGGCCGGAATCGCAGCGCACCACGATCACACCGAAGTAGCCGGTCGAATCGTCCTCCTGCACCGAGGTCAGCAACGGGACGACACCGCCGTTTGTTTCAGTGTAGGCCGCAGCATAGGCGGAAGAGCCGAGGAAGGAAAATTCGATCTGCCCGGCGGCCAGCGCCTGGATCACGCCGTCATAGTTTCCAGCGGTGAATATCTCGACCTCAACGCCCAGTGTCTTTTCCAGATACTCCTGAAACTGAGTGTATCGGGCGACGCGGTCGGATTCATTCTCGCCCGACAGAATGCCGAAACGGACGATCCGATAGTCGGTCTTCCAGTCCTGGGCGATTGCAGGAAGGGCTGTCAGGGCAACAAGGGCAGTGGTGGCAAGCAGGCGCATGGTAAAGCTCCATCATCAGGGGGTAAGGGATCAGGCGATTTCGGTGAGCCGGTTTGGGCTGGCAGCGGTAGAGGTGACCGCCTCGTTGAACTCGGCCAGGCCTTCGCTGCCGTAGATGTCGCGCACGACATCATCCGTCAGCAGAGCGGGTCTGCCATCAAAAAAGACACGGCCATCGCGCATGGCAATGATGCGGTGGCAATAGGCGCGCGCAGTATCCAAGGTGTGCAGATTCACCAGCACGGTAATCCCGTCGTCCCGGTTGATGCTGCGCAACGCCTCCATCACACGGGTGGCGTTGCCGGGATCAAGGCTGGCGATGGGCTCATCTGCGAGCATGATCCTTGGGTTCTGCACCAGCGCCCGGGCAATGGCCACGCGCTGCTGCTGACCGCCCGACAAGGTGCCTGCGCGCTGCAGCGCCTGCGGGGCCAGGTCCAGCCGGTCCAGCGCCCGAATGGCAATCGTCCGTTCGGCATCGGTAAAGCGCATCGCCATCGAAGTTAGAAAGCCGTGATCGGCCAGACGGCCCACCAGAACGTTGGTCAGAACGTCCAGCCGCTCGACCAAATTGAATTGCTGAAAGACCATCGCGCAGTCTCGCCGCCACTGACGTAGGGCCCGCCCTCGCAGCGCGGTGACATCGGTATCGCCAAACGTGATCCGGCCGGAAGTGGGGTCAATCAGCCGGTTGATCAAGCGCAGAAGCGTGGATTTTCCTGCGCCCGACCGGCCGATCACCCCGACGAACTCGCCGGGGCGGATATCCAGTGTGACGGCGTCAACCGCGCGGGTCGCGCCAAATGTGCGGCCAAGGCCAGTAAGAGAGAGTGAGTGCTTTTCCATGCTAGGACTTTGCCATCAGCAGGCAACAATCCAGCGTCATCCGGATGAATTCTTGGAGACCAATTCTTGACGATGATGTGACACTGACCTTCGGAACTTCATGATTTCATAGCGTTGGCTTGCAAGACGTGTTTTTTGCAGCCAGCGCCCGACAGAAAGAACTGCATGCAGGGGGAAATCCAGCCCGACAAAACGCGTGCGTTTGGGCTGCACCTGAACATGAATTCGAAATCGAATTCTTTTGCCAAACGAGAGCCTTGCGCTGAGCCACATAGCCAGAGGAGCTTCGATTGTCGCAAATACGTCATGCTTGGGTTTAAAAAATTCATACTCACGTAGCGGTGGTGTCACGGGCGGGCCTTAGACATTCATTCGAATGAATAGCAAACGGAGAGTCTGCCATGTCGTTGAAGACCATGATGCTCGGAACGGCACTTGCCGTCATCGGCGCAACTGCCGCCACCGCAGAAACCTGGAGCATTGCCGTCACGGACGTTGAAGGGCTGGAGCGCCTGCAAGCCGAATGGGGTCCGTTCAAGACGGCACTTGAAGCGGCCACTGGCGAAACCTTCGACTTCTTCCCAGTTTCTTCACGGACCGCATCCGCCGAAGCCCTGCGCGGCGAGACAATTGATTTCGTCATCACCGGCCCGGCGGAATACATCGTCATCAATACTTTGACCAAGGCCAACCCACTGATCGGTTTTGGCCGCCCGGACTATCGCTGCGCCATCATCGTTCGCGCCGATGCGGGCATCGACAGCATGGACGACCTGAAGGGCAAGAAGGTCGCGTTTGGCGACATCGGCTCGACCTCGAACATGCTGTGCCCGATGCAGCTTATGGCCGACTATGGCGTCAGTCCAGTCACCGACATTGAGGCTGTTCACACCGCCCGCAACATCGCGCACGAGGCGCTGAAGGCGGGCGACGTGGCCGCCATCGGTATCAACGAAGGCAGCTGGATCGCTTCGGCCCGCGACAAGGATACTTCGGTTCCCTACGGTTTCTTCAAGGTGCTGGCGCGATCGGGCGATCTGCCCAACGACATGCTGCTGGCAGGTGCCCATGTGCCGACCGACATTCAGGCCAAGGTTCGTGACAGCATCATCGCCAACAAGGCCGAGATCATCGCGGGCATCACCGCGCATGAAGAAAACGGCAAGTACATTGGCATGGACCTCGTGACCATCGAGGACGCGGGCTATGACATCGTCCGGTCGATGTATACGACGGCGGGCTATCCCCAGTTCGACAAGTTCCTTGGGGAATGACAGGTGCCGCTTGACCGTCCTGTGACGCGGCATAAGGCCAACGGAGCTGGCTTGCAGGTGATCGACCTGCAGGCAAACGGCCTTTGCAAGCGGTTCGGCAAGGCAGCACCCGTATTTTTGGGTCTGGATTTCAGCATCCGTCAAGGCGATTGCGTCGCCCTTGTCGGGGCCAATGGCACCGGAAAGTCGACCTTGCTGCGCTGCTGTCTTGGCTTGATTGCCCCTGATGCAGGCCGTATCTCCCTGCTGGGCATGACGATGGCCGATCTTGGCCCCGCCGCCCGGCGCGACCTGAGGGCCCGCACCGGGCTGGTCGGACAAAAGCACAATCTGGTGCCGCGCCTTTCGGTTTTGTCCAATGTCATTCACGGGTTTCTGGGAAGGCACTCTGGGCCGCGCTATTGGGTTCACAGCCTTGCCCCAGCTTGGGCGCGCGCTGCGGCCATGACAGCGTTGGAAAAGGTCGGGCTTGCCGATCTGGCCCTGCGCCGGGCCGATCAACTTTCCGGCGGGCAAAGCCAGCGCGTGGCGATTGCCCGCGCGCTGGTGTGCAACCCGCGATTTTTGGTGGCCGATGAGCCCTGTGCCTCGCTCGACCCGCAGGCGGGCGAAGAGGTCATGGCGCTCTTCATGACGCTTGTGAAACGCGAAGGGGTGACGGTTCTGTTCACCTCACACAACGTGCAGCACGCCCTCAGCTATGGCGACCGGATTCTGGGCTTGCAGGGTGGCCGCATCGCCATCGACGCGCCCTCGGCCGACGTCACCCCATTGGAAATGGCCAAACTTTATGGATAGCTCAGCGCGCACACTTCCGCATCGCTTCAACCGCCCCGGCGGTATCGGTTTTGTCAGTTACGTCATCGTGGCGTTTGCCATCCTGTGGTCGCTGGAGGGTGCGGGCTGGTCGGTTGACCGGCTGCTGTCCTCACCGCCAAAGCTGGCTGATTTCTTTTCCCGCGCCTGGCCACCTTCGACCCACAATCTGGAGCGGCTGGCCTGGAAGATGGTGGAAACCCTGCAGATCGCCGTCGCGGGCGCGGCCATCGGCATTGTGCTGTCGCTGCCGATCGCACTTTTGGCGGCGCGCGGTGTCCTGGTGGGGCGCGGCGTCAATCTGGTCGTGCGCATCATTCTGGGCTTCATCCGCGCCGTGCCAGACCTCGCGTGGGCGCTTGTCTTTGTGGTGGCGGTCGGCCTTGGCCCTTTCGCAGGGATGCTGGCCATCGCCATCGACACCATCGGGTTTTGCGGCCGCTTCTTTGCCGATGACATGGAAAACACCGATCCCGGTCCGGCCGAGGCCCTGACCGCCACCGGAGCAAGGCGCATCGACATTGCCGCAAGCGCAGTGATCCCTGCAGCGCTTCCGGCCTTCGTATCAACCTCGCTGTTCGGGCTGGAAAAGGCGGTACGGGCATCGACCATCCTTGGCCTCGTCGGTGCAGGCGGGATCGGGATTGAACTGAAGGTCGGCTTTGACCTTTTCGATTATCCGACCGCGATGACCGTGATCCTGATGATCGCAGTCGTGGTGATCGGCGTGGAGCAAATCGGCGCAGTCTTGCGTCAGAAGATCATAGGACCGGGCAGATGAAGACAGATACAGCGCACCAGTATTGGGCAACGGAATGGGCGCAGGTGGACGGCACCTCTAAATGGGAACAGCCCGAGACAGACGTGATGGACTTCGCGCAAAGCCTTCCTGCCGGTGCTGCCGTGCTGGATCTGGGTGCTGGCGTCGGGCGACATGCGCTGGCGCTGGCACGGCAGGGCTTTGCCGTGGCGGCCCTTGATGCCGCCCCCGAGGGCATCGCGGAGATCACCCGCATCGCCGCAGCCGAGGGCCTGACGGTTAACGCCCGCACCGGTTTCATGACCGCCCTCCCCTTTGCCGATGCGGCCTTTGACCATGTGCTGTCGTGGAACGTGATCTATCACGGCGACGAGGACGTGCTGCGGGCGACAATCGCTGAAATCGCCCGCGTGCTGAAACCCGGTGGCACGTTCCTTGGCACCATGCTTTCCGCCCGCCGGGTGCCGAGTGAATGTGCCAAGGCGCAGGGCCGCGAGATTTCGCGTAACACCTGGGTGTTCGAGGGTGCGGGCGACAAGATCCACCCGCACTACTTTTGCAACGGGCGCGATCTGCTCGAACTGTTCTCGGCGTTCGAGGTCTGCCGTCTGGAGGACCGTGAACACGAAACGCCCGGCTCGTGGCACTGGCATCTGGTGCTGGAGCGGCTGTGATGGAACCCTTTGTGATTGAAGGCGCGTCGGTCGTCTTGCCCGACCGGATCGCGCGGGTGTCCGTGCGCGTCGAAGGCGGCGTGATTGCAGCCCTGGACGGCCCACAAGACGGCGCGCGGGTGATCGACGGCCGCGGCATGACCCTTGCCCCTGCGCTGGTTGACATCCACGGCGATGCCTTTGAGCGCCAGCTGATGCCGCGCCCGGGCGTGATGATATCGACCGAAGCGGCGCTTCTGGAAACCGACCGGCAGTTGGCGGCCAACGGCATTGCGACCGCTTATCACGCCCTGACACTCAGCTGGGAGCCGGGCCTGCGCTCGGTCGCCATCGGGCAGGAGGTGATGGGGACGCTGGCGGCCCTCGCCCCGCGCCTGACGGTGGAAAACCGCGTTCAGCTGCGGTGGGAGACCTTCTGTTTCGAAGCCCTGCCCCTGATCGAGGCCGCCCTTGCCGGGCCGTTGCTGCCCGCCTTGGCCTACAACGACCATACGACCATGGGCGTACTGCACCCGTCCGTTGCGCTGCAGGACCGACCCTTTGATTTTGCATCCGATTTTCCAGTGGTGGACATGGACAGCCCCGGCTTTGCCGCCAAGATGGAAAGCCGCGCGAAACGGTCCGGAATGGACATAGGCGATTTCATCGCCCTGATGCGGCAAATGTGGGAAAGGCGACCCGAGGTTCCGGGAATCATTGCTGAAGCGGGCCGCAAGGCCGCAGCCGCAGGTGCGCCAATGCTCAGCCATGACGACAGCCAGCCCGAGACCCGCGACTACTACCGGAGCCATGGCGCCCGGATCTCGGAGTTTCCGATGAACATGGCGGTGACCCGCTCTGCACGTGAGGCGGGGGACTGGATCGTGTTCGGCGCCCCGAATGCCGCGCGCGGCGGCAGCCACCTCGGCTCGCCCGGGGCGGCAGACATGGTGGCGGCAGGACTGTGCGATATTCTTGCCTCCGACTACTATTACCCCGCCATGCTGGCCGCCGTGGCACGGTTGCAGGCGGATGGGATCGGCCAACTTTCGGATCTTTGGAAGCTGGTCTCGGCCAATCCGGCGGCAGCGCTTGGCCTTGCCGACCGGGGCGAGTTCGCGGTCGGTCGCCGGGCCGATCTGGTGCTGCTGGAGTGGCCCGAAGGCCGCACACCGGTGGTGCGCCAGTGTTTTGTCAATGGCCGCGCCGCCTATGGCGCGATTGCGGCGGGCTAGGCCATGAAGGATGGGGTGGATCGCTTTGACGGATTGGCCGAAGCATACGAGATGCACCGTCCCGGCTATCCCGCGATTGCGTTTCAGGCCCTGCTTGCCGACCTCCGCTGCCGGGCAAAGGTTGCAGTAGATGTAGGCGCAGGTCCTGGCAATTCGACCGACTCGCTACGCGATGCCCTTGGTCCGGAGTGGCGCTACATCGCCATTGAGCCCGGCCGCGACATGCGGCGGGTTCTGACGCGGCGCTTTTCGATGGCTCCGGATGTCCACATCGCTGATGCGTCCGCCGAGGACATGAAACTGCCTGATGGATTCGCTGCGCTTATCGTGGCCTGCACGGCGTTTCACTGGTTCGAGATAGCGCAGTTCTATGAAGAGGCCCGGCGCGTGCTTGCGCCAGGGGGCGTGTTGGCCCTGGTGCGCAACCGACGCAAACCTTTGGCCGTAATCCAGGCCTTTGACCGCTATATCGAGACGCATTCTTCAGAGGTGACAGACCTTGCCCGCCGCGAAGCCCGCAAGGAGCCGGTGGTCCGTGACCTTGCACAAATGCCCGGCTTCATGACAGCAAGGTCTTGCACCTATCCGTGGACGAATGAGTTGTCCGCGCGGGGGCTGATCGACCTTTACCTAACACGGTCCACCCTGTGGGGCGTCGTCCGGCGCATTGGGCTTTCCCGTGTGACAGCTGATCTGACTGCAATCTGCACCGAGCTTGGCGTGGCGGAGGAGCCGATCCGGATCGATTGGGAAACCACAGCGAAATGGGTCCGAAAACGGACCGACTAGGGGGCGACATGCTTGACAATATAACTGGAAACTTCACCCTTGCAGGGACGCGGATTGTGATGCCACACGGCATAACCACCGGCGCAATCGATATTGAGGATGGACAGATCGCGGCCCTGCGGCCCGGAGCACAACCTGCCGGCAGCCTTGATCTTGCGGACGACTTCCTGATCCCTGGCATCGTCGATGTCCACACCGACCATGTCGAGGTGCATGTCTTTCCGCGGGCGGGCGTGCAATGGGATTTTATGAACGCGCTGATGGCGCATGATGCCGTAGTGATCGCGGGCGGCACGACAACCGTGCTGGACAGTCTGTGCGTCGGTGCGTCGATGAAACGGCCCGAGCGGCGAGACCTTCTGGTGCCGCTGGTGGCGGCGCTGGAACGGGGCCGCGCCGAAGGTCTGTTCCGCGCCGATCACCTCTTGCACTTGCGTTGCGAAATCTGTGATCCCGATACGATCGCGCTGACCGATGCCACGATCACCAGCCCGCTGGTGCGGCTGGTATCCGTCATGGACCACACGCCGGGTGACCGGCAAAGCCTTGACCGGGAACATTGGCTCGGCCGGATGGCCAAGGACATGGGGCTGGATTTGGAGGATGCGCGCAACGCCATGGCCGAATTGCTGCACCGTTCGGCCCGCGTGGGTGCCGAGGTGCGCGCCCATGTGGTTGCCCGGGCGCAGACGGCGGGCCTGCCGCTGATGAGCCATGATGACCGCACCCTCGCGCAGGTCGATCAGGCGCGGGCAGAAGGGGCCACGGTCTGCGAGTTTCCCACCACGCTGGAGGCCGCCAGCCACGCCCGCGCACAGGGACTTTCCATCGTCATGGGCGCACCCAACCTTTTGCGCGGCGGGTCGCAGTCGGGCAACGTCTCACTTCGCACGCTTCTGGAGGCCGAGCTCTGTGATGTCCTGTCCTCGGACTACATCCCGCGCAGCCCGCTGGATGCGGCCTTTGCCATCGGCTTTGACAACAGCCTGCCGCAAGACCTGCCCCGCGCCATCGCCATGGTGACCGATGCCCCTGCACGGCTGGCCGGGCTGACCGACCGGGGCCGGATCGCTGTGGGGCTACAGGCGGACCTTGTGCAGGTGCGCCGGATCGGCACGCACAACCATATCGTTGCAGTCTGGCGCGATGGACGGCGAGTTTACTGACGCGACATCGAATAGTCCGCTCCAAACAAAGGAATTCATCAATGCTCCCCCTCAAGATCGGTGCCTGTCTTCGCGCCGCCGAAATTTCAGACCACCGCGCCTGGCTGTTCGATGCGCAGCGCGACATCGAATTGCAGGACTTCATGACCCACGCCGCCCTTGGCCCTGAACGCCACGATCGGATCGCTGCCGCCAAAATGGCGCTTGCAGGTCACAGTGGCCGCGTCGGGATTCACGGCCCCTATGAAGGGCTTGATATCGACAACAAGGATGCGGAACTGCGGCCCCTGATCACGGCGCGGTTTCTGTGCGCGCTCGAGGCTGCCGAAGCGATCGGCGCGCGTCAGATGGTGCTGCACTCTCCCTTTCGGGCCTGGTATCAGAACAACAGGCTGGCATCGCCTGGATATGCCGAGGCGAAGCTGGCGCGCATTCATACGGTCCTTGGCCCAGTGGTCAAGCGCGCCGAAGACGCCGGGATCACCATCGTGATCGAAAATATCGAAGATGTTGACCCCGCCACCCGCCGCGCCCTGGTCGACAGCTTCGCCAGCCCTGCGATCGCCCTTTCGATTGACACGGGCCATGCGCAGCTTGCGCGCCGGATGTCGGGGGCGCCGCCGGTCGACTATTTCGTGCGGGATGCCGGCGTGCAGTTGGCCCATGTGCATCTGCAAGACGTGGACGGCCACGCCGACCGCCATTGGGCCCCCGGAGAGGGCGAGGTTGAATGGGTGGCGGTGTTTCGCGCCCTGGCCGATTGCGCAAGCGCGCCGCATCTTGTGTTGGAGTTGCACGACAAGACGCAGATCCCGCAGGGCTTTGCCTATCTGCAAGGTCTGGGCCTGGCCGAATAGACAGTCAGCCGGTTCGGGGGGCTTGCGGCCCCCCGCTTCAGGCCGCCCTCGCCAGAAAGATCGACCCGTCCGAGAAGATCTTGGCACCTGCCCGCAGGGTTGCGCGGACATGGCCAATTCCGGTGCCATCGGCAATCACCAGATCGGCCAGCATGCCCGGCGCTATTGCGCCACGATCCCGCAGCCCAAGCGCCTGCGCCGGGTTCAACGTGGCAAGACGGGTTGAGCCTGCAAGACCCTGCGGATCTGCCTTGGCCAGTTCCAGCACAGCGGGCAGCAGGGCTGAGGGGTGATAGTCTGACGCGAGGATATCCAGCAGACCCAACTCATGCGCTGCGCGGGCGGACAGGTTGCCGGAGTAGGACTGGCCCCGCAGGGCATTTGGTGCCCCCATCGCGGTGGCAAGGCCGCGGGCGCGGGCCTCGGTCGCGGCTTCGACCGTGACGGGGAACTCGCTGATCCCTGCGCCCAGCACCTGCATCAGCGCGACCTTTTCCACCGTGTCATCATCATGGCTGGCCAGCGCCACCCCATGCGCCCGGCAGGTCGCAGAAATCGCCCGCAGCGTGGCGGCCATGTCGCCTGCGGTGGAGTGTTTCTGGGCGATGCGCCGGGCCACCTCGCTCTCGGCATCGCTCTGGCTCAGGCCCTTTTCGCGGGCCACGCGGGCCACATGCGCCTCGATATCGCGGTATTGCCCCTGCCCCGGTGTGTGGTCGGTCAGCGACACCAGATCGACCGCGCCTTCGGCAATCAGCCCTTCCACCACGCGCAGGGCATCGGGGAAGGTAATCTCGAACCGGGCGTGAACCTTGTGGTCGACCTTCAGGACATCAGCCATCGATTTCAGGGCACGGATGATGGCGCTGGTCTGGTCGAAATGCCGGATATGGCCATAGGCCGATCCGGGATGAAAGCTGACGGCGGCATAGGCCGTGGTCACGCCAGAGGCCGCCAAACGCCGGTCAAGATCGCGCAGACCCAGTTCCATCGGCATGCGGACATTGGGGCGCGGTTCCACCTCGCGTTCGACCATGTCGCCGTGCATGTCCACAAAGCCGGGCAACAGCAGCAGGCCATCGCCGCTGAGAGCCGCGCCTGACTGCGGGGTTTCTGCGACCTCGACGATGCAGCCAGCTTCAACGCGGACCGATCCACGCTCCAGCACACGGTCCGGCGTCACCACGCGAAAATCAGACAGCCACATCTTCGGACACCTCTTGTGCGGTCAATTCGATCTTGCGGTCGATCAGCCCCGCCACATCACCAGGGTGATGAAAGACACCGATCATCGCAACGCCTGCGGCTTTCAGGTCGGCCAGCCTGCGGATCAGCGCCGCCCGCGCGCCTGCGTCCAGCGATGCGGTGGGCTCGTCCAGCAGCAGCAACCGTTGCGGCAAGATCAGTGCGCGGGCAAGGTTGACCTTCTGCTGCTCGCCGCCCGAAAACGTCGTAGGATAGGCCCGCCACAGGTCACGCTTGACGCCGAACTCCGCCAGCCAACGGCGCGCTTCTCCCAGAGCTTCGTGTGCGGGCATGCCCGCCCGGCGCAGGGGTTCGGCGACGATATCCTCAGCCGCCACACGAGGCCGCGCGATCAGGAACTGAGTAACAAAACCAATCTCGCGGCGGCGAAGGAGGGCGATATCCACGTCCGCCGCCGTCGCAAGATCTATCCGACCCTCGGTCGTGTGATACCAGATATGCCCCGCGCGCGGCAAATAGCTGCGGTAGAGCGTGCGCAACAGGGTGGACTTGCCCACGCCGTTCGGGCCCCGAAGCAGCAGGAACTCACCCGCTTGCAGGGTAAAGTTGATGCTGTCAAAGGCGTGCAGCTTTTGGCCAAGATGGTGCATCTGAAAATGCTTGGCGAGGTCTTGAACCTCAAGGACGGGGATCATTGCGGGCCTCACAGTTTGGCATGGACGAGTTGTTGCGTGTAGTCGTGCTGAGGGTCCTGAAATATCTGATCTGCCAAACCCTGCTCCACCACCCGGCCCCGGCGCATTACCATGACGCGGTCGGCCATTGTGCGGATTACGCCAAGGTCATGGCTGACGATGACAATGGTCATCGCCCGATCGCGCTGCAGCCGCTTCAGCGTGTCCAGCACCAGCGCCTGCACCGAAACATCAAGGCCTGTGGTAGGCTCATCCAGCAACAGAAGCACCGGCTCCAGCGCAATCGCCTTGGCCAGTTGCACGCGCTGCTGCATGCCGCCCGACAATTCGAGCGGTCGCGCGTCCATCCGGTCAAGCGGAAATTCCGACGCGTCCAGCGCCTCTCGCGCGCGGCCGCGCAGGGCGGCAAAGCTGCGCTCGCCCGCAATCAAAAGGCGTTCCGCGACGTTGCCGCTGGAGGTGTGCTTCATCAACAGGCCGAGGTGCGGGTTCTGATAGACGATACCGATCCGTGTGGCACACAGCATCCGCCGTGCGAAGCGGTCCAGATCAAACAGGTTTCCGGGCAGATCGGGCAGCGCCAACCGATAGTCGCCTGCGTCCGGCATGTCCTCAAGGTTCATCATCCGCAATAGGGTGGATTTACCCGACCCGCTTTCCCCGACAATCCCCAGCACCTCGCCGGGATAGACGGTGGCTGACACATCCCGCAGCGCCACCACATCCCCATAGCGGCGCGAGACACCGGTCATGGTCAGCAAGGGTGGCGTGGTCATCAGTTGAGGGGCTTGCAGCGCAAGGGGGGGTGCAGTGGCGATCATTGCGGCATCTTTCCGTTTTCGTACCAGGTGGAGCCGACCCGGGCTTCGGCGCCTTCGGCCTGCCGGATCGCCTTGATGCCAAGGTTGCTGTCGGACAGTTCGAACTGCGATCCGCCACCACCCTGGGGGATCTCGTTCATGAAATAGCCCGTCAACCCCGAGCGGTGGCAGGTCAGCGCGGCATGATCCTCGACCTGGAAGGGCACGTCGGAAAAGACCAGCGGTTCGACTCTGGTGAAGGGCGGGACGGCGTACAGCCGCTTTTCGCGCCCGGCCGACAGAAAGGTCAGGTGCTGCGCCATGTGCAGCTTTGGCACGTCCCAACGCGGGATGGGTGAGGGCGTCATCACATGCCGCCCGTTCACCAGAGACGGATAGGCCGCCCCCTGCATGACCCGACCCGACCGGACGATCTGTTCGTAGAGGATCAGCCATAGCCGCCCGTAATCGGCATCGGCGTGCATCTGACGGGCGACTGACATGTTGGGTTCCACCGGGCGCAGCGGCTCTGGGTTCGGCACTTGCAGGACCAGCACCTGATCGGCGCGCAGCCGTTCCTCGGGGATGCGATGGCGGCTTTGAATGATCGTGGCCTCAAGGGTATCCCAAGTTTCACGCGCACCCGAAACCTTGGACAGGAACGACCGGATCGAGGCCGCGTTCACGCTGTCATCGGCACCTTGATCGATGACCTTGACCACCGAACTGGGCCGCAGCAGCGTCAACGTCACCTGCAAACCGCCCGTCCCCCAGCCTCGCGCCATTGGCACTTCGCGGCTGGCATAGGGCATCTGACAACCCGGCACGGCGATGGCCTTGAGCATCTTGCGCCTGAGTTCGCGCTTGGCTGAGGCGTCGAGGAATCCGTAGGACATCGCCTCCCACGGCTTGGTGAGGGTGGCGATGGTCATGCGGGCACCTTTTCGAGCTCATGGGGTGCGGGGGCGGCTTTTGCCCCGCGCAGCGCGTCGAGCGAGGATTGGAAAGTCACATAATGTGGCAATTTGAAGTGGATGCAGAAACCAGAGGCCTCGACCGGCTCTGTATGGTACAGGAAGAACTCCTCCTCGACCGGCGATCCCTTGGCGGCACCGGGGGCGTTCAGGTCCAGCGTGGCACCCGAGATCACCTTGACCTCGTTCCATCCCAGTGTGGCGCAGAAACCCAATTCCAACAGGCCCGACTTGCCCTTTGACGTGACCTCGGCCTGACTGACCTTGACCCGCCCGGCGGAAAACACCGTGCCGCGTGGGTGACGCACGCGGACGTCGGCTTCGGCGAGGCGCAACTCGTTCACCGTGGGGTGGGCATTGCCATAGCCGCGCATCGCCGAATAACCCAAAGCGAGCATCCCGCCCGTATCGGCCCGCGCCAGGCTTTGCAGCGTATGGGCACGTGCCGCGGGAAACAGCAGCGGCTCGCGCGTCAGGTCGGGGATGTCATCGGGGGCCACATCGGCGCGGGCCGGGTCAGCCACCAGACCCTGCGCCTTCTGCCAGGCGGCCAGCGAAGGTTGCCGGGCGGGGGCCGGGGTGGCGGCAGGCTCGACAGGTGCGGGCACATAGGGCCGCCCCTGCAAGACACCGGTTGCCAGCAGACGGTGCGCATAGTCCAGGCTCGGCCCCAGAATTTGCCCGCCCGGAATGTCCTTGAACGCCGCCGAGATCCGCCGAAGGGTGAACAGCTGCTCCTGCAGCACCGGTTCGGCAATCGTCAGGCGCGGCTGCGTGGTGCGCCATGCGCGAAGCAGCAGCACTGCCTCATAAAGGTCCCCCCCCGCCTGTGCCAGCGCAAGGGCCGCAAGGTCAGGCTCGTAAAGCGAGGCCTCCCCCATCACCCGGTCGATCAGCATCGGCAGCGCGTGGCGTATCTCGGCCACGCGTGCTGCGTCGATCCGGCCCAGTTCCGCCCGGTAAAGGCGCTCTGACTGGTCAATGGCGCGTTCGCCGCCGCGGGTTGCAACATAGGCCATCAGAGCACCTCGATTGTGGTGGAGCGCGGCAGGCCGATCACCTGTGCGCCGCAGATCAGGAACAGATCGAACCCGGTGGGATAGTGGCAGAGCGCAGCGCGCAGGGCCCAGAACCCGGGAGCGATCCCGCCCAACACCAGATCGGCGAAGGTCTCGATCCCCGGCCCGGTCAGCCGCAGCCGCTGGCCAGTCCCGAACCCGGCCTCGGCCACTATTGTGGCCCCTGTGTCAGGGTAAAGCGCCGAGCCGACTGCGACTTGCGCCAGCCGGTCCAGACCTGCGTCCAGCGTAAGAAAGCAATGATCAGCCAGAGGCAATGGCACCAACGCCGCGCCGAAGGTGGCGATGCGGTCCGCCAGTGCGGGGTCGTCGCAGAACACCCGACACTCGCGGTCCAGCAGCGCCTCGGCAATCCCCGTCCTGCCAGGGGCTGGCAAGTCCTGAACCGTGCCGGGGCGCGACAGGGCCCACATCAGCGCCTCAAACGTGGCGTTGGTGCGCGCTTCGAAAGCGTCTGGCACTGGAATGGTGGTGAGCAGTGACATCAGAACGTCTCCATATCGACGCGGGTGGCCTCAACCTCGCGCAGGCGGTCGGTATCTGTGGCGGTCTGGATGCTGGCCTCGCGGAGCAGGAAGGCGCGGATTTCCGGGGTCTGGCCAAGGCTTGCCGCCGCATCGACCACCGCCATCGCCATTGCGCGGTTCAAGTCGCGACCTACAACCATGCCATAGCCTTCGGTCCCGGCGGCGCGGATATGCGCCTCGGCCACCAGCACCTCGCCCAGATGAAAATCGGTGCCTTGCACGGTGTCGCGCATCGGCAGCATCACAAGGCCGGTGCGGCTTTGTACCACCTCGACCGGTCCTAGGCCGGTAAGCACCTCTTCAGCCAGCGTTGCCAGTCGGTCAGCATCGGCGCGGGCCAGCACGTCCAGCAGCCGCGCATGGTCGAAGGGGTGGGCGGGATCGTCGGCTTGGTCAAACACTGGCGGCACTTTCCGGGGCAGCTTCGCCCTCATCCTGACTGTCAAAAGAAAATTGCACCCGGTCCGCCGCCCAGACCGCCTCCGAGTAAGCGATGGGCTGGCCTGCACTGTCGACATCGGTCTTTTGCAGCACCATGACCGGCTGATCGGGGTGCTGCATGAGCAGGTTGGCCTCTTCGCCATCAGGGCGGCGGGCAAAGACGATGGTGCGCTTGCGGAAATAGTCCGTGATGCCATGGCTCCGATAGATGTCGGTCACCGATGCGCCGTCCATGCGCTTTGCGGCAAGGTCGGGAAAGCGCAGGGCACAGTGGTAGGATAGCCCGATGCTGATCGGCACTCCGTCAGCCAGACCCCGGCGCAACAGGCGGTGAACCGGGCTGCCTTCTGCCAGACCAAGCGCGGCCGCCACCCGCGCCGGAGCGGGCACGACAGCATCGGCAAGCTGTTCGCCTGCGGGAGAAATTCCCTGTTCCAGCAGGTTCTGCCGGAACCGGGTGCGCCGCCCGATGTGGTAGCTGATCAATGGGGCCGCCTGCACAAAGGTGCCACGCCCCTGTTCCACACGCAGCTTGCCCTCAACGGCCAAGGCAGCCACCGCGCGCCGGACCGAATGCCGCCCCGCCTGAAAGGTCTGGCAAAGCTGCGACTCGGTCGGCAGTTGTGCGCCGGGCTCAAGCTGCCCGGCAGAAATATCGGCCGAGATACGATCACGAATGATCTTCCAGTTGTCGCGCCCCATCCTGTCCAATCCGTAAATTCATTCGAATGACCCGATAAATACACCCGCATCGTTACGGTTGTGTGACGCTATGGGTGTGACAACGCACAAGACTTCCGAGGCGATCAGTCAGCTGGAAAAGTTCGATCCGAATCATTTACAAAACTAGTTTTTTGGTTATTTTTACTGCATGAGTACCACCAGCCCCAACGCCCGCGCCCTTGCCGCCCTTGGCCACGATGCCCGCTTGTCGATCTTTCGCCTGTTGGTCACGGCCGGCGACGACGGGCTGCGGGTTAGCGACATTGGCGACCACCTTGGGTTCGCGCCATCGACGCTTGCCCACCACTTGTCCACCCTCGTCGATGCGGGGCTTGTGCTGCAGGACCGGCGGGGGCGCGAAGTGTTCAATCGGGTCAACTATCCCGCCATGCGACGCGTAGTCGGGTTTCTCACCTCGGAATGCTGTTCAGGCGTCACCATAAAGCCCACTGAGGAAGCGGCATAAGACGCGCCGTCGCCTGCCATAAACGACCATAAAACCGGAGTCTTGGTGATGACTGACGTAACACTACCCCTTCCCGGCCTCCGGTCCATTCTGAGCGCCCTTTGGCGGGACCAACGTGTTTGGCTCGTGTCAGCAGTGACCCTCGGGGCGCTTGCGGTGTTCGATCTGCCGCAAGCCGCCGTGAGTGCAGAGTTTGCCGGTCGGACGCTTTTGAATACGGCACCGTTTCTACTGCTGTCCATCGGCATTGCCGCATGGGCAGGTGCTACGGGGGCAGACAATCTAATCGCCAAGACGTTCACGGGCTCCCCCCTGCTGATGATCTGTCTGGCAGCACTGGCGGGTGCGGTTTCGCCCTTTTGTTCTTGCGGTGTGATCCCTTTGATTGCCGCCCTTTTGGCCATGGGCGTGCCGCTGTCGGCAGTGATGGCCTTCTGGCTTGCCTCGCCGATCATGGACCCGTCAATGTTTGTCCTGACCGCAGGCGTGCTTGGGACAGAGTTTGCAATCGCCAAGACGATGGCAGCCATCGGGCTGGGCCTGTTCGGCGGGTTGACAGTTCACATGATGTCGCGCGGCGGCGCACTGATGGATCCGCTGCGCGAAGGTATCGGCAACGGCGGCTGTGGCGGGGCCAAAATCCGCGCACCAAAGCCGGTTGTCTGGCGGTTCTGGCAAGACATCGACCGCCGCAAGAAGTTTGGCAAGACCGCGCTGACAACAACGCTGTTCCTAGCAAAATGGCTGGCGCTGGCCTTTATCCTTGAAAGCCTGATGCTGGCCTGGATCCCGGCTGATACGGTGACGGCTGCCCTTGGCGGGGATGGGCTTTTGCCGATCGTTACGGCAACGCTGGTCGGCGTTCCGGCCTACCTGAACGGCTACGCGGCCTTGCCACTTGTCAGCGGTTTGATCGATCAGGGCATGGCCCCCGGCGCAGGCATGGCGTTTCTGGTCGCAGGGGGCGTCACCTCCATTCCAGCGGCGATGGCCGTCTGGGCGCTGGCCAAGCCGAAGGTCTTTGCGCTTTACTTGGGGCTGTCTCTTACAGGGGCGTTTGCTTCGGGCCTCATGTTTCAGCTATGGACCGTGGCATGATCGCTGCAGCATCATGGCGCAGACGACATCAGGATACTGCCAAAGAGGGTTCACCTCTTCCGGCGACTGAATACCCCCGAGTCCGCTGGACCACCGCAATGCGGCCCCCAAACCCATCCCCACCGTCCGCCATCGCCAACTCCTTCTGAAACCTCAGAGCAACTCGCCTTTCGGTCTGCGTTGGGGAACCGGCGAAATGAATGGGATGGAGACGGCGCATTCGGAGTAGCTCATTCGCCAGATCCTGACCGTCGCTGGCACGGCGCTGGTCGCAAAGGGCCTCGTCCAGGCCTCTGATCTCAAACCGGTGATCGGCGTGTAGCTGACCATTGGGTCGGCGGTCTGGTCGGTGGCCGATAAACGGGGCTGGTAGGCGTTAGGGCGAATAAAGGTAGTCAGCGCGGGCGAGGCCACTTGCGGTCCCGCGCACTCTATTGGTCGCGAGGGGCGGAAGCAGACTTCCGCGAAAGCTAGCGGTGCAGGGCCTCGCCGGGCTGAGTTATCTCGCGGTCTACGTCGTCTCTCCCGGCGACGTGGCAGAGGTCGTAGTTCGACGGCCTGGCAACATCTGTTCGACTCCAATGTTCGGTACGTTCTTATCCGCTTTCACAAGGTCACCAAACGCAGTAAGCGTCCCACCTTTTGTAGGTTTGGGACAAATCATGGCGCAAAATGCCACTATTTACAAAGTTGAGCTCTCCGTCTCCGACATGGATCGCCACTATTACGAGACCCATAAACTGACCGTTGCCAAGCATCCCTCAGAAACCGATGAGCGCCTGATGGTGCGCATTATCGCCTTTGCCCTTAATGCCCATGAGAACTTGGAAATGACGAAGGGTCTGTCAACCGATAACGAACCCGACATTTGGCAGAAAAGCTTGAGCGGCGAGCTTGATGTGTGGGTGGCTCTTGGCCTTCCCAGCGAGAAGGTGATGCGGCAATCCTGTAGCAAAGCCGATAAAGTGATTGTTTACCCATACGGCGGCAGGACGGCCGAGATATGGTGGGACAAGATCAAAGGCAGCACCATCCGTTTTGAGAACCTTCAAGTGATTGGCTTTTCCGAAAAAGACACAGGCGAACTGGCAAAGTTGGCAAGCCGGGCGATGAAGCTCCAGATCAACATTCAGGACGGCGATGTCATGGTCAGTGTCGGTGACAGCATCGTTTACCTAACCCCGCTAAAATGGAAGAGTGCTGCGTAATTCACGTGTGTCCGCCGCAAAGACGGAATTGAGTTGCGCAGTGGTGCCCGGCTTAGTCACCGGTTGCGCGAACCGGTCTGTCTGATCCAATCCGCGCCACCATAGGTTCCCGCGTAAATCAGCACTTCGCCTGCGTCATCGTCAACCAAGAAGGCGACGACGGCTTTCCTTCCAGTCGGAATGGCACGCAAGGCTAGGAGCGATTTCATCGCGGAGGCTACCTTCGTGCGGCGTAGACTTTAGCGTGGCAATGGCCGCTTCGATCTCGGCCAGTTTGCGTGAAGCCGCGTCAGGCCCGGCATAGTCGATCATCCAGTGGGCGATGGAGTCGAGGTCACGCGCGACAAAAGGGTGGAACCTGATCTGGTAGATCACGCGCCGCGCCAATGGTGCCACGAGCTGCGGCGAATGCGTCGTCCTGGTCGATGAACGCTGCGCGCGGCGTTTCCATTCGCGCGCGGATTTCCTGCTCGAGGGCGGAAAGGGCGACCTCGCGTTCTTCCTCGTCCTGGATCATCTGTTCCAGCGCGGCCGCCACTGCAGCGCTCTGGGTCGCAAACACGCCCTGCCCGACCTTTTCCGAGAGGAAGTGGTGATGGCGGTCGGCAAAGCTAAGGGTGGTGTGCATTTGACGGTCATCTGCACCCCCACGGTATGACTAACAGGCCGCTGAAATAGTCGTCCCTCGACGCGGTTTGAGGAACGTGATTCACTCTGGGCAAGGCAATGTCGGGGGGTTGGAATGCGCGGGATGGATGAGAGGAGCGGCTCGCTGTTTAGCTATGTCGATCTTGAAGATCGCATCCCCGCTCAGCACCCGTTGCGTAAGATCCGGCAAGTGGTGAATGACGCGCTGGTCGTGTCGAATCTTGGCATGGCGTTACCACGGACTCACGTCCGGAAGCCATCATGGACAAATTTAAGGATAAGGCGCTTCCTGAATATCAGCACCTCATGCAGCGCTGTTTTGCCGAATATTACCGGGTCTTGAAGCCGGGTCGCTGGATGACCGTGGTCTTTTCCAACAGCAAGGCATCGGTCTGGAATGCCATCCAGGTCTCGCTGCAACAAGCAGGTTTTATGGTGGCTGAAGTGACTGAGTTGGACAAGGTCCAAGGCAGCTATCGCCAAGTAACCTCGACGACGGCGGTGAAGCAGGATCTTGTGATTTCGGCCTACAAGCCCAACGGCGGGCTGGAGCAACGGCTGGCTGAGCGCGGCGCAGCGCCCGATTCTGCATGGGATTTTGTCCAGACCCACCTGCGCTGTTGATTTGCACTGAGAAGTGACCCGGGTTTTTCATCGAGAATTGACCCACCTTTGATTATGGATTTTGGGTCATGCTTGGGTCAAGGGCGAGTTTCACTCCTTCTTTTTTTGGGCTGCAGCGGCTGAGCTTGCCTTGA
>NZ_JAUSBA010000068.1 GCF_030652235.1 Cypionkella sp.
TGCCGCGGGGGCCGCGGTGACGGTGCGTGCGCCGGTGGGTGGTGACCTGTCGATGATGGGCTTTTCCTTGCGCACCGTCGAGGCCGCCATCACCACGGGCAACGCCCGGATGCTGGGCAGCACCATCACGATTGACGGTGCTATTGGTGGGGCGCTGACCGCGACCGGGGGCGAGATCACACTGAACGCGGCCGTTTCCGGCGATGCGCTGTTGCAGGGCGGCACCATTTCCTTTGGCCCCAAGGCGCGTGTTGCCGGCACGCTGACATACTCCGCCCCGGAACCTGTGACCATCCCGGCGGAGGTAATCCCGGCTGCGCGGGTGGTTTATGACAAGACCCCACCCATGATGGACCGGTTCGAGCATATGCGCGACTGGGGCGACGATTGGGCGGGCCGCGACATGCCAGCGTTGCCCTCCACTCTTGCACTCATATCGACGTTTTTGGTGACACTGGGGTTTCTGGTCTTGCTGGTCGGGGCGCTGCTGGCGCTGGCCCCGGAGCGGTGTGAGGCGTTGCGGCTGGCGGGAACACGGCGCCCTGCGCTGATGGTATTGCTTGGAGTTCTGGGTCTTGCCACCCTGTTGGGGCTGGTCCCTGTCGCGGTGATGACGGTGATCGGCCTGCCCTTCGTGCCGATCGTGCTGCTGGCCATTCTGGTGGTCTGGACGCTTGGCTATGTCTTTGGGGCCTATGTGGTGGCGCTACGCCTGTATCTTGCCTTTGGCAGGCGCGACGATCCGGGGCTGGGGTTGCGGATCGTACTGCTTGGCGGCGCGGTTATGGTGTTTTCCTCGCTGAACTTTGTGCCCGTGCTGGGCTGGATGTTGAACTTTCTTCTGGTGCTGTTTGGCATCGGGGCCCTGTCAACGGGTGTTCTGCGCGCACTTGTCGCGCGCCTGCCGCAAGAGCCTGGTGCCGTGGGGTGATGCAAGAGGTCGCGCTTGCGCGCCGCCAGTGGCTCAGGGCCTTGGCATGGGTGCCGCGAAACACGGCAGGACGGGCCAAGCCAGCCAGAGGCGTTCTGACCGCGTCTTGATAGCGATCAACGCGAGGCCGCCGCGTCTTTGCAAGGGTGCAGGCAACCTGCTTAGCGAGTCGCCTAGGAACCCCTAGTCATTATGAAAGGGGCGCACTGGCATACCGAAGGAAGTCATCATGAAAAGCCGATGCAAATCCGAACCTTGCCGCGCATCATGCTCCACTGAACCTTGTCAGGTTCTGGGCCCGTATCCGGAGACGGCGGTCGCCGCTTTGGCGGATCTTGGCCTGAGCGATCAGGAAATTGCGGGCTATTTCCGTGTTCAGCCTGATCAAATAACGCGGCTGCGGTTGAAGGATGTGCCAGAACTGCGGCTTGTCTACGGCAGTTTATGCCGCCACGACACTCGATCTTGATGGCAAGTGACACAGGGCGTCGGATTTGTTGTGGGTGCTGTCCCGCCGGGAAATGCCGATGGGCAGCGCTGGTACGGGTCAAATCGCGGCCCCAAATCACTGCAAGGGCGCGGAGCATCACAGAGAGGCAGGGGCGTTGTTCCCGGATCGGATTTTCTGGATGTGCAATCACGCCTGCGATGATGTCGCCTGCGGTCTTTGCGATGCAAGGATGGCGATCACCTCTGCATCCTCGACTTGTGGAAAATTGCGGTAATGCGCGCCGACGGCGTAGAACATCGTGGGAATGGCAAGGCAGATGATCTCATCCGCCAAGGGCTGCAGCGCCGCGACCGCCTGAGTCGACGCCACGGGAACGGCAAGCACGATCCGCTTTGGCGCCGCTCTGCGGATCGCCAGCAGGGCGGCCTTTGCTGTAGCCCCGGTCGCGATCCCGCCATCGACAAGGATCACAGTTTTGCCCACCAGATCAATCGGCGCGCGGTTTTTCAGCCACAGCGCGTGACGGCGGCGCAGCTCGGCGCGCTCGGCGTCGGCAAGTTGGTCAATGTCGCGCGCGTCCAGTCCCTCCGTCGCGGCCACGTCGGGGTTTGTCACCATCGTCTGGCCATCCGCCCCAGCGATGGCCCCGACGGCCAGTTCGCGATGATCTGGCACGCCGATCTTGCGGACCAGCATCAGGTCAAGCGGGGCATTCAACGCCTCGGCGGCCCGTGCGGCGACTGGAAGGCCACCACGCGGCAGGGCCAGAACTACGGGAGCCTGATTCCGCAGCGCAATCAAATGGCGGGCCAGTTCACGCCCAGCCTTGTCCCGATTGGCAAACATGCAAGCTCCTTTGCGTTTCAAGAACCCGTGGCGTGCAGATTTCACGCAGCCTAGGAAAAACGCATTGACCGCCATCACTGCCGACCGCCCAAATCACGGGTAAATTGGCATTTCTGAAATGGGGGGGCGATTATGGAAGACGCGGCAAGATAGCGTTGGGAGATGGTGAGCCGTCAGATCCTCTCGCGCGGCGTGCAAAGCGACAAGGTTCTGTCCGCGATGCGCCGGGTCCCGCGTCATGAATTCTTGCCAGAACATCTGAGTGCGAGCGCCTATGAAGACCGGCCGGTTCCCATCGCAGAGGGACTGACGCTCATGCAACCTTATCTCGTGGCTTACATGATCGAGGCGCTGTGCCTGAAGGGCGGCGAAAAGGTGCTGCAGATCGGGGCGGGCACAGGCTATGTCGCGGCGATTCTGGCGGCGATCGCGGGTCAGGTGTTCATTATCGAACGGGTGGGCCAACATGCCGAGACAGCCGCCGCCACCCTGATCGACATCGGATGCCGGAATTTCCACCTGCGCCACGACGATGGCACCCAAGGCTGGATCGAAGAGGCGCCGTTGATGCGATTCTGGTGTCCGGCGGCGCGCCTTTCGTGCCAGAAGAGCTGAAAAACCAGCTCGCCCCCGGTGGCCGCCTGGTGGTGCCGGTCGGCATTGATCCGCGCGCGCAGGAGCTAATCCGGGTCACGCGCCATGACAAGGGCTGGTTCGTGCAGGAAGATCTGGCCGACCTGCGCTTTGTGCCGCTGATCGGCAATCAGGGGTGGGAGGGCGAGCTGCCCGAACCCGACATCGGCTCGGCGCATATCCTGTCCGCCCCGGCAAAGACGCCCGACACCCTGCCGGGCCTGATCGCACGGCATGCCGAGGTTTTCCAAAGCGTCGACACCGCCGATCTGGCGCCGCTGGTGGACCGCATCGGTGATCGTCGCGTCGTGCTGATCGGCGACCCATCGTCCTCATCTTCGGTCTGCTCGGCCATGTCGCTGTAGTTGTATATCAGGCTGTGGATCGTGCGCGCTGACTGCCCCGTTTTCTTCGCGATCACCTTGGCCGCCCGCCCCGTTGGAGCGGCGAGCGCGAACGTCCGCCCTTAGGTAAGCAAGAACTCGGCCAAGCCGCCGGCAAGAAACGTCTTCCCCGTTCCCGCATATCCCTTAAGCAGGAACACCCGTTGGGTGTCGTCTGATAGAAAACCATCGAGCGCCGCGATGCAATTCTGTTGGTCAGTCGTGAGCTCCTCCTCGAACATATCCCGCAGCGACATCCGTGTCCGCGGCGGCCTGACCTGCGGGCTCGTGCAGGTCACCGTGCCAGTGGCAAGCACTTTGAATCCGGTCTCGCTCGCTCTTACTGGATCTACCTCGCACGGGGTCTCGCGAGATGACGTAGTCGGAGTTGGCGAGGAAAATTGCCGCGCGTTCCAATCAATATCGGGTCGTATATGGTGACAGAACCAAGCAGTAAGCGAACGAGCATCATCGACCAGATCGCGGGCTTCATCTGTCAATACTGGGCGTTTGATGTGTGCTGCGATGTTTCCCAGTTTCCGGATAGTGTGAAAAAGGCCTAGAATCCGCCTGTCCAGCAAATCTTCGTGCAGAAGCAGCTGCAAGCGAACGAAGTGCGTCTCATTGTTGTTCAGTGGCAAGCCATGATGCCGGAAGAGATGGCAGACCATGGCCTCCGCAAAGTTGCGCAGGCGGATCGTAGAGAAATCAGGGAGCTTGTCGGCATTCTGCTCTGCCTCGTCTGCTAGAGTGTGCAGGTCTGGCCAGAGAGGCAGCAGGACGCCAAAGCTTTCCGAAGTCAACGCGGCTGGATCGGCCGTCATTCCCATCTTGCCCCCTTGTACTGGCGCACTGCACCTTTTGCCGAAAGAGTTCCCAGGCTTCTGCGCAAGAATACCCTACAATTGCATGCCTTTGAAATCGGGCCAAAATAGGGGGTAAGCAAAACACTTCACCAACTTTCAAGACGCTACCCTTGGCCGAGGAGGAGAACAACCTTCGATTGACGCTGATAGGAAATTGACGGCGCGACGGCGGTCGCCATGGATGCGGCTTGTTTTGGTGAGCACTGGGGCTTGACCCAAGGACGAGGTGCAAACCTATGTTCATGTCTGGCAGCAAGCGATCAGCGGTAGCTTCGCAAAAGCAGCGTGATCAGGGCGGTCTCGTCACGAGCGCCGACATTCACAACGATGCAGATGAAGGCCGAAACAGTGTCCAAATCCTGTCCCCGCAACCAAAATATCTAACCTTTCCAAATGGTTAAAATCCGACAAAAACACTTGTGTATAGATGCGCGCGTTTCACCTCAACGCCACCTCAACGTTTGACGAGTCCACTTAAAAGCGGGGGCTTTTTGCATTTGGAGTCAGCGAACCGAACGTTGCTCGGCCACTATGGTGGCTTTCTGGCCGAGAAAATCGCTTGGTCAAGAAAAGTTTCTTCGCCAGACGCCTAGGCCCGTTCGATCATCCAGACTCGAAGGAACCGTCGGCATTGGACGGAGGACTGACAGCGCGCGATCACCAGAAAAAATCTTTGTCCACTATTGCATTTGAGCGATCTGGAATTGCTTGACCGACTCGACATCAGATACTCAGTTCAAACTGAAAGCGCTCTACCTCATCACCCATAGCGAGCACGTCGCCGCAAGGGACACTGACAGCCGAAATTCTGGCCCGTATTGCATTGATGAACAGCCTCTGGACGATCGGAATAGGAGCGATCGTACGAATAGCCCGAGACTGTCGGCAAATGGGGTGGCTATGCCTTCGGCTAAAATTACGCAACACCGCCCACTGACATTGAGCTTTGGGTAGTTCTTCATTGGATTGTAAAACTGCGCACTGCGTTGATAAAGCTATCGCTTGCCAAAATTTAAAGGCAGAGAATGCCCGAATTTTCTGGCCTTCGTGTCGAGATAGTGTTCGTTGAACGGGTTGGGTGAAGTGATCAACGGTTCGACTTGGGTAACTGTGATCTGATAGCGTTGAAGGCTGGCGGTTTTTTCGGGGTTATTGGTCAAAAGCCGAACCCGGTTGTGGCCCAAGGCACGCAGGATCTGGGCGGCATGGCCAAAGTCTCGCGCATCTTCAGGAAGGCCTAAGGCGCGGTTGGCGTCCACCGTATCCAGGCCTTTGTCTTGCAGCGCATAGGCCCGCATCTTGTTGGCCAATCCGATGCCGCGCCCCTCATGTCCCCGCAGATAAACCAAAATTCCACCCGGCGAAGCTGAAAGCCGCCGCATGCTTTCGTGTAGTTGTGGGCCGCAATCGCAGCGAAGTGATCCAAGCGCGTCGCCGGTCAGACATTCCGAATGTATCCTGACCAATGGGTCGCCGGCGATTTCGCCGGGGGAAACCAGTGCCAGATGTTCCACCCCGTCAAAGTGGCTTCGAAAAGAAAATGCGCGAAACGGATGGACAGAATGTGCCGTCGGCAGATCAGCCACCGCCACAAGGTCAAGTTCGGCCTCGATGGTGCGCCGATACAGGGTCAGGGCCTGTATCGTCACGGCCGGAAGGCTGTAGCGTTCGGCAAAGGCCGGAGTATCCTGCGGTTGCAAGGCCCGCAGCAAGGCTTGCGGTTGCAGGCCCGACAATCGGGCAAGGTCAACCGCCGCCTCCAACGTGCCCTTATGGTCCAACACTCCACCTTCGCGAACTGAAATCTCCTGACATATCGGCAGATGGGCATTTCTGACAAGGCGGTCGAGCTGAGACGTCGTCAGGCCCAAGAAAAAGTCGCCGATGCCTGCACTTTTCATTAATGCTACTTCGGTGACGGCAGCCAACTCTGAGGCCACGATCAAATGACCCTTCCCGACATCGTCGAGCAGCAGAACGATGCCACCGCGACGAAAATGCTCAAGGGCTAGCGGGACGGTTGGCATAGGCGCTCCACGTATTTTGCAGGAACGTCGGCTTCGACATTGACAAGATCACCCACCCGACGCGTCTGCAGATTGGTATGCGCCCAAGTGTGCGGGATGATCGTCAGGCCAACTCTGCAGTCGCCCGACGGCATGTCCTGCACGCGGTTCAGGGTAAGGCTGATGCCGTCAAGCGTGATGGACCCCTTTTCGACGCAGTAGCGGGCGATGCTGTGCGGCAGGGTCAGGTCGATCAGATAGGCCCCGGCCTCGGGCAGGATGGACTCAAGCAGTGCAAGGCCATCAACATGGCCCTGCACGATATGGCCTGACAATCGTGTCGCCATCGACACAGCACGTTCCAGATTGACCCTGCTGCCCGCCTGCAATGCCCCAAGATTGGTGCGCTGCAAGGTTTCCGGGCTTGCAAAGAACTGCGCCCGCCCGGCGGCATCATAGGTCACCACGGTCAGGCAAATGCCGTTGATGGCCACGCTCTCCCCCAAGGCCAGATCGCTGAAGCCCGTGGCAACATCCAACTTGATGCTGCCGTCCGAAAAATGGGTGGCCTTGATCGTGCCAAGGGATTCGATGATGCCAGAGAACATGGCAGCCTCCTGTTTGCTCTTGCGGGAATGGTTTGATGCGAGTGCCCAGAGACATAGGGCTTGGGCGCGCGTGTTAGAGGCGCGAGTTTCAGACCTGCGCCTTACAGTATCAGATCCGCCACCATGCGAACGGCGTTCGCCGCTTCGGCTCCCTTCTTCAAGAAGTGGTCATGGTAAAAGTCGTGGTGGATTGCGGACTCGTGGAAGTGATGCGGTGTCAGGCTGACCGAAAAGGTCGGAACCCCGGTCGCCATCTGAGCATCCATCAGCCCGGCTACAACGGCTTGTGCCACAAAATCATGGCGGTAAATCCCGCCATCCACCACCAGAGCGGCGGCCACGACGGCATCGAACTGCCCGGACTCTGCCAGTCTTTTGGCAAGAAGCGGCATCTCGAAAGCGCCCGGAACGTCATATGTTGAAATTGCAACCTTGCGGCCCGCGGCGGCCATATCGGCCTCGAACCCCTTCAGCGTCTGATCGACGATGTCGGCGTGCCAGCGGGCCTTGATGAAGGCAATTCTCAGTGGATTGGTCATGGCGCAAATCTCCCTCCCTGTGCGTTTGTGCCAAGGAGGATCATCACATTCGCCCCCTGTCAGGTGTCAGTTAAGTTCAGCACGCGGCGGCGGTATACTGTCTCTTGTGCAACAGGGGGGGATGGCACAAACTGACGCCTTGTGGAACAATCAGATAGACCTCTCGTGCTCACGTCGTGCTCACGCTGACGCGGTGGGTTAGCCGACTGTCACGCCAAAACAGTCAAACAGGGTTTGCTCGGTGATAAAGGCCGCCTTGGCATCACAAAAGAAGCTGACGACATTCGCGACAACGGGTTGCATTTGTCGAATTCGCGTAGCCAGTTCCAGCGCCCAGGTGCGTGCCGTGGATAGCAGCGCCCCCATTGATGCGCTGTAAATGTTTTGCCCACAGTCACGTGGCTAGTAGTCATGATAATGCGCCCGCCGCCAAGTTTGCGAATGCCCGGCACAAGGGCCTTTGCCACCATCAGGGCGGTGCGGGTGTTCAGGTGCATAACCGCGTCGAAATCGTCCATGTAGATTACGCCAATCCATCATCTGCAAGCCGCCGACTGATGCCCTGGCCGATGTTGCAAGCCCAGCCCGTCACTACAGCCCATTGGTCGCGCATGTCCTGTCCCTTGCGATGGGTCGTCCCCGGCCCCTGAGCCCGTTACTGGCTGGCCGCTTTGATCATTCCGCGTGCAATGACGAGTTGCTGGATTTGCGTAGTGCCTTCGTAGATCCGGAATAGTCGAACATCGCGGTAAAAACGCTCAACCCCGTAATCGGTAATGTAACCTGCGCCGCCGTGGATCTGCACGGCACGGTCAGCGACACGGCCGACCATTTCAGAGGCATACATCTTGCAGCACGCCGCTTCTGTCGACACGTTCTGACTGGCATCCTTGCGACGCGCGGTTTCTTCAATCATGCAGCGGGCGGCAAAAGCCTCGGTGCGGCTGTCGGCCAGCATGGCCTGAATCAACTGCTTTTCGGCGATGGGTTCGCCGAATTGCTTGCGGTCCATCGCATAGCGCAGGCTGTCGCTGATCAGGCGTTCAGCCGCCCCAGTGCAGACCGCCGAGATGTGCAATCGCCCCCGGTCCAGCACTTTCATCGCGGTCTTGAAGCCCATCCCCAGACGGGCAGGGCCGCCAATGATGGCATTTTCTGGCACACGGCAGTCTTCAAGGATCACATCGCAGGTGTGCGATCCTTTTTGCCCCATCTTGCGGTCAATCGGGCCCAGCGACAGACCCGGTGTATTCGCCTCGACCAGAAATGCTGTGACACCTGCCGAGTTTTTCGACATGGGGTCGGTACGCGCAAAAACAGTGAACAGGCCAGCGCGCGGCGCATTGGTGATATAGCGTTTGGTGCCATTCAGGATGTAATGATCGCCATCCTTGCGGGCCGAGGTGCGCAAAGACCCAGCGTCAGACCCAGCTTCGGGTTCGGTCAGCGCGAAGGACGCGATCAACTCTCCGGTTGCCAATAAGGGCAGGTAGGCCGTTTTTTGCTCCGACGTGCCGTCAATGACGATGCCTTGCGACCCGATGCCGTTGTTGGTGCCCACCAAAGACCGGAACGCAGGCGAGGTTTGGCCCAGTACGAACGCCGCCTGTACTTCTTCGGCCATGGTCAGGCCAATGCCGCCAAACTCTTCCGGGATCGATAGGCCAAACAGCCCCATGTCACGGATTTCCTGCACCAAAGCGGGCGGGATCGCATCATCTTCGGCCACACGGTCTTCGTTTGGGATCAAACGCTCTTTGACAAAGCGGTCAAGCATATCAAGAAACTGCACCAGCGTTTCGGCATCTAGGCTCATGTGCGCCATCCTTAGCAAATGTTCCCTTTTGCCTTAACAGGTGCGCAGGCCTGCGGAAATTGAACGAATGCTCCACACCCTGCGCCCACCCCCGTCGCAGAAGAGACAGTTGTTCCGGGTGGTCGCCATGCCGCTAATTCCCTTAACGCAGCCCGCCACGCGCTGCGCGAAATGAACTCTAGCGAGGAGGGACCCAAAATGAAGGCTTTGCGTTTTCACGCCGCCAAGGATCTGCGGATCGAGGATATTCCGCGGCCGACTGATCCGGCCAATGATGAAGTCGTGATCAAGAACCGCTTTGCGGGCATCTGCGGCACCGACTTGCACGAATACGCATATGGCCCGATTTTCGTGCCGAAAGATGCGGCAACCGGTGCTGCAACTCCGCAAGTTCTGGGCCATGAATACGGTGGCACCGTCACCATGGTTGGCAAGAACGTCACCCATGTAAAGGTTGGCGACAGGGTTTCGGTTCAGCCCTTTATCACGCCGCGCGGTGGCGACTATTTCACCGATCTGGGGCATTTCAACCTGTCGGACAATCTGCAGATCGCGGGTCTAAGCTGGATCGGTGGCGGTATGGCGTCGGAAAGCCTGCTCAAGGGCTTCAACGTCTACAAAGTGCCCGACAACATGACGGATGAGGACGCAGCATTGGTCGAGCCGACCGCTGTGGCGGTTTATGGCGTCGATCGGGGCGGTGTGAAGGCAGGGGATTCGGTGCTTGTCACTGGCGCTGGTCCGATTGGCTTGCTGACGCTGTTGGCCGCGCGCGCTGCCGGGGCTGTGCAGTTGTTCGTATCTGACCCCAATGCCACCCGTCTGCGCATTGCCAAGGACATCATCCCTGACGTCGTTACCATCAACCCGCGTGAGCAGAATGTCGGCGACGTGATCCGCGCTGCGACCGAGGGCAATGTCGGTTGCGACGTTGCATTGGAATGCGTCGGCAATACGCTGGCACTACAGGCCTGCATCGATGCGGTGCGCAAGCGCGGTACGGTTGTGCAGATCGGTCTGCACGCGGGCGAAGCGCCAGTGAACTGGTTCAACGTTGTTTACAAAGACATCGATATCCGCGGGTCCTGGGCCTACACCGCGCAAATGTGGCCACGCGTGATGCGGCTTTTGGCATCGGGCCAAATTCCAGCACGCAAGGTTGTGACCAAGACCGTGATGCTGGACACCGTGATCAAGGAAGGCTTTGACGTGCTGCTTGATCCCGCTGGTACGCAGCTTAAGATCCTGATCGACCTTGGCGACTGAGAGACTGGCCGAAGCTGCCTTAGGCCCTGTTAGCAGTCTGGAAAGCCAAGGCATCCCTGCGGTGTCTTGGCTCTTTCATTTCTGGAGTTTTGCATAAAAAAATACCCGCAGCCGAACCGACTGCGGGCAGGCACAGGCCTGATGGGGAGCCTTCAGGCCCGTTCAAGAAGCAATGCAACACCTTGGCCGACGCCGACGCACATCGACACCACGGCGCGGCGGGCAGTGCCCAAAGACAGCTGTAGCGCCGCACTGCCGGTGATACGCGCGCCCGACATACCCAACGGATGACCCAGCGCGATGGCCCCGCCATTGGGGTTCACGCGGGGATCATCGGCGGCGATGTTCAGACCCTGAAGGCACGCAAGAACCTGCGCGGCAAAGGCCTCGTTCAATTCAAAAAGGTCGATGTCCGCGGTGGTAAGCCCTGCCTGCGCCAGCAATTTTTCAACGGCGGGCACTGGTCCATAGCCCATGATGCGCGGTGCAACCCCCGCCGAGGCACCCCCTACCACCCGCGCAAGCGGGCGCAGACCGTGGCGGGCAACAGCCGCTTCGGACGCAAGGATCAGCGCGGCAGACCCGTCATTCACACCCGAGGCATTGCCTGCCGTGACAGACCCATCCGCCCGCGCAATGGGGCGGAGCCGGGTCAGATCGGCCAAGGTGGTTTCTGGGCGCGGGTGTTCGTCTGTAATGATCAGCACCTCTTTGCCTTTACCCGCAGGCACAGACAAGCCCATGATTTCCCGCGCAAATCGTCCTGAAGCCATGGCGGCCTCGGCCTTGTGCTGCGATCCAAGGGCAAAGATGTCTTGCGTCTCGCGCGTGATATTCATCTCATCCGCTAGGTTCTGGGCTGTTTCCGGCATCGAATCTGTACCATGCATCGCCTGCATGCGCGGATTGACGAAACGCCAGCCGATGGTGGTATCCTCCATCGCCACAGTGCGCGCAAAGGCGCTTTCCGATTTCAGTAAGACAAAGGGCGCGCGGCTCATGCTTTCGACGCCGCCTGCGATGGCGAGTTCCATCTCGCCCGACTTGATGGCGCGCAGGGCGGAAATCACCGCTTCCATCCCCGACGCACAAAGTCGGTTGACCGTAACACCCGGAACGCTGACCGGCAGGCCCGCCAACAGCGCAGCCATTCGCGCCACGTTGCGGTTATCCTCGCCCGCCTGATTGGCGCAACCCATCCAGACTTCCTCAATGGCCGCAGGGTCCATACTGGAATTGCGCCGTAACAACTCTGCCAATGGCAGGGCAGCCAGATCGTCGGGGCGCAGTTTTGAAAGACTGCCGCCATGGCGACCGATAGGGGTGCGGATGAAGTCGCAAAGGAAAACGTGGGTCATACGGGGCCTCCAATATGGTTCAGGCTGTCAAAACTGCGACCATCCAGCACCAACTGGCGCAACAAGGCGGGCACGGACCACGACAAAGGATCAACCTCAGCCAGGGCGGTTATCTGCGACAGAACGACGGCAGGCGTCAGTTGATCGGCGAAATGCATCAATCCCCCACGCCAACGTGGAAATCCGTAGCCGTGGATCATGACCAGATCGATGTCTTGCGGGCGCTCAGCTATGCCTTCCTCAAGGATGCGAATCGCCTCCATGATCATGGCAAGAACGGCGCTTTGGGCGATTTCTTCGCGTGATTTGACAACCCGCGTGACCTTTGCGGCATCACTGGCGCGCAGAATCGCGTGGGTCACTACGTCGGATTCGACGGGCTTACCCGAGGCGTCATAGTCATACCAACCCGCCCCGGTTTTGCGCCCCAGCCGCTTCAGATCTTCGACCAGATGATCGGCAATCGTGACATAGCGGATGTCGGTGCGGTCTTTCAGGTTCTGTCGTTTGCGGTTGGCATAGGCGATGTCGAGGCCCGACAAATCCTGCGCTTCATATGGCCCCATCGCCATGCCAAAGCCGCGCATGGCGTCGTCAATGCCCTTGGGACAAGACCCTTCCAGCATCAGCACATCCACAACCTGCCGGTAGCGCGACAGAATGCGGTTGCCAATGAATCCGTCACAGACGCCCGAAATGACAGGCATTTTTCCCAACTGCTTGGCCAGCGCAAAGGCCTGTCCCAAGGTTGTATCCGATGTCTGCGACCCCCGCACGATTTCCAGCAATTTCATCACATGGGCGGGCGCAAAGAAATGCAGGCCAAGGAAGCGGCCCGGCGTGATGATGCCTTCGGCCAGCACATTCACATCAAGATATGAGGTGTTGGTGGCAAGGATCGTGCTTTGCGGCAAAGCTGCCTGCAGTGCTGTGAAGATCACCTGCTTGACCTCAAGGCTTTCAAAAGCCGCCTCAATCGCCAGATCGACTCGGGGCAGATTTTCATAACCTGCGCCAAAGGTCAGACGGGCGCGGAAGGCAGTGACCTCCGAAATGCTACCCCGTTCAACCCCGTGGTTGATCAGTTTGCCAACATTAGCCTCAGCACGCGCTTGGCCTGCGGCGTCGGTTTCGACCAGATGAACGGATAGTCCAGCTAGAGCGAAGGCATAGGCAATGGCTGCTCCCATGGTGCCACCACCGACAACGATCGTGGATTCGATCCTTTTTGCGGGTGCCGGGAACGCTTTGCCCTGCGACTGCGCCGCGCGTTCGGCGAAGAACACATGACGCAGCGCGCGGGCTTGCGCCGATTGGCGCAGGCCAATAAAGGCCGCGCGTTCACGGACAAGGGCACTATCCAAGGCTTCAGCGGCGCTTGCTGCCACAAGGTCAATCGCGATATGCGGGGCGTCCTGACCGGTTGCCCGGCGGTTTGCCAGCGCATGGGCTGCGTCAATCGCGGGTTTGTCCGACGTGGGTGCCGGGCGGTGATCGGCAGCAATTGCGCGGCGCAAAACATCGGCATCAATGCCAAGCGCGACAGACATCGGATCGTCTGCAAGCGTATCAACAAGGCCCAGCTTTTGTGCCTCTTTGGCGGTGATCGTGCGCCCTTGGCCGATCATATCGACAGCCTCCGCCACCCCGATAACCCGCGGCAGGCGCTGAGTGCCGCCGGCTCCGGGGACGATGCCCAGTGTGACTTCGGGCAAACCCAAAGTGGCATCAGGCGACGCAATGCGGATGCGGCAGGCAAGAGCAATTTCCAGCCCGCCCCCCAAGGCAGGCCCCGAGATCACAGCGATGGTCGGAAACGGCAGATCAATCAGTTCTGCCAAAACGTCATTCAACTGCGGCGACAGCGGCGGGCCTTCGAATTCCTTCGCGTCAGACCCCGCAACAAACGCCAGGCCCGCGCCTTTCAGGATCAACCGTTCAGGGCGTTCGGCACGTGCCCGCGTGATGGCCGCCTGCAACCCCGCCCGCATCGCCTGACCAAAGATGTTCAGTGGCGGATTGTCAAATGTGATGACGGCAACTTCATTCTGACGTTCGTAAATCACGGGCATGTCTGTTCCTCGACGTGACGGGCGAAAGGCGGCCGCGTGTCATGCAATCGGCCAGCGAGAGGGCAGGTTTCTGCCTGCTTCTCTGTGCGACTGCAGGGGCGTCAATCGCAACTGTCAATTCTGAGACAGAGAGGTGCGCGCCAACCAACGCATCTTGGTCAGTATCCTTCCTCTAAGTAATTGAAAACTATGGGAGCAGAAGAGCTGCGTCTAGAGCCTTGAATTTAGAAGATTTGAACGAGGAGGATCGTCCACATGTCGGCACAAGAATTGGGCCATCGACCAATCGGCGAGGCGTTCCGTGCCAGCATGCGGTTGGTCGCATCGTCGGTGTCGTTGGTCACGGCCCGCGATAGCGCGGGTGTCTGGCACGGTATGGCGGTGACAAGTGCAGGGTCATTGTCGATGGACCCGCCGTCGATGATGGTCGCTGTCAACCAGACCGCTTCGATTTATCCGGTGATCCTTGAGACGGGGCATTTTACCCTGAACCTGATGGACGAGGCCCATGCGAATTTGCTGGAGCCGTTCGCGCGCAGTGACATGCGGGACCGGCGCTTTGTCGAGGATGACTGGACCCAAGTTGGGCCGGGTGGCCCGGTGTTGAAGGGCGCTTTGTGCAGCCATGTCTGCCGCGTTGCCCAAACCCATGATTTTGGAACTCACACCGTGTTTTTCGGCGCGGTCGATGCGGTGTTCCTGCCCGACGACATCCCGCCTGCGCCTGCCCCCATTCTTTGGCTGAACGGCAAACGGGGCTCGGTTGCCTGAGCCGTACTATCACTGACTTCGGAACCTTCCAACGCCAGAAATCACCGCTCCGGGAGGAGCAAATTAAACTGGGAGGACTACAATGGAAATCGGTCTGTTCCATATGCCGCTGCACCCGACACACCGGCCACTGGTCGATGTGCTTGCAGAAAATGCCGAAAAGATCATCTACGCCGATCAGTTGGGTTTTTCGGAAACCTGGATCGGTGAGCATTATTCGGCCACGACCGAACCGATAACTGCGCCAATGATGTTCATGGCGTCCTTGATAAATCAGACCAAGAACATCCGTTTTGGTACGGGAGTGCTTTGCCTGCCAAACCACCACCCGGCACAGATTGCAGGGCAAGCAGCCTTGTTTGACCACATGTCCGGAGGTCGCTTTAATATGGGGATCGGGCCGGGTGGCCTTGCGTCCGACATGGAACTGTTTGACGTGCTGGATGGCACTGTCCGCGCCGAGAAATTTGCGGAATAAATCAGCATTATCAAGCAGATCTGGGCGCAGGATCCCCCTTATGACATCAAAGGCAAGCATTGGCACATCAAGCTGACGGATAATATCATACCGGAACTTGGCGTCGGTTACATGCAAAAGCCGTTCCAAAAGCCCACTCCGCCGATCTCGCTTTCGTCGATGTCGCCTGATGGCAACTCGGTCGCTCATGCGATCAAGATGGGTTGGAAGCCGATCACCGCAAACTTTGCGCCGGAAAGCACTGTCATCAACCACTGGCACAAGTATGTCGAAGGCTGCGACGCGATGGGGATCAAGCCTACCGGCAAAGAATGGTCGGTTGCCCGTAACATCCTGATCGCTGACAGCGATGCGCAGGCCGAAGATTGGTTGCTGGATCCGGCTGGTTCGGATTTCTACTACTTCGACTACCTGTGGAAAGTGCTGAAAGTGGCGAATTATACCGCCGTGGCCAAGCCTGACATCACGATGGCCGACGAAGACGTCACCGTCGAGTCGATCGTCAAGGCCTCGGTCATCTATGGCTCGCGCAAGACCGTTATCGACAAGATCATGGCACTGCGCGAGCGTTCGGGCCCGTGGAATATGCTGCTTTAGACCGCCATGGACGGTTCGGGCAAAAGCCGCGAGCGCGAGCGTCTGACGATGCGCCGTCTGGCCGAAGACGTTCTGCCGGTCATCAACGCAGGCTGACACACCTAGGCGCGGGAGGGCAGGTTGATGTCTTTATCGAGAATTTCAAGCTGTCGCCTTGGAAGAAATGGGGGGCCGATGACCTTTCCGAACTGACCCGCCGCTTTCCCGCTCTGGTGCATTGCCGGGTGTCCGGCTTTGGGGACACCGGCGTTTATGGCGGGATGCCGGGGTATGATGCTGCACTTCAGGCCATGTCGGGGCTGAAGGCGGTCAACGGCCCGCCCGATATATACGCAATGCCGAATCGGCATCCCGATCGTGGACACCTGCACGGGCATGGATGGCTGTATGGGCATCCTGCTGGCGCTGCTGGAACGCAACCGGTCGGGCAAGGGGCAGCAGGTAGAGGTAACACTACACGACACCGCCATCGCGATGCTGCATCCGCATGCGTCAAACGTGTTGAACGGTGGCCGTGCGATCCACACTTGCAACGGCCACCCCAACATCGTGCCCTATGATCGTTTCCCCACCGGCACCGTGCCGCTGTTTCTGGCCGTCGGCAATGACCGCCAGTTCCGCACTCTTTGTACAGAGCTTGGCCTTGCCGATCTGGGAGCCGATGCGCGGTTTCGCAGCAATGGCTACCGGGTGGTGAACCGCGAAGCACCGCGTGCAGCGCTGTAGCCGCCCTTGGCTTTGCAGGACGGAATGCAGCTTTTCCAGCGGCTTATGTCGGTTGGCGTGTCCTGTGCCCCAGTCTTGACGGTGGAAGAGGCGCATGCGCTGGACCATACCACAACCCTCGAGATGGTGGCAGAGTTTGAGGGCTATCGCGGCCCCGGCATTGCCATCAAACTCGACCGCACGCCGGGTTCGGTGCGTTTGCCCCCGCCCGGCATTGGGGCGCATAGCCGCGAAATTCTGGGGCGCTTTGGCATGGATGACCAAAAGATTGAGGCTTTTTTCCAGTCTGCAATCGTCAAATAGACAACCAATAGGCGATTGCCTCATTTGAGACTAAATGAGACAAAACGCGGTCCAAGATTAAATATAGCCCTCGCATGCATAAATCAATAGGGTCGGTTCTGGTCATGTCTGGCCCAGCTCATCTTGAAAGATGCTTATGCCTTGCCCTTCGCTTCCTTGCCGAGATGGCGACCCGGAATTTTCCGAAAGCTTGCGCAAGGCATTGCGTGGCACGGCGGTCAATGTCTCGATTCTTACGACGCGTGACAGGGCAGGCATAAACCATGGCATCGCTGTCACGACTGCTGTGCCGTTTTCGACCTACAGGCCAGCGATGATCGTTGCCGTCAAACATAGCGCATCAGCCTATCCTGCGATTTGTGAAAGCAACTATTTCTGCCTGAATCAGATCGCCGCAGATGAAATTGATCTGCTAGACAGGTTCAGCCGCAGTGACCTGCGCGCGTCGCGTTTTACCACGGGTCGCTGGTCCTTAGGCCCGCACGGGTTGCCCTATTTAGACAGTGCGACGACCTGTTTCTTTTGTGATGTCGTCGGCGCCCACGCGCACGAAGACCAGACGGTTTTTATCGGTCGGATCGTGGGCGTCAGATTGTCCAATGAGGACGGTGGCGTGCGTGACCCTTTGGTGTGGATAAATGGACGGGCGGCAACGCTTGCGGGTCGGGAATATGCGTAGGCCTTGCTGCTTATAAGTCCGACAAATCAATTGTCTTGGGAGGGACACGATGTGGGAAACAGAGGCGATTGAGGCGCGCGGGTTTGCGGACCCGCTGTCCAGTGAGATCAAGAATATCCTACGCTCGCGCGGGGCATCCGAGGCGCGCATGCCGGACGTGGTCGAACAGTCGTGGAAGCGCTGCCTGACAGATTACAATCTGTTGCCAGATTCGGTGCCCCGCGCGGCGGTGATGACCCATTCCGAAGTTCGGATGCTTATGGAACAGCGCGAAGAATTCATGCGCATCGCGGAGCCTGAAGTTGAGGGGCTTTTCCGGCAATTGGTGGACAGTGAATATCTGGTGTCGCTGGCATCGCCACAGGGCGCGATGGTGCTGTTTCGCTGCGACTATCAGTATCTTGGCGACCTTGCAGGGTCTGGGGTGATCCCCGGTTCGATCTGGTCTGAGGATCAGCAAGGCACGAACGGCGTGGGAACCTGTTTGCGCGTCGGCAAACCTGTGATCATCGCGGGCAGCGAACACTACGGATCGGCGATCCAACGTCTGACCTGTTTGACCGCGCCTGTTCTTGGCCGCGACGGGGTGATTGAAAGCGTGATCAACGTCACTACCGCCCGTCATGCGGATGCGCGCATGAACAAGATGGTGCAGAACATCGTCGAACGTTCGGCGCGCCGGATCGAGAACAGCTATTTTGGCCGCATGAACCGCCGCAACCTGATGCTGCGCATCCTTGAAAGCGGCGAAGTCGCTGACATCGCCGCAGAGGGGCGTTTGTCGCTGGATGAGAACGGTCGGGTGATTGACGGTTCCTCCTTTGCCGCGCGCATTTTGGGACAACAGGTTGGCAGTCTTGCGGGGCAATTGGCAGAAGACATCTTCGAGATGGACCATTCATTGTCCAATATCCGGCCCGATAGTCCGATCACCCTGAACTATCGCGGGCGCACCTTGCAGGCGGTTCTCAGCCTGCCGGAAACACGGACGCGCGTTCAAACCAGCCTGATCACGTCGCGCCCCCCAGAACCTGGTTTGCGCTCTGTTGATCTGGCTGAAGAAACTCTGCGCATCAACCCGATCCTGTCCCAAGCGTTGGACCGGGCGCGGCGGCTTTTGTCGGCGGGCCTGCCCCTTGCCATCACCGGGGAATCTGGGACAGGCAAGACTGCCTTTGCCAAAACCGTGGCGCGGTGTTGTTTTGGCGAAGACAGCGAGATTGTTTTCATCGACTGCGCATCGCTGCAACATCAGGGCGATCTTGGCACGTTGTTGCAACGGCGACTTTCGGCGCAGAGTTTGTGCCTGTTGGTGGACCGGATCGACGAAATGGATGCGGTGCGGCAGACCGCCTTGTTGGCATTGCTGGAAAATGATCGTCAGACCGGGGCCAATGGCATTGGCGTGATCGTGATCTCGACCCATGATCTTGACTATCTGGCGCGCGAAAACCGGATGCGACCGGACCTTGTGCACCGCTTGAAGGGGGGGGCGATCGGTCTTGCGCCCTTGCGCTGTGTGCCGGATCTTGAAGCCACAATCCTTGATCTTTTCCACATAGAACGCGAAGCGCTTGGCAAGCCGACGCTAGAGATGGACAGCGATTCGCGGATGGTACTGATGCATTACCACTGGCCCGGCAACCTTCGGGAACTCCGTAACAGTCTGCGCCACGCGGTTGCCTTGGCCGATGGCAATCAGATTGGACTAGAGCATTTGCCCGACAACATTGTCGAGGAACTGGCCAGCAAAGATTTGACTGCACGCTCGCAATCCCAAGCGTCCAAGATCGAGGCGGCGTTGCGCTATAACGGTGGCAACGTGTCTTTGACCGCGCGCTATCTGGGGGTTTCGCGGGCCACGCTTTATCGCAAAATACAAATCCAGAAGGCCCGCGGCGAGGTTTAGGTGATTGGCCCGGAGCACGCGCTCCGGGCCATTTTGCTTCAACCCAGCGAAAATCCGCCATCCACAGCCAAAGCCTGACCGGTGACATGCGGCGCGCAGGCCAGATAAACCACCATCTGCCCCATGTCCTCGGCGGTCTGTGCCACGCCTTGGGGAAGGAATGTTTGCTGATGCCGCGCCCATGATGCCTCTTCGGTTTCGCCGGGCATCGCCCATTTGCCCGAAAGCCCGGTCTCACCGCGCCACATGCCAGTGCCGACAATGCCGGGGCAAAGCGCATTCACGGTGATGCCTTCTTGCGCCACTTCCTTTGCAACAGCATTGGTAAAGCCGATGACGCCGAATTTGGTGGCCGAGTAATGCGACAATGCCGGAAAGCCCACTTTGCCCGCGATGGATGCGGTGTTGATGATACGCCCGTATTTCTGCTTACGCATCACCGCCACTTCGGCCTGGGTGCACAGGAACACACCGCGCAGGTTGACGTTGATGCAGTCATCCCACTGTTCAACCGTCAATTCGCCGATGCCGCCAAGGCTGACGATGCCTGCGTTGTTCATCGCAATATCCAGACGGCCAAACTGCTTGACCGTTGCGTCAACCATCGCCGTAACGCTGTCGGGTTTGCGCACATCGACCAGAATGGCGGCACTTTTGCGGCCCAGTTTGGCCACCGCATGCGCGCCTTCTTCGGCCAGTTCCTTGGTGTAGTCGGCAATGACAACATCGGCACCGGCGGCTGCAAGGCTGCTGGCAATCCCCAAGCCAATCCCGCGCCCGCCGCCCGTGACCAAGGCGATCCGGCCCTCTAGTGAAAACAGTGACATTTCATCCCTCCGCTGAAATCTGATTACCCCGAAGGGATATGCCCCAGCGGACCATTTCATGACGTATCGGACAATTGGCTCAATCGCGGCAGGCCGGGCGGGCCTGACTGTCACACAAAGGACAATTGCGGGGCAGGGGGTTGGTTTGCAGGATACGCCAAAGTGTGGAGACCAAAATGAAAACCAAAATCAATTCCGAGTCTGAGCTTGGCCTTACCAAAACCAGACATTTGCCTGCCCTCTCGGGCGGTGCGATGCCTGTTTCTCGGGCGAACCGCTAAATGGCTCTCGGCCCTTTTGCTCCAGATTGCCTGAAGGGCAGGTCGGCAATTGTCACCGGTGGCGGCAGTGGCATCGGCTTTGCAATTGCCCAAACCCTTTCCGAAGCCGGCGCAAAGGTTGCGCTGGTCAGCCGCAATCTGGACCGCCTGCAAAGTGCCGCGCAGGTGATACGCTCTGGCGGAGCCGAAGTTCGGACCGTCGCCGCAGATGTGCGTGAACCCGAGGCGGTTCAGGCTGCGGTTCAGGCAACCGTTGCGGCGTTTGGTGGGCTGGACATCATGATCGCCAACGCGGCGGGCAACTTTGTTGTGCCCTTCGAGGATATGTCCTTCAATGCGTGGCGGACCGTGATCGACATTGATCTGCACGGCACATTCCACTGTGCCAAAGCCGCATATCCGCATCTGAAAACCTCAGCCCACGGCGGGCGTTTCATCGCAATTTCGACCCTGCGCGCGCTTGAGGGCTGGCCGGGCTGTGCCAATGCCGCCGCGGCCAAGGCGGGGGTGATGTCACTGATCCGGACTTTGGCGCTTGAATGGGGGCCGGACGGCATCTTGTGCAACACCATCGCCCCTGGCCCAATCGAAGGCACCGAGGGCGTGAAGCGGCTTTATGACGAAACCGGCCAGACCAAGGCGCAGTCTGCGAGCGTGCCACTTGGTCGTTTTGGCCGGGCGGAAGATGTGGCGCAGGCGGCACTTTACCTGTGCTCGGATGCGGCAGGATTTGTGACCGGAACTGATCTGGTCGTCGATGGGGGCCGCCAGCGCGGTCAGAGAGGGAAAGCATGAGCGAACTGTCAATGAACCTGCGCGGCACAGTAGTGCATGGCGACAAACGGGGCCGGGTGCTTGGGTTCCCGACCGCAAACATCAACAGTGAAGTCCCGGGGCTTGCCTATGGGGTCTACGCCTCGGAAATCGTCTTTGATGGCGACGACAGGGTTTGGCCTTCGGTCACATCTTACGGAACTAGGCCCACATTCGCAGGGGCCGATCAAAAGATCGAGACCCATATCCTTGATTTTCAAGGCGACATCTATGGCCGTGAGGTTGAGGTCCGGCTGTTGGCCTTCATCCGCCCCGAGCTGCGGTTTTCCTCAGTCGAAAATCTGGTTGCCACAATGCAAGACGACGTCAAACAGGTGCGGGCGCTGTCCCGCGCCGCGCAACAGCGAGGTGATGATAAATGAAAATCTAAAAGGCGCGGGCTACATGGTGCTGGCAGGTATCTGCTTTGCGCTGGGCCAATGCGGTGACGTGGACAGTGACGTATAAGATGGGGGTCAAGGCACAGTCCGATGCGTTTTGGCAATATGCCATTGCGACGGCGTTTTCGGCACCGTTCATCTGGCGCTCCGGTCTGGCCTCGATGAAGACCAATCATCCAGTGCTGCATGTGGTGCGGATTTTGCTGTCGGTTCTGGGTATGCAATCCTTTACGCAGGCCTTTGCCAGTGGCATGGCCCTGTGGCATGTGATCGCACTGGTCATGTCCTCGCCGTTTTTCGTGATGTTCGGTTCTGCGGTCTTGTTGGGTGAAAAGGTAGGTCTGAACCGCTGGATCGCGGCCATTATCGGCTTTGCCGGAGCGATGATCTTGCTGCGCCCGTGGGAAAGCGGTTTCACCACTGCGGCGCTTCTGCCCATCGTGGCGGCAATCACCTCGGGCGTTGCGTCGCTGATCACCAAGCGTTTGACGCGGGATGAGGCGTAGACATCCATCACCATGTGGCTTTTGGTTTTGCTGACACCGCTCAACTTGCTGTTCTCGCTTCAGGCCGGGTTCGAATGGCCGTCAGGCAATATCTTGTGGTTGCTGATCGTGGCTGGTGCGATCATGTATTTTGCGCAGCATTTCCTGACACTTGCCTACGCATCGGCCGACGCGGCCTTTGTGCAGCCCATTGACGATTTGAAGCTGTTTTCCAACATCCTGGTGTCGTGGATCGTGCTGTCCTTTGCGCCTGATCTGACCTGCTGGCCGGGCATTCTGATGGTCTTCGCAGGGTCGATCTAACTGCTGTGGTCGGAAAGATCCAAGACCGTGGGCGCGGCAATCGCCTGAACCAAACCCCAGAAGTGCAAAGGGCCGCGCAGATTGCGCGGCCCTTTTCTATTCTACAACGCCGTTAGACCATGGCAGAGATAAGCATGGGTGTCGAATAAGCCTCTAGCCCCTCAATCCCGCCTTCCGACCCGAACCCACTGTCAAGAACGCCGCCAAACGGGGTTTCCGGCAGGCCCATCGAGAAGTGGTTGACGCCAAGCATGCCCGCCTTAACCGCCCGGGAAATCTTGGCAATGGTGTGAGCATTGGAACTAAAGGCATATGCCGCAAGGCCCACTGGCATGCGATTGGCCTCAGCCAAAGCCTCGTCGATAGACCCAACCCGCGACACAAGCGCCAAGGGGCCAAAGGGTTCATCATTCATCGCCAGCAGATCAGAATTTGCCTCGGCCACAACGGTTGGCGCGTGGAAATTGCCCACATTGCCAATCGCATCGCCGCCCGCCACAACGCGCGCACCTTTGGCCCGGGCGTCAGCCACCATGCTTGAGATTACATTGCGTTGGTTGCGGGTGCAAAGGGGCCCCATCATCGTGTCGGCATCCATGCCGTTGCCGACTTTGATCTTGCCCGCCGCCTCGGCAAGGCCATCTACAAAGGCATCATAGACCTGATTCTCGACGAGAAAGCGCGTGGGCGACACGCAAACTTGACCCGCATTGCGGAACTTCCATTGCGCGGCAAGGGGGATCAGTTTGGCCATATCGGCATCGCGGGCGACAATGACCGGGGCATGACCGCCCAACTCCATCGTCACTTTCTTCAGAGACTCGCCTGCCATGGCCGCCACGATGCGACCAACACGTGTGGACCCTGTCAGGCTGACTTTGCGGATTTCAGGCGATTTGATCAAGGCTTCGGAAATCATCGAAGAGCTGCCCCAGATCACAGAGATCGCGCGGGGCGGCAGACCTGCCTCCAGCAGACACATGGCGATGTGCCAGGTGGTGACGGGTGTCACCTCGGACGGCTTAGCCACAACCGAACAGCCCGCAGCCAGCGCAGGCGCGATCTTTTGCATCATGCCCCAGGCCGGGAAGTTCCACGGTGCCAAAGCAGCCACCGGGCCCACCGGTTTGCGCAAAACTCGAAGTTCAGATTCGGCCAAACGGCCCGGAATGATCCGGCCATAGCTGCGGCGGCCTTCTTCGGCAAACCATTCCAGCAGGTCCGCAGCCCCCGCCCATTCCAACCGCGCCTGCGCAATCGGCTTGCCTTGTTCAAGCGTCAGGCAATGCGCGGCCACTTCTGTCCGTACGCGCATAAGATCAGCGGCGCGGCGCAAGATTTTTGACCGCTCATAGGGTGAAACCGCCGACCACTCGGCAAAGCCCTGCAACGAAATTTGCGCCGCCTCGGTGACTTCTGACAAGCCCGCTTTGGGCAGGGCAGCCAAAACCTCGTCCGTGGCGGGGTTGGTCAGTTCAAGCACCCCCGCACTGCCCACAGCACGGCTGACGCCGCCGATGATCAATCCTGCAATTGGAAACATGATAGCCTCATTGTTGGGTTTCATTTGACGAGGCCAATCTTGGCCCGGTCGGTGGTCAAGGCGACGGCGATCAGGATGGTGATTCCGAAGGCCACGTCTTGGCTTTCAGGTGGCAAGCCGGAAATTGTCACGCCGACACGGATCAGAATGGCGATCAGCCCTCCGATCAGGCTGGAAAGAACCCCACCAACACCGCCCGAAATCGCCGTGCCACCAACAACCACGCCAACCAAAGCAGGCAAAAGCAGGCTGTTGGCGACGGTGGCGCTGGCAAACATCGTTTGCGAAATCATCATAACACCGCCTAATGCGGCACAGCCAGACGATGCGGCAAAGGCAAAGGCACGCACCATATCGCGGCGCACACCCGAGATGTAGACGGCTATCTCATTGGCACCAAAGGCATAAATATTGCGACCAAGGTTTGAGAGTTTCAGCATCAGCGTGAAAAGCCACGCGACGATCAGCACCAGAATGAAGGCGTTCGAGATGCCAAAACTCCGGCTGCCCAGCGTTTCATACACGCTGATGCCCGGCGCGATGCCGACCATGTCGGCCGCCGTCAGATACATGCCGATGCCCTTGAATATCCCCAATGCGCCCAAGGAAATGACAAAAGACGGCACCTGCAACCGGCCGATCATCCAGCCTTGCAGCCCACCGATCATCGCGGCACCTGCAACCACCACATAGGCGCTGGCCGACCCCAAGGCGGGTGACAGCATCGCCGCCATTACGGCCGCGAGCGACGCCATCGCGGCAATCGACAGGTCAAGACACCCCAAAAGAATGGGCAGCGTTGCCCCGACAATCATGATCAACAGCGGCGCGTTGTCTTGTAGCAGTGAGTTGATCGCCCGCCAGCGCAGAATGCCCGGTGCTGCGGTTGAAACGGCGGTCAGAATGATGGCCAACACAACTAACGCCCCATTGCGGCGCAAAAACATTAGAATGGTATCTTTGGTCATCGCTTTTCCCCTATACCATCGCCTTGACCAGCTCTTCTTCCGAAGGTGGTGTGGCCTGAACCCCTTCGATTCGGGCGCTGACACGCCCGTCCTTCATGACGATAATCGCATCAGACAGCGTCAAAACCTCGTCCAGCGTGTCGCCCACCAATAGGATCGCCAGCCCCTGATCGGCCAGTTCGCGGATCACGCCAAACAGGTCAGACCGCGCGCCGGGATCAAGTCCGCGCGTCGGGTGGTCCAGCATCAGGACTTTCAGCGTTTTGCCGAACAGCCATTTCGACAGCACCACTTTTTGCTGATTGCCCCCCGAAAGGGTGTCGATCCGCTGACCAATGGACGGGGTTTTGATGCCAAGTTTCGTCACCCAGTTGTGGATCAACCCACGCTCGCGCGCCCGCGAAATCAACCCAGCGCCATGACCGTGCTGCCAGCCGTAGGTGATCGCTACATTCTCGGACACGGTTGTGTTGCGGATCATGCCTTCAGTCTTACGCTCGGCGGGCAAATAGCCAATGCCCTTGTCCACGGCTTGCGGCGGACTGTCGACGTTCAGCGGCATGCCGAAATAGTCGATTTCCCCGCTCCATCGGTCCGACAGCCCGAACACGGTGCGCAGAATGGTTTCGGCCCCCGAACCCTGCACGCCAATCAGGCCGAGAATTTCTCCAGGGGCAAGCGTCAGGCTGATGCCTTCGATCTCACCCGGCACAGTGACGTTCTTCAGCGTCAGCGCCGGTTCTGCTCCGATCTGGGCGTTGCGTGGTTTACGGTCTTCGCGGTTCACCCGCTGCTTGCCCACCATCAGCTCATAAAGCTCATCGACGTTGACGTTTTCTTTGTCGCGGTCGGCCACATTGCGACCGTCGCTCATCACATAGACGCGGTCGGAAATATCAAGGATTTCGTCCATGCGGTGCGACACGAACACCACCGAAGACCGATGTTTGATCCGCCGGATCTGGCTGAACAGCGATTGAATTTCGGGCGGGTTCAAAACCGCTGTCGGTTCATCAAACAGGATGACCAGATGGCCGTGAACCAGTTCTTCCAGTGACAGAACCTTGGCCAGTTCAACCATCTGACGCTGACCAAAGGACAGCTCTGACACCGAGGTAAACGGGTCGATGTCCAGTTCGACCTTCTCCAACTGATGTTTGGCGCGGTCGCGCAGTTTGGCCCAGCGGTAGACGCCTAGCCGGGTTGATGTGGCGGGTTTGTCCAGAAACAGGTTTTCCGCGACGGTCAGCGAGGTGATCAGTGATTGTTCCTGATGCACAAGGCCAATGCCCGCCTGCGCCGCCTCTAGTGGTGATCGCAGCTGCACGACTTTGCCGCCAACGCGGATGATGCCGGTGTCGGGGCGGTGCAGGCCCGCCATAACCTTCATGATGGTGGATTTGCCCGATCCGTTTTGCCCGATCAGCCCCAGAACTTCGCCTTCGTTCAGCGTCAGGCTAACATTGTCCAACGCGGTAACTTCGCCAAAGCGCTTGGTGATACCCTCAAGTGAAAATGCAGTTGTCATTTGATGACCCTGACCTTGCGCCGCAGATGCCATGTCGATCCGGCGACGGCTATGATGATGACAGCGCCTTCCAGCGCACTTTGCAGTAGGGGATCAACGCCGATCTGGATCAGCCCGTTACGAAGGCTGACCAAAATCAGCACCCCGATCATGGATTGCCGGATGCCGCCCTGACCGCCGGACAAAAGGGTGCCACCTAGAACGCAGGCCGCGATTGCAGGGAACAAAAGACCAACGCCCGATTGGGTATTGCCCACACCAATGCGCGCGCCCAAAAGGATACCCGCCAGCGCATAGCAGCCCCCGGCCAAAGCAAAGGCCGCGATCTTGTGGCGATTGACCTTGATGCCCGACATGATAAGCACCGGTTCATTTTCACCAATCGCGCGGCTCATCCGGCCAAAGCGGGTGTACTTTTCAACCCAAAGCGCCACCAGGATCAGCGCCAGCGTCAAATAAACGATCCAGCTAAGGCCAAATTGTTTGTCGATCGCAAGTTGGGTGATCCGGGTTTCCAAGAGTTGCGGCAGACGATCAGGAAACAGCAACGCGGCCATCCCGACAGTGGTCAGCCACATGCCTAGCGTAACGATCAACGACGGCATCCTCACATAGATCGACACCGCAGCACTGGTTGCCCCCACCAGAAGGCCCGCGCAAAGCACCAAGGGTATGGCCCAAAGGCCGATGTCGGTCGTGGTTACCGAATTGGCCACCGTGATAGACAGAATGATGTTGGCCAATGACGCCACCCCTTCAACCGAAAGGTCGATCGAGGCCTGCATCAGCACATAGGTCAGCCCGATGGCGACAATGGCGGGAATGGCTGCGGCCTCTAGCACGGCTGCAAAGTTCGCCATTGAGGCGAAGCTTTCGCTAAACACCGAGAATATCACCACCAGCCCTGTCAAAGCCAACAACGGGCCTTGGGATTTAATCAAGTTCGACATCTGCGACGTCCGCCTTATCGAATGCTGAAAAGGTTAAGAAGAATGGCTCTCTCCGATCTGGATAGAGCCGAGGAAACAGGGCGCAGGAGAGCTGAGCTGCGCCCTGACTGCCTTAGTTTACGCCAGCCGGGATTTGCCCTGCGGACTTGGCCCAGATGTCGGCCTTGATGGCTTCGTAGCTGTATTCAGCCGGATCGGGCTTGCGCGCCAGAAACTCGGTCGCGTTAGCCTTGGTGATCAGGATCTGCTGCATGAAGAAGTCACGCTGTGCTTCGGTCAGATCGGCCACTTTGATGTCGCCAACACGCACGCCGTAGGCCAAAGCCGCTGCAACAGCGCCCTGATATTCATTCAAGCCGCTCATGGTCGACAGGATCTCGCCAGACTCGATCTGCTTGACCACGTCACTGGAACCGTCGGTGCCGGTGACAAAGACTTTGCCTGCAAGGCCAGCTTCACGAAGGGCCGCCAAAGCACCCAAAGCCATGGCATCGTTCTGACCGACTACACCTTTGATCTTGTCGCCGTATTTGGTCAGCCAGGTGCGCATGATGTCTTGCGCCGGAGCTTGCTGCCAGCTGCCGACTTGCTTGTCCAGGATGGTCATGCCGGGGCATTCAGCGATGGCCTTTTCCAGACCCATGGTGCGCTGCTTGGCCGGCGCGTTGTCCAGAACGCCTTGCAGCACCACGATGGCGCCTTCGCCGTTCATGGCTTTGCAAAGTTCCATGCCGTTCTGATAGCCCGCGTCAACACCGTCGAACGAGATGTTCGCGATCCATGCATCAGGCGCGGTATCCCATGGGTGGATCTCTTCGGCGCGGTTCCACAGCGTGGTGATAAAGCCGCCAGCGTCACCGATTTTCTCGACGAAAGTCTTGGTGAATGCAGGCGAATCCGGAAACCAGGTGAAGATACAGCCTTCGCAGCCCGGAGCGGTGATAGCGCCGATGTTCTGCAGCGACTTCTGAGGGTCAAAATCGTTGCCTATGACTGCGACGGTGCCGCCGACTGATTCCATAACCTGGGTCGCGCCCCAGATCATCTGGGTCCAGTAGTCGGCGCTGGTGTTGCCCACTCCAAGGTACAGTTTCTTGGACGTGTCGTCCTGAGCGAATACAACCGTGGACGCCGCAGCGACGAAAGCCGCCGTCAGACCCAAAGTTGTCAGTTTATTGAAGATCATTTCAGTTCCTCCCTGATTGATTGTCATTCCGCCGTGCCTTGCGCCTTGTGATCTGCAAAACGCATGAGAGTTTGTGTCGCCGAGGCTGTGTATTGGCGGGCTTTGCAGCCCGATTTCTTGGCTAGGTTTAACTGTTGGCTGTTGCGCTTGGCCACTCCCGCCACCGCAGCTTTCCGGCTCTCCCACGATGATGCTGCGGGATTGGATCATCTTTGCCCACTGGCCCATCAGCGGCGGGGCTGTGGTTTGGCCTTGTCTCAGACGCGACACTTCTTGATCCTCAATGTGGGGTAAGCCCCTGTAATAAATGAATTTGCACCTGTGAATGCCGCAGGCCCGCGCATGGCAAGCGCGCCCTCTGCTTATGGGCAGAAAGCGTGTCGGATCGGGTGGGGGTAAATGGTTTTCGTCAGTCCAAGACAGCAGCGCCTTGGTTCAAAAGTGCCTGTGCTTCAGCCTTTGAATAGCCAAGTTCATCCAGAATCTGTCCCGTATCCCAGCCGCGCGGCGCAGACGGGCTGCGGGGCGACAGCGTCTTGCCATCGGCAAGGATTGAACTGCGCAAAACGGCAGTCCGGCCTTCGGTCGGGTGATCTTCCTGTGTGATCAGCTTGACGGCCGCCAGATGTGGGTCGCGGCTCAGGCTTTCGATGGAATGGATCGGCATGGTGGCAAGATCTGCGGCGCGGAAGATATTCAACCATTCATCGGTTGTCTTGTCCTCTAAAGCGGCGCCGCGAATCTTGAACCATTCGGCCACGTTGACCGCCCGTGCGGACACGCTGGCAAACCGCGCGTCAGCGGTCAGCGCGGCGCGTTCTGTTGCCACCAGAAACGCCCGAACCTGCGGGTCGGTGTTGATGGTGATGGCGATATAGCCGTCCTTGGTTTTGATCGGTTGGTTGTGCGGACTGAGCAAACGCTGATCGCCATAGGGGCCAACCGGGGGATCGAAACTTTGCGCGGCCAGGTGTTCTTGCAGAACCATCGTCGCCATCGTCTCGAACATCGGCACTTCCAGCGTCACGCCAACGCCTTTGCGGTGCCGGTTCATCAGAGCGGCCATAATCGCACCAGCCGCAATTTCACCCACCACATGGTCGCAGATCAGCAAGGGTACATAGCGTGGCACCCCGTCGCGCGCCATGCTTAGTCCCGGCAGGCCGACCGCGCCCTGAACCACGCTGTCATATGTGGGAAAGCCACCGTAAGGACCGTCAGAGCCATAGCCGGTCAACAAACAATAGATCTTTTCCGGGTGATTGGCGCGCACCGTTTCAGGGTCCAGCCCCAGCCGAGCCAGCGCCTTGGGGCGCATATTGGCCACGATGACATCGGCCCATTCGATCAGTTTTTGCATCACGTCCGATGCGCCGGGGGCCTTCAGGTTCAGACAGATGTTCCGCTTGCCCCGGTTCAAATGCAGATAGGCCCCCGCCTGTTGCCCCGTTGGCGACAGCCCGCCAAGCCCGCGCATCAGGTCGCCCTCGGGGTTTTCGACCTTGATGATTTCAGCGCCATATTGGCCTAGCCGCCACGTCGCCGCAGGGCCGACCACTACTGCCGTCAGGTCCAACACGCGAATGCCGGATAGGGGTTCATAGGTCATCGAAACTCACCGTCAATTCCGCCGCGATGGTGCCATCGCAGTCGATAAGGGTTACGCCCGCGTCACGTTCGGTCAGCTCGGGCACGAAAATTGTCATGGGCCGGTTGACGTAGAGCGGTGCAAGATGCCTTGCAGAAAGGCTTTTTAGCGTTTTGCCCAGATCCGTGCGCAAAAACTCTGTCGCAAGCAGGGTTGCCAGACCGCCGTTGACCACAAGATCAGGGTGACCTTCAACGTTGCGGGCGTAGTCCCGGTCAAAGTGGATACTGTGGGTGTTGAACCCCAAAGCCGAGTACTGGAACAGCAAAAGATCATCGGGGGTTACGACCTGGGTTATTCCGTACAGCACGGCGGGGGTATTCAAAGATTTGGGCGTTGCGTCGCTAACAGCGCCATCTTTTGGCGGCAATCCGGCAAGGAAATAGGTTTGCGTTTCATGTACCGATCCGCGCGCACCCTCGGCACCATAGTCCGCCGAAAGGTTGTGCGCAACTTTTACAATCGACAGCGGGCCCGCGCGACCAATTTTATCGACAATACTGGCAATCGCACTGTGACGCCGGATTTCAGCGCCGACCCACAGATCACCCCTAAACTCGGTATTCCGTTGACCGAGCAGCAGTCTTGGGCGGTCCAGCTGCGGCATTGCCACGCCGAGGCCGGGGAAACCGTCTGACCGTAGGCTGTGCCTTGGGGTTTCGCCGGCAAGCATGGCGAAGTGCCAGCCGCGCGGAATGGGATCACCAAGGGCAAACCGAGCCGGGTCTATATCCAGCATAGCGGCAACCCGTCTGGCTTGCGACAGCGTAAAAATATCCACCGCCTCAACGTTTGATGGTTGCGACATGCCCGGCCCTTTCCCGCAATAACAAAAAAAATGCGTCGGCAACCCATGGGCTGCCGACGCCATAGGGGTTACTTGATCATCGGGCGTATTTCGGCCAAGCGGCGCATCGTAAGTTGCTCGCGCTCATAGTTCGGGCCGCTGCCGTCGGTCATCGCCATCAGCAGGGTGCCGAAGGGGCCGGATTTCTCACGCAGGTCGTGGATTTTTTCCAGAACGGTCTTCTTCGACCCCCAAATGATCGACGACCGCATAAAGCGCTCGACGCCCCAGTCTTCGTTCGAGATGGTCGGGTCAGGCTTGCCCACTGTGGTGTAATCGGCGGCAAGAAGCACCTTCCACATGTAGTCATAATAGTAGTGGCTGGAACCCTTGGGATCCATCATCCAATCCTCGGCCTGCGCATCGCTTTCACCAATCAGGAAGTTACGCGCAACCGACCAATCGTCGCCCGTAGGCTTGCGGCCCACCGACTCGCAGCCCGCGACATACTGTTTCCAGTGACCGTAAACGGTCTCATGCGGGCAGAAGTTCGCCGTAATCGGCACCCAGCCTTTGCGGGCGGCAAGCGCCACCGTCGGGCTGTCAGGCGACATGGTTGAGATGTGGATCGGCGGATGCGGCAGTTGGAACGGCTTGCTCATCTGGCCGATGCCCAGTTCCGGGTAGATCGAGTTCTCGATCTTCACGTTCCAATACTTGCCCTTGATGTCGTAGGGCGGGTCCGACTTCCAGATATCCAGAACGATGCGCAGGTGTTCGGCAAGCATCTCGTTGCGCTCGGCGTGATCGTTATGCTCGAACACTTCAAGGTCAGATGCCAGACCGCCCGGCCCGATCCCCCAGACAAAGCGACCGCCGGACATGTGATCCAGCTGTGCCACTTCACCGGCCACGATGACCGGATGGTGTTGCGGCAGACCCATCACGCCTGTGCCGAACTTGATGTTTTTGGTCTGGTTGATCAGACTTGCAAAGAAGATCAGCGGCGAGGCGATTTGCTCGGTCGTGCAGGAAAAATGCTCGCCCATATAGGCGTACTCAAAGCCAAGTTGGTCGGCCAGAATGATCTTGTCCTGATTCTCTTTCAGGATTTCGCTATATGACCGATGCGGCGGGTGCAGCGGCATCGCGAATGTTCCAAGTTTTACCATATTATTTTCTCTCCATGCTGTTGTCGCCAGAAGATATTACTGACGACCGGTTATTTCGGACGTTTGGGGCATCGCATTGAATTGAATTGCCAATCAGTTAGGCGAAGGGATGTGTTTTGACCGATTGATGCCGCGTATTTCTTTGCACCAATCTGGCCAGCAAAATTGGCCTTGACTCCCGCTGAATTCTGGCTAGCGACTTATGTCGCAACATTTGATCCCAAGGATTTGCAACTCCTCCGGTTTGCAGATCCTGGGCTAGCGTCCGCTAATATCGAGTTCTTGGCTACCGTACCAAGCGGCGCGGCCTGTACCGTGGGTTTTGTCTCAGAAGCGACAGTTTTGGGATCCGCGTGGCCGGGGATTAAGATCGTTGCGTCCCGGAATGGCCGCTTTGTCGTCTGGGTGCCCAATTGCCAGAATTTGCCCAAAAACATGTGTCACAGGTATGGGAATGATGTGTTGAATTCAGGAAGTGGCGCTGAAAGTTCCCAATTAATATACTGATAAATCAATATTTTACGCGATGTGACACACAGTGCCACACCTGCCGTCGCACATGCGCCAATTGTCGAGCCGCCCTTGTTCGCCTCATTCTTTGGTCAGGCAGGAGCGCAGATTCCTGCTGAGTAAGGTTCGCGGCGCGACGATTTTTGATCCGGCGTCGGAACGGGAGGGAAACTATGCTGACTGTCTCGAATGTTTCAAAAAGCTTCCCGGGCGTAAAAGCGCTGTCAGCAGTACAGCTTGACGTGAAGGCAGGCGAAATTCATGCGCTTGTCGGTGAAAATGGTGCGGGCAAGTCCACTCTGACCCGGATTATAGCGGGCGTGCATCAACCCGATGAGGGCAACATAGAATTTGATGGCGAGATCGTGCATTGGTCGTCGCCCGCTGCGGCAAAAAACGCGGGCATTCATGTTATTTATCAGGAATTCGTCTTATTTCCGAATCTAACGGTTGCTGAGAATATTTTTCTGGGTCACGAACGCCGTGGTTTCATGAACGGCATTGACCATAAACAAACCCGGCAAGATGCGAATGATCTGCTTGACCGCCTTGGTGTTAAAATTAACACCGATGCACTGGTATCAGAGTTGAGCGTTGCCGATCAGCAGATGGTCGAGATCGCCAAGGCGATGGTTCACAAGGTCAAACTGCTGATCCTGGACGAACCGACTGCAGTGATCGCGGGCCATGAAGTTGAGATGTTGTTCAGCCGCCTGCGCGCGCTGCGTGATGATGGGGTCGCGATCATCTATATCTCGCACCGTTTGGAAGAAATCTTTGAACTTTGTGACCGGGTGACGGTGTTCAAGGACGGGCAGTTTGTCGTGACCGAACCTGTGTCAGGCATGACCAATGACCGGCTTGTGGCCCATATGGTTGGCCGCGATATGAGCGAATTGTTCCCGCCAAAGGCGCGGGTTGGTGAAGACCGCGCGGTTGTGTTGTCGGCGACAGAGGTTTCGGTCAAGGGACGGGTCCACAAGGCTAGCATTGATCTGCGAGCGGGCGAAATCACCGCACTGTCAGGCATGGTTGGGGCGGGGCGCACCGAACTTGCCTTGGCGCTGTTTGGTGGAATCCCGATGTCGTCGGGTGAGGTCAACATTGGCGGTGAGGTGCTGCGCAAGATGACCCCAGCGCTGGCGATTGAAAAGGGCATCGGCCTTTTGACCGAAGATCGCAAGGGCCAAGGTTTGGCCATGCACATGGACGTGGCGACCAATATCACAGCCTCTGATCTGGGTGCAGTCAGTCAATCGGGCTGGGTCGATCAGCGCAAGGAACGCGACATTGCCGCGTCGGAAATCGAGAATTACCGCATTGCTTGCCGGGGTCCGCAGGGCGCTGTGCTGACCATGTCGGGCGGCAATCAGCAAAAGGTGCTGGTCGCGCGTTGGGCCCGCACGTCGAAGAAAGTCATCATCATGGACGAACCCACGCGGGGCGTCGATGTGGGGGCCAAGGCGGAAATATACCGAATCATGCGCGGCTTGGCCGACAAGGGTTTGGCGGTGCTGATGATCAGCTCCGAAATGCCCGAGGTCATTGGTTTGGCCGACTGTGTCTACGTCATGCGCGAAGGCGTGATCACTGGTCGCTTGGGCGCAGGTGAGATCGACGATCAGCGGATCATCCAGCTTGCCACCCAAAAACGCGCCTCCTGAGGGACCGAACATGAATTCTGTCGCATCTACTTTCACATATCTCACCAAGCGCCGTGGCGGCCTGTTGACCGTCATCGGGTTGATTTTTGTCCTGGTCGTCTTTGGCATGATCGTCTCAGACAAGTTCGGAACGGCTTCAAACGCGGTTAACATTCTGGAGCAATCGACGGCACTCGCACTGGTCAGCCTTGGCCAGACGCTTGTGATTATCACGCGTGGGATTGATCTGTCGGTCGGGTCGATGGTCAGTCTGGCGTCTGTGCTTTTGTCGGGCATTACCGATGGTGATCCCACGATGATGTGGGTTGCGTTGATCGCGATCATGGCGGCCGGAGTTCTGGTGGGCCTGATCAATGCGGGGGCCTCGATCTATCTGGGGGTGCATCCGTTGATCGTGACCTTGGGGACGGGTGCTGTGCTGCAGGGGGTGACTTTGCTTTACACGCAAACTCCGATTGGCAAGATGCCCAAGGGATTTGACGAGTTGGCATATGGTCGCATTCTGGGCCTGCCTATTGGGGCCGTTTTCACCATCGCGGCCTTTGTGCTGACCGCGATCTTTCTGCGCAAGGCACCGCTGGGCCGCTATATCTATGCCACCGGCGATGACGCCTTGGGCGCGCAGCTGATGGGCCTGCCGCGCAGACGGGTGCTGTTCGTTGCCTATGGCTTTTGCGGCCTGATGGCTTCGGTTGCAGCAATCTTTCTGGTCGCTCGTTTGGGGGCAGGGCAGCCCTATACCGGGCAAAACTTTACCCTGACTTCGATCACCCCAGTGGTGGTTGGCGGCACCCTACTGAGTGGAGGCCGGGGCGGAGTGATCGGCACGCTGATGGGCGTATATCTGGTGTCTTTGCTGAATAACCTTCTGAATTTCATGGATATTTCCAGCCATTACCAACTGATCGTGCAGGGCCTGATCGTGATCATTGCCGTGTCTGTCTATGTCGAAAACAAGAAGAGGGTGTGATGACACAATTGGCCCAACCCCCCAAGCAGGCCCCGCAAATCCTTTCGATGCAGGCCGTTCGCAACTATGGAATTCACCTTGTGCTGCTGGCGTTGATCGCGGTCACCGGGATCCTTTCCCCGGCCTTTTTGGCGGGAAACAATATCTCAAACATGCTGTTGCAGGCGGCACCTTTGGGGATCGTGGTGATCGGTCAGGTGCTGGTTATTCTGGTCCGGGGGCTGGATTTGTCGGTGGCCTCGGTGATGGCCACGGCGGCGGTGGTGGCGACAAGCTTTAGCGGCCAAGACAGCGACGCACTTCCGGTGTTTCTGGTTGCCATGGCGATTGGCGTTCTGACCGGGTTGGTCAATGGCCTGTTGATCACCAAGCGCAGCGTATCGCCATTTCTTGCAACGCTGGCGACCATGACGCTGCTGCAAGGCCTACGCTTTGCCTATACCCAAGGTGCGCCATCCGGCAACGTGCCGCCGATCTACCGCGTGCTGGGATCGCAGACGTTTTACGGCGTGCCCTACAACCTGATGATCCTGATCGTTCTGGCGGTGGTGTTTTCGGCGCTGCTGCACAAATCGACTTATGGGCGGCGCGTCTACCTTACGGGCGGCAACCCGGTGATGGCGCGTTTGGTGGGCATCAATGCCGACCGAATCACCATCGCCAGCTATGTCATATCTGGTGGCCTCGCGGCGCTGGCCGGGCTGATCTACTCGGGCTTTGTGGGCATCGTCGACAACTGGGTCGGGCGCGGGTTCGAGCTGGATTCCATCGTGGCGGCGGTGATGGGCGGCGTCGCCTTGTCGGGGGGGCGTGGGTCCATCATTGGAGGCTTGTTGGGCGCGGCCATTCTGGTCGTGGTGTTCAACGCGGTCCTGATGATCGGCATGCCTATCGAGTTTCAGATCATCATCAAGGGCGTCGTCATCATCGCCGCTGCAGCCCTTTACGTGCGCAAGGCAGCCTGATGCGAAAGGCGCCTGATGCGAAAGGCGGCGGCCCGCCAGAAACCTTACGAGAGACGGGGACTCTCGTGACCGACTGAGGCGCCGTAAAGCGCCCCAAGAGAGGGAAACCCCACGCGGATATCCGCAAAGCGACAGAGACTTTCATGAAGGTAACAAGCTGCTCGCAAGAGGTTGTTGTGACGGCAAAATCAATCCAAGGGAGGACACTACATGCTCAAGAATGTTCTAAACTATGCGCTGGTCGCAGGTCTGGCGGCGGCGTCGGCAACGACCGCCTTCGCGCAAGATGCGGAGAAGACTGGCTACACAGGCGCATCGCGCACCATGTTGTGGGGCACGTCGCCCACTACGATCATGGACACGACCCAGTACAAGAAAGATGGCCCCTACGTCATCGGTTTCTCGAACGCGTCGATCTCGAACAGCTGGCGCGTCGGCATGTTGGCGTCCGTCCAGCAGGCCGCCCATGACAACGCCGACCAGATCAAGCAATTGATCATCACCGATGCCAACGACGACCCGGCCAAGCAGGTTTCTGACGTACAAGACCTGATCTCGCGCGGCGTAGATCTGCTGATCGTCTCGGCTGCAACCGCCGAAGCCTTGGACGCGATCGTGAGCCGCGCCTATGAGGCTGGCATTCCAGTGGTACTGGTTGACCGCCGCATCACCAGTGAGAACTTCACCACCTTCATCACCGCCTCGGACTTCGTTTATGGTCATATGAGCGCGCAGTGGATGGTGGAAAAGCTGGGCGGCAAGGGCAACATCGTCATGCTGCCGGGCATGGCTGGTGTTTCGGTGGCGGTGAACCGCATTGCCTCGGCCAATGAGGTGTTTGCGAACTATCCAGACATCAAAGTGATTGACATGCAATACACCGACTGGAGCCCGGCCAAAGGCAAGCAGGTGATGGCCGCCCTGATCCAAAAGTACGGCGACACCATCGACGGCGTGTGGAATGACCACGGCCTGCAAGGTTCGGGCGCGATTGAAGCTATGGTCGAAGCTGGCTGGACTGATCTGCCGCCGATCACCTGCGCCGACCTGAACGGCTGCGTCAAACTTGCTGTTCAAAACAATCAGCCCGCTTTCAACTACGACTACCCGCCAGCGATGGGCGGCGTCGCGGTCACCGTTGGTCTTGATATCCTGCACGGCAAACCAGTGCCGCACCAGTACGAGATGAACGTCGAAGTTGCGATCACCAAAGGCGATGAGACCACCTCGGTCAAAGCCGATAAATGGATCGAAGATTACGCCCGCCTGGACAAGCCGAACGACCTGATCCTGTCGACCGGCATCAAGGATTACGACCCCACCACCTTTAAGGTCGATTTCCCACAGTAAAGCCAACAGTGCTGCGACCAGAATTGGCCGCAGCACGAACTCTCTGCTCGTGATGTGAGGCCAGCAGTTTTGCCGGGGAGAAATGCCGCAGGTTACGCGCAGGTGGCTTCTGCAAACTGGATTGCCTGGATTCTGCAAAAGAATCCAGCACGCCAAGATCGTGATTCCGCAAGCCTTTGATAACGATTCGCTTTTTCCCAGATCGCGCGCCAAGTGGCTTCCGCCTGGATTCCCCGGTGAAAGTGCTTGTCGCTAGCGAAATGCCGCGCTGCGCCCCCCCGCATACAAACAGAGCCGGGGAGGAACCATGCCAGGGGGGCAGTCTAGCGTGCTGCGCTTCCTTGGCTGCATTGATCAGCTGAGTGGCTTCGGATCAGTCAAATCTACGGCAGCCACTGGCGATCCTCACAACTTGTCGCCTCTGCTACTGACCTGCCCGCCGGAAGTTCCCTCGGTCTAATGCAGGGTCTGCCCAACCTGAAGGAGCAGACGTATTCAAACGAGCCGTTTCACCGAGACGCAGATCATCGGGATGATCAAAGAGCAGGAATCAGATCCCGTGCGCCTTGGCGCAGAAAACCCGTGAGCGGATCAGGCGAAAAACCTTCTGGCGCACGAAACGCGACAACCGTATCCTTCGTCATACGGCATATCCTTTTCTCTGCGAGAACTGCGGCGCGTCCACAACGCCCTGACATGCCACCCAATCCCCCCGTCACCAACATTCAGCGATAGCTCGGCCTTCAGCCGAATCGAGGCATGGTCGAGAAGCGGATGGGAAGGTGCAGATCCAGACCCTCAATACGCCCTGTCATGGATGACTGCTCCCGAGGTCCTCACGGCCACCGTCCGCGCCCATCGGGGGCATCGAGAATGCCCGACACTGGCAACTTGACGTTTCGTTCCGGGAAGATGCCGCCCGCAATCGCAAGGCTAATGGCCCCGTCGACATTGCCATGCCTCACGCCGCTGCACCTTCAATTTTGTCCGCCACGACACCGCCAAGGGCTCGGTCTAGATCAAACTGAAGCACACCAGGTGAAGCGCTGCGCTTATTCTAATTCTTCTCAATTAGTTAGGAAACACTTAGGCCAAACGCGATTGCCCTGAAGCGGCGAGATAGACGCGAGCCTCATACGATTTTAACGTCATACGCGCCGCGTCGTAGTTGGCGAAACGGTTCACCGCACAAAGCTCTGGAAATATAGTGTCCAGTTCTTGCCGCTGGTCCGCATCCATTCCTGAAAGGGTGCGATCGCCGGGCTGAAAACTTTCGCTCCATGCGCCGTCGGCGTGCACGATCTCGTGTCGGTCGAACATGATATGCACATAGGTCACGGACGCCACTACCACGGCATCAACTCCCGGTAGCGAAGTAAGATGCAGTGCCCTGACCAAAACCTCGTTTGTGCCAAACAGAAGCCCGGCCCGCGCACCACACAGCAAAATCCGGTGCTGGCGCGATACCATCATGTCGCGATTGGGGCAATCGTTGCCAAATGCGTCGCGACGAATTGATATGGGTTGCAGCGCATCATTTTCGGACAATTGCGCGCCAGACAGTTCCTTGGTTCCGATCCAGAGGATTGGTTTGAAGCCATTGTCGCGCGTCATCACGAGGTCGCCGTTTTTCAGCGTCTCGATCCGTCGCGGGCCCGTTGAGGTGGATATCATTGTTCCAAGTGTAAAACATGGCGCAATCGGCGCGCACAGCGCCGGGTCGGGCGTGAGAACAACAACAGTCGGCGGCAGTGGGGCCACATTCACGATATGTTCGATGTTCGTGAAGGTCAGGGTTCCGGTCGGAGCCCCAAAGCCATCCACAAAGGTGATCACGCCGTTTTCGCCGTTCAGCGGGTCGTAGGCGATAGTGTAGGCGCCGGTTCCGAACAGATTGAGCGTGTCGTCGTCAGTCTCGCCTTCGCCGCCGTCAATCACATCGTTGGCATTGCCATAGATATAATCAGACCCACCGCCTGCACTGATATGGTCAACTCCCGTGCCGGAGTTGACGGTGTCATTGCCGTCACTGGTTGTGATCGAGTCATTGCCGCTGCCAGTGGTAATATCAAAGTTCTCAATGCCCGCGTAGGAGGCTGCGCCCAAACCGGTTATGGTTCCGGTATATCCTGTGCTTAATGCGCCAGCCGGAACACTGGTAATCACAGCACCTGTCGCTGCGGAATAGTCGATGACCAGCGTGTCTGTGCCTGCCCCCGCAGCAATCACGTCGGCGCCACCCGTAATCAGGATCTTGTCGTCTCCGCCGCCGGTGGCGATGGTATCGACATCGACGCCGGAGACGATCGTATCATTCCCCGCACCGCTGGTAAGGGTGTTGGCACCATCACCACCATCAATGTAGTTGCCGCCATCGCTGACGGTGATGGTGTCGATGTCGCTGCCGCCAAAAATGATGTTATGACCAGTGCTGGCGGTTATCGTATTGGCCCCATTGCCGGCTTCGATGATGTTATTGCCACTGGTAACGGTGATGGTATCGACACCATCACCGGTGCAGATCATGTTGTTTCCCGATGTGGCGACGATCGTGCTGGCTCCATCACCGGTCTGGATGATGTTGTTTCCGGAAGTGAGCGTGATCGTATCAATGCCAGCGCCGGTGACGATGATCTTGTCGCCAGCCAGACCGGTAATTGTGTTGGCCCCATCCCCGCCGAAGATGCTATCGTTGCCAGAGCCGACAAGGATCGTATCAACGCCTGACCCTGTAACAATAAAATTGTTGCCACCGGTGTCAACGATCGTGCTGGCACCTTCCCCCGCAAGGATTTTATCATTCCCAAAACCAGTATTGATGGTGTCAATACCAGACCCAGTGATGATGATATTGTTGCCTTCACCAGCAACGATCGTATTGGCAACTGTATTGCTCGTCGTGATAACGTCGTCGCCAGCCCCTGTGGTAATGGTATTGACCCCCATCCCGGCCTTGATGGTGAAATGTTCAAAACCCGTCCCAATTGTTACCGATCCAACACCAGCGCCATCAAAGCCGGTGGTGGAGTCGCCCACCGTTGTTCCGGTCGCGGTGCTGTAATCGACGACCAGCCGGTCGTTCCCCAAGCCACCACTTACATCGTCAATGCCGCCACTGACGGTGATCACATTGTCGCCAGCGTTCCCCGCAATTGTGCTGCCGCCGCCGCTACTATCGAGGACATTTATCGGTGCCGCCCCGGCAATATTCAGACCAGTAACCCCGGCGTCAAGCTGCAGCACAATGCCGGTTGACGTCGCACTGCCCTCAACGGTTATGCCGTTCGCTGTGACCGTCGCGGTTTCATTGCTGTATCCCGCCTGAAGCAGGATCGTATCGCCGGGGCCAGCGTCTGCAAGCGCTGCAGCGATTGTCGGGTAGGTTGAGGCTGGTCCGACGGTTAGGATTGACATGTGCGTCCTTTGGACTGTGACGCCAGTAATTACATAATTGCCTCCCAACAGACTTAACATGGAGCAACTTTCGGAACGTCTGATCAACGCTTTGAGCTTCTCCGACATGACCATCTGAACGTTGCGGGGGCACCACTTTCGGGCAAAATTCGCTGATTTCGATGGTTCGGGGTCGTATTTGCGGCCTTTCGCCCAATTTGGGCTGACTTGTCCCCATGCGATCAGTTTTTGTCGCACCAGAAATAGGTTGCCGGGTGCGAACTGCGTGAACATCTGGGCACGGCTCTTGGCCAGGTCGCGGTAACGGGTTTTCACATCGCCGAACTGGCGTTTGATGCCGGGGAACTGGAGCTCGACCTTGGCCGGAACCATGGCGATGATGTAGTTGATCTGCACGTCTAGGGGATGCAGCGGCCTGCCTTTTGGCACTTTCCGCATGACACCCCAGACCTTGACCGGCTCAGCGAAGGCGACCTCGCGCGCGGCGCTGACATAGCCCTTGTCGGCCCAGACCGAGATTTCCGCGCCGTGCAGCAGGCCGTCCCAGAAATGCGATTGGGAACCCAGCCTATCATTTCCAAGGCCGGACCTTGGGCATCACCGCCGTCACCTCGACCTCCCTCAACATGCCACCCGCCACGAGCCCATCCCGCACCCAATCCAGCGCCTGCCACCAATCCTCGTAGCCGCGCCGAGCGGAGGCGATCTGCTCGGGGTGCGGTCGCCAGGTGACCGGACAGGCGAGAATCTCAATACTGCGCCATTTGCCGCGCGACAGCACGCGTTCGGTGCCCACCACGATTGTGGGGGATCGCTCACCGTGCTGGTTGGTTTTGGTCTCAACCGGCACGCATAGCGGGATAACCCCTGGCAGCCAGTCCGGCGTCATCCCAGCGCGCGCCAGCTCGGCGACGTAGATCGCCATGCGCTTGCCGCCCAAGCTGTCGGGCAGCGCTGCCAGGGTAGCAGCCACGATCTCGGCATCATGATGGGTGTAATACCAACGGCCCTAGATATTGACCGTTGCCCAGTCTCTGGACATGATCGAGGTTATCGCTGCCGGTTCGTTCGCGAAGAAGTACCAGGCTGCGGCGCATTGGTCGAGGATTTTATCGTAGCTGTCGAAGACGGTGTTGGC
>NZ_JAUSBA010000069.1 GCF_030652235.1 Cypionkella sp.
GTGCGCAAGGAAAAGCCCATCATCGACAGGTCACCACCCACCGGCGCACGCACCGTCACCGCGGCCCCCGCGGCATAAAGGTCGCCCGCCACATCAGCTTCCAGATCAAGGTCAAAGCCCGCAACATGGGCATCGCCCCCCACGCGCCCCTTTGTGACCAACGCGCCGCCCGACGCGAAGACATCACCTGGAGCCTGCAATTCCGGCAAACCCGAGGAGCCTGCGATGAAGGTATCGGTGCCGTTCGTCTGCAGCACCGTCTCGGCCTCAAGTGGAGACACTGCGGCGGCGGCCACAAAGACAGACACAATGAGCGCACGGGCGCGGAACCAAGCCGACATGACAAACCTACTTCTGGAACAGACATCGGTACCTTGCGCCCATTTCAGGGGACTTCATTGATGACCATCAATGCCAGACTGCCCGCTTGCAGTGAAACTGCAACTGCACCCTTTCTCTGGACCACCGCCATGCAGCTTTCCCACCCCCCGACGCCGATACATCGGTTATCATGGCCCTCTGGAATGATAACCATGGGGCTCCCCCCATCCGAGGTGCCGGGCAACAGCCCATCCGAAGTTCCCGGCGACACCCCTGCCGAAGGCCCCCCCGACACCCCGCAAGAGAACCCCGCAGAGTTCCCCCCTGAAACCGAGCCTGCAACCCCGACCGAACTTCCTCCGGGTCAGCTGCAACCGGAACTCATGGCGGTGTGGCAACGCGCGGGTGCCCCGATGACGATCATCAATGCCCCCATCGCCACAGGGTTCCTGCCCTTCGCCACATCCCGTGGGCGTGACGCATCATGAGCATCAAGTCCCTTCTCGCTTGTTCCTTCCTGCTTGCCGCAGCGGCCCAAACGCTTCCCGCTGCGGCCGAAACCAAGCTCTCCGCACCTGCCACGCTGGCACCCATGGTGAAACGGGTGCTGCCGTCAGTGGTCAGCATCGCAGTTACAGGCGCCAGCCAGTCTAACCTGACTCCGCTGCTGGCCGATCCGTTCTTTCGCCAGTTCTTCGAGGACTTCGGTTCGCTTCCGCCAGCGGAAAGAACTTTCCAGGCGGCCGGGTCCGGCGTGATCGTCGATGCAGCGGATGGCCTGTTGCTGACAAACGCCCACGTTGTCGCAAATGCCGAGCAGATTACGGTCCGACTGATGGATGGCACCGAAGCTGATGCCGAAGTGGTCGGCGTTGATCCGGACACCGACATTGCCGCGCTGCGCATCGCGCCGGAGGGGCTGGTAGAGATTCCTATCGGACAGTCGTCCACACTGCGGGTCGGCGACTATGTCGTGGCGATCGGCAACCCCTTCGGCCTGGAGCAGACTGTCACGCTGGGCATTGTCAGCGCGCTTGGTCGCCGGGGTTTGGGGATCGAGGGCTATGAGAACTTCATCCAGACAGATGCCTCGATCAACCCCGGAAACTCGGGCGGCGCGCTGGTCAATCTGGCGGGCGAACTGGTCGGGATCAACACAGCCATCCTGACCCCGTCCCAAGGGTCGGCCGGGATCGGGTTTGCGATTCCGGTGGACATGGCGATAGCGATCGCGGACCAGCTGGTGCGCGACGGACAGGTGCGGCGCGGTCAACTGGGTGTCATCATTCAGGATGTGACGCCGGATCTGGTCCGCGCGCTTGGTCTTGAAGCCCCTAGCGGCGCACTGGTTGCGCAGGTCATGCCGGAGGGCGCGGCCATGGCGGCAGGCTTGCAGCCCCGCGATGTGATTGTCGCGCCGGACGGTGTGGCGGTCACCGATTCGGCGGCCCTGCGCTACCAGATCGGCCTGCGGTCGCCGGATCAGACGGTTACACTGGACATCTTCAGTGGCGTCAAACGAATGTCGCTGCAGGCGGTTCTGGGGGCTGCAGACAGGACGGTGCGACAGCAACGCCTAGGGGAACTACCGCGGCCGAACAACTGCATCGCCTGCAGGGCTTGTCCCTGACCGAGGATCAACGCGGGGTCATGGTCATGGGCGTCACTCCGGGCAGTGGTGCCGCCCGTTCGGGGCTCATGGTTGGCGACCGCATCGTTGCGGTGGAAAACACCCAGGTCAACCGGATCAATCAGCTGCGTGCCATCATCTCCGGGGCCCCTCCAGACACTACGGTTTTGATCGAACTCGAGCGGCAGGGCACCCCATTCCTTCTTGCACTTCCCTAGCGGCCAGTCGTCTGGCCATTGGACATCGGATGAATGATACAGCCACAACCGGGCCGATCACAGAAAACGCCGACATCGCGGCGCGTTTCCAAGAGTATGCCGCGATTTTAGAACAGCAGGGCGACTACGACGCATTCCGTTTCCGCGCCTATCGGGAGGCAGCCGATCATGTTGGCGCATTGCCGGTCGCGCTGCGCGCGATCTTTGCGCACTAAGGGCTTGCGGGCCTGATCGCCCAACCCACGATCGGAAGGGGCATAGCCGCTGCCATTGCCGAGATGCTGACCTCGGGCCGCTGGACGCAGCTTGACCGATTGCGGGGTGATGCGGGACCTGCACGGTTGTTCATGACCCTTCCCGGTATCGGCCCCGCCCTTGCCCGACATCTGGCCGATGACGAGGACATTGAGACGCTGGAGGAACTGGAAATCGCCCTGCAACCCGGTGGGCATCCCATTCCCGGCTTTGGCCGCCGCCGCAGGCAGTTGGTCCTGTCAAAGGTCAGCGAAGGGCTTGGCCGCATCAGAAGCGCCCGGCACGGGGCCGGGTCCGTCACGCCACCGCCCGTCAGCCTGCTGCTGGACGAGGACAAGCTTTACAATGAACGCGCAGCCAAAGGCCAGCTGCGCCTGATCGCACCCAAACGGTTCAATCCCGAGGGGGCGGCGTGGTTGCCCGCACCGTGCGCCACGGCCATGCGGCAGGCGATATTGTCCGTGCAGTGAATGCAACCTTCACTGCGCTGGAAAAGCGGGTCAGAGAAAGCCGCAGGGTGAGAGCCGGGCAAGAGGTGAAACCCCACCCCGCCATTCTGCATGGCGAGATCGTCGAGCTTGAACCAGAGCTGGGCTACGGCTTTTTGCGCGCCGATGACGGGCAGGAGGTCTACTTCCAGAAAGACGGCCTTGTGACGGGTGCATGGGCTGATCTTGCAGTGGGTGCCCGCTTGCGTTTTCGCGAACAGGACGGCGAAAAGGGCCCCTTTGCCGTGGATGTGGCACCCGCCGCCGCCTGACAGGCGGATGCCTACGTTATCAGACGATCGACAGCCGGTCGCGCACTTCACGGATGCCGGGCGCGGCCCAGACCGCCTGCTCGGCCACGCGGCGTTCGGTCAGGCTGTGGACCTTGCCTTCCAGCGTGACGGCACCATCCGACACCTCGACCCGGATGTTTTGCATGTCAAGTTCGGCCTGCCGCTTGAGGGCCTTCACGATCCGGTCGCGGATATCGACAGGACTTGCCTTGGGCGCGATCAGGATTGAATTCGTCACGCCCTTTACCCCGGACAGGTCGCGCACCGCGCGCGATGCTGACTCGCGCTGGTAATACCATTCGACCGTGCCCGAAAGCGTGACCCATCCGGACTGAACCTTGACCTTAACAACATCGGTGGGCAGGCTTGTACTCCATCGTAGCACGTCTAGGATCCGCCGTGCGATTTCGTCATCGGCAGTCGGATGCGTGCCGACCGGTCGCACCTCGATTTCCTGCGCGATACCCTTCACACCATGAACGGCCATTGCCAATTCCTCGGCCTTCAATTTCCCGACATAGGTGGGCACATGTCCTGTCAGGGTTACGATGCCTTTGTCGACGGCCACGCCGATGCTTGCAGCGTCGATGCTGGGTTCAAACTCAAGCGCGTCCAGAACGCTTTGTCTGATATCAATGTCAATCATCGCATTTTCTCCTCGTTGAAATAGGCCTAACGACCCGTGAAGCATCTTTGCAGGGAGGGCCCTGATTCTCATTGATGACTGTCAAAGCCGTGCCGGACATTGAGGCCGATGACATCGGCGACAGAGAGTACCTGATTGATAACATTGAAATCGACACCATGGACTTTGCAAATCTGCTGTCGGGGCTGCATGCCCGACTGAGCATCGTTCTTCCCGAGACGGACTATCCTCGGATGATCAGCGTTGCGGGGATACAGAAATATCTTGCCGAACATGGCAAATGACGGCGCTTTGGCGAATACTGCTCACGCCGGGATGCTTGCACGAAGCCGCCGTCGCAAGCCCATTGCTTCTTGACAGCGATCAATGTGCAAGAAGCAGACCACTTGGTAAATTGGGTAGAAGGTCCAATTCGGGGCGCTGTGGGATCATGGCAAGAATCACTTCCAAAACATGGGCATTGGTACTGAACGGCGCGCGCTGCCGCATCCTGCGCGGGGTCTCCGGCAGGAGTGAGGACGTGCCTGCGGAACTGGTCCTGCGATCCGAATCCCGCCACCTGCGCGACATCATGTCGGACAAGCCAGGGCGGTCGTTCACGTCGGGCGGTGGCGGTCGGCGGTCGGCGATGGAGTATGGCAGCGATCCTGTGGCCGAGGACCAGCGGGAGTTCATCCGCCAGATCATCGCCCTGCTCGAAAGCCACAGACGGGCCGGCGACTTTGACAAGCTGGCAATCTTCGCTGAACATGACATGCTGAGGCATTTGCGCCAAATGATGCCTCAGGCACTGGCTGATCTGGTGATCCGCGAGGTGGCTAAGAATCTTACGCATCTTTCGGCACAAGAGTTGGCAGAGGCTGTTTCGCGCGGGTTACCAGATGGCTCTGGCATTTCCTGACCGACAGGCGGCGGGGTGCTTGATGGTGCGTGCTCTCCTGCATCTGGCCGGGCCCGATACTTTCGTGTTGGGTTTGCCAAGGGGTGGGTTGTCGATGAAGTGGCACAGGTTCTCTAGGCTCCGCTGGATGTCGTTCTCATGCGCAAGATCAGCATGCCGGGGAACCCGGAACTGGCCTTGGGTGCCATAGCTGGGCCGGAGTGCAAGAGCCAGATTCTCAACACTGAACTGGCAAGTCTCTATGGCATTGAAGCAGCCACGGTCGAGGCACAGGCAGCACCGGAACGCGCGGAACTCGTGCGCCGCCGCAACCTGTGGGGCGCGCGGCAACAGCCGGACGCGCTGAATTAATCGTCCTTGTCGATAACCGCATCGCCACTGGGGGCCACGATAGCGGCGGCCATCGCGGCAGTCCGGGCCGATCATCCGCGTCGCCTGGTGGTCGCCACGCCTGTGGCCGCGCCTGACACGATGAACCGGATATCGCGGCTTGCCAACGATGTGGTCAGCCTCACCGCGGCCGCTGCTTTCTCTGCGGTAAGCCGACATTACGCCAGCTTTCTCCAACTCACCGATGCTGAGGTCCGCTCCATCCTTGACGCACCAAGGTCAGGGCCCTTGCCGACCACGCGCATGCCCTGACAGGCGAATGGCCTCGGTCAGGCAGTGCCGCGCCCGCGCGGGCCATTTCTTCGGGGTTGCCGGAGAGGGATCGCGCAAATGACCCAGCGCCAACCGCGCCCGCGTGTCGAGGCGGAACATGGCATAAGTCACCTGAAGCTCAACCGAAGGGGGCGCGAAGCCAGGCGCGGGCGACAAGGGGCTGACGGTCGGAGTTACCAAAAGCTGCCGGGTTTCTTCTGCTCAAACGCCAATTCAACGGTCAGGAACACACAGGCCATATGCGTCTCGATGACCCGAACGACCCCCGGCAGTGCGGCAAGGAGTACGACTTTCTCACCAACCGGATAGCCTCCGGGCAGGCCGTCGCAGTCGTCATCACATCCACAAATCGCGCAGGGGCTTGCGCATTGCCCATGCGACCTGACGATATTCTCCCGGGCTGATCTGGCGCCGAAGCACGGCGAAGACTGCGGCTACGGCAACGTCAGGCTCGGGCAGCGGATCGCTGGCAAATGCCTTGGTCACGCGCTCTAGGAACTCATCCACTGAGCGCATTTTGGCGGGCGTCTTTGCCGGGACCCAACCCTCAAAGAAGAGACCGCGGATCAAAACCGGCAATTGGGCGGACAGATCCGCAGCCTCGTCCACTGTCAGGAAATCTCAGACGGCATGCAGTGTCTCGCGCAACAGAAGAAGGGCTCTACCCCGGTCGAGCCACCCCAAATCATCCTGCAGCAGGTTCAGCCATTCAGCCACGACTTGGGGCGCGTGGTCCAGCGTGGTGATCCCTGTCGTTTTCATGTCGGACCCCTTCCCTGATATCAGTGCCCGCAGCCAAGAAGAGTGTCGACCCGGGCTGTCAGCCGATCATTGACGACCGTCAATGATCGGCCTCGCGAGACCTGCCAGATTGCCCGCCATGCAGTTATTTGACCTTACCCAGCATCATTCTTTGGGCCGCTGACATGCCGCAGGTTACCCCTCGGCCTACTTCGAAGTGCGCGCTTTTGAGGGCGGGCACCCGGTCCGGCCGCAACGCCAAAGGGAGGAGCCTGCAATGCCCGCAAACAAACGAACGATCGAAGACTCGACACAGCCCCGGCCGCCAGAATTGGCCGCAATGGGACTTCCCATTGCCGTTGGCGCTGCGGCAGTTCAAGCGTGGGCGGAGATGGGAGCAGAAGCGGTCCGGTTCGTCCGGGATCGGCTGCAACAGGATATCAAGACACAGCAGGGAATGCTGGCCTGCACCAGTCTGGAAGAGATGCGGCAAATCCAGTCCGAGTTTTTTGCCGTCGCGCAGGAACAGTATGCGGCAGAAGCGGTCAAGATGCTGGACTTGATCCGCAAGGTGGCGGCGTCTGGACGGACGGCATCGACAACAGCGCGGCGCTACGATGATGTGCCCTTTTAGCAAGCTGCGGGGCGGTTATTCTGCAGCCTGCGCCAGTCTTTGCTCCGGATGCGCATAGAGGTAGTCGCGGGTGATCGGCACGGCGTCCGGCCTGCGGCACAACTGGAACTGGAACACATCCTGCGGGCCATGCCGGAAGGTTTGCTCGGACGCCGCCAGATAGTAGCGCCACATCCGGACGAACCGGTCGTCCTTCAGGGTGGCTGCCACATCCGCTCTGGCGCTGAAGCGGTCAAACCAGCAGCGCAGAGTCATGGCATAGTGGAGGCGAAGGCACTCGATGTCCCCTATGCGCAGTCCAGTATCCTGTATCGCTTTGGCCACTTCGGACAGCGAAGGCACATAGCCGCCAGGGAAGATGTACTTGGCAATCCAAGGGTTTGTCGCATTTGGCGGTGCCGTGCGCCCGATGGTGTGGATAAGCGCCACGCCGTCCTCGACCAGACGGTCGCGGACGACATCGAAAAAGGTTCCGAAGTTCGGCGCGCCTACATGTTCGAACATCCCGACCGACACGATCCGGTCGAACTGCCCGCCCATGGCCCGGTAGTCCATCAGCTCGAAGGATACCCGGTCCGCCAGCCCCGCCGCTTTCGCGCGCTCGCGGGCGATGGCCAGTTGCTCTTGCGACAGGGTGATCCCGGTCACCTGCGCCCCATGTTCACGGGCCAGCGCCAGGGCAAGCCCACCCCAGCCACAACCGATTTCAAACACCCGCATCCCCGGAGAAATCAACAACTTGCGGGCGATATGTGACTTCTTTGCATCCTGCGCCACGTCAAGCGAAACGCCCTCATCGGCGAAATAGCCGCAGGAATACTGCCGGTCGGCATCCAGAAAGAGGTCATAGATCGCCGGCGTCAGATCATAATGGTGCGCCACATTGCGCCGGGCCCCGGCTTCGGGATTGGATTGATCCAGACGCCGCCGGATGTGACGCGAAACGGCAAGGACACGGGCCGGAGCGCTCAGCGCGTTCGTCTGGGCACTATTGCGAACCACGATCGCCAGAAGGCCATGCAAATTATCGCCGTCAATCGAAAGCGAGCCATTCATGTAGGTTTCCCCCAAGGCCAGCTCGGGATCGAGCATCAGCCGCAGCGCAGTGGCTTGGTCCCTGATCCGGACAATGACCTTCGGCCCGCCTCCGTTTCCGAAGGTCATCTCAGGGCCGTTGCCAATGGACACGGCAAGATGTCCTTCACGGATCAGGCGGCGCAGAAAGCGTTCAAAAAGTGTTGTCCACATAATGCCCTCCGGCAAAACCAAGCCTGTCGATACTGGCGCGGTGACCGGACTTCGGCATTGACGGGCGTCAACCGTCGGACGGGCCCGGGGCGGCGCAAGCCCGTTGCGCTTCGTCAATGCGAAAGTCGGGCCGAGGGTTACACTGCACTTGTCGCAATATTCCGCTACGGGATCGCGCATTCAAGGGCCGTTTCCTGGACTTCTCGGGAATGGGGAAACGCTATGTAGGCGTCTTTCCGCTGCTCAGGGAGGTCGAGACGATTGGCGGGCGCGTTGCCATTCGGGGTCACAGGCACTCAATGTTACTTGTCGAGAATCGCTACCGTGAAGCCGCGAACGGCGGGTGCGCGATCTTCGTAGCAAAAGCAATCGCGCGGGGCCGACTGGCGAGGGATCGTGACGCATTCGGCGGTCTTCAGGCCGCCGGGGGTGTTCTAGTCGTCCAGCGTCAGATCATCGCCTGAGGCGTCAATCAGCGCCTGCTTGTCGAGAACCTCGAAGTGGCCGGGATCAATGATCCGCAGGATGCCCTTGCCTTCAAGCTCATGAAAAGCCCGGCTGAGGGTTTCTGGTCGGGCACCCAGATAATGCGCCAGATCCTTGCGCGACAAGGGAACATGCACCACCGCCTGACCGCCAATCCTTTTGGACTTTGATCGCCGCAGCAGAATGCTCAGGAATGATGCAAAGCGGTTCACGGCCTTGCGACCGCTCATCAACAGCAGCCATTCCCGGGCGGCGTCAACCTCATCCAACAGGTGCACCAGAAACAACCGCTCGGCTTCCGGATTGTCCCGAAGCACCTGTTCGAAGAACGCGCGAGGGAAGCAAAGGATCCGCGCTGCCGACAAGGCCTCGATCCGGTAGTTCGCAGTGCCATCGAACAAGCGGCCGAAGATGTCAGTCGGAACCAGCAGCCCGACGATGTGCTTCTTGCCATCCTCAAGGACCTGAACCATGGCAAGCGTTCCATCCAACACATAGCCGACAGATTCGGACCGCACGCTGCGCTCAATGAGCGTTTCCCCCACATCCACGTCATGCAACGTCGCTTGCGACAGAAGCCTTTCCGTGACGTCTGCTTGAAGCGCATCCAGCAGCTTTTCCAGCAAGCCATTACCATGGCTGACGGCGGCCTTCAGCGCGCGCGCTGTCATCATCTGCTCAGGCATTTCGCCCCCCCCCTGTGCCGGACGAAGCGCGGATTTCAAGGATCGCGTCATCGACTCAACTCCGCAACTTTCTACTTAACGAGCAATTGACCCGATGTGGTTGACAACGATCAATGTCCCCTCGCCCGGACGATTTAATCATTTCAGGCGGGGGTGGCCGATTCGCCGCACTCTGAAAGCCTGCGCAATTTACGGTCAAGGCAACCACAGAATCAATGCCGCTAGCTTGGTTCGTTCGAGTGAAAGTTGGAGATACAGGATGGAACAGCGTCTCATGGAACCGCGTCTCATGGAACCGCGCGAGGTGACCAACCGGAACGTCGTCCAAATCGGCGACCGGGCCTGCAGGAAAATCAGTGGCATGGGATGCGGACTGCCGCTTGGCAAGACAATGGTCTGTGGTGATGCAAGACACCGCGACGACCTGGAACCCGACAGCGAAGTGATCTCGGGCGGTGCAAACAGTCATAATATCTGGTTTATCAGATCGGGCATCCTGCGCCTGCAACGGCATGCCTACGATGGGCGTCGCCAGATCCTGTCGCTGTTCTTTCCCGGCGAGATCGTCGGCTTTGAAGGGGAGTTCCGCGAGGGCGTAACCGTCGAAACCGCCACGCAAAGCGGCCTGTGCCGCATCGACCGCCGCTGGTTCGACAGAATGGTGGATCAAAACGACGTTTTGCGGGCCGAGCTTTTCCGCCAGAAGCAGGATCAGCTTGACAGGCTGCATTGGTTGACATGGTCGCTTGGCGCATTGAAACCGGACGAGCGGCTTTGCGCTCTTCTCGCGTTGTCCAGCAAGTTCATGCCCTATCAGCCGCTACCCGACGGCACCGGGATCTTGTCGCTCCATCTGGCAAGAAAAGACATCGCCGACCTGCTGGGCACCACCGTGGAATCGATCAGCAGGATCGTTCACAAGCTGGCCGACACCGGGATCATCGAGATCAGGGATCCGGCGCATTTCCGGTTTCTGGACCTGCCCGGGCTGATCGCAAAGGGAAAGATCGACGGGCATTTCGACAGAATGGCCTTCAGCCTAGCCAGACGACGCGGACAGCTGGAAGGCCTGATCACAGGGGGCACCGAGAATCTCATTTGCTCTTGCGGCCGATGACCGGACTCGTTGACGGCGGTCAATGATCCGCAGGCACCCTTTGCTAGTCTTTCTCACATTGGTAACCTGCCTACAGGAGGAGCTGGGAGATGACCGAACAAAAGACCGCAATTGAAGTGAAGCGTGAACCCCCGCGTCAGGTTGAGACTTCGGTGCAGGACTGGGAACCGATCCGGTCCTTGCGTCACCAGATTGACCGGCTCTTTGCCGATTTCGACTGGGCCGACCTTCGCACGGCATGGCCGCGCAGGGCCGCCGTATTGCCCCAGCTCTGGCCCGACTTCGGGATCGCCAACCCACCTGTGGACCTTGTCGAGCGCAATGGCGGCTACGAGTTGCTGGCCGAGTTGCCCGGACTGACCGAGAAACAGATCGAGGTGAAGCTGGCAAATGGCATTGTCACGATCAAGGGCGAGAAGTCGTCCGAACGCGTCGAGGATCAAGATGACTATCACCTGCGCGAACGTAGCTTCGGCTCCTTCCAGCGCTCCTTCCGGGTGCCCGCGAACGTGGACGCAGACAAGATCGAGGCAAAGTTCGACAAAGGCGTGCTGAAGGTCAGCCTGCCCAAAACCGCCGCCGCAATTCAGGAAGAACGCAAGATCGACGTCAAAACGGCCTAGGCTTGCCTGTCCCGTCCCCAAGGGCGCCTAGGACACTTTCAAGGGCCGCGCGTGCTGCGGCCCTTGTTTTTTGTGGGGCGCCCTCGGCATCGATGGTCGTCCAATGCTGTGGTGCCGGAGTTCCACCTGCCAGGCCGAGTTGAGCCCGCACCACTTCCGCATCGGCATCGGAAGCATCCCCCTGCCGCGCGGTCACCCGTTCCAGCAGAACCCTCTCCGGCGCAGTCAGCCAAAGGCCGTGGAATGTGACGCCTGCGCGCGAGGCAAGCTCTACGGCAGCAGTGCGCTGCGCCTCATCCAGAAACGTACCATCAAGAATGACACTTCTGCCCGCCGCCAGCAGCGTCGCGGCCCGGACGAACATCCGGTCATAGATGACCCCACGCGCGGACGGGGCATAATCCACATGGCCTGCCGCATTCTTGCGTTCGGTGTCGGTGCGCAGATGCACTGCCCCCGGACAGGCACCGATCCCCGCCGCCACGTCACGCGCCAGAACCGTCTTGCCAGTGCCGGAAATCCCGCCAACCGCAATCAGCGCCGGTGTTGTCCTGTCCAGAGACGCGACGGCCTGCGCCAGATAAAGCCGTGCTTCTTCGGTCGAGACCCCGGGCTGGCCGGTCGCCTGATCTGTCTGCAACAGGACCATCGCCCGGATTGCCGCGCGCACCGACATGAACAACGGCAAAGCGGACAACCCGGCATCCTCGGCCCCTGTCGCCGCCAGCAGATATGCGTTCATGGTGATGTTGGCCTGCCGCACAAGACCCCGGTGGCAAAGATCCATCAGAAGGAACGCAAGATCGTAAAGCACGTCACAGGTGGCAAGCCGTTCGTCGAATTCCAACGCATCGAATAGTACCGGTTGCCCGTCGATCAGCAAGAGGTTGCGCAAATGCAGATCGCCATGCACCCGTTTGACGTGACCAAGTGCCGAGCGGTCCCGCAAGGCAGTAGCCAAGATCGACAGGTGTCTTCGCGACCGTTCCAGAAATGCCTCGGCAAGTCCGCCATCGACAACTCCATCAAGCGGGGTCAGCACGCGCCCCAGTTCGTCAAGAATATCACGGATCAGATCGTCACCCCGGTCTTGCAGCACCGGACAACCCGCATGAAACCGCTGGACTTCAAATCCCAGCGCCTCGGCCACGGGACCAGTCAACCGACCGCTGACAGCGACCGCCGTCATTTCGCAATCGGCAGCAAAGCGGTGCATCCGCAAAACCCATTCCACAGGCTGCCCGGTGCCATCGAGGTCAAGCCCCCCATCGGCGGTCCGCGTCACGGGCATGACGTCACGATAGATCATCGGTGCGGCCCGACTGTTCAGTTCCAACTCCCGCTCCAACAGGGCGCGTCGCAGTTCTAGTGTGGACTGGTCCAGATAATCGTAGCGGACCGCTCGCTTGATCTTGAGCGCGACATCGCCACAAAGAAACACATGCGCACAATGGGTCTGGACGTGGTCAACCGCGCCGGAATCCGAAAACGCCCTGCCTGACCGGAAGAAGCGGATCACCTCGGCTTGCGCGGTGCCATCATACTCGGACATCCTGACTATCCGGCCTCCCCTGTGCTCCCCGGTGCGACTATCCACTCTTTCGGGGGCCGCTACCTTGACAGACGTCAATCCGCACGCGGCCCAACCGGATCGAAGGCCGTGGCGCGACTCGTCGGAAACATCCAGCAAGCAGGTTTCCCGAACGACTGGGCTGTGCCTGGCGATCAGGTTTAACCCGAGAAACCGATGATCCAGCTCCGGGCCACTGATGGCGGTCGCATCATCAGGGGGCTTCGCGGGTGGGTGTGTCGAAGACGATTGATCAAGGTCAATGCCGCCCGGTGAATGCATCCGTAGGCTCGATCAAGGGGCCTCCTAGCTTAGCGGTGCCGTCAGGGCGCGGGTGTGTGGGGAGGCAGGAAGGGCAAAGGCATCCGGGATGGCTCGTAAATCAACCAATCGCCCAGCAGACGAGGACAGCGTGTCGTCACCCTGGCTGCTGACCGTGAAGGATCTACAAGTCTGCTGTGATCCCGCATTGCTGGACTTTGAAGACACGTCGAACCTTGAACCGCTGCCCGGGCTGATTGGACAGGAGCGAGCCTTGGGTGCCATCAAGCTGGCAGCCAGCATCACGCATGCGGACTTCAACCTGTTTGTCCTGGGACCGGGCGGCGCTGGCAGGCATTCCGCCGTACAGACACTGCTGGAGATCGAGGCGGCCAATCGATCAGTTCCGCCTGACTGGGTCTATGTGAACGATTTCGCCAACCCAGACTGGCCAAAGGCCATCGCCCTGCCGTCTGGCACGGCACAGCCCCTGCAAAAGGCGTTGGAAGCGCTGGTGGACGATCTGGCCACCGACATCCCCGCGCTTTTCGAGTCCGAGCAATACCAGAGCCGCCGAAGTGCCTTTGAGCAGCGGTTGGCAGCACGCAAGCAGGACGCTTTTGAAAAGGTTGTTGAAAAGTCGCAAGGCCGCGGCGTAACGATCATGCGAACGCCGATGGGTTTTGCAATCGCGGGCGTGCGCAACGGTGAGGTGATCAAACCGGACGATTTCTCCACCCTTTCGGATTCAGACCGCAAAGCAATCGAAAGCGCAGTCAGCCTGACCGAGAAGGATCTTGAGAAACACCTCAAGTCGATTCCGCGCGTGGAAAAGGATCACCGGGCCGCGGTCGCGCTGCTGAACGCAGAAATGGCTGAGCAGGCAGTGAACGAATCGCTTGAAACTGTGTTTCAAACTTTCGGGGCCATCGAAGCGATAAAGCCGTACCTTGCCTCCCTGCGAACCGACCTGATCGAGAACGCCGAGATATTCCTGCGCGAAGGAAACGGGCGACAAGAGGGTCCCTTTCCGGCGGCCCGCGCACGCATCCACGATGAACCGGCTTTTCACCGCTACGCCGTCAATGTGATGGTGTCCAACGATCCGGCCACATCGACAGGGGCACCGATCATCACCGAGCCGCTGCCCTCGCTGTCAAACCTGATCGGCAAGGTGGACCACATTTCAACCATGGGTGCACTGGTCACGGATTTCACCCTGATCCGGTCAGGCGCGCTGCACCGGGCGAACGGTGGCTACCTTATCCTCGATGCGACGCGGGTGCTTGGAGAACCTCTCGCCTGGGAGGCGCTGAAGCGGTGCCTCGAAACGCGCGCGATCCGGATCAGTTCCGCCGCCGAGATGCTGAGCCTGATCTCGACCAGCACGCTTGAGCCGGAACCGATCCCGCTGCAAGTGCGGGTGGTGCTGGTTGGTGACGCATTGGTGCAGCTGCTATTGACCCTTTACGACCCCGATTTCAGCCGCCTTTTCAAACTTGCCGCAGATTTCAGCCACGACATGCCACGAACCGCGGAAAGTGTCGGGCTCTTCGCCCGCATGGTCGCAGGGGCCTGCGAGCGCGACGGACTGAACCCCGTCAGCCGCGATGGGGTAGCCGTGCTGATCGACGTGGCGTCACGGGCGGCCGAAGATCAGGGCCGGATGTCGCTGCGCATCGGGACGTTGTGGGATCTGTTGCGCGAGGCCGATTTCCTGACCTCGGCAAGCGGCAAATCGGTGATCGATGCCAGCCAGATCGCCGCCGCCCGGGCAGCGGCCGAGCATCGTGCGGATCGGGTGCGCGAACGTCTGCAGCAGTTGATCGAAGAAGGCACGCTGATCGTCGCGACTTCGGGCAGCACGGTCGGTCAGGTCAATGGCCTGACTGTCACCAGCAGCGGTCTTTTCGGCTTTGGCCTGCCAGTGCGCATCACGGCCCGGGTGCGCATGGGCACAGGCAAGGTGATCGACATCGAACGTGAGGTGAAGTTGGGTGGTCCAATCCACTCCAAGGGCGTGCTGATCCTGTCCTCGTACCTTGCGACGCACTATGCGGGCGAGGTGCCGCTTTCGCTCTGGGCAAGCCTTGTGTTCGAGCAAAGCTATGGCGGGATCGAAGGCGACAGCGCTTCGGTCGCCGAGCTTTGCGCGCTGTTGTCGGCACTGGCGGGCATTCCGATCTCGCAGTCACTCGCTATAACTGGCTCGATCAACCAGATGGGCGAGGTTCAGCCCATCGGCGGGGTCAACGAAAAGATCGAAGGCTTTTTCGACACGTGCAAGGCCGCCGGTCTGACCGGCCAGCAGGGTGTGCTGATCCCGCGCCGTAACGTCAGGAATCTGATGCTGCGACACGACGTGATCGAGGCCGTGTCAAAGGGCCAGTTCCGCATCTACGCGATTGCGCATGTTGACGAGGCGATGGAGCTGCTGACGGGCCTGGCCGCCGGAAAACGCAGTGGGAACGGCGATTTCGAAGACGGATCAGTCAATGCCAATGTCGAGACGCGGCTCAGGGATTTTGCCTATGCTTTGCGCGATTTCATGAGGCCATTGGACATGGATCAAGGGATCGCCTCGGACGAGTGACCGCCTGCGCGTTACTGGGCAGCGGGCCAGTTGGCTGGGTGAGGACGGGAAATCAAGGGTATCAGACGAGATCAAAGGAGTTGGATCATGGCTCACAAGGATGTTCTGTTTCGCTCCGCCGCACGCGAAGCGATCTTGCGCGGCACAACGCAACTGGCCGACACCGTGCGCGTCACGCTGGGCCCGCGATCAAAATCTGTGCTGATCGACCGGAAATATGGCCCGCCTCTGGTCTGTAACGACGGGGTCACCATTGCCAAGGAATTCGATCTGAAGGACCCAACGGAGAACCTGGGTGTCAGGATGCTGCGGCAGGCAGCGGAAAGGACTGCCGACGTGGTGGGCGACGGGACCAGCACCGCCACGGTTCTGGCGCAGGCGATCTTTGCGGATGGCGTGCGCAACGTTGTGGCCGGGGCAAGTGCCATCGACATAAAGCGGGGCCTTGATCGTGGCGTTCTGGTTGCTATCGGGGCGTTGAAGGCGCTGTCGCGCCCGGTCAAGACGCGGCGCGAAAAGGCGCAGGTGGCGACGATTTCAGCCCACAATGACCCCTCGATTGGGGATCTGGTGGCCGAGGCGATGGAAAAGATCGGCGATGATGGCGTGATCACGGTGGAGGAATCCAAATCAACGGAAACGGTGCTTGATGTGGTCGAGGGCATGCAGTTCGACCGGGGTTACCAATCGCCCTATTTCATCAGCAATCAGGACAAGATGGAGGCCGAACTGGAAGACTGCCTTGTCCTGCTGGTCGACCGCAAGGTGGGCGTGCTGACCGACTTGCTGCCGCTTCTGGAAGAGGTGATCCGCGCGGGCAAATCCCTGCTGGCCATCACCGAGGACATGGAGGGCGAGGCACTGGCGACCTTCATCGTCAACCAGATCCGGGGCACCTTCCGCAACTGTGCGGTCAAAGCCCCGGGCTTTGGCGACCGAAGGAAGGAGATGATGCAGGATATCGCAATCCTCACCGGCGGGCAGGTCATTTCGGCCGATCTGGGGCTGAAGTTGGAGAACGCCAAGATCACCGATCTTGGGCGCGCGCGCCGGGTGGTTGCGGACAAGGACACCACCACCATCATCGGTGGAGGCGGAGATCCCTCACAGATCAAGGCTCGGATCGCCCAGATCCGCACGCAGATCGACAAAGCCACCTCGGACTACGACCGCGAAAAGTTGCAGGAGCGCATGGCAAAGCTGGCCGGCGGTATTGCCGTCATCCGGGTGGGGGCACCCTCGGAATCCGAGATGAAGGCGCGCAAGAACGCGCTTGACGATGCGATCAGCGCCACCAAGGCCGCCGTCGCCGAAGGACTCGTTCCGGGCGGGGGGCTTGCCCTGCTCCGCTGTATCCCTTCCGTGGAAAAAGAGGCAGACCAGTGCGAGGGCGACGAACGGACCGGGCTCCAGATCCTGAAGCGCGCACTGGAAGTACCTGCCCGTCAGATCGCCGAGAACTCAGCTCTCGACGGAGGCGTGGTTGTGGCCAAGATGCTCGAAGGCAAGGAAAGTTTCGGGTTTGACGCCTCGGCCAAGCAGTATGTCGACCTCATCGAGGCTGGTATCATCGATCCAACCAAGGTCGTCCGGGTAGCATTGGAGAATGCAGTTTCGGTCGCCTCAGTGTTGCTGCTTACCGAAGCGACCATGACAGAAGTCCCGGATCCAGACAAACCCGGGCCATCAGGTGCACCGGAGTTTTGACTTGTCCAGAAAGTGTTCCAAGCGGTGGGTTGATTCGCCCCTGCGCTCTTGCTCGATGTCTTTACACGGATCGGTACCGGCCACCCAAAGGTAGCGGTCATGGCTCGGGGTGAGGGTGCGCTTCCTTTGATGAGAAGTCCACCCGTCGCCTACGGGGATTTTCTAGGGCTAGAATTGAATTCCCCCACTTTTGAGGGGGGCTCGTCAAGCGTTGAGGCGAAACGTGCCCGCCGGTTGGCTTTAATGATGTGACCGCCCCCCGACGGCAACAATGTGCCAAGGTGGGTCGCCCCTTAGGATCGGGCGCATTGCCCGCGCCGCCGTTGTTGCCCTTGTTGAAGGGAAGGAAATGGGTCGACTGGCGTCGTTGGAAGGTTGCCGCCGCAAATCGACGAACATCCGGTCGCATTGGCGATCAGCAGCCGGTCGCCAAACAACTCGCACAACCCGCGCCGAGCAGGTGCGTGATCAGGCCAATGTAGCGCTAACCGCAGCACCGACCGACACCGATCTGGCAGAGCCCGATCTTGACGCGCTGTTTGCGCATCCGGCCCTCGAGGTCGAGTCCCCGCGCACCATGCTGCGCGCCCTCGACGATGCGGTGACTGCGGCCCGGGCGAGCCTCTCCTCGCGCAGCATGATCACGCCGCAGCGCTTGCCGATGGACTTCCCGACGAGCTTGCCGAGGCGTTGGCGGAAACCCTGGCCGCGCTTGACTCCGCAGCCACCACCCTTGCCCAGAGGATCGGTGCCATTACCGAATATGTCCGCCGTGACCCTGCCACCCGGGCCCGCCTCGCCGGACTGGAGGCGGGCATCGCCGCCGTCCGCGTGGATCTGGATGTTTGGCAGGCAGTGAACCACGCCGTTGGCTCGCGCAATGGCGACCGTTTTACAAGAGTCGACCAGTCTATCAAACTGGAGGTTCTGGTTGATCATGCCAATCACCACCTTGCCGATCTGAACCCGCGCTACCGCTTGCGCCGCGCCGCCGATCTGGCCCTGCAAGTCGAGAACCGCGACATGGGCGACGAGCCCCGCGCCACGCGCAACCTGTCGGGGGGCTAGCGGTTTCTTGTGTCGCCTTGGCGCTCTTAATATCGCGCATGGGCGGCAAGGGCGGGCTGGTGGCCACACTATTCATTGACGAGGGGTTCGGGTCGGCGACGCGCTCAACCTTGACCTTGCCATCGACACGCTTGAAAGCCAGCAGTCGCAACCGAGACCGTCGATACGTCAGTCTGATCTGCATCAAAGTCACGAATGCCCAGCAGTGCGATGCTTGGGCATTCGTACATGTAAGTTTCCTGGGCCGCCGGTCATGCCCGGAATAATGGGATTGGGGCACCAGATGGGAAATCACGCAACGCCGCCAGAACCATCAGGGCCATCGGATCTGTCCCGTCTGGTGTGGCCGCTGGTCTTCATGCTGCTTGGGTTCTTGTTTCTTTCCACGCAGATGCCGCCCGGGACTTCGGCACCAAGCGAGGTCTCTTACAGTGAAATCAAAGCCCTTATTCGCACAGGCAAGGTGCGTGAGGCGACACTCGAGGCAACTGCCATTGTCGTCGTCCTGCACAGCTCGACCGCCGAAGGTTCTGACAGGTTGCGCGCCATCACCCCGCGGCAACCCGATGCCGGGTTGTTGCCGCTGCTGGAGGATATGGGGGTGGCCGTGACAGCCGAAGAACCGCGCACGCCTTCGGTTCTGGTCTCGTTGCTGCCGTGGATCCTGATCCTTGCGTTCTATTTCTGGCTCAGCCGACGGATGATGGGCGGTGGAATGGGCGGCCTTCCGGGCGGCCTTCCGGGCGGCATTGGCGATTTTCTGGGCGGACGGGCGGCCAAGCCTGTCAAACCCACCCGCAAGGTAACCTTTGCCGATGTCGCAGGCCAGAACGAGGCCAAGCGCGAGGTGTCGGAACTGGTCGAATTCCTGCGCGATCCGGACCGGTTCTCCAAGGTCGGCGCAACCGTGCCACATGGTGTACTGCTGATGGGGCCTCCCGGTACCGGCAAGACTCTGCTCGCCCGCGCGCTGGCAGGCGAAGCGGATGTGCCGTTCTTTTCGACCGCGGGGTCCGAGTTCATCGAAGTGTTCGTGGGCGTCGGCGCGGGACGGGTTCGCAAGATGTTCGAAGAGGCGCGCAAGCAATCGCCGTCGATTATCTTCATTGACGAGTTGGACAGCATCGGGCGCACGCGCGGCACCGGCCTTGGCGGTGGTCATGACGAGCGCGAACAGACGCTGAACCAGATCCTTGCCGAGCTTGACGGGTTCAGCCCGCGCGAGGCGGTGGTGGTGCTGGCCGCCACCAACCGCCCCGATGTGCTGGACCCTGCTTTGCTGCGTCCCGGTCGGTTCGACCGACATGTGACGCTGGAACTGCCCGACAAGGGCGCGCGGCGGGCAATCCTTGATGTGCATGTCAAGGACCTGCCGCTGCGCCATGATGTCGATCTGGATCAGATTGCCGCCGGCACGCCGGGGTTTTCCGGGGCCGATCTGAAGAATCTGCTGAACGAGGCGGCGATCACGGCAGCCAGACGGTCAGCTGCGGACATTACCCCTCCCGATCTGGATCAGGCCCGCGACAAGGTCATGATGGGCACGGTGCGCACGCTGGCGATCCAGCCGGACGAAAAGCATCGCCTTGCCGTGCATGAGGCTGGGCATACCGCAGTGGCCTTCTACAACCCCGGCGCCGATCCGATCTACAAGGTCACGATCATTCCGCGCGGGCGCAGCCTTGGCAGCACCCATATCCTGCCCGAACATGACCGGCACACACTGCCCGAGGCCTATCTGCGAGTGCAACTGACCACGCTTCTGGCCGGGCGGGCGGCGGAAAAGCTGCTGCTCGGCTCGGTCAGTTCGGGGGCCGATGTCGATATCCACCGCGCCACGGTGCTGGCGCGGTCGATGGTGGCGCGCTGGGGCATGGACCCCGACATCGGCCCGGTCGATCTGCGCGATAGCGAGGACCATCCGTTCCTCGGCCAGCAGATCGCCAAGCCGCGCAGTCTCTCGGACCAGACTGCTTCGCGGGTGGATCAGGCGGTGATCACCCTGTTGCACGCAGCCGAAACACAGGCATTGCAGATCATCGAGTTGCACCGCGACCAGATCGAACAGCTTGTCGTCCGGCTGGAGGCCGATGAAACCCTTGATCTGCCAGCGATCCGGAAGTGTCTTGGCCCGAATGACACAGTCACCCCCTTTGTCAAAGGCAGGGCTGGACGTAGACCGCCAACCGACAAGACCCGATAGGACCTTTGCGAACGGGAACAGCGCAGAATGACGGCCGTGTCGGAGACCATCTTTCACACCAAGGACCTGACCAAGGTCTATCGCAGCGGCGCGCAGGAGGTGCATGCCCTGCGTGGGGTGGATTTTCGGGCGGCGCGAGGTGAATTCATCGTCATCCTTGGGCCGTCGGGTTCGGGCAAATCGACCTTCCTGAACATTGTCGGCGGGCTTGATATGGCAACGGCGGGCGAGGCGTGGTTCGAGGATCACTAGTTGACCGCGCTGGATGAACGCGGCCTGACGCAATACCGTCGCGATCATGTCGGCTTCGTGTTCCAGTTCTACAATCTGATGTCCAGCTTGACCGCGCGTGAAAACGTGCAGATGGTGACCGAAATCGCCCGTCGCCCGATGTCGCCGGATGATCCCGTGGCGCTGGTGGGCCTAACAGACCGCCGCGACCATTTCCCCGCGCAACTGTCGGGCGGTGAACAGCAACGGGTGGCAATTGCCCGGGCCATCGCCAAGAACCCCGAGGTGTTGTTGTGCGACGAACCGACGGGCGCGCTGGACTCAGCCACGGGCATCAAGGTGCTGGGGGCGCTGGCAGAGGTGAATCGCAGTGTGGGTGCGACCACGCTGGTCATCACCCACAATGCCGCGATCCGCGAAATCGCCGACCGTGTCCTGCGCTTTGCCGATGGGCGGATTGTCGAGGAGACCGTCAACGCCACCAAGAAAGACCCAGCGGAGGTGTCATGGTAATCTCGCCCCTGCACCGCAAGGTGTTGCGCGATCTGCGCCGTCTTTGGGCGCACGTGCTGGCGATTGCGCTGGTGCTGGCGGCCGGGGTGGCGACGCTGATCCTTGGCAACGGGGCACATTCGTCGCTGCATGAAACACGCGCGCGATATTACGACGACTACCGCTTTGCCGATGTCTTTGCCGATGTGACCCGCGCACCGCGCGCCTTGCTGGGCGATATCCGCGAGATCGACAACGTGTTGGCCGCCGAGGCGCGTATCGTGCAACTGGCGTTGCTGGACATGCCGGCCATGGCAGAACCGGGCACGATGTTCCTAGTCTCGCTGCCCGAAGACGGCGACCGTGGGCTGAACCTGTTGCACCTGCGGCAGGGTCAGTTGCCAGACCCGCAATCGGCCCGCGAGGTGGTGGTGTCGGAAGGCTTTGCCGCCGCCCACCGACTGCGGCCCGGTGCGCCGCTGACGGTGCTGATGAACGGGCAGCAGCGCGAACTGCGGGTCACCGGCATCGCCCTGTCGCCCGAGTTCATCTATGCGCTGGGGCTGGGCGAGATGATGCCCGACCCGCGCCGCTTTGGCATCGCTTGGCTGCCGCGCCCGGCGCTTGAATCGGCCCTTGATCTTGAGGGCGCGTTCTCGAAAGGGCGCGTTCTCGAATGTCGTGCTCAAGCTGGCGCCGGGGGCATCGGTTGATCGCACGATCGAGGCGCTTGACGGGCTGATCGCGCCCTATGGCAGGGCCGGTGCGGTGGCCTGCAAGGATCAGATTTCGCACGCGTTTCTGGATGCAGAGTTGAAGCAGCTGAGTGCGATGGTCAAGGTCCTGCCGCCAATTTTCCTGTTGGTCGCGGAGCTGCTGCTCAACATCACGCTGTCGCGCCTGATCACGCTGGAGCGTGAGCAGATCGGGCTGTTGAAGGCCATCGGCTATTCGTCGCGGGCCATCGCGCAGCATTAAGTCGAGTTCGTGCTGGCAATCGCAGCACTTGGCATCGTCATTGGCATTTCGGCTGGGGTCTGGCTTGGGGTTGGTCTGGCGCAGCTTTACGCCCGCTTCTTCTCGTTCCCGTTTCTGATCTCTACCCACGATCCGCAGATCTACGGGCTGGCGGCCGCTGTCACCATGGCCGCTGCCGTGGCCGGGGCGCTGTTGGCCGTGCGTGTTGCCGTGGTCCTGCCACCCGCCGTGGCGATGTCGCCACCAGCTCCAGCCGACTACCGGGCCCGGATGGGGGCCTTCCGTCGGCTGTTTGCCTTGCGCCAGACCGGGGTGATGGTGTCGCGGCATCTGTTCCGCTGGCCGCTGCGAACCGCATCTGGCACGTTTGGCGTTGCCATGGCGGTGGTGATCCTTGTGGCCTCGCTGTGGTCTTTCGGATCGATCAACTACATGATCGACATCACTTTTAGCGGTTCCGAACGCCATGATGCGCTGGTGGCCTTCGGGGCAGCCGAACCGGCGCGCGCACTGTTTGCAGCCCGCCAGATGCCAGGCGTTCTGGCGGCAGAACCGTTTCGCGCCGTGGCCGCCCGGATCAGCCACCGCGCCCTGTCTCGCAAGCTGTCGATCATGGGCAAGCCCGAAACGCAGGTATTGTCGCGAAGGGCAGACCGATCACTGTCATCGCCGCGACAGGGACCAGCCCCAACAGCGTGGCAAGACCCAGCAAACCCAGCAAGGCCATAAGCGCAGGTCGCCGTGTTCCGGCTAGCCGTAGGGCCTCACACTGCTTCGGGGCCAGCGCCAGCAACGCCCCGCCCAGCAAGACCAGAAACCCAAGCGTCACCAGAAACGTCGATACAAGGGCAAGGGTGGATGGCATGTCGCGGCCCACCCAGCCGTCGCCCTAGTAGTGCATATGCTCGAAGCGGTCCATCATGGGTGGGGTCTTGTCATAAACTACCCGCGCAGCCGGGATGACCTCTGCCGGGAGGGTCACAGGTTCCGGGGCGGAGTATGTCAGCGTGCCGGCAATACGCGCCTTAGGGCCATAGGAAATGGTGCCGCCCTGCAACAGCGCATCGCCGGAAACGGCCGCGTTCAGTGTGATCTCGCCCCCGGTCGCGGTCAGCGCCCCACCAATGGCACCGTCAATCGTGATGGTGCTGCCCAGCATCCGGGCGTTGCCCGTGGTGATGGCGGCCTCGACGGTGCGCAAGGAAAAGCCCATCATCGACAGGTCACCACCCACCGGCGCACGCACCGTCACCGCGGCCCCCGCGGCA
>NZ_JAUSBA010000071.1 GCF_030652235.1 Cypionkella sp.
ATTAGAATGCCCACCCGAGCTGCTGGCGCACATCTCGCCGCTCGGGTGGGCTCACATCCTTCTTACGGGGGAGTATCGATGGCCAAAACGATGACCCGTCGGGCTTAGCGTACTATTCCGCACTCTCCGGCATCAGACCCCCTCTACGATGTGCTCGACGATCCCAATCAGGTCGCGCTCGACCAGCGGGTGTTTGCTCTGACGCATCAGGACTTCGCGCTGTGCTCTTGCGCGTCCTTGAGCATGGCCAAATGCTCACGCGCCTTGGATGTAAAGGCACCCAGCGCCGCCACCGGTTCCCATTGATCGGGCGGCAAAGCGAGGCGACGTTGCACTTCAGCTTGCAGCAAGGTGCGTTCGCGCTCCCTGGCCGCCTTGGCGCGGGCCATTTCGCCAGAAACTGCGGCGCTGACGTTTGGGTATTCTCCGGCCTCGACGAGTTCGCGGGCGAAGGCGAAGGCCGCGTCAGTGAAGCTGACGCTCTGCTTATGCATGCTCATCTTGGACGCCTTTTTGGTATTCCATTGGAGCACCATATCGCCATATCCTGTTTCAGGCAACCTCGTGGGAGACCCCGAGGGCCAGCACCGAGGGGGCGGCGTTGACGTTCAAGCCGTGAGCTATGGGCATTCCCTCTATGCCTCATGATGCGGCTTTCGGTCCGGCTGCGGTCCAATTCCATAGAAACTTACACCCATTTCTGCGTTGATCGAACAGGCCTTCGGCCACCGCCGATCGCAGTTGCGGGGCACACTGTTTGCTTCCAACGGTTGCAGCGGCGGTGGTCTTCTGATTCAGTGGCCCAGTTATCCTGTCGATGAGGTTTGCATGAACGCGCACGGCAATGATATTCTCTGGCCCGAACCCGCCACTTCGGGGTCGCGGCGCAGCATCCTTGCCAGCGATCTCGAAATCAACGGTGACGTGGTTTCTCGTGGTCCGGTCGACCTGCTTGGCAAAGTCATCGGTTCGGTGTTTGCACCCGAGGTTGTCGTGGCCTCCACTGGCGATCTGGATGGCAAAGCTGTTGCGCTCGACCTTGTGGTGTTTGGCAAGGCTCAAGGTGTGATCCAAGCGCGGAAGGCCACATTGGCATCGACGTCGGTTGTGCTGGCGGACGTGCTTCACGAACGGATCGCTATTGAGGCCGGCGCCTGGTTCGAAGGTGAACTTTCCCGCCGAGGTTGATCGGCTGGTTGCGGTGCTGCGGTCCCGGTTAGTGCAATGATGAGTGGTGGCTTATCCCGCTGTCTGGCAGCAGACCTGCCCAAAAACGGTCAAGCGTTGCCTCTGCTTTCAGCGGCTCAGGATGACCCTGGAGGAGCGCAAGACTAAGAACACGGCAGGCTTCGACACCGCCAGACCGGTGTAAATGGAAGCCATACTGCAGAAACCCATTATAGGCCGGCATTCTCGCCAATTCTTGATCGCTCAAGTTGGCACACTGTCGCACCATTCCCCAAAACGCGCACCGCTGTGCTTCAAATTCGGCCCAGATACCCCCGCAATCTGCTTTGCTGTCCCCAGACACCTGCATCACTTTGACTTCCATGCCGCGCCTCACCCCTTGCTGCGGAACCTATGCACATTCCTGTTGTTTGATCGGGCAGGCAAAGGCCAGAAACCGTCCGGATGCATTGGAGACAATTTTCCCGAGTGGCCTCGGTTTATACCCATAGCTGCGGGCCATGCGCAGGAAGCCTGGGCCACCCAGAAACAGACATTGTTGGCCGCCGAGTTTGCGGATGTGGTCATTCGCTGCGTCCAGAACCCGGCGTGCTGTGATTGGAGTCGCATCCATGGACACCAGTCGCGTCAGTTCCCAGGATCTGGCATCGGTTGGCGGCTCGTCCCAGCAGAGGTCCTGCGGCAGATCAATGATGCCCCTGACGGCATCCCGGATCATATAGCTGTAACGCATGACACCAGAGCCGATGCTGGAGTCACAACGCAGCAGCCTTGCGCCTGCGACCACTTGATCCCCCTCATGGGCGATCACATAGGTCGCGTGCCCTAAGGCGTCGTATTGCTCGAATTCAATGTCTTCATGGCCCTGCAGAGACCAGTCCATCTTGTCGATGAACACCCGGCGCCTGAGTACCATGAACGCACGAACCAAATCCCATCGTGCAGTTGCCTCCGACATGGAGGCCACTGATATTTCTAACATATTTGTCAACCTTAGACTTGCATTACCGCATAAAATATCGAAACTGCAGATATGATCCAGTACCTTACCGAATGTGGTAAGGCCTCAATGTCGAGTGTATCATCATGTCGATGCTAATTCGCCTTGTTCCAGGATTTGCCGAAATTGACGCCGCCCTGCGCGATATCGCGCCATCGGGTTATATCCTGGCCCTGAATGTCCGCTATATGTCGCCAGAATTCTACCATGTCACCTATCCCGCAGAGTGGGTGGAGACCTATACCCGTCGCCGCTACGTCATGTTCGATCCCGTTGTGCTGTGGAGCGTGGTTGGAACCGGTACCAAGCGATGGAGCGAATTTTCCGTCGCGGGCATGAAAGCGACCTCCCTTCGGGTGCTCACCGAGGCCCGCGCTTATGGTCTCAACTTTGGCGCCATGATCGTTGCGCGCAACGCAACTGCCGATAATGAAAAATGCCTGATTTCTGCGGCGCGCCCGGATCGGGAGTTCACCGATGACGAGTTGCAGACGCTCAACGAAATTTTTCAGCGCCTCCTGGCTGCAGTCGGGAAACACGCCGGACTGACCGCGAGCGAGCGCAGTGCACTTCAGGGTCTTGCTGAAGGTCTCAGCCAGGAAGAGGTCGCAAATCGCGATGGTGTCAGCAAAGACACCATCAAGAAGCGCGTTGAACGCGCGCGCAAGGCATTGGGTGCGGCGAATGCAACCCAAGCTGTTGCGATCGCCGTGATGAAAGGTCTGGTTACACTCAATGACATTGAGGCCTATCGGTTTACCAGCAAGGGCTGACGCCGAGCTGCAGCTTCTTAGTCAACTCGAAGCCCCGCCCGGGCCAGGGCTCCGATACCCCCGGCGCTCTTTGACTTTGATCCATTTTGACGCCGCTACCTCTGCCAAAGGCGCGGAGGCATAGGTGGTTTGGCGGAATTGTCCCCTGCTGCCAATCCGACCCCAACGCCGTTCGACGATGACCGCGCCGAAAAGATCCGACAGCGCCTCGACCCGGTAATACCGTGCCATGTTCTGATCGGGATCAATGCGGTGGAGCAACTGGCAGAACATCACGGCCTCCTGGCACAAGGATGTTCCCACGGCCCTGCCCTGTCCAATCAGAAATCTGAATCACATCAGGCGGTCCGATTCAAATTGCTGATGGCTCAGTCGGCTCCTCGCCGATAATTTCGATCCACATCACTTCAAGGATCATCCCCGGTTCGACATGCCAGATCATTGTCAGAGCGCCGTCTTCCCCTCGGACCCTCTCGCCGACCAGTAGGTCTCCCTCAGCTTTTTTGACCCATACTCTCGCTTCAAGTCTGTCAGCAGTTTTTTCAGGCATGGAAGTGCCTCCAGTGTAGAATTGGGTGCCACGGGGTGGAGAGGCCGCAAATCACAACATAACTATCGACTTTAAGAGTGGTGATATGATATGGTAGCACCCTGGTGAGAAGGATTCCGTGTCGATGCATGCTCTGTCCGTTAGCCTCAGCGCATTGGCGCTGGTTTGTATGTCTGGTCCGGCGCTGGCGCTCGACAACTGGACAGCAACCACGGAACGTGGCCTGCCAGTTTTGAGCCTCACCCAAGGCAAAGGTCTTGTTCGCATCGTCTGCGACCCGGACCGCGTGTTTGGCACGACACCGAATGGCGCGGTGATCGCGAGGCTGCCCAAAGACGTAGCACCCACAACCGTCGTGTTCCTGGCGAAGACTGGCGAGCAGGCACGCTTGGCGACTGCGAACGGCACCGCCGCGCAGGCAAAGGCCGATACGGCGGAATGGACCAAGTTGGTGGACATTCTGCGCAAGGGCGGCGAATTCGCTGTGGTTTCGAGCCATGACAGCCTGAGCTTCGAGACGCCGCCGCTGCCTGATTTCGCCTGCGAATGACGATTGATGTATCCGAATTTTACTAGGCATGCTTGGGGATCACCCGGCTCGGCGCGCTGCTAAAAGGCGCACCACAATGGCTGTGAAAAAGACCCCGACCACCGTTGCGCGCGGCATCACGCTCCAAGGATCGCCCAACGCGTGGTGCATTGCCGCCAGCGTATCTGGTCGGACATAGACGGTCATCGGTTCGCCCACGGTCTTGATACCGACAGCGACCCGCTCAAGACTTGTCGCTTCTGGGGCCAGTACTTCGACATCGCGACCCCCGCGCATTTCCCGCAACACCTCGCGCCCGTCGCGCGCCATGCCGCGCAGTACGTATTCCACGGTCACCGCGTCTCTTTCGGCGATGTCTGCAACTTCTGGTTCGATCCGCAATGGCAAGCGATAGGATATGACCAGCTTCACCTTGGCGATTTTTTGCGATGGGTTTGCAGGATGGAACTCAGCGCTTGCACCGCGGACAGGCGCTTCCCCCTTGACGGGACTTTCTGCCGAGGCTGCTTGCTCAACGGCCGGCGCGGCATTGCGATCGTTGCTTTCCGCACCACCAGCTTCGCCCCGGCGTTCAGCCAAGAGGCGAGCTTGAACGTCGCGCGAAGAGCGCAGCCGTGCAGCGGAATTTTGCAGCCCTGGTTCTTCGGCCGCTGGCGAGGGTGCCACACGCGTGGGAATCCGGAAACGGTTCAATGCAGCACCGCCGCGTCGATCCCAGCGAGAACATTCCGTGCGACCTCGAGTTGACGGTTGATCGCATCCGCCATCAGCCGACCTCCCGCAGCACGGCCATTGGCAACCGCCGCCGGTCCCAACGGGCCGTGAAAGCCCATCTGTTCCAGGATTTTCGAATGCGGAACGATCACGTCGAGATGATCAAGCTTAAGGATTTCCCCCAGAACATCCTGATCGCGCTTGGGTAGTAAATTCAGACCTCCTTCCCGGATGGCGGCGTCGATGATCTTTGCGCCAGCATCGATCACCAGAACCCGCACCGCCGGGAAGCGTTCGCCTGTTGCGATTGATGCGCGGAGGTCATCCATCCAGATAACGGCGCGGTGAGTCATCTCCCATTCCGCGAAGACAGGGCGCGCCGGGATCAGCACCAGATCCGAGATCAGGCAAAAGTCCTCGGTATCCGTATGGGTGCCTGGCCGTGTGTCGATGATAACCATATCGACGCCGCGCGCTTCTTCCTCTTCAAGGAGAGCCAGAAGACCTTCCACGGTCTCGGGCGGCGACAGGATGGTCAGGGCTTCTGGCCAGACCGGCTTCTTGATCGCCTCCCAGTTGGCCAGTTCAAAGCTATCCCGCCAGCGTCCCAATTGAGCGTTCACATCGCCATCGATGAGTGTGACGCGGCGACCCGCGTCCAGCGCGGCCGAGGCTAAAAGCATCGCGGTGGTGGTCTTGCCTGCCCCGCCTTTGGTCTGCACAATTGTGATGACTTTTGTCACTTTGGACCTCCATGATCGGGCGGCGGATTTGGCCATGACTGGTCAGATCCTCCGCTGCGGGAAGATGTATGGCCATAAGGGCCATCAGTTGATTTGGTTTGTTTCCTGTTTCGGCAGGCGGTCTAGGTGTCGGTGCGCGGTTTCGTCAAATGAAGTCGTTCTGAAGCGGAAGAAATTACCCGAAACGGTCACGGACTGCGGTAATTTGGCGATCTGGATGGTTTGAACCTAATCCGGAAACGGCTGCCACTCGCTCAAAACGCAGTCATGCAAGGCTGCCTGTTTGCATGTTTGCGTGCCGGATTTGGCAACAGCCTGCACGGCTGCCGGCCCCGACGGATATCAAACCCAGTCTTGCCGGCCGCCCGCATGATCGTGAAGCAAGAATCCCCGCGATGTTGCATGTATAGCTGTCTGCCCGTTCGCCTGTGCGCAGACTAAGAGCGAAAAATTAGCCAACACGCGGATCGCTGACGCCAACATTCGCCAGCACGCCCGCCGCAGAGCAGCACGAAATCGAACCTACCTCTGGCGGCCCTCCTGCCCTCCTGCCCTCCCTCCGTCCCGGAAGTCTTCATATTCATGCCCCTGGCACCGGGTAACCATGAAGCTCATGCTCACATGAGAGGCCATTAATATAGCAATATCAATGCATCACCCCAGCAGGATCTGGTCCTTCGGAGGCCTGACGGCCGGGCGCAGGGAGTTCTGTCGACGGGCAAGCCGCCGACCCCTGACGCCATACAGAGTCCTCATCGGCTGTCCGGTTTCCGCAAGCGGGCTCCTCTTCGGAGGAGCGGAAACCGGTCGATGAGGACGGTTGGCTGGAAAGGTGACCTGTGGTACACGTGTGTTGTGATTCTGATAATGGTGTTTCAATAGCATGAATGGTTCACGCCTCTCCGATGACGACCGGGCCCGCATTCGCGCCCGCCTTGCTGCTGGCGAGAACGTCGGAGCCGTGGCCCGTGCTCTTGGGCGGCATCGCCAGACCGTGTCACGGGTGAAGGAAGACGCTGAATGCCGAGATAGAACCCGTCTGGCAGTTAAGCTGAACTTCCGGGTGACGGAGGCTGAACATGCACATCTGCTGACAGCCATACGATCAACTGACCTGACAGTTTCCGAGGCAATCAGGCACCTTGTCAGGCAGGCTACCTGTCTGCTTGCCCTGCAGTCACCCGAGATCGAAGCAATCGCTGCAGCACGGCGCGATCTGGCGGCCGTCGGCAACAACCTCAACCAGTTGGCCCGGCTTGGGGCTGTAGGCCGTTTGCACTGGAAGGCAGGGGATGCCGCCCTTGTCCGCAAGGTCGCGGCGCGCGTTGATGATCTCGTCGACGAGGTGGTCGGCCTGATCGCTGAGGCGCAGGGGCGTGCCTGCTTTGACCCCGCCGTTACCCCGACCAAGGCGGCCGCCAAATGACCCGCCCGAGCGTTGAAGATCGGGTTCTGGGCCATGTGCTGGACGGCAAACGCCGTGGCCGGTCGGGCGGCGGCGGGGCCGAGGGTCGACTTGGTTCGCCGAAGGAACGGCGGTCGCGTGCCCTTCTGCGCAATGCGGCAGCCCCGCGAAGCTGGCAGTCGGTCGTCAAGCGTATCGTAGGCGGTAGCACCCGCACGCCGCAGGAGTTGAAGCGGCTTTTGGACTATGTCGCCCGAGAGGAGGGTGTGCAGAGCACTTGGTGCAATCTTGCGGGCTATGATCGCGACTTCGATCCTGAGCGCACGGGTGGGATTGCCCAGACCTGGTCCTCGACCTGGAACGGCGCGCCGAAGCGCGGTCATACTGACCACATCATCCTGAGCTTTCCGCGCGGTGTGGACACCGAGCGGGCGGAGGCCGTTGCGCGCGACTGGGGGCAGGCCGTCTTTGGCTCCGGCGAGTTTGGCGATGTCTGGCGTTATGTCGCGGCGCTGCACAGGGACACCGATCATCTTCACGCGCATTTCGTGGTGGACAAGCACGGCATTGAACAGGGCCGCTTTATGTCGATTTGCCGTCATGCCGCGTTGAACTTCGATGTGATGCGCGAGCTTCATGCCGAGATTTCCCAGGAGCACGGGCTGAACATCGTCGCCTCAACGCGGCTGTCGCGTGGCCTGATCGAGAACGCTCCTCGGGAAACCGAGATGCGGGCGTCTCATGCTGCTGGCAAGACCACAGCGCCTCCCCCGCCTCCGATGTCTGATGGTGAGCGGGCGCGCCGCATTGGCACGCTGCAGGGCTTCGCCCGCGACTATGATGAGTTGGGCCAGATTGCCGGTCTCGCGTCCGCTTCCGGCGCTGAACCCTCAGCATCCTCTTTCCTGACCCGCCTTGCCCGTGCGCTTGGCGCCTCCGCTTCCGCTTTAATACAAGGAGTTCCCCAGATGCCCGATGCCACCCTTCACGCCGAGGGCGATGCCGCAGCCCGGATCGAAGCGGCGCGGGCGGAGATGATCGCGTCGGCCACCGAGGCCTGGGAGGCGATCCGCGTGATGGAGCCCTCGGCCGAACGGGTCGAGTTGGAGCGCAGTTTTGCAGATCAGGCGCGCGCCTCGCTGCAATTGGCCCCGGAAAACCTGCTCCTCGCTGAGCACGCCCGGGCCGCTGAGCGTAGCGACGACCCCTATCACAATCCGACTCTCGCCTCGCTGGCGCGTCTTGAGCATGGAATGACCGAAGGCGTCTCGCTCGGCGAAGGTTTGCGCGCCACGTTGGTGCACGTCCGGGAAGAGGTGGGTGCGCGGCTCTCCGCCCTCTTCTCCTTTCGGGAAGACGACCTGCGTTCTGCCGGGACCAGCGTCGAAGAAATGGTCGCGCGCTTTACGGTGCCGGAACGCAGCGAAGGTCAGCTTACGGCATGGCGCGCGCAAGAGAGTCCGGAGGCGCTGATCCTATGGCGCGAGGCCGAGCGGGATTTCGGCAGAGAGATCGATGCCGCCCTCAAGGGGCTCGATCTGGTCCCTGCCCTGTCCGAAGTTCTGGCAAAGGATCAGCTGCTTTCGGCCGAGCGGCATCTGCGGCTCTCGGAAGTGCCCGCGCTCGAGGCGATTGTCGACCGGATGCAGGAGAGTTTGCGGCCAGAGGATCTCGATCGCGTGCGGTCGGGCGACTTTGGCCCCCTCACCGGGCAGATCCGCGATCCGGCGCTGCGTGCCGCCGTGGCACATGAACTGAAAAACGAAGGCGACCTTGGCCAGTCCGGCACGGTCGGGCCTTGGGCGGATCTCGCGCGCAGCCAGTCGCGCGCGGCCGAACTCGGTCAGCGCGAGCGCAGCGCCGGGCACGACCACGAACTCTGAGGATCTGTCCCCATGCTGTCAAATCTTGAATCCATCTGGCGGTATCCGCTTGCTGTTGTCTTGGGTCTGATGACCGGCATCTACATTGGCGGTATGCTGGCCACGATTTATGTTCTCGTGGCCTTCCGCGAGAGCTTTGAGACGCTCAGCCCGATGGGTCTGTGGTTCATCCGCTATCCCTGGGCTGATCTTGAGGCGCGATCGGCCACCCTGCACGGGGCGCTCATCATCAACGGTACTGTGACCGTCGCCCTTACCCTGGTCGGGTTGGCCGGTGTCCATCGTGGACGCCTTAACCAGTATGACGACGCGCATTTCCAGACCAAGCGAGAGCTGAAGCGCAACAAGATGACCGGCAATCTCGACCAGAACGGCTTCATCTTCGGCAAGCTCGGCTCCCCGAAATCCGCCGCGCCCTTTGTCATGGCACCGCCGGACCGATTCCCGCATGCGATAATGATCGCACCCACCGGACGCGGCAAAGGCGTGGGCTTCGTCATCCCGAACCTTCTTCACTTCTCAGGGTCAGGCATCATCCTTGATGTGAAGGGCGAGAATTTTGCCAAGACCTCAATTCACCGTCAGCATGGGTTGAAGAACGCAATCTGGTATTTTTCGCCCTTTGACGAGGAGCGTGGCTCGCACCGCTTCAACCCCCTCGCCCGCATCGCCGACCTACCCTCGGCCGAAAGGCAGTACACGGCGTTGAACTCGATGGCCGACCTCTTCCTCATCCCGGAGGGCGAAAGCGCGCAGAGCTTCTTCAACGCAGGCAAGCGCCTCTTCATCGCGTCCTGTCTTTATGCCATTGAGCAGCGCCGACCGACCCTTGGCTATGCCGGTGAGATCATGGCCGGAGGCGGCGACAAGAAGAAGTCTTACACCGCCATTGCCGAAGACACACAGATCCCGATCGTCTCGCGCACCTTCCTTGAAATGGCTGACGTTCCGGAAAAGACACTCGGCGCCTATGTCTCAGTGATTCAGGGTTCCGGCCTTGAGCTTTGGAACGATCCGGCGGTCGACCGCGTGACCTCGGCAAGCGATTTCGACTTCTCGACATTTCGGGTCAAACCGCAGAGCCTCTATATCATCGTCCAGCCCGAGCATCTGAAAACTCTCGCCCCCCTCGTGCGTCTTCTCTTCGCGGATGCCATCGCCTCGCTGCAGCGCAAGGAGCCCGGGCCGGACGAGCCGCACGCGGTGATGTTTCTGATGGATGAGTTCGACCAACTCGGGCGGCAGCCTCTGGTACTCTCCTCGATCAAGACGATCCGCAGCTTTGGGGGGCGATTCTTTATCATCTCCCAGACCATTCCGGGTCTGGACGACATCTATGGTGAGACCGGGCGCAGGTCGCTGCAAGGTGGGGCTGGCGTGCAGATCTACATGACGCCGCAGGATGACCGGACGGCCGATGTGCTTTCCAATGCTCTTGGGCGGTCTACCGTTACAGCAGTCACAGAGAGCCAGTCGCGCATCCGAGCGCTGGAGGACAGTGCCAATGTCAGTCGCCGTTCCGAGGAGCGGCCGTTGATTTCTGCGAATGAGTTGCTGCGGTTTCCGCTCGACGAGGTGTTGGTGCTGGCGGAAGGACAATATCCTATACGGGCGCGGCACGTCAGGTACTATGAGGATCGGCATTTTGGGCCGATTGATCGGGCGAGAAGTCGTTGGGCGCTGCCGGACCTTGGGCTAAGGAAGCAGTCACCAGGCGGCCCAAATTTACCGCGCATGACTAGCTTCACTGCAAATTCTGATCTGGGTAAGTCCTTAGCAGAAGCGGCAACAGTTTTCACCAATCTTTCTCGGGCTGCGAAATCGCGGCCGAAGGTGAGCTTTCGAACATGATCGGCCCAAAGTTGCCCTTCGGTCTTTTGAGTGCATTCCCAGTTGCGGTCGCTCAGGTTTATCGAAGCGAAGGCCCTACACGCAGACCAAGTGAGAGGTCGCTGCCCAGTTTTGCTGCAGTCAAGTCAGGCGCGGTGCCCCGCCTTTAGCCGAGACTGCCAGCCGACCACGAACGGAGATCGAAGACGCGTCACGACACTAGGCTGCAAAATCCCTTTGTCCCTGAAAATGTGCCAAGGATGGCGTCACGGCAAGAGGCCTTGCCGTTCAAAATCTAACCTCGCCCATTTCTGGGCGATGCTTTCAGAAATAGCGCTGATGCCCATTCTGATCGCAGGATCATGACGGCGATCAAAAACAAACCCCAAACCGCCGTTGCGAAGTGCTGATTGGTCCCGATCAAGTTCAACCCGGAGGACAGTATCTGAAGAATGAGGATCGACAGAACCACCGGAGCAACCTTGCCATGTCCGCCGAAAGGGTCGATGCCGCCAAGGAAGATGGCCAGAACCGTGACCAGCAGCAAGGCCTCGCCATGTCCAACCCGGACCGAGTTGAAACGGGCCAGCATCAGGATCCCGGCAATCGCGCAGACGGTGCCGGACAACGCATAGATCATCACCAGCGTGCGTTTGGTATTCAGACCAGCATATTCGGCGGCGCGGATGTTTGATCCGACCATATACACGGCGAAACCGTGTTTTGTGCGGCGGAGTAGGATGTGCCAGGCCAGTGCGACAAGTCCGAACAGGATCATCGGCGCGGGGACACCCAAGACTGCCCCGTGCCCCAGGAAAGCAATGCTCTCCGGAAAGCCCGAAATATCTCCTCCGCGGGTGAGAAACTCGCCCAAGCCGCGCAGGAAGATCATCATCGCAAGCGAGACAATGATCGGATGGGCCCCGACATAGGCGATGACGAGTCCCATCGTTGCCCCTGCCAGCGCACCCACCAGCAAGGCCGCAGCCACGCCGATAATGATGGCACCCAGCCCCGCGTCCGCCCCGCCGAACTGTAGCAACACCCAAGCAAAGGTCAGGCCGGAAATATTCGCTGTATAGATGACGGCTAGGTTGAAGCCGCCGGAAATCATCGGGGCCAGCATGGCGATGGTCAAAAGCCCCAGCAGCGGTGCCTGATAGCCCATTGAGGACAGGTTTGCCGCCGTCAGAAACTTCGGGCTAGCAAGGCTGAACACCGCCACCATCACGACCATCAGGGCCAGCAGGCCAAGCGTTTCCCGCCCCATAACCCGGCGTGCGCGATCAAGTGCTGCGGTCATTTCTGCCCCCTGTGGCCGAATCCGACCAGTGTTCCGAACTGCATGTTCGATGTGGAAATGGCGACAAGGATCGCCGCGCCGATGATCATCTGGAAGGCGAAGGGCGACACGCCCATGAGGTTTAGCCCGTTCTGGGTGACGGCCACGAACAGCACGCCCAGGATGCAGCCGGAAATCGTGCCCTTGCCGCCGCCCAGCCGTGCGCCACCAAGCACCACCGCAGAAAGCACCTGCAATTCGCGGCCCGAAAGGGCATTCGGAACCACCTCTTGCACGATGCTCACCTGCATCAGGGCCGCGATACCGGTCATCAAGCCGCACCAACCAAAGGCCAAGGCCTGCATGGCGGCGATGTTCACCCCGGCGCGTCGTGCGCCTTCGGGATTGTCGCCAAAGGCATAAAGCTGACGGCCAAGGTTCAGGCGGCGGATCAGAATCCAGGTCGCGGCTACACAAACCGCCATCACTGCGACGGCCAAGGTCAGTTCCGCCGCAGGACCTTCGGCTGCCTGGCTGCGAAAGATGGCGACCCGATCAATCCACCATTCCGGCAGGTCATAGATGCTTCGCCCGCCGCTCAGGAACATCAGCAACCCGAAAAAGACGTTGAAGGTGGCAATGGTGACAATGATCGAGGTGATCCGGAATCCATGGATCAGGGCGGCGTTCAGCAGGCCCAAAGCCACGCCGAGCGTGCCGCAGATCAGAAAACCAAGCGCCCAGTTTCCGCCACCGATCCCGACCAGTAGCTTGGCGGCAACGAATTGCACTACGCTTGAAGCGACGGCAAAGGAAATGTCGATGCCGCCACCGATCAGCACGACCAGAAGCCCGACAGCCCATATGATATTGACTGCGTTGTTATTGAGCAGTGAGGTCAGATTTCCAAGCGTGAAGAACGTGTCGGTTGCCAGCGACAGGCCAAGGCACATCGCGGCAAGGACGATGAACAGACGCAGTTCGACCTGCCGGTTCCTGAGAGCGTTACGCATAGATTGCAGTCTCCATCTGTTCCACGGACGTGATGCGGGGATTGTGCTGGCCCAAGATGCGCCCCTGCGCCATGTGCAGGACACGGTCGGCATTGAACATGGCTTCGGTCACTTCGTCGGTGATCAGAAAGATGCCCAGCCCCTGATCGGCCAGACTGCGGACGATGCGGAAGATCCCTGCTCGTGCCCCGACATCGACGCCCACCGTCGGGCTGTCCAGGATCAGAAGCTTGGGCTGCGTTGCCAGCCATTTCGCCAACACGATCTTCTGTTGATTGCCGCCCGACAGGGTCGAAATGGCGTTCTCGGATTTGCCGATCTTGATGCCAAGCTTGGCGACCCAACCCGAAATCAGGTCTTCCTTCTTGGCCGCCGAGATCAGGCCGGCGCGGTCGAGCAAACGGTCAAGCACCGAAATCGCGGCATTGTCGGCGATGGACTGCTTTTGCAGCAACCCCAACTGCAATCGATCTTCCGAGACGTATGCAAGTCCCTGCGCAATAGCCGCGCGGATTGAGGTCGGACGATAAGGCGCATCCATCAGCCGCATTTCTCCCGATGTCAGGCGCGTCATTCCCATGATCGCATGTGCAAGTTCGGTGCGGCCCGCGCCAATCAAACCGACCAGACCCACGACCTCTCCGGCGCGTATGCTCAGATCGACATCGTCGAACTGGCCCGCCACACTCAGCCCCCTCACCTCCAGAACGACTGGAGATGCGGACTTGTCGGCGGCCACAACGCCAGCCTCTAGCAGATGGCCCGTCATCAGCTCGCCAAGCCGCGCCTGTGTCATTCCCTTGGTTGTAAACACCCCGACCAAACGGCCATCGCGGACCACAGTCACGCGGGCGGCGATGTCGAGAACCTCTGCCAGACGGTGGCTCACGAAGACGATGGCGACGCCGGAGGCCGAGAGCTTTCGTACGATGTCCAGTAAACGATCGGTTTCCGATTGCGTCAGCGAAGCGGTCGGCTCGTCCATGAAAATAAGCCGGGCATCGTTCATCAAGGCCCGGGCAATGGCCACGACTTGTCGTTGGGCAATCAGCAAGCTGTCCAGCGGCGCATCCAGATCAAGGGTCACGCCAAGCCGACCCAGCACCTCTGCAGCGCGGGTTTTCATGCCCCGGTAGTCAACGGCCTTGGGGCGCAGGCCCACGAGTTCATCAAAGGCGATGTTCTCGGCGACGCTCATGTTCGGAAACAGGGCAAGATCTTGCCAGATGACAGAGACGCCCTTCTGCCGTGCCATCACCGGTGTAATAGTCTCTAGCCTTTCACCGAAAAGCTCGACTAGGTCTGCCGATTCTGGGCGATAGACGCCCGTGACGATCTTGATTAGCGTCGACTTGCCACAACCATTTTCCCCGGCAAGGCAATGCACTTCGCCCACCTTGACGTCGAAATCCACGGCATCAAGGGCTTTCGCGCCGCCAAAGACCTTGGATACAGCTTTCAGGCGCAAGGCGTAGGGTTCGGCTGTCGGGTCGGTCATGTCACTCTCCGGGTGATGGACAAAGCCGCGGGCAAACTTGCCCGCGGCTCCTGGTCGTTTTTGGTCAAAGACCCATGGCGGCAAGGCCGTCCACGGTGTCCTTGTTCAGCGGCAACAGGTTGTCGGTGATGATGTCCTTGGTCGCGGCATCGGGCTGCACGACGCCTAGGCCAGGGATATCATCGCCAGCCTTGATCTTCTGTCCGTCGATCAGCATCTTGCCGATGGTCACGAAGACCTCGCCCGCTTGTTCGGGGTTCCACATGAAGCCGCCGGTTAGAACGCCGTCATGGACCATCTTGGCGCCCTGTCCGGGCGAGAAGGGGCCAGCCACGAAGACCTGCCCGCCCATGCCACGCTCGTCGATAGCACGGCCCGCGCCGATCGGCCCTTGGCTTCCGAAGGCAAGAATACCCTTCAGGTCGGGGTTCGCCGCCATCAGATCCAGCGATGTTTTCCGGCTGTCGTCGACGTTCTCGGCCACGCCGTATCGGTCACCGATGATTTCCAGATCGGGCCGGTTGGCCTTCAGCCAGCCAATCGCGGCATCCGCCCAAGCATTGTGCAGCGGAACGGTCAGCGAGCCGACGAAGACCGCATACTTTCCCGGGCCCTTGATATTATCACTCAGAAGCTTCGCATGCGCCTCACCGAAACCTTTGACCGAAGCGAGCTCAAAGTCCCAGTTTACGTTTTCCAGACCCGGCCCTTCGTGGGAAATCACGATGATACCCGCGTCCCGAGCCTTTTTGAGAACCGGCTCTAGTGCTTTTTCGTCGTTCGGCACGACCCCGATGACTTTGACGCCCTTGGCGATCAGATCCTCGATGGCCTGCACCTGCAGTGCCGGATCGGCTGAGGTCGGCCCGATCATCTCGGCTTTCACACCCAATTCGTCGGCCTTCTTCTTGATGCCTTCTTCCATCGCATTGAACCATGGAATGCCACCTATTTTGACGACGATGCCAATCTCTTGCGCGCTCGCCATGTTGGCTAGACCTGCTGACAGCGCAAGAGCGCTGACGAACGTGAAAATCTTTTTCATTCGTTTCCTCCCTTCGGGTAATTCCCCGGATTTATGCCCCGTTCCGCGGGGCGCGGTCCTTGGTGCAGGCAATGCGGTGAGGCGCATTGGATTGTCCGTCAGATCAGCTTGTATTGCTGCGCCTTGTTGCGCAGGAACGGCAGGCCCTTCGAGAGGACCTCGTCCCGGCTTTTGGCAACTGGACGCCAGACCGACAGGCCAAAGCCCAATTCCGGCGGCATGTTGATGAAGCTTTCCATCGCCAGCCCGCCCGAGAAGCCGATGGCCCGCAGGGTTGCAAATATCTCATCCCATGGGCAGTTGCCCTCGCCGGGCGTGCCACGGTCGCTTTCCGACAGGTGAATGTAGCGCAGGTGATCCTTCGCATCGAGAATGCCGTTGCCCGCACCCTTTTCTTCGATGTTCATGTGATAGGTGTCGAGGTGGACGAAGATGTTGTCAGCCCCCACCCGCTCAATCATGGCCACCGCCTGCCAGCCCGTGTTGAGGATATGGTTTTCATAGCGGTTGACCGGTTCGATGCCAAACTCCAGCCCCAGCTTGCGGGCGTGCTTGGCTGCGGCCTCCAGGGTTCGGGCCACATTGTCGATTTCGGTCTCGGTTGGCGGATGGCCGGTGCGCTCGCCGATGCCGCCGAAGGTTACCCCAGACAGAGCCAAAGCACCACAGGCCATGGTCACATCCAGCGCGGTCTTCAAGTAGTCGATGGCAAGATCAGGATGGCGCGAGGCCCAGCACCGCTCCGGCAAACCCAAAGAACAGACCGCCGAGAGCCCGTGCTTTTCCAAAAGGGCAGCCGTGTGCGGCGCATCCACCTGCGTCGGCTGGGTCAGCGCGATTTCGACGAAATCAAACCCATGGCTCAAAGCCCCCGCGACGGCACTTTCGGCGCCAGCGCGATCCCAGTTCATCGTCCACATGCTGGTATGGACGCCAAAACCCTTCATGTCCGTTCCTCCACCGAAGTCATTTCTATCGCGTTCTGCAAGCTGAATGGGCTCCCGGAGTCGGGCAAAAGGCTACCGTTTCTGGCCATGGGCCAGTCCGTCAAAAGTCGCATGGCGTCTCCTCCCAGAGCACGTTCCGTATCGCACAATCGATTGTGCGTCTTGGGAGCAACTTGGTTTCTTAGGCCCCAATTCAGGGAGCCCAGTGAACCGGATGCTTCATTCCATCGATTCTTGACTTGCACAATCGATGGTGCTTACATAGCCGAATACCCCTATAGCCTGTCAACACATAATTTCGCAGGAATTCGCGTTGAAGCTTGCCTTCATCGCGGTATGGTTCGGGCAACCGTCATGAAAGTCCCTCCGGCATGAATGCCTCTCACAAGCCACAGTCAAAAAGCACGATTTACGACATCGCCCGCGAGGTTAGGGCTTCGCCCTCGACCGTCAGTGCGGCCTTGGGCGACAACTGGAAGAAGCGACGTATCAGCGAGGACACTGTCGAACGAATCCGCGCGGTTGCTGCCCGGCAAGGCTATACCCCAAATCTTCAGGCTAGGGGGCTGCGGCATGCCCGGTCGGGGCTGGTGGCGCTGATCCTGCCGCACCACGACAATAAATACTTCTCCTCGCTCAGCGAAAGCTTCGCGCGCGAGGCCCGCAACCGCGGCCTTTGCCCGGTCATCGTCGCCACCCACCGCGACCCCGCCGAGGAAAGCGCCACGGTTCGCGACCTTCTGTCTTATGCTATTGATCAATTGTTCATCGTGGCTGCCCATGACCCAGACGCGATCAGCCAGATCTGCCATGATGCACAATTGCGCCATGTCTTCATCGACCACCCCTCGCGCCACGCACCGTCCGTCATCACCGACAACCGCGAAGGTGCGCGCGGTTTGAGCAACCTCATTCTTGCTTCAATGCCTCTGCCACCGGGAACCGGCCTCGCTGGTGTCTATTTCCTCGGTGGTGACGCGGACCAGTTCGCAACTGGCGACCGGATCGAGGGATTCCGCGAGGCGATGCGCCAATCCAGCCAGCCATGGGACGAAAACCAGATCATCCCTTCAACCTATGATCCTGGCAAAACACGCGAGTCTCTGGTGACCTTACATGCCACGCTGGGCGGTCTGCCCTCCGGCCTTCTGGTCAACTCGATCACCTGCTTCGAAGGCGTGCTCGACTTCCTCGGGGGCCTGCCCGAGGACGAGATCAATCGGTGCGTCTTCGGCTGTTATGACTACGACCCCTTAGCCGCCCTTCTGCGGTTTCCGGTTCACATGGTCCGCCAACGCCACCGCGCCCTGATCCAGACCGCCTATGAGTTGCTGGATACACCTGAACCCGCCAAACTGACGGTCATCGCACCGGAATTCTACCCAGCGCGCCTGCGAAGCTCATCCCTAGGAACCTGAAAGGCACAAACTCCACTTGTGTTCGACAAAATGAATCTCTGTCGAACGACTGGTTTCGCGCATCCAGCCCGCCAAACAAGTTGGACGCGAACGACAGCTTTCCGCCCGTAGCCTTCAAACATCGAAGTCAAAGGATCGTGTTCCTATTCTGCAGGTGAAAACCGGGCTACTCACGTTCCAAACTTAACTGGCGCACGGCAGCCAGACCTCCGCCACCCCGCGCACCCCACCTCGTCGCTCAAACTGCACGACCAAATCCACCGACCCTTCACAATACCGCTTTACCTCCTCGAACCCCATCCCGAGCCCCGCAGCCATAACCATGATCGCCAACCGATCGATGGCCTTGCGCGCGGTATCAGCATGGATCGTCGTGAACGACCCGCCATGCCCGGTGTTGATCGCTTCCAGAAACGTCCGGCTCTCCTCCCCACGCAACTCGCCTAAGATGATGCGGTCCGGCCGCATCCGCAGCGAGGCTTCAAGCAGCCGCGCCGGTGTCCGCTCCCCTTGAGAATTCCTGTCTGCCTTCAGAGCCACGACATTCGCCTGCGCCGGAAAGAGTTCATAAGCATCCTCGATGGTCACCACGCGCTCCGCCGGATCAACCATCGCCAGAAGTGTCCGCGCAAAGGTGGTTTTGCCCGTCGAGGTTCCACCAGAAATCAACACATTCAGCCGCTTGCGTACGCAAAGCCGCATCGCGGCCTCCACGTCGCCCGCCTCGGCCCGCTTCAGGACTTCCTTCCCAAGCTCGCGCTTCCGATGATCGAGATCGATCAGGGACCCGTGCAGAAGCGTGGGTCTGATCGGCGTGTCCGCCGCAACCTTGAATGGTCGCAGCGTGATCGCCATGCCGCCTTCGACAATCGGCGGTGCGACAACCTGTGCCCGAATTGCCATGGCACCCCAGGTGATTTTCCCCGAGACCGTCGGCTTCTTCTCGGAGAAATGCACGCCCACGGATGAAGCGATGGCCTGGCCAAGGTTCACCGACAGAGCCCGGTCAATCAGCAGATGCGGGACAAGCTCCATGTGGCTGCCACCCTTGCACTCGATCCAAACCTTGCCATCAGGATTGATGGCGATCTCGATCAAATCCTCGCGCTGCAGGATCGGCGCGAGGGGGGAGAGATAGGTGCTAAGAAACGAAGGTTGGCCGTCCATCACCAGAACTCCAGATCGCGGTCCACCATAACGGTGATGGCGGCCCCGGGGTCCACGGTGATGACCGGCGGCAGGTTGGTATAGGTCTCGACGGCTGAGCCCATGGCGGAACTCAGATCCTGGCCGATATTCTCGGCGGTGTCGGAGGAAATTTTGGAGGTGTATTTTGCGGCAGCGACGGCGGGAGCGGCGCCCAGAAGCGAAATCAGCGCCGCTGATCCGAAGCGTGCCGCAAAGCGGCTTTTGACCTTGCCGGTGATGCCGGAGCGACCTTGGGCATCACCGCCGAAGGCTTCCATCTGCACGGATTGACCATCCGGCGTCACGAGCCGGGTCCATGCCACGAGGATGCGGCCCTGACCGATGGCAACTTCCGAAGAATACTCGCCAAAGAGTCGCGAGCCTGCGGGCACCAGGATCTGTGCCTGATCGAAGGACCAAACGGGCCGCGTGACAATGGCAGTGATCTGTCCGGGTAGGCTGGAATCCACCGCATTCTCAAGTGTCGCTTCGATCATCGTGCCCTGCAGCACGGTATTCGACGGATTGGCGATGACTTGGGCATTCTCGACCTCGGTCGCCACGCGGCCCGATTGCACGAAATCCCGGCCGACAGCATCGAGTGATTTGGAGGTTGCCTCGGCGAGCATCCCCATGCCCGCCGCCGCTGCCCCGGATTTGTCACCCCCATCATAGACGACCGAGGGCGAGGCAATGCGGGCGGCGAGTTGCTCTTCTCTCTCGGCGCGCTTCGCGGCCAGTTCGGCTTCTCGTTTGGCATTCGCCGCGGTCACTCCCGCTGCGTCGGCTTTCAAGGCGGCGATCTCGCGGTCAACCTGACCGCGCATGTCTTCGATCAGCGCGAGATTCCGGGCCTGGGCCTTTTCCAGCGCCAGGGCCAGTTCCTTGGCCGTGGCGTCTTTTTCGGAATCCGCGCGTGTTGCGAGATCGCCCAGTTCCGTCTGCAGGCGTTTGACCTCCCCCTGAAGCGCCGCGTTGCGCGTCTCCAGGCTCTCACGCTGGGCGGCAAGTGCGCCTTCGATATTGGCAAAGCCGTCGCCACCGTCCACCTTGGGCGCAGATTCAATGGCCCCGAAGGGTGAGCCAGCTTCCCGATCCTGGAACTCTTCGACAGCCGAGGTCTCGACATTGGGGATGGTGCGAGTGCCAGGCCAGAGCGTCCAAATCGCCCAAATCGCGGCAATGCTCGCGCCCGCCACCAGCGCAGCCAAGCCGAGCTTTTGCGCCCTTGTCATTTTCGGCTTCGGGCGCTCGACCTTGTATTCACTCTCGGGATTGGCCGGGGTTTCGGGGTTTGGAAGATCGGTCATGTCAGAACTCCCAGCTCTGAAGTTTGGCGAGAAGCGCGGGGTCGGTCGAGATTCCTCCCTCCGCACGTTCGATACAGAGCACTTGCGTGCCGATCCGGATCGAATATGCGTCGCGCAGACCCGGCACCCGCACGATGCTGCCGCGGGTGCCGGAGTTCAGGGTGACCTCACGCCCCTTGGCATCCACGCCGAAGATCGATGGCCTGAGACCCGGAGCGAAAGCGAAGTAGGTCGCCTGACCGTCGTTCCAGATATGGACGGGTTTCAGCTTCTCGTCCCCTGACCACGCATAACCGATATCCCGCGAACCGACCGCGACGGCGGTCTTGGCCGCCCGACCTCCGCCCGTCTCGGGGTAGCGCAGCACCAATCGGAATGTGGAATTGCGGGATCGCCCCTCGCTGATCGCCAGCGTGATGGTGCGCCGTCCGGTGTAGATCGTCATATTGGTCTCGGCGCCTGCGATCACCGGCTTGATCGACACGGTGGTGCGGTTTGACAGAACTTCGACCTCGAAAGCCTCGCTGTCGCCCAACAGCACGGAGTCGATCCGTTCCCCTGCCCCAAGTTCAATGGCGGTGTTCACGCGCAACCGGGTGTCGAGGCGGATGACATCAACCGGGTTGTAAAGCACCGAGCGCACGCGGGCGTCAGCGCCCATCGAAGCGGGGGCCACTTCGGCGAAGGACGGCAGGGCAAAGGCAAGACCGCTTGCCAGGAGTCCGGGAAGGAAAATGGAGGTGCGGGTCATGGGTTGGACTCCAAGGTTTCGGCATCGACACGGTAGGAGGAGACGGTAAAGCCGAGCGGGTTTTCCCAGACATGGGCGAGGGAGCGTTCGGTCTTGGGTACGAAGGCAAATTCAACCGTCGCCACGAAGGGCTGTGTTACGGATTCTTGCTTGGTCTTGCGTAGGGTTTTGAGGAAGCGGATCTGGGCCACGTTCGGGGCAAGGAAAGTGATCCGGCGCACCGTCACGGAAACTTCCGCCCCCGGACCATAAACATCGGGCGGATAGGCCGTATTGCCGCCGCCTTTGGACCAAAGGAGCCGCAGGCTTTCTTCTGCCCCGGCCGTCGAGCGGCGCTGCACGCTTTCGAGCCGCGCCTGAATGCCGGCGAGGAAATACCCCTCGCGATCTGAGACATAGGCCACGAGCAGACTTTGCTTTACCGCTTCCTGATCCTCGATACCGGTCGGTGCCACCTGCAGCACCTTCTCGGCGTCACCGGTCTGGCGGTCCACCAGCACGGTGAAGACCTGCGTTTCTCTCAGCGGCAGGACCAGCACGAGAGCGGTGGCGAGAACGAGGCTGAGCGCCCCTGCCCCCGCAGCGACCACCCAGGCGCGCCGGGCCGAGAGGCGCGGCTCGAGAATGAGATCGACATCAAATCCATGCGCCTCCATTGGCGGTCCTCCGTTACGCGGCATTCTTGGCGCTCAACTCTTGTCGGGGCTACGGCTGGCGAGGCGCATCGCGGTTTGCACCGCCGATCGCCCGATCTGGCCTGCGGTATTGCTGTTAAGGCGCGCGTCCGAAGGCCGTCGCCCCCCGGCATCCAACCCCGCAGCGCCACGACCAGCCCCGATCCCGGCGGCAATGCCGGACCGGCTATAACCTTTGACGCTGCCCGCCGTGCGGAAGGTCGAGTTTGCAACCCCACCAAGCCCGGTTGCGGTCTGCGCCAGCGATTGGGCGATGGTCGGAACCATGGCCATGAGCCCAGTGCCGAGCATCATCACCACGACGAAACTCAGGACATCGCCGATGGTCTCGACATTGGCGAGAGAGGCGGGGGTGAGATCGCGGGCAATCGCGATGGTGAAGGCCGCCATGCCCGAGGTCAGCATCGGATAGAAAGCAAAGCCCAAGGCCAGGTTCACCCAGCGGTCAAAGAGCGGGGCCGTCACCTTGAAGAGCGTGCAGGCGATTGCGACGGGCGCAAAGATGACCAGCACGCCGATCATGATCTTGGCGGCGGAAATCACGATGATGGAAACGGTTGCCATCAGCGCCGCGACGAGGAACATCAGAAGGCCGGCCAGGGCTCCGGTGATGTAACTGCCATTCTGGCTGATCGCCTGCCCGACATCGAGGGCCTGCAGATAGAGGGAATCGAGCCCGTCGTAGAGGTTGCCTGCACCGCCCCCGAAGGCGTTCATCACCACGGCACCGATTTCGCTCGGGGCATTGGTCAGCACGCCATAGACGGCGTTGAAATTGGTCCATGAGGACAGAAACGCCGAGGCGACGGCAATGCGGACCATCAGACCCAGCCCGTTCCTCAGCGTCATCGGCACTGCCTGCGCCATCAGATTGATGCCCACCAGCGCCACCACCAATACCGCCCCGATGCGGAAGACCGGCACGATCTCGGCCGCAACCGCATCGAATGCGGTGGCACCAACCGCTGTCGCTGCGGCATCCACTTGGGTCAGGATATCGGCGATAATGGCCATGGATCACTCGGCCCGACAGGATTTCTCAAAGGCGCGGTAGCGGCCCTCGACGTCGCGTTGCTCTGCAGCGAGATAGGTCTCCAGCGCCGCGCGATCGGCGTCAGTCAGATCGGCTGCGGGTTTGCCCAAGATCTCTGCGGTGAAGGCTTCGAACGGATAATCCGCAAAGAGGCACCCACAGGTCTCAAGGCCAAGCTGCCGCTTCTTGGCTGAAGTGATGTAGGCCTGCCGCGCTGCCCCTTTGAACCGCCAGTTGGTGATCCCGTCAGGCAATTCGATCGCTTCTTCGCAGACTGCCCTTTCGGCCCTTGCAAAGATCCCCGTCCCACGTCGCTGCATCTCGCTCAGCAGCTCCAGCGCAAGATCGGCATCCTGCGCCTCCACCGCTTCCCGGGTCTTTGCCAAAAGATCAAGATCGCTGACGGTCGAAAGATCCTCCGCCACAGCCAGCCCCGTGAAGGAAAGGGAGACGGCGGCAGTGCCCGCCAGAAGAGCGCCGCGCCACATCAATTCGCCCCCGAATAGTCAAAGAAGCTCTTTTCCTTGGCCTGTTCCGCCGCCCAGTTCACACCGGATTGCCCGGCGGCAAGGCCGGTTGCCGCATTGAGCCGCCACATCTGACCCAGCATATAATTGGTCTCAGCCGCCATGCGGGTGTTGAGATCAATACTTTCCTTCAGCGTGTCCTGATGGGCAATCTCGCCCACCAGGCCGTCAATCCGCTCAAGGCTTTGTGCCGCCTCTTCATAGGACAGTTGTGCCACGCCCATCGCCGTCGCGCTCACCGCCGCCGTTTCGGCTATCCGCTTGCCTTGAGGGTTTTCCGAAGACGAAAGCCCCGCCAGCGTCTCTGACGTGAGCCCCGCACTGGCGAGCGTGTTTTCCATATATTCGGCGGCCATCTTGCCGCCGATGGTGACCTGACCATCGAGCAGGCTATCCATCAGGCTGTCAAAATCGCCGATGGCAATGGCATCGGTGAAACCCGACAGATCGGTGATCTTCGCCGCCCGCCCGCGCAGATCCTGCGCCGAGTTGTAAAGGCTGGCGATTTCGTTGAGACCAGAGATCGACCCCAGGATGCCCTCGAGGTTGGTGATCTGCGCAAGGCCGTTCTCGACCTGCTTTTTCAGCTCTTCGATCTGCGCGATCTGGTTTTCGGCATCGCGCAGCGCGGCCTGCAACTGTTCGATGTTTTTGGCGAGATTGGTGCCATCGATGACCGGCACGCCTTGCGAAAAGGCCGCTGAGCCAGACAGAAAAATGCAGAACACAGTGGCTGTCGCCACGCTTTTACTGACCATTGGAATACTCCCAGAATGTCGCATATTGCAGGGCCTGTGCGGCGTCCGAGAGGCCATGCGCCGCCTCGACTTTCACGGCCCCGGCCCTGAGCCTGAGCGTCAGGGCCATCAGCCGCGCGCGCTCGGCAATCATGTAAGTGTTCTGATCGACCGCCTCTTTCGGAGTCTGAGGTTTGGCCTCTTCCAAAAACCCCTTGATCCGCGCCATCGCAGCCTCAATCTGCCCGGATTGCTGGCCCGAATAGCCGATGAAGGCCGAGGACATATTGCCCCATTCCGCACTGGCCCCTTCAACCCCCGCAAGCGTGCCCGTCGCATCGGCACCAGTGATCTCCGAGAGATAGGCATCGTAGAAGCCCGAAATCCGGCGGACGTAGTTCTGGGTTTCCTCGAAGGGCGGGACGCCGCCATATTTCTGGACGTTGCCGGGCCCTGCGTTATAGGCCGCGAGCGCGAAATCGATCCGGCTGAAGCTGTTCAATTGCGTTGCGAGATACCGCGCGCCGCCATCGAGATTCTGCAGCGGGTCGCTGGGATCGACACCGAGATCAGTGGCGGTGCCCGGCATCAACTGGCAGAAGCCGAGCGCGCCCATCGGGCTGATCGCGGCATTGTTGAAAGCGCTTTCCTGTTTGACCAAAGACTGGAACAGGATGCGCCAGGTCGTGGGCGTCAGGCCGACCTTCACCACGCCGGGATGGGTCTCATAGCGATGCGCCGTGGCGATGATCATCGCTTCGACTGTCTCGCCCGCACCGAAGAGCCGCTGGCTTTCGGCGCTGGTCTCGAGGACGGGATAGACTTCGTCTGCGGGCGCAACCGCTGCGCTGCCGTCCTCGAAACCGCTCAGATTGGTCGTACCGGTGGTATCCGCAAGGAAACGCGCGTAGGCGGCGAGCTGTTCGTCCTCGATCTCGCTCAAGCGCGTCTGTTGCCCGAGCTTCTCTTCCTGCATCACGGCATCCTGCGCCTGTTCGACCAAGCGTGAGATCAGGTTCGAGAGCCGCGTGCCGTCGATGATCGGCACGCCTTGGGCGAGGCTGATCAGCGGCAGCATCGTTGCGCAGGCAATTCCGACAAGGAGGGCTGAAGGACGCATGAACGTATCAGTCCGCACAATCTGAGGGCGGGGCAGTCATCGTGCTGACCACGATCTGGCTGCCATCGGCCAGAGTGCGCGTCGCAAAATATTTGCCCTCGGCGCGAAACTGGCCATGGCAGGGCGAGACAGCACCGGTTTCCGCGCCTGCGCAGCCAGAAAGGGCGGTCAGGCCGAGAAGGAGAAGAAGCGGGCGAGCCAACAGCCATGGTTTCAATCTGTGCGGGTTCATCGCATGTCCTTCCAGAAGTCAGGGATGGTGCGCCAACCGTAAGGCGCGCGGTCTTCGCCGGTCCGCCCGCCGCCCAGCACGGCGAGTTGCGGCCCCAGCGCGGCGAGGTCCATGTTGACGAAGACCGAATCGCCAGCAGAGCGCAGCAGTGCAAGGCGCAACCCGCCTGTTGGCGTGCAGAGGAATTCGGCTTCCTTCTCGTTCAGGCGCAGGATCCGGTAATCCTCGGGGTTGGCCCTCGGGTTCGGATAGAGCAGTTGTGTCACCACGCTTTCCGCGATGATCTGGCCGACCTTGACCCGCGTCAGATGCGTCGGTGTCTGCGTCAGCATCATCACGGCGGCATTCTTTTTCCGCATGGTCACGAGCCAGTCGTGCAGGCGCTTCTCAAAGATCGGATCGTCGAGCATTTTCCAGGCCTCATCGATCACGACGAGGGTCGGACGGCGATCCTCGATCACCCGTTCGATACGGCGGAAGAGATAGGCCAGCAGTGCAGAGCGTTCCGTGCCAAGATCGAGGATTTCCGATAAGTCGATGCCGACCACATCTTCGCCCAAGCTGATCTCGGACGCAGCTCCCGGCCCGAAAAGCCAGCCATAGCGGCCGCCTTGTCCCCATTCCCGGACGCGGGAGACCAGATCGCCCTCGTCATCGGTCGAGGCGACAAGCGTGCCAAGACCGTCGAAGGTGCGAAGGCGCGGATCGGCCGCCACGATTTGGCGCACAGCAGCATTGAGGCTGACCGTCTGTGCGGTCTCAAACCCGCGTGTGCCAGCCAGAATGTCGCTGAGCCAATCGGTCAGCCAAGCCGCACCCCGTTCATCGACCTCGGTCTGGAACGGATTCAGGCCGGTGGCCTCGCCGATGCGGATTGCGGAATAGCTGCCGCCCAGGGCGCGCACGGCCATTTCAAGGCCACGGTCCTTGTCGATGACGAGGATACGGGCATTCACCCGCCGCGCCTGTGCCATCAGAAATGCGGTGCCGAGTGTTTTGCCCGAGCCGGTGCGACCCAGAACGAGGGTGTGACCGGCACTTGGTTCCGCGCTGCGCGCGCCCTTGTCATGGAAATTGAAGCGGTAAAGGCTCGAGGTCACCGTTGGCAGGCCGGTGATCGTCTCGCCCCAAGGTGATTGAGATCTCGGGCGACCTTCGGCAACCCGGTGCAGGGCCGCGAGATGCGCGAAGTTCTGTGCCGAGATCAGCGCCGTGCGAGGCCGGTAGGCCCAGTTACCCGGCGCTTGGGCAAACCAGGCCGCCCGGGCGGCAAAGCTCTCACGCACCAGCGTCGCCCCGCAATCTTGCCCGGCCCGCCAGACCTCGGAGGCAGCTTCCTCGAGCTTCTCTGGCGTCTCGGCGGTGACCATGACGGTCAAATGATGCTTGCCGAACACCTGACGACCAGAAGCGACATTGTCCGCCGCCTCATATAGCTCCTGCCGCAGGGTTTCTGCGGCATCCTCGGAGGCCCGCATCTGCCGCGCGGTGCGCTTGATGCGCTCCTCGATCTCATTATTGCGCGCGGGCGTGAAGCTGTTGGTGATGGTGATGTCGTACGGCAGCTCCAGCGCATCGAGCATCCGCGCCCAGGTGCGCGCCGGATAGGATTTGACCCCGAAGATCGTACCAAATCGCGCGCCAGCCCCAGTCTCGAGTTCCACCCGCTTTCCCGCAAAGGTCGCCTGCAGCCCTGAAACAGATTCCGCAAGGAACTGACCTTTCATCGGCTGGATCTTCACCACCGGCTGACCAACCAGCCCGCCCAGAAGCCCCAACCATTCGCCCGAAGAAATCGTAAGGCGCCGGAATCCTAGGCCCTGACAGGCACCGGCCAGAAGACCCATAGCCTCGTTGAGACGTTCTGCCCGTGCACCCATGTCACCCGTGAAGGCCGCTTTGAACAGGCTGCCAATCAACGGCATGCGTTTCATCGCCATGGGGCGCAGGATCAAGGAGATGACCAGCACCCGGCGTTTGAGGCGCCGCGCGCGCAAATGGTCCTGCCAACGCGCATCAATGGCGGCGGCAAAGCCATCCCCGCCAACATCCGCGTCGAAGGGTTTCAGCGCCGGGGCGTCGGGCAGGGTCAGTTTCGAGATATGATAGCCAAAGCCCGCACCCAATTGCCCGATCAGCCGCGCCAGCGAGGCTGTGGCAAGCGACAACTCGCCTTCGTCGCTCGTGAAACTGTCCTGCCCGTCAACCACGGCTGAAGCGATCAGATCGCCCTGCCGGGTCAGGATCAACTCATCGGTCGGTGCCGAAAGCCAGGGCAGATGCCGCACGAGCGTCTCGGCCCGAAGGTCTTCAAGTCGCATTGCGGATGTCAGAGTGGGTGTGGCCGGGAAGAGGAATTTCAGATCAGCTGACATGGCGGTCCCCGCCGAATGCCGATCTCATCCTTGTGCGCGGCGTTCTGGAAAACACCACCACTGCCGTTTCGAACAGGTGCGGATTGCGGTCCGCCACGAACCACAACACCGGATAGCCCAGGATCCCGATCATGAGAAACCGCCAGTCATTCGCCCCGACGAAAGGGATCACCGAGCCCAACATCAGGCTCACGAAATACCCGATCGGCAGGCCGAAAATCTTCGGTGGTCGGGTGAGGCCAAGGAACAAAGGCGCATCATGCATGTGGGAACCTCCAGATCAGGCAGGGGGCTGGGGGATCCAAGAATCCCCAGCCTTGCCGCCCTTGCCTCAGGTTGCTGCGAAGCCGTCGATGATCGTCGCGGCCGAGAAGACCAGCACGACACCGAAGAAGATCGCAAGAAACAACGGCCAGTTCAGACGGCCAGTGAACATCATGTAGCCCGCCGCGACCACGGCAAGGATCGCGATCAGCCGCCCGATCGGGCCGGTCAGGCCATCAACCACGATCTGCAACATGTTCTTGAGGGGATCGAGATTCTGCGCGAGTGCGGGGTCTGCGAGAACGGCAAAAAGCGGCAACGCCAGTAGCAGTGTGCGCAGCGAACGCAGCGGCAAGCATACGCCCATTAGAAATCGAACCATCGGTTGTTACTCCATTGCAAGGGTGGTTGTGGTCAGTCGCAGGACCTTGGCCACATGGGCCAAGGTCTCGGCATAGGGGGGAATACCGCCATATTCCCGGACCGCCTCGGGTCCGGCGTTATAGGCGGCAAGTGCTAGATCTGGCGCGCCAAAATCTTCGAGCTGGGCCAGGAGATACCTTGCGGACCCGCGCAGGTTTTCTTCGGGATCATAGGGATCAACGCCGAGATGCGCCGCCGTGTCGGGCATCAGCTGGCCAAGGCCGATCGCGCCCACAGGGGAGCGGGCGTCCGGATTGAACCCCGACTCCACCGCGATATTGGCGCGGAAGAGCGCGAGCCATTTCGTCCCGGAAAGCCCGGCCTGTTTTAACCCGGGATGGCGCAGATAGTCTTTCCCGACATCCAGCACCAATTCCTCGATGGCAGCACTTCCGATCGGGCTGGGTCCAGACCGATTACCGCGATAGGAGGCGCGCAAGATCTTCGCATCAGAGTTTTGTGACGGATCGCCCCCCGTCTCAGGGTCCCCGCGCGACGACCGCGCGGGGATGGTTTTGCCGAAGTCGAGAACCCCGGATTGAACCCGCAGATCGCTTTTCCCTGCCCCGAGATCGATGACCTCGGCGGCGCTGTGCGACGCGGCAAGACCGCAAAGGGTCAGGCCACCGCAAAGGGCCAGGCTAGCTCTGAGGATCTGCCTCCGTTCCATGGGTCCAGGTCACCTTTTCGCCCTTTTTCAAAGGTACGGCCACCGTGGTTTGACCCAACTCGACCCCGAAGGAGATCAGACCAGCGATGGTCTTGAACTCCCGAGGCTCGAGGCCGCGTGCAATCACAAGAAGGGCGGTCTGATCACCAAGGCGCAGATAGATGCGCCAGTGGCCAGTCCAAGTGTTTCCGACCTTCTTTGCGTCTTCGCAGCTGTGGGCTTCGACGATGCCGCCTTCGCTCAGGGCCTCCTTCAATCCGGCCTGTAGAATCACCGGGGTCAAGTTCCTCATGGTTCAGCACGCTCCGCAGCAACCTCGCTCGGCGCCAACATAGTGCATGTCGTGCGTTTGAGAAACCTGTCACCGCACAACATGAGGGCACAACTAGCGATAGAATCTTGTTGCGTCAATAGTGGTGTTACGTAATTCATACACCATGTATAAAAAAGGACTCACCATGCCTGATCCTATGCTGAAGTTACCCGTGGCGGGACTGCTCTGCGGCGCTCTGCTCAGTCCGGGAGCCGCGGCCAGGGCCGAGACGGCGCTCGATTGCCTGCCGCCCCTACCGCCCGCCCCGGTCAATGACGCGGCGACCCGCGCGACCTACGCGGCGGAAATCCGGGAAGGCTATATCGCCTATTTTGATGCAGCGCAGACCTACCTGCATTGTCTGGAATCCGCCCGTGCCGAAGTGACCGACGAGGTCCGCCGCGCCATCGCTGACTTTCAAGCGCTCGGTCCCGCCCCGGATGACTGATCTCGTGCCCGCCATTCCGCTCCGAACGCCCCCTCCCCAATGCAAGGAAACCTTCTGATGACGCTTCGCCTCCTCGCCGCCGGTCTCGCCTCTTCGGCTCTGGTCTCACTCACCGCTCCCGCTCAGGCCTATCCCGTCGATTGTGCGATCCTGCTCTGTCTTGCGGGTGGCTGGCCCGCCTCGGCCGAATGCACCCAGGCTCGCAACGTTTTCATCGCCCGCATCACGCCCTGGCCCGTCGAGCCGCCGCTGCAGATATGGAACTGCCCGATGCATGCCGGTCTGCACCACGAGATGCCAGTCGCGCGCCTTTTCGACATCGCCTTCCGCCCGGAATTGAGGCCTGAGACGGCTCTCCCGCAGGCTTCGTTCCCGGTGCCGACGCTCATTGCGGATCAGGCGGACATCGACATCTCAGACCCGGCCTATGATTTCGTGCGCTCAATCCGGGTCTATCAGACCGAGTACCGTCGGCGTCGTAACCGCGAGGGTGATTGCAAAGTCTGGTCATCTGTCCGCCTGGGCACCTATGGCGTGCAAGCCGATTATGCCTGGCATCGCAGCAGCACAGACAGGCTACCTGCGGCCTCCAGCTTCAGCCCAACACCCGGCTGCACCGATTACGCGTTCCGCAGCGTCTTCGTGGACTGGCAGGACTTTCAGGGCAGCTATGGATTTGAAGAGGTTAGGTACTGAGCTCGCATCCGCTTCACAGACATTACTCTCAATGAACCCGGAAGAACCGCAACCCCAAAACGAGAAACGACGCCAGACCATAGATCCGACGCCGCACTGATTTCCTCGTCGCACAGGAAATCTAGCGCGCGCATCAGATCCGTTCAACCGGCAACATGCTTGTCCGGAGCAATTTTTTGTTGCCCAATGGTCCGGCGTCCTGAAAAAGGACGACTGCTCATGGAACTGACCACTGGCGCCATCTTGCGCCGCATCACCGGGACACCACTGTCGGTCTCGGCCCACAAGCTCGCCACCATCATCCTGGACGGCATCGCCTGGAAAGACGGCTACAATGGCCTCGAACGCGGAACCGCCGCCTTCACGCTTGGCCATCTGGCTCAGAAGACGGGCGTATCGCGCCAGCACCTCAGCCTTCTGCTTGCAGAACTGGCCGCCTCTGCGCTTGGCCTTTTGCGCTGGAAGCCCAACGGCAAGTTCGCGCCGTGGCTCTTTCGCTTCGGCCCTGTGGATAGCCCCGCGCCGGAGCCAGATGGCATGTCAGCCACAGATGACACATCACTATTTAGGGATTCTAAGAACAAAATGATATTCGCAGGCAAGATCGAAATCGGGGGTGCTTCAGATGTCCACCACACGCCCTGGGCCGAGGTGATCAAGGCAGCGAAGGGCGCCCTGCCCTGCTGGAATGTCGACACCCAAGCGATCTGGCAGGCCTTCCGTGCCTTCAACCGGGCAAAGGGCAAGGATCACGTGCCCGCCGGATATCTCTTGGGCTTCATGCGGAAATGGCGGAGCGCGGCTCCTCCCGCCGCACGGCCCGAACCGGTGCGTACCCTTGGGGCCAAGGAGCAGGAAGCTGCTGCTCTGACTCGGCTGGCACCCGTGCAAAACTGGCGATTCCACGAGCGGGATCTGCAGCGGCGCATCGGCCGGAGAGCCTATGACGATAGGGTCAGCGCGATGCAGATAAGGTTGGGGTTGAACCGTTTTGCAGCGGCCTTGTCGGTGCATGGCGAAGCTGTCAAAAACGGGGAGATCAGTCGATGAGGCCCAATTTTCCCGAAAATATGGCAGCGATCTCTGACAGGGCGCGGAAATCGTTGCCGAGCCGGGATGGTTTCCGGTTGAACGGACCAGCAGCCGGGGTCATCGAGCCCGATCTGACACGTGGAGCGCGCATCCGATGCCGGTTCTCGGCCCCAAGCGTCCAACGACCGGGGCAGTCGAGCCATGTTGCTGGCGTCTATCGTCAGAATGAAGCGGTACGTACGCGATCAAGGCAGCGACAAGCGGGCGATTTTGGCCCAGCCGAAGATTGCCTTCTTGCAACCATGCATCCCGCCTTCCACACCGCCGCCCCTGAAGGAAAAGCCTTCGTACGAGCCGCGCTGCCCCGACTTACACCTTCCCGTTGTGGGGGCGAATTTTTTCAGCGTATCGTGACCTTGCGCCCCTGATCTCCCATCGGGGCGCTTACTCGGTTACTTTACCCGCCCGCCCCCTAACAGGGGCGGGTTTTTTCACAACTCAGTCGCCAGATCGCACATCAGCACGAAATTACGGCAGGCCAAGGTCACCTCGACCTTCACGATGACGCCGTAGTCAATGTCGATCAGGGGATTGGAGAAGGCTCACATGTGGCAATGTCCGATCTCCCTTGCGCTTTCCCCCGAAGATCAGAAACGCGCGAGATTATTATGTCTCCATGTCACCTTCGCCCAACGCCGCCAACCGTGCTAGAATATCTGTCCTGACATGCAGGAAATCTACAACGATCATGCGGGCAGGCGCGGCCACGAAGACGACGTAATGCTGGCCCGAGCGGGCATAGCGGAGATCTTCGGGCAGCGCAGAATCAACCAGACGCCGACAGTCTCGGGATGGCGCAGCGCCATCGGCGAGTTCCTGGCACTTCTCGATCAAGTCCTCGGCATAGGCGTCAGCTTGCCTTTTGCCAAAGGTCTCAACCGTCCAGATTGCAATATCCTTGAGCGCCGCTTCCGCCTGTCGCGTCAGAACCCAAGGTTTTGGCATCAGGATGCGGATCTTTGCGCTGATGCAAAAGCGCGCCGGACGGCATCCTCGCCCGATCCGCGCGCAAAGGCACCGTCCCGGGATTCAAGCACGCCGCGTGTGAGCCGAGCCCTCAGCTCGCGGAACTCCACCTCCTCACGTTCGAGCAAACGCAGACCCGCCCGCAATGCCTCAGAGGCGTTTTGATAGCGCCCTGAAGCGACCAGATCATCGATCATCTTGGATTGGGGTTCTGTAAGAACGACGTTGCGTGTGGCCATCTGGTGATCTCCATTGCACTGGCAATATATGCCAATGCAATGGAGCCGTCGATAGGCAAATTATTGCGCCGCCTTGCCCATGGCGGTGAACATCGGCCATGGGGATGTCGGATTCAGTTGGCAGGTGATGACAACGCTGGGTGCTTGCCCAAGCGGGCGCTCACTTTAGCCATTCTCCGGCTGGACTCTGCCGCACTGTTGTCGACAGACAGCCCCCGCCCAATTCGAAAATGGAACGCCGCATCAGCTACCCTGAATTTCCCTCCTGCCGAAGCGCAATCAGCGCCGCGAACTCCGCAAGTTCGGCCGCTGGCAACCCGGCTGCAGCAATCTCCAGAAGCCGCCGATCCTCCTTCGTCATCCCCTTCTTCGGCCATGCGGCGCGGAACCGCCCGGCAGCATCAGAAAACCTCGCAATCGCGCGCATGGACAGATTGAGGGTGCTGTCGGGCACGCCGTCGATCATGGAAACCACCTCAACCCCATCATGCCAGTATGCTCAACCCCCTGCCCTGCTGCCTCGCGGCGCCCGCCACTTCACCGGGTTCAGGTCAGCCATCGTGATGGCAAAGCGAGAGACGAGGTCGAACAAGGGCGGCGACTGGGCCAAGACGCTGGTCTATCCGGGCTGACGGCACTCCGTTAATCCTGCCAACCTTTTGACAAAAAGACGGCGCGGCCGATGCCCCTGTCCCCGCCCCAAAGGCGGCCGCTTCGATGATCACTTGGCAGCGGCCCGTCGAAACACAGCCCTGTGCGGGCGTTCGACCCCAGCTTCATGCCGCAGCACGGATTGCGCCAGGCAGGTGACTCTCAAATGCAGAAACAAAGCGGGGTGTCAAATTTCCGCGATGCAGCATCTCTGTTCCCGGTTCTGTTGCTGGCCGAAGGCCGGGCGTCTGATGACACTTCTATTTGCCAGATATGCTGCTGAAGCCCGAAGCAAGACATCTGCAATGAAAGATAAAAGAAGAAGTCCTGCGTCGGACTGCTCAACATCTTTTCGAGGCTCGTCGTATCGATTGCACCTTTCGCGATGAATGTCGGTGGTGGTGTCGGCGCAGTCGGCTCGTAGCGGAAATCGTCCAGAACCTACACCGGCCTTCGAAAAATCCCTGATGCCGCCGAACGTAGGACTGGAAATCAAGGCGGCACCCCCGTAACAAGGTCTCACAAGCTACCGGCAAGCCCCCGCGTATCACGTCAAATCCTTGTCGCGCGCACGGTTTACGGGGGGCACGGGACAACATAGGAGGATACCCACATGATGATCAGAACTGCGCTTGGAATGACGGCAAGCCTTGTGGCATCGCTGTCGGCCACGGTCGTTTTCGCCCAGTCGTTTGCCGACATCGAGGCTGCGGCCAAGGCTGAAGGCATGCTGACCACCGTCGCCTTGCCGCATGATTGGTGCGGCTATGGCGGCGTTATCGATGGCTTCAAGGCCAAATACCCCGAGATCAAGGTGAACGAACTGAACCCCGATGCGGGTTCGGCCGACGAGGTCGAGGCGATCAAGGCCAACAAAGACAACAAGGGCCCGCAGGCACCCGATGTGATCGACGTCGGTCTGGCCTATGGCCCCTCGGCCAAGGCCGATGGCCTGACACAGGCACATAAGGTGGCTGCCTGGGCCGAGATTCCCGACGGCATCAAGGATGTCGATGGCCATTGGTACGCGGACTACTACGGCGTGATGTCCTTCCTTGTGAATAAGGATCTGGTCGAGAACGTGCCGCAGGACTGGGCCGATCTGCTCAAGCCGGAATATGCCGGTCAGGTCTCGCTGGCGGGCGATCCGCGCGCTTCGAACCAAGCGATCCTGGCGGTTCTGGCTGCGGGCATGTCGACGGGCGCCGCCCCTGGCGAAGCTGCAGGCAAGGCTGGTCTTGAGTTCTTCAAGGCGCTGAACGATGCGGGCAACTTCGTTCCGGTCATCGGCAAGGCGGGCACGCTCGCGCAGGGCACCACGCCCATCGTCATCATGTGGGACTACAATGCGCTTGCGGCGCGTGACACGCTGGCCGGCAACCCGCCGGTTGAGGTTGTCGTTCCGAAGTCCGGCGTTCTGGCCGGTGTCTATGTGCAAGCGATCTCGGCCTATGCGCCGCAGCCGAATGCCGCCAAGCTGTGGATGGAATACCTTTACAGCGACGAAGGCCAACTCGGCTGGCTGAAGGGCTATTGCCACCCGGCACGCTTTAACGCGATGGCCGCTGCCAGCAAGATCCCGCAAGACCTGCTGGACGCGCTGCCCCCGGCTGCCGCCTATGAAGCCGCCTATTTCCCGACGCTGGAAGAGGTGGACGCCAACAAGGCCGCCGTCACCGGTGGCTGGGACGCGACCGTCGGCGCCAACGTCGAGTGATCTGACCGAAACCCAGCGCCCTGTCCCGGTCCGCCCGGGGCCGGGCACGCCTCACCAGGGCCGCCAGACGCCCCGGGATGCCCGACAGACGAGGGACACCGATGACCGATACCCCCCCGCGCCACCGGCCGAAGATGCGCTTGCCCATCGAATGGCTGGGCATTCTGCCTTTCGTCCTGTTCGCGCTGCTGTTTCTGATCCTGCCGACGATGAAGATCGTGATCGGCGCCTTCCAGACGCCCGAGGGCAGCTTCACGCTGCAGAATCTGATCGACCTGAACACCGACTCTATCCGCCGCGCCTATTGGACATCAATCAAGCTGTCTATGATCACGGCGCTTCTGGGCTGTGCGATGGGCTTTGCGATGGCGGCGGCCGTGGTGTTCGGCGGGCTGCCGAAACGCATCCGCAGCCCGCTTCTGACCTTCTCCGGCGTGGCGTCAAACTTTGCCGGGGTGCCCTTGGCCTTTGCCTTCATCGCCACGCTTGGCCCGGCCGGGCTGGTGACGCTGTGGCTGAAGACCGAGTTCGGCATCAACCTGCGCGCCATGGGATTCAACCTGCTGTCGTTCTGGGGGCTGGTGGTAACCTACCTGTTCTTCCAGATTCCGCTGATGATCCTGATCATCATCCCCGCGCTTGACGGCTTGAAGCGCGAATGGCGCGAAGCGGCGGCGGTCCTGGGGGCCACGGGCGCGCAATATTGGCGTATGGTGGCGCTGCCGATCCTGTTCCCCTCGCTTCTGGGCACCTTTGCGCTGCTCTTTGCCAATTCCTTCGGGGCGGTGGCCACGGCGTTTGCTCTGACCGGGCCGCAACTGAACATTGTGCCGATCAAGCTGTTCGCGCAGATCCGGGGCGACGTTCTCGGCAACCCGAACCTGGGCTATGCGCTGGCCTTTGGGATGATCGTGATCACCGGGCTGGCCAATGTCACCTATATCGTACTGCGAACCCGCTCGGAGAGGTGGCTGAAATGACCCGCATCGTCGCTTGGGCGGCGGTCCTGCTGGGCTGCCTCTACTTCCTGCTGCCGCTGGCCGGCATGACGGAGTTCAGCCTGAAGATGCGGCGCGGGGTCTATTCGTTCGACGCCTATGTGAAGGTGTTCGAAGACCCGACCTTCTGGGCCACCTTCGGCTACTCGTTGACATTGGCCGCCGCGACCATCGTGTTTGGTGTGCTTCTTGTCGTGCCCACGGCCTATTGGGTGCGGCTGAAATTGCCACAAGCCCGCCCGGTGGTGGAGTTCATCACCCTGCTGCCGCTGGTCATTCCGGCGATTGTCATCGTCTTCGGCTATATCCGGCTTTACAACACCTCCTCCTTCCTGCCGTTGACCGGCTCGGCCTTTGGCACAGACATCCTGTTAACCATGGGCTATGCCACCTTGGCGCTACCCTACATGTATCGCGCCGTAGACACAGGCTTGCGGACGATTGACGTCGCCACCCTGACCGAGGCCGCGCAATCGCTGGGCGCGGGCTGGTTCACCATTCTGGCGCGGATCATCCTGCCCAATGTGCTGGTCGCCGTGCTGTCTGGCGCCTTCCTGACGCTGGCCATCGTGATTGGCGAGTTCACCATGGCCGCCCTTCTGAACCGCCCGGCCTTCGGCCCCTTCATGCAGCTTCTGGGTGCCAATCGCGCCTATGAGCCCCCTGCCCTTGCCGTGATCGCCTTTACGATCACCTGGGTCTGCATGGGTCTTATCCAGCTTGTCACCCGCTTCTCGAAACATGAAAGGGCGAAAGCCTAATGGCCTTTCTAGACCTGACCAACCTTGAAAAGACCTTCGGTGCAAACCGCGTGGTCAAGGATTTCAACCTGGGCATCGACAAAGGCGAGTTCGTCTCGCTGCTTGGTCCGTCGGGCTGCGGAAAGACGACTGTCCTTCGGATGGTGGCCGGCTTCGAGACGCCAACTTCGGGCAGCATACGGATCGACGGGCAGGATGTCACCGACCAACGCACAAACCAGCGCGCCATCGGCATGATGTTTCAGGCCTATGCCCTGTTTCCCAACATGACGGTCGCGGACAATGTGGCGTTCGGGCTGAAGGTGAAGGGCATCTCCCGCGCCGAACGCGAAGCCCGTGTGGCGGAAATGCTGCGGCTGATTGGGCTGCCCGATCTTGCCACGCGGTTCCCTTTTCAGCTCTCGGGTGGCCAACAACAGCGCGTGGCGCTTGCGCGCGCCTTGGCACCACGACCGCGGGTGCTTTTGCTAGATGAACCTCTGTCGGCACTTGACGCCAAGGTGCGCGTCTCCTTACGCAACGAGATCCGCGTGATCCAGCGCGAGTTGGGGATCACCACGATCTTCGTGACGCATGATCAGGAAGAGGCAATGTCGATTTCCGACCGTATCGTGGTGATGAACGGCGGTATCGCCGAGCAGGCGGGTGCGCCGTTCGAGATCTACAACAACCCGCGCACCCGGTTCGTCGCGGGTTTTGTTGGCACGCTCAACATGTTCACGGCGACGGTGGAGTCACAGCAGGATGGGCTGCTGACGGTCGCGGGGCAAAGGGTACTCCTGCCAAAGGGTCCGATCACGGCGCGCGATGGCGACACCGTTACGCTGGCGCTTCGGCCCGAAGCGATCCGGCTCGGCCGTGCCGAGGGCCGAGAGGTCGTGATGCCCGCAACCATCGACGAGGTTCATTTCCTCGGCTCAGTGATCCGCGTCAGAGCACGCGTTGCCGGTACGGTGGTCGCGCTCGATACCTTCAACCGTCCAGATCAACCGCCTCCGCCTGTCGGCAGCGCCGCAGAGATCAGCTTTGCCGCAAGCGATGTGATCCTGCTTCCAGAATAGTAGCCACTTTGCGATGACTGCTTCCTGAGGCGGACTGGACATTCGCAACCGTTCGCACCGCTGCGACCAACGACCGCTCCCCTGAAGGTTTTTCGACGTGGACCGCAGCGCGACATGTGTCGCCTGGTAGTGGCGGTCCACGTTGGCAAACCTCGGAAGGACGAAGCCGGGGGGGCGAGGCGATGCCTATGCGCAAAGATGGGGTCTGATGCCGGAGAGTGCAGAATCCTACGCTAAGATGCGAGAACGCGTTTCCCATGTTCTCGCAGGTTTCCGTTTGCATCGACGTAACGATAGAGCGTGACAGGCTTGACGCCGAGTTCGGCCGCGAGGGCAGCCACCGATGTGTCCCTGTTCGCCATGGCGGCCTGCGCCAAGCGGACCTGGGCCTTGGTCAGCGCGAACTTCCGCCCCCCTTTTCGCCCGCGTGCCCGGGCGGCGTCCAGGCCAGCCATGGTCCGCTCCCGGATCAGATCGCGCTCGAACTCTGCCAGCGTGGCGAAGATGCCGAAGATCATGCGGCCCGCCGATGTCGTCGTATCGATCTCGGCACCCTGACCGGTCAGAACGCGCAGACCGATGCCACGATCAGACAGATCGCGCGCAGTGTTGACCAAGTGGGTGAGAGTACGGCCCAGCCGGTCGAGTTTCCAGACTATGAGAACGTCCCCTTCCCGCAGAGCGCGCAGGCAGGCATCCAGGCCGGGGCGGTCATCGCGAGCGCCGGAGGCCTGATCCTCATAGATGCGGTCGGGTTGAACGCCAGCGACCGCAAGCGCGTCGCGCTGGAGGTCCAGCGACTGAGACCCATCAGCCTTGGAGATGCGGGCGTAGCCGATCAGCATGTTTCACAAACGATCGTTTGTGACGGTGCCGTGTGAAAGCCACTTTCAAGCATGCCCATTGCTCCCTATCCCATATCACAATCAAAGGTACCTGAACCCTATCTTGAAAGCAAAAGATACATGGCGCATCGCACCATCCTGACGGACCGCCAACGGGCGACGCTGTTTGATCTGCCGACGGACGAAGCGTCGATGTTGCGCCATTACACCCTTGCGGACGATGATCTGGAAATCATCCGCGCCCGCCGCCGTCCCCACAATCGTTTTGGCTTCGCTCTGCAGCTTTGCGCTTTGCGATATCCTGGACGGCTGCTGGCGCCGGAAGAGGTCATCCCCCTGGCAGTCACCCGCTTTCTGGCCGCGCAACTCGGGCTGAGGCCTGATGATCTGGCCGGATACGCAACCCGCGAAGAAACCCGGCATGAGCACTTGGCAGCCTTGCGAGAACTCTACGGCTACAAGATGTTCACAGGCCGAGGGTCGCGCGATCTCAAGGTCTGGCTGGACGGTGCAGCTGAAACCGCCCGGGCAAACGAGGATTTGGCACGGCGCTTTGTCGAGCAGTGCCGGGCGGCTCAGACTATCCTGCCCGGGGTTACGGTCATCGAGCGACTTTGTGCGGATGCACTTGTTGCCGCAGAACGGCGGGTCGAGGCCCGGATTGCCGATCGTCTGGACGATGCCTCGCGCAATCGGCTCGATGCCCTGCTGACCGAAGATGCGGATGGCTCCGTCACCCGCTTTGTCTGGCTACGCCAATTCGAGGTGGGCCAGAACTCGGCCGACATGAACCGCCTGCTCGACCGGCTGGAATTTCTGCGGGGTTTGGCGCTGGACCAGAGCATTCTGGCAGATGTGCCACCTCACCGCGTTACCCGCCTTCGTCGTCAGGGCGAGCGATACTTCGCCGGGGATCTGCGGGATATCTCTGGTGACCGCCGCCTTGCCATCCTCGCGGTCTGCGCCCTCGAATGGCGCAGTGCCATTGCCGATGCGGTGGTTGAGACCCATGACCGGATCGTCGGAAAGACCTGGCGCGAGGCCAAATCCCGCTGTGACGCCCGCGCGGACGACGCCAAAGCCGCGCTGAAGGACACATTGCAGGCCTTTTCGAACCTCGGGTCGGCCCTGTTGGAAGCGCATGAAGATCAGGTATCTCTCGACGAGGCTATCCAGAACGCGGGCGGCTGGTCATCGCTCAAGGGGCTTGTCGCCACCGCCGCCCAACTCACCGACACGTTGGCCGCCGATCCGCTGGCGCATGTCGTTCATGGGTATCATCGCTTCCGTCGCTATGCCCTGCGCATGCTGCGGATGCTTGATATCAAAGCCGCGTCCGTGGCGGAGCCTTTGCTGGCCGCTGCCGGGATCATCGAGGGGACAGAGACAATCGCCGTCCGGCCGCTGACGTTCCTGCGCCGGGGCTCGAAATGGCAGCGGCACCTGAATGTCAACAATGACGACGCGCCCCGGCTATGGGAGGTGGCGGTTCTGTTCCATCTGCGCGAGGCTTTCCGCTCTGGCGATGTCTGGCTTGCCCATTCCCGGCGATTTGGTGACCTGAAAGAGGCGCTGGTTCCAGCCGAGGTCGCCCGCACCACGCCCAGATTGGCCATGCCATTCGAGCCCGAAGCCTGGCTTGCGGATCGCAAGGCGCGCATGTCAGATGCCCTTCGCCGGTTGGCGCGTGCCGCGAAGGCTGGGGCCATACCTGGTGGGTCCATCGAGAACGGTGTCCTAAAAATCGACCGGCTGACCGCCGCCATCCCGGAGGACGCCGAAGCCATGGTGCTCGATCTATATGGCCGTCTGCCCGGCATCCGGATCACCGATCTCCTGCTCGAAGTGGATGACGAAATAGGCTTCACCGAGGCATTTACGCATCTGCGCACGGGTGTGCCCTGCACCGACAGGATCGGCCTTCTGAACGTGCTGCTCGCCGAGGGGCTAAACCTCGGCCTTAGCAAAATGGCCGGGGCCACGAACACCCATGATTACTTCCAACTCTCGCGGCTGTCGCGGTGGCATGTCGAAAGCGAGGCGATGGCCCGCGCCCTGGCCATGGTCATCGAGGCGCAATCTTCCTTGCCGATGGCCAGGTTCTGGGGTGCCGGACAGACGGCCTCGAGCGACGGGCAGTTCTTCCCCACCACACGCCAAGGCGAAGCGATGAACCTCATCAACGCCAAATACGGCCACGAGCCCGGGCTGAAAGCCTACACCCATGTCTCTGACCAGTTTGGCCCATTCGCCACCCAGACCATCCCGGCCACGGTGAACGAGGCACCCTACATTCTGGACGGTCTGCTGATGACCGGGGCCGGGCAGAAGATCCGGGAGCAGTATGCTGATACCGGCGGCTTCACCGACCATGTCTTCGCCGTCACCGCGCTTCTGGGTTTCCAGTTCATCCCTCGGATCCGGGACTTGCCGTCAAAGCGCCTGCATCTCTTCGATCCGGCCTCCTGCCCCAAAGAGCTGAAGGGGCTGATCGGCGGCAAGATCAGGGAATCCGTCATCACGGCGAACTGGCCGGATATCCTGCGCAGCGCGGCGACCATGGTCACGGGCGTCATGCCCCCAAGCCAATTGTTGCGCAAATTCGCGTCGTATCCTCGGCAGCACGAGTTGGCAGTGGCACTCCGGGAAATCGGGCGGGTCGAGCGGACGCTCTTCATCATCGATTGGCTGCTCGATGCCGATATGCAGCGCCGCGCCCAGATCGGTCTCAACAAGGGTGAGGCCCATCACGCCCTCAAGAATGCCCTGCGCATCGGCCGCCAAGGCGAAATCCGCGACCGGACAACCGAAGGCCAGCACTTCCGCATGGCCGGGCTGAACCTCTTGGCCGCCACCATCATCTACTGGAACACCAAACACCTCGGTCACGCAGTCTCGGATCGCCGCCGAGTCGCTCTGGATTGCTCCCCAGACCTGCTGGCCCATATCTCGCCACTCGGCTGGGCCCACATCCTCCTAACCGGCGAATACAGGTGGTCCAAAAGGGCTTAGCGTAGGATTCTGCACTCCCCGGCATCAGACCCCCTCTTGTGTCTCGCAGGGGGTTGGCCTGCGTCCGCTGAATGCGCCCATGCAAGGGCGGTCTTCATCCGTCGCATCACGCCGTGGCCGATCGAGCCGCCGCTGCAGATCTGGAACTGCCCGATGCGGGCGAGTTTCCGCGGCGAACAACGGCCGTTGGATCGGCTCTACGACATCGCATTCCGGGCTGATGTGCCTCCACTAACCTTGTCGATCCCGGAAGTCTCGGCCCATCCGATCCTTGTCGACGCTCAGCCCGATGTCGACATTTCTGATTCGGCTTTCGACTTTGTCCGCTCGATCCGCGTGTTCGAGATCACCTATCGTCAGAACCGCAGCTCTGATGGCGACTGCAACAGCTGGGGGACGGTCTACATGGGCAGTTACGGCGAACAGGGTGACTACAGCCGCATGCGCAGCAGCATTTCCGCTGTGCCGGAGGCCTCAGATTTTGGCATCCCAGCCGGTTGCGGCAGCTACTGGCACCGCTCGGTCTTTGTCGAATGGCGGGATTATGAGGGCAGCTATGGCCATGAAGAGGTGCACTACTAGTCCCATCGCTTATCGGCCCTGAACCACACCGGAAACCAACCCCTAAAAACAAAAACGACGCCAGACCGTAGGTCCAACGCCGCGCTGATTTCTCCGTTGCAAGAGAAACCTACCGCGAGTGAAGCACCTGTTCAACCGGCAAAGCATTTTGTCCGAACGATTTTTTGTGTCCCTATCGTCTGGCGTCCTACAATCAGGAGGACACGCACATGATACTGACCACCGGTGCCATTTTGCGCCGCATCACTAAGGCAGATCTATCTGCTGCAAGCCATAAGCTTGCGACGATCATCCTGGACGGCATCGCCTGGAGGGACGGCTATAACGGGCTGGAGCGTGGCACGGCCGCGTTCGCGTTCGCACTCGCGCATTTGGCCGAGAAGATGGGCGTGTCGCGCCATCACTTGACTGCCCTTCTCTCCGAATTGAGTGAGTCTACCCTTGAACTTGTTCGCTGGCAGCCGAACGGCAAATTCGCGCCTTGGCTGTTTCGCTTTGTTGGGGCAGAAGATGATGCAGCCTTGCCAGATGTCGTGTCAGCCACAGGCGACACATCACTATCTAGAGAACTAAAGAACAAAACTATCTTCGCGGGGCGTATTGAAATTGCTGCCGGAACCATCGTCTACCAAACTCCTTGGGCAGCATTGATTAAGGCCGCGAAATCTTCACTCGCCTGCTGGAATGTCGATACCCAAGCGATCTGGGACCGCTTCGTGGCCTTCAACAAGGCGCGTGGAAACGCGGCCGTGCCTGCTGGGATTCATGCGCCGGTGGCGGACTAGTTCGTCAACTGCGGCTCCAGAGGCCAAGGCCCAACCAGCTCAGGTGCCAGCTGCCGACCCGCAAGCAAGGGAGCTTCATGACCAGATCCGGCCAGCACCCAGCACCAACCGGCAGTTCCACGCATCGGATCTGTGCAGGCTGATCGGCCAGACGGCCTACGACGCGCGTGTCGTCGAAATCGTCCGAAAGTTCGGGTGCCCTAAATTTTCAGCAATCCTCGCAGTACACGGAACGGCGGTACTCGCAGGCGAGATTTCGCGGTGACGTCGGATGGTGGCGAAGGTTGCAATTCTGAGAGTATGATCGACTGTCAATCCTACAACGCGAAGAGCTTCCGCTGAGCCCTCGGCTACTGGTCACCTAAAGAATACGAAACCCGAATTGCCTAACAGGCGGCTTAGTTCGGATGGCACCCTGTGGTCCAGCCCGAGGGGTTCACTCCACTTGCGACCCTTAACCGTGTCAATTATGACCGCAAAACGTGAAAACAGTTGGAAATGAGATCGGGCAACACCTATAGCACGAACGAGTGTCCAGACCGCTTTCCCGTCCGTGCCGGGAGGTCAACCAAGTCGGTGGGGCGCAAACTTTGCGGGTTAGCGCAAGTTTCAAAGTACCTGAGCCAATAGTGACAAAGCAATCACCGCAACCAGCCCGCCTGCCAAGACTTCAAACCACGGCAAAATGCGGATTATGCCTTTCCCCGGCAGGCTGGCCAAAGCGCCTTCGCGCATCACGACCGCCATAACCGCGACGGTCACGGTGACGATGGCTGTACCAATTCCCATCGCAAAAACACCTGCCACGCCAGCCATGCCAATGCCAAGTTGCCAGGTCAAAATCAGCAAGAACAATGCCCCAGAGCACGGCCGCATGGCAATTCCCGTGATCAACACCATGCCGTCGCGCCAGCTGGTCAGACTATCCACGTCCTCGACAGTGGGGCCGTGGGCATGCCCACAATGTTCGTCGTGAACATGGCCGGAATGATCATCCTGCCGGGTTTGGCGCTGCAATCCGCGCAGCCCCCGCCACATCAGCCAAAGGCCGACACCGACAATCGCAAGGGTGCCCACGGGGGCCATGATGTCATCGGCAACACCGTGGGCCTGCTCGCGCGTCCAGCCCAGCAAAGCCACACCCGCATATACAAAACCAACTGCAACAGCGGCCTGCGCCAGACTGGCCGCCAGCGAAATCGCTGACAGTGTCAACAGCGGCACACGCCGCCCCAGCCCAAAACCGCCGATGACAACCTTGCCGTGACCCGGCCCCGCCGCATGCAGAAAGCCATAGCTGAAACAGACGGTCAGAAGTGCCGCCAGCGCCCCCGGTTGCTGCCTTTTGATGGCGCGCACCGCAGCGGCAAGCGAGGATTGGATTTCACGCTGACCGGCCAAGATCCAGGCCTGCAAGGCGGCAAAACCACCGGTGAGCCATAAAATCAGCAGGGATACCGCCAAAACGGCACCAAGACCTATGAGTGCGCGGCGCATGTCACACGAACCTCCTCGGCAAAGATGGATCCCATGGCAGGGAAATCACTTTCTACATCAACGGGTAAGGCTGCAATCGCGGCATCAAGCTGTTCATTCGCGGCCTTCATGTCGGGCCTTTGGATGGTGGCCTTGCAGTCTGATCTTCCGGTAACCTTGGGTTCTCCGATAATGTAGTAACCGGTGTACAAGCTGGGATCATAGACCCGAATGACCAAGGGATCAGCACCAAGAGCAAGGGGCGGAACAAGTTGCCGGAAATGCGATGTCGTGATCTTGTCGTTTGCATAGGTTGCGGTCCAATCAGACGGGCCAGACAACTGCAAAGGCGCCGTACCATTCAGGGCGAAGGTGTCACCGGGATAGCCTTCATCCCAATGCATATCAAACCCGGACAGTGCCGCCACTTCGGTGGTCGTAAGCTGCCCATCAAAATCCGAGTCCATGCCCCTGTCTGCGACAAATTGCAGCGACGTCAGATCATCATAGGTCCAAGTGATACGAACACCTTCCGCTTCGCCTGCCGCGTTGAATGCGACTTCCAGTTGAGCGTCCACAAAAATATGCGGATGCGCCTCGGCGGGCGTGCCAAGCAGCGTTGACAGCACGGGGATCATCGAAAGTCGGTTCATATGCGGCTCAACTCCCAAGATGCGCGTCTATAATGTTTGCAACGTTTCAAGTCCAAGCGGATTGTTTCAAGCCTCACGATTGCCGTTGATAAAAGCCGCTGACGCACAGGCGACACTTCGCGCATTGCGCCGAAAACTTGGCTCGTCCAGACACGCCTTGATCAACCGCCAAGGGAGCTTAAAATCGGGCAATCGGGCCGCTGATCGCCCGCGCAGCAGCGCACAAGGTCGGAAAGTGTGTCGCGCATCGCTTCGAGATCAGTGATTTTGGCCTCGATCTGCTTAAGATGATCTTTTGCAATTGCGCGCACATCTGCGCTGGCACGGGATTTGTCTTCCCAAAGCGCAAGCAACGCACGACAGTTCTCAATCGTAAAGCCCAAGGCGCGAGCGCGGCCCAGAAACGCCAGTTTGTGCATGTCGCTGTCGCGAAAGGTGCGGTAGCCGTTGCCGTCGCGCAGAGGTTTGATCAGGCCGATTTCTTCGTAGTACCGGATGGTTTTGGCAGGCACGCCCGAGCGGTTAGCAACGTCTGAGATGTTCATCGGATTCTCCTTCAGGCTATCACTGGGTGCAATGGTTCAGGCTGCATCTCTGGCCCCACCGGATGCGGCGCGGCCTGCACCCGGCGCAAGCGCAGGGCGTTGGTCAGCACGAACACGCTGGAGACGGCCATCGCCCCTGCCGCAAGGGCGGGCGACAAAAGCGGGCCGCCAAACGGGTAAAGCGCCCCTGCCGCGACCGGGATCAGCACGATGTTATAGCCAAAAGCCCAAAACAGGTTCTGGCGGATGTTGCGCATCGTGGCGCTGCTGATGGCAAAGGCGTTTACCACCGCCCCAAGATCGCCTGACATCAGCACGACATCCGCTGTTTCAATCGCCACATCGGTGCCAGTGCCTATCGCAATGCCCACGTCGGCTGCGGCCAGTGCGGGCGCATCGTTGATGCCGTCACCGACAAAGGCCACCGGGCCATGAACGCTCAGGGCCTTGATCGCATCGACTTTGCCGGCGGGAAGCACCTCTGCCACGACATGGCCGATGCCCAGTTCAGCGGCGATTTTGTCTGCGGTAGCCTGATTGTCGCCGGTGATCATCACTACTCGCAAACCCTTTGCCTGCAATGCGGCAATCGCTGCGGGAGTCGTGGGTTTCACTGGATCGGCCACCCCAACCACTGCCGCCAACCTACCATCCACCGCCAGATACAGCGGCGTGCGCCCCCGTTGTGCCATCGCCGCAGCCGGGTCTGCGTCCGGCAAAACCACGCCCTCGCGGCGCATCAAGCGGTCCGCGCCCGCCAACAACGCGCGCCCGCCCACTGTGGCGCGCACGCCAAAGCCGGGAATGGCGTCGAAATCAGCGGCCTGCGGAACTGTCAGATTGCGCTGCGTCGCCGCGCGCAGGATCGCGCTGGCAACCGGGTGTTCGGACTGCGCTTCGGCGGCGGCCAGCAGGGCCAGCACCTCGGCCTCGGCAAAGCCGTCCATCACCACAAGATCGGTCAGTTCCGGGCGGCCCGCCGTCAGCGTGCCGGTCTTGTCCAGCGCCACCACTTTGACCGATTGCAGGCGTTGCAAAGCGTCGCCCTTGCGAAACAGAACCCCCAGTTCCGCCGCGCGCCCGGTGCCCACCATGATCGAGGTCGGCGTGGCCAGCCCCATCGCACAGGGGCAGGCGATGATCAGCACCGCCACCCCCGCCACCAGCGCATGCGCCAAGGTCGGGCTGGGCCCGAATGCCAGCCACACCGCCACCGTCAGCGCCGCCAGCGCCATCACCGCGGGCACGAACCACAGGGTGATGCGGTCCACCAGGCCTTGGATCGGCAGCTTGGCGCTTTGCGCCTGTTCCACCATGCGGATGATCTGCGACAACACGGTATCGGCGCCCACATGGGTCGCGCGCAGCACCAGCGCCCCGGTCCCGTTCACCGTGCCCCCAGTGACCAGCGCCCCTGCGGCCTTGGCGACGGGGGCCGGTTCACCGGTGATCATGCTTTCATCGACATAAGACGCGCCGCTGATCACCACACCGTCCACCGCGATACGCTCGCCGGGGCGGGTATGCACCAGATCGGTTGTGATGATCTGATCCAGTGGCAGTTCCACCACGTCGCCGTCGCGTTCAACCCGTGCGGACTTGGGCGCCAGCCCCACCAGACGCCGGATCGCCGCCCCGGTGCGGCCCTTGGCCCGCGCCTCCAACGTGCGGCCCAAAAGGATCAGCACCACGATCACCGCCGCCGCCTCGTAATAGACTGCCGCCGTGCCGGGGGGCAAAAGGCCGGGCGCAAAGGTGGCCACCACTGAAAACCCGTAAGCCGCCGTGGTGCCAAGGGCCACAAGGCTGTTCATGTCAGGCGCTGCGCGCAGAAGGGCGGGATAGCCCTTACGGTAAAACCCCTGCCCCGGCCAGACCAGCACGATGGTCGTCAGCACGAATTGCAACACCCAACTGGTTTGCATGCCGATCGTGTTCGCGATCAACATATGTATCGCCGGGAAAAGATGGCCGCCCATTTCTGCCACGAACACCGGCAGCGTCAGCGCCGCCGCCACCCACGTCATCCGCGCCAGTTTGGCGGCCTCGCGGTCTTTGCGGGTTCCCTGATCCTCGTCACTGCGCGCCGCAATCGTGGCGGGATAGCCTGCGGCCACCGACACTGCGATCAAATCGGCTGGCGTCACCTGCCCAAGATAATAGCGCAGATGCGCGGTTTCCGTCGCCAGATTGACACTGGCCTGCGCCACTCCCGGCACGCCTGCCAGCGCGCGTTCCACCCGGCCCACACAGGACGCGCAGGTCATATCCTGCACCTGCAACTCCACCTCGGCCAACCGCGCAGGGTAGCCCGCCCGGTCCAGCACCTGTGCCAGATCACCGGCAGCGGCGTTGCCATCCGTCGTGATCCGTGCGGTTTCCGTGGCAAGGTTCACCTCGGCACCGGTCACGCCGGGTGCCGCCTTCAACGCGCGCTCCACCCGGCCCACACAGGACGCGCAGGTCATTCCTTCGACAGACAGGGTGATGGTTTGGGCGGACATGGCGGACCTCATTTGCTTTGGACCTGTCTTATATGAGGGTTCCCAACACTGGAAGGTCAAGCCCCAAAGAAAAGTTTTCTGCCCCCTTGACCTTCCAGTGTTGGAAACCCCCATCTCGGTCAGACAAAATGGAGAACCCCAATGACCAGACTTTCAATCCCGAGCATGAGCTGCGGACACTGCAAGGCGACCGTGGAAAAAACCGTGGCCAGCCTCGACCCTGCGGCGAAAGTGGCCGTTGATCTGGCAACCCGCCACGTTGACGTGACCAGCACAAGCACGACAGCAGCCCTGATCGCCGCCCTGAAAGGTGCCGGATTTGCGGCTGCGGTCGCCTGAGGCGCAGCCAGCGGGTGCTGGCTGCGATACTTTCGGCCTTTGAACCCTGCCTGCCTCGCATGGGGCAGGCAGGCCAATGCCCCCGCTGATCACATTTTCATGTGCATGCTATCCATGAGCGTCATCTCCGGCATCCCTTCGCAGCCAACCATGATCTTCATCATCGCTTCATCGTCAGAGATATCGCCAAGCGTGGATCCCGCCATCGGATCGGCCATGAATGCCTTGGTAGCCGTCATCATCGCGTCGGCATCCAGCGCCAGATAGTCCTTGCAGGTCATTTTCGCCGCATCGGTGGCGTCTTGTGCCATCGCCTGCGTCGCCAAAATCATGGCGATCATACCACTTGCCAGGGCTGCTTTGGTTGACTTCATCTTGTCGTCCTTTCGTTATTCCGCACCCCAATGATGCGGGCCAGAGTCTTCTGGTGCTTTGGTCCTTGCCGCCTAATCTGCCTGTCAGGCCATCGGGGTGTACTGCAGGAAAATTCTTCAAAGCTGGCCTGATCGGTGCCCGGCAAAGGCCGCAAGCGCCATGCAGCACTCTGTCCAAAGCCGCTACACATGGCTGATTGGCCCGCTGTTGTCAGGTGGCAGGATCAAGCCGCTCAATCTCTGTAATTCCGTGCCGATCCTGCCGCGTTGGTCAGCGGGATAAGAGTCAGCGGGCGGCAGGCCTTTGTTCAGATAGAACAGCACCAGATCACGGGCGATCGGGGCTGCCGCTGTCGAACCGCCGCCCCCATGTTCAACAAGAACACTCACTGCGATCTCTGGTTTATCGAATGGGGCGAAGGCGGTGAAAAGCGCGTGGTCGCGCCGTTTCCAAGGCAGTTCGGCCTGAGTTCGAACTCCCTCCGCGCGTTCGGCGGCCGTGATGCTGAACACTTGGCTTGACCCGGTCTTACCCGCCATGAATTGCCCTTCGGTCACTATCCGCGAGGCTTTCGCCGTGCCGCGATCCGAATTGACCACATCAAACATGCCTTGGTGGACCAAGGTCAGGGCCTCCGTTGAAATGCCAAGCGATTCCGCCAACGGGTCAGTGGCTGCTGTCGGCGATTTTACGATGCGCGGAATCACTAAGCGGCCCGAAGCAATTCGCGCAGCCATAACGGCAAGCTGCATCGGGGTCGCCAGAACGAAACCCTGCCCGATTGAGGTATTGATCGTATCCCCGATCAACCACTCACTTCCCTGCTTTTCTTGTTTCCAAGCGCGGGAAGGATTCACCCCGGCCGACATGCCCGAAAACGGCAAATCTGGCCGCTGGCCAAGGCCAAGCCGCGCATTCATCGCGTTCAACCCATCGATGCCAACACGCTGCGCCATCTCATAAAAGAATACATCGCAGGATTCGCGCAGCGCACCTTGCAGGTTCACGCGCCCGTGGCCGCCCTTTTTCCAGCAGTGAAACTTGCGTCCTGAGATCTCGACAAAACCGGGGCAACTGACTGTATCATCGTCCTTCACCACCCCTGCTTCGAGAGCGGCAAGCGCAAGCGACATCTTAACCGTCGAGCCGGGCGGATAGGCTCCTTGCACAGTCTTGTCGGCCAAGGGCCGATATTCGGAGTCTCGCAGGGCGCCATAGTCACGGGACGATATTCCATTCACGAACAGATTCGGGTCAAACGACGGGGCAGAAACCGACGCCAAGATGTCGCCATTGCGAACGTCTATGACAACCGCAGCGGCGCTCTGATCACCCAACCGCGCGAGGGTGAAGTTTTGCAGATGATGATCTAGCGTCAAGTGAAGGTCTTCGCCCGCGGTCGGTGCCGTTCGTTCAAGATCGCGCATAACGCGGCCTGTGGCGTTGACCTCAACTGCCAAGGTGCCCTGAACCCCACGCAATTCGGTTTCAAACGCCTTTTCAACACTGATTTTACCTATCTTGAACCCTGGCAGAGACAGCAGTGGGTCTTGCGTATCGGTCTCTTCAAGATCATTTGCGCTGACACGCCCGACATAGCCGATGGTGTGCGCAAAATCAGGACCGAACGGATAGGTCCGTTGCAATACAGTTTCAAGGTTGACGCCGGGCAGCGTGGGCGCGTTCACAGCAACCCGCGAAAGGGTTTCCCATGTGATGTCTTCAGCAACGGTCAGCGGTACAAAGGCGCTGGTCTTCTCACTGGCCTTCAGAATATCAGCGATTTCGCTATCGGTGATCGGCATGATCAGTTGCAATCGCCTGAGAACCCCGGCGAGGTCACCTGCCCGCTCCCGCACAATCGTCACCTGATACGTAGGCCGATTGTCCGCGAGGACGTCGCCAAAACGGTCAAGGACACGCCCGCGTGCCGGGGCGATCAGTTGCAGGCTGATCCGGTTTTCCTCGGCAAGCAGGCGGTACTGCTCGGCGTCACGGATCTGCATTTGGCGCATTCGCAGCCCTAATGCACCAACGAACGCGGTTTGCGCGCCGCCCATCACAAGGACGCGTCGGGTTATACGCTTTTGGCTGTCTTCCGTGGCCTGAGCAGAACGACGCATCAGATATCTCCAAACGGTGGAACTGCGAGAGGTAAGATCCGGCGCTTGCGCCATTCGGTACGGATGGAGAGGGCCAATAAGAATAGCCCAAGTGCGGTGACCGTCGGGCGGATAGGGTCGAACCAGCGCATCAAGGCTTCACCGCCAAAAATGAACATCAAGACCTTGTTGCAGGTAGGACAGGCGATCCCCAAGAACGACGCGATGCTGCCGAGCCCGGCCTTATTGGTCGAACAGCTTGGCTGCCTGATTGCGGCAAATACTCCGGCCAAACTGGCGAACATGAAAAGCGAGGGAAGTTCCCATCCTTCAATCGGTGTCATTCTCGTGAAGAACGGATTGCCCCAGACCGCCGTGATTGTGCCCATCGCGGCAAAACTGAATGTTGCGATCAGAATTCCGCGTATGATCTTATGCGGATCGTGACGGGCAAAATGCGTTGAAAGCTGATTGGTAAGGCCCATTTCCATTCCCTATTCCGCCGCGAAAAGCACTTCGGCGAATTCATCGCCGTAGCCGACGTTCATGATCCACATGCCTGCCTTGGGTATCTTGCCTTGGCTTCGCCACGCCCCGGGACCGACCAATTCGAGCGGCTGGTCGAACCCATCCATGTGCATAGTGGTCATGGATAGAACCACGTCAGGTGGCATGCTGGATGGGATGTTTGACGTTGCGTCCGGCGAAAATTGGACTTCAATCCGATAGTTAAGATCACCCGTCATGTAGACTTGGGCTTCAATGAGGCCCTCCGGAAGCTGCTCTGAAAGGATCGCGGCAGGCCGTTCTGCTCCGGGGTCAGGCTCAGACTGCGGCCCAGAGCGAAGCGCGCCCCAAGCGAACAAGGCCGCAAGTGCAAGCATCGGAAGCCCAAAAAGGGCGCTGGCGATTTTAATCAACATTCATTTGCATCCCTGGTGTGTGAACCATTCCGGCCATGCCCGCATCCGCGATAGGCGTACCCGAAGGGGCCGGGGTGCCGGGCTGATCGAGCAAGTAGGTGGCGATTGCTTCTCTGTCGGCTTCATCCAGAAATGAGGTTCCGGCCTGCACGACTTCTGCCATGCCGCCGCCGAACACATCGCCGTCAGGCATCACTCCAGTGCGCAAGGAATAGGCCATGTTGGCCACCGTCCAGCCTTTGGCCGCAAGATCGGCGGCAAGGATCGCAGGGGCTTTGCTGCCGCCGGGCAAATTGTCGTTGCCCGCCAGCGCCTCGCTTTCCTTCAGGCCGCCCAGCATGTTTCGTCCTGTGTGACAGGCCGCACAATGCGCGGGTCCGGTGACCAGTTGCTGCCCTCGGTTCCAATCCGGGCTTTGCCCCATAACCGGTGAGATCTTCGCAGGCGACAGGTAGGCCGCGCGCCACAGCTTCAGACCCCATCGCATATTGAACGGAAAGCTGACGTCACTTTCGGCAGCCGCCACCGGTACAGGTGGCACGGTCTGGATGGCAGCCCAGAGATCGGCGACATCCTGATCCGACAGATCGGCATAGAACTCGTACGGGAAGGCTGGATAGTAGGCTTTGCCATCCGGTCGGACCCCCTGCCGCAAGGCGACCGCGAACTGGTCCAAAGTCCAGTCGCCAATTCCATAGACTGGATCAGGGGTGATGTTCGGCGGTACGAAACTGCCAAACGGCGTATCAAGCGGCGCTCCACCCGAAAGGGCAGCACCGCCCTTCGCCGCACCGGTATGGCAAGCGATGCAACCACCTGACCGCGCCAGGTAAGCCCCCCGATAAGCATCGCCCGCCAACATGCCTAGGTGAACCGGTTCAGCGATGGGCCAACTTGCTACAATGGCAATGCCGACAAACCCCATCGCGCCAAAGGCAACGGCCGTGCGAATAAGCCCACGCATGTCAGTTGCCCTTTCGGTAAAGGGAATGGCAGGACGCACAGGTCTGGCTGATCCGCTCGAACACATCGTCCGCAGCCGTTACTTCAAAGTCGATTCCGGTGATTTTTCCATCCGCAGTTGGTGCTGCAATCGTGGCCGCATTTTGATCGGCGCGCGCGACAAGGCCCATCAACTCTTCAACAGTGAAAGTTTCGGGCGGCGTTTCCATTGGCATTGTGGCGGCATCCATGCCCGGCATGCCCGCCATTTCGTCCGAGGGCGGAGCGGGTGCCGCAATTGGCACCGGCACATCGAGCCCGTTAACGGCGGCTATATCCAATCCTTCGGCATAGAGCCGCAATTCCTCAGACAAGGCCTCAAAGCGTGCCCAGTCGCTCCAGATTTCCGGTTTGGCAAAAGAGGATGCCGGGATCGGCTCTTCGGGAAACAAGCGCGCCATGTTGTCGCCCGCATGGCTTTGCAAAACCGTCGCTGCATCCCGCACGGCCCATTCGTCATAAGGGACCTGCCCCTGCATCATTGGCGCCAGATCCTTCATGACGTCGCGCATTGCGGACATGCCCATCATGCGTTCCATCACAACGCCCGTGGCCCCGTTATGCGCTAGTGCCGCCGCCCCAAGCGACGATAGGGCTATTGCGCCCAGTATTTTGTTTTTAAACATTCTTCACCTGTCTGATTGCTGTCTTGGTCAGGCCATAGGCCCAATTGGAACAACTTCAGACGCGGGGAGGAGGTGTATCAAATACGGGGTTGAAGGCGGCCAGAAGGACGGCTTGCGGCGGCAAGAAGCGCTGGCGATGCAACGTCTTCGCTGTAATAACCGACACATTTGACGGCACCACAAAGACGGTGCATGACGCGTAAGAGTGGCAGTTTGTCGGCACATGGGACTGTGACGCAATCGCAATCACAATCGTTTGGTGAGGCGCTTCAACTGCTTGAGCAACCGCTACGGGCGATAGAACAAGCGTCAAAATCACCAGAAAAGTTGACAGAAAACTGCCAACCCGTCGGGCAAAACGCATGATCTGACTTTCCCCGCGCATCACATGATCCCGTTTCCGCGCTGCAATTCTCGAACGTATATAGTGATCGCCGCGATTTCACCATCAGTCAGTTTTTGCTCCAGGGGCAACATCGAGCCAAACGACCAATGGTGCTGGCGCGCACCGTTGCGCACCGCAACAAGAAAAGCTGCATCGCCATGATGCGAGGGCTCGTAGATCTTGTGAACCAGTGGCGGTGCAATCCCATCTTGCCCGGCAGCATTTGCCCCGTGGCACGACGCGCAAACCGCATCATAATATGTCTTCCCGGTAGCGGCTTGCGCCGACAGCGATGCAGGCAGCTTTACCTCGACCAAAGCCGCGCCAGGTGTTGCCGTCGCGCTCCCAACTGCTTTATTGGGCGAAGTGTCGGGCAAGTTGCGCGCAAAATGCCAGGCCGTAGCCCCAACAAGAGCTACGGCCAGAACCAGCCCTGAGGTTTTTGTGATCTTCATGCCTGCCCTCGCCCGTTCCGGGTCTATTTTGTCTCAGATCAGTTTAACTTGCGTGCCGACTTTTGCAAAGCCAAACAGTTCAGCAATGTTTTCATTGTAAAGACCGATACAGCCGTTCGACGATTTCCGTCCGATCTTGCGCGTGTCATGCGTTCCATGGATGCGGTAATACTCCCATGACAGATAAAGCGCGTGGGTGCCCAAAGGGTTATCGGGTCCGGGCGGCACGAACGCGGGCCATTCCGGGTTGCGCAGCCGCATTGCAGGTGTCGGCGTCCAACTTGGCCCTTCGACCTTGCGGATGACTTCTGTATAGCCAAGCCGTGTCAGATCATCGCTTAAGGGCACGCTGGACGGGTAAATCTTGTAGATGCTTTTATCTTCCGACCAGAACTGCACAACGCGTGCGCTGGTATCGGCAATGATCACGCCACCCTTCAAGCTGTCAAAATGGTCACGCCAATTCACCAGTTTGAAGGCCGAAATGTTATTGCGCACGGTGCTTCCGCCCAATGCTTGCGCGCCCGCTTGCCCGGCCATCATAACAGCCCCTGCTGCCATCGATCCCAAAAGGAAAATCCGTCTGCTATGTGCCTGCGCCATCCGAGTGCCCGTCTCTATTTTTGGTTTGTGCGATTCATCGCACCTTCCAGCGCTGGAACCACAAGGGGTTTGGGTTGAACTTTGCGTGAACAGACGCCCGGAAGCGGCTTAGGTCAGACCGCACTTTGTGCGTACAAGATCACCGGTGTGCCAACCGGCACCCTGTCATAAAGGTCTGTGATGTGATCATTCGTCAGTCGCGCGCACCCGTTCGACACGGCGCTGCCGATGGTTCGGGGTTTGTTGGTGCCGTGGATGCGCAGATAGGTGTCGTGCCCGCTGTCATCAAATAGATAAAGCGCCCTTGCCCCCAAGGGATTATCCTCACCACCCGGCATCCCACCGGCAAAGCGCGCATAGGCATCCGGATTGCGCCTGATCATTGCGGGTGTTGGTTTCCAGCTGGGCCACTCGCGCTTCATCCCCGCCGTGAACTGGCCCGCATGATATAGCCCGGGCTTTCCCACACCAACCGTGTACCGCAGGGCCTGTGCATCAGGTAGCGTCAGGAACAGCCGAAACTCATTCGGAAAAACGTGTATGACGCCAGCCGGGAGGGACGGCGGCACATCGACAAGTGTGGGAAGGAAGTCTTCAGGTAGGATGAACGGCTGCTCTTGATGCGCGGATGCAGGGCGCGTCGTAACAAGGGTTGCAGCAATGGCGGCGATGAACTCTCTGCGGTACAAGTATAGGTCGCCTTTTCATCGGGTGGTGTGTCGCCCTGGTACAGAAGCGCCATTTTTGTACCATTTGGCGAAGTGGCCACCTTCTTCAAATCACAACGCTGCGAAAGACCATGTTTTAAGGCGGATGTGGTATTCTGAACGAAATAGCGGTCATTTCCTTGGGGATCGACCGGCCAATTCTTGCTCCCTGGGGTGCAAAGCTGCCTCGTCTCGGGAAGGTCAAACTCAGATGTCACCCAAGCGGCCCATCCCTCCGGAACTTGACCTGCTGATCTTGTCTTTCCCTATGCATTTCACATGGGAGTTCCTGCAAGCACCGCTGTTTCGCAGCATGCAGGACGTTTCCCATGTGGATGGCCTCAGGATATGCCTGCAGGCAGCGTTGGGCGATATAGTCATCGCGCTGATTGCTTTCTGGACGACGTCTTTTCTGGCCGGAACGCGCCGATGGGCTGCCCACCCCGACCGCCGTTCCATCGCAGCCTGGCTTTCGACCGGCGTCGCCATAACCTTGGCGATTGAGTTTTACAGCACCGAAGTCACGGCCCGCTGGGCATATGGGTCTTCCATGCCACGGCTGCCGCTTATCGGAACAGGAATTGCGCCCGTGGCGCAATGGATTGTCGTCCCCATGCTGATGCTGTGGTATCTGCGCAGGCTGTCAGCAAAATCCATCTTATCAAACCCCACCGACAGGCAGGCGAACGATGGCGTTTAGCCCGCCGCCAGTCCGGTTGCGCAGTTGAATGGTGCCGCCATGCGCCTGAATGATGGTCCGGGCGATGGCCAGACCCAAGCCGACACCCCCGGTATCGCGGCTGCGGGACGCTTCCAGGCGAACGAAGGGTTCAAACACGGCCTCCAATTGATCCTCGGGCAAGCCCGGGCCTTTGTCTGCCACCGTGATCACTGCGAACCCCGGTTCTTTCGTCAGGCTGACCTCTGCGCCGCCGCCGTAGCGCACCGCGTTGTCGATCAGGTTGCGCAGCGCTCGGTTCAACGCATGGGGGCGGACGGTGGCGGGCACGGGTGATGAACGGGAAAGGGTCGCGCGGTCGCCACCCGCGTCGGCCACAAGATCACCCAGCGTGGCGGAAAGATCAACGGTGGCTGCGGGTTCCGTCTTGGCAACTCCCCTCGCAAACTCCAGCGTTGCTTCGACCATGACCTGCATTTCCTCGACCAAAGCTTTCAGGCGGACGCTGTCTTCTGTTTCGTCCAGCATCTCGATCCGAAGCCGCATCGCGGTCAGCGGCGAGCGCAAATCATGGCTCAGGGCTGCCAGCATATTGGTGCGCTCGGACACGAACCGGGTCAGCCGGTCTTGCATCCTGTTGAAGGCATATGTGGTATTGCGCACCTCTGACGGGCCGGTCAAAGGCAGCGGGTTTGCGTCCAGCCCTCGCCCCAGCCGGTCGGCACCCACAGCCAGTGCGCGCATCGGACCCACAACCCGGCGGGCTGTTGCCCATGCCACCAAAACCACGGCCAGCACCATCAAGATCAGCGGCAAAAGGGCTTGCGGTGACAGTTGCAGGCCAGGCCGGATGAACATCGTGCGCACATTCAGCCAATCGCCCCCGGCCAGCCGGATGGAAAGCGTCATCTCGATAGGCTCAGCGTGCGCCGCCATCATCGCCTGGTGCATGGGTCGCATGGCCGTCGGAACATTGTCGGGCACGGCAAATGGGGTCACGGCAAGGGCATGGATATCCGCCAAAACTTCGCGGTTGGGTTGGCCGAGGATCTGCCGGATCTGATCCAGAAACGGGGCGGCATCCACGCTGTTGTGCGGCGCCGTCGGACCGGGCCCCACTTCGAACCGCGCCAGCGGCGAATCCGCCGCTCGCAGGATCTCTGCCCGCAGATCGGCAGGTGCGTCGTCCAGCAGCAACGCCACGTTTGCCGCCCGTCCTGCGGCTTCCAGCCCAAGGGCTGCGCGCACCGCGCGGTTGCGTTCGTCGGTCAGCAGGATCAGGCCAAGGCCCTGCGTGATGGCAAGCGCCAGCAGCAGCATGGCCAGCAACTGGCCCCCCACGGACTGGGGCAACACCCGGTCCAGAAAGCTGCGCTTCGGGGTCACGGCAATTCCCTCACATCGGCGGCCAGGCTGTAGCCGCCGCCCCAGACCGTGGCAATCAGCGCAGGCTTCGCCGGGTCCGCCTCGATCTTGCGGCGCAACCGGCTGATCTGGTTGTCGATGGTGCGGTCGAACACCTGTGCCGCTCGGCCCGAGGTCAGGTCCAGCAACTGATCGCGGCTAAGCACAAAGCGCGGGCGTTCCAGAAACACCGTCAACAGGCGGAATTCGGCGGTGGTCCGGGCGACTTCAGTGCCATCTGCATCGGTCAGCGTCCGTCGATCCGAGTCCAGCACCCAACGGTCGAACGCCAGCCGATGCCCAGCAAATGTACCACCTGTCACCTCGACCCGATCCGACCGGCGCAGGATCGCCTTGATCCGGGCCAGAAGTTCGCGCGGGTTGAAGGGCTTCGGCAGATAGTCATCGGCCCCGACCTCAAGCCCGACGATGCGGTCGGTTTCATCGCCAAGGGCTGTCAGCATCAGGATCGGCATGGAGCCTGCGGCGCGCAGGCGGCGACAGACGGAAAGCCCGTCTTCACCCGGCATCATAACGTCCAGCACGATCAGATCAAACTGACCGACCTTCAAAGCCGCATCCATCCCAATGGCATTTGCGGCGGAGGTCGCGCGCATGCCGTTCTTCTCCAGATACTTCGCCAGCGCATCGCGAATCTCGCGGTGGTCGTCGACGATCAGGATATGGGGCGGATTGCTTGTCATTATCTCTCCTGACCTGCACCCTAACCGATCGCGTCGCCCCTGCGCGCAGGCGTTTGTCGCAAACCGTCGCAGGACCCGCCCTTGCGACAGATTGATACAAAAGACCAGTCCGGCTGACAAACCTGTGGGACATCTGGCTCCCAGATTGATCTCATCGCAATTCCGATCAGGAGAGTCAGAATGAAACGTTCAACCAAATTCGTCCTTGCAGCCGTTGCAGGCCTTGGTGTGGCCGCCGTTGCCGTGCCGGTCATCGCCCAGCAAGCGCAGATGCAGCATGGCGGGTTGATGGGGGATGGCATGGGGATGATGGGCGATGGCATGGGGATGATGGGCATGATGGGTGGCGCCCAAAGCTATGCCATGGCGACCTTCGACACCAACAAGGACGGCACGCTCAGCCCCGAAGAAATGACGGCAGGGATAAAGGCCGAACTCAAGACCTATGACATCGACGCCAACGGCACGCTGTCACTGGAAGAATTCGCCGTGATGCACGCGGTCCATACGCGGCCAATGACCGTGCGCGCCTTCCAGATGCATGATGCCGATGATGGTAACTTCCGACATGGATGTCCTCTCCTTCTGTGATGGCTTCAACAATCATCACATTGGCACATTGCGATGCCGTCAGGAGGGGGCATCCACGCCATCAACAGAGCCCTTTCAGCCCACCAAAGCGTAAGGAGCACGCCATGAACATCGGCGAAGCCGCCAAAGCATCGGGCGTATCGGCCAAGATGATCCGCTACTACGAACAGACCGGCCTGATCCCCGAAGCGGGGCGCAGCGCTTCAGGTTACCGGACCTACACGACCGCCGAGGTGCAGATGCTGCGCTTTGTCCGCCGCGCGCGGGATCTGGGCTTCACGGTCGAGCGGATTGCCGAACTTCTGGCCCTCTGGCGCGACCGGTCCCGCCACAGCGCGGGTGTAAAGCGGCTCGCGCTGTCGCAGGGCGACGGCCTGCGGCGGAAGATTCGCGAAATGGAGGACATGGTGGCTACCCTTGAACACCTCGCCCACGGCTGCAACGGCGATCACCGCCCCGACTGCCCGATCCTTGTGGATCTGGAAGGCGACGCATCGGTCGTCTCGAAAGTCAGCCATACCGGGCAGAACTTCGGGCGTCATTGATTGACGTCGGAGGTCCCCGCAATGACGGCACCGCTGACTTGCGCCAGATCAGTGACACGCCGCCGATCATGGCGCTTTGGTGATCCATCTTGGTTTGGAGGTGCAGATGCCGGAAATCGACCCTTTCTTTCGCCTTGCCGTGGCTCTGGCCATAGGTTTGATGGTGGGGATCGAACGGGGCTGGCAGTCGCGGGAGGCCGAAGACGGCGCGCGGGCGGCGGGGCTGCGCACCTTTGGTCTTTCCGGCCTGTTGGGCGGGATCAGCGGCGCGCTGACCACCCAGCTCGGTCCACAAATCGTGGGCATCGCCTTTCTGGCCTTCACCGCCGCCTTTGGCGCGTTCAGCTGGCTGGAGGCCAGGACCAAAGGCACGGCCAGCGCCACCTCGATGATCGCCGGGATGCTGACCTTTCTTCTGGGGGCCATGGCAACGGTCGGTGATATCACCGTTGCCATCGCGGCGGCAGTCAGCATGACCGTCCTGCTGGCGCTGCGTCTGCAACTGCATTCTTGGTTGGCCGCGATCACATGGGTGGAAATCCGTGCCGGGCTGATCCTGATGGTGATGTCATTCCTGCTGCTGCCGCTGTTGCCGAACCGGGCGATTGACCCCTGGGGCGCGGTCAACCTGCGCGAGGTCTGGCTTCTGGCCATCATGCTGGCGCTGATTTCCTTCGCAGGCTATGTCGCGGTCCGACTGTTTGGCGACCGGCTGGGGATCATTGTGGCTGCGGCGGCGGGCGGGCTTGCCTCCTCGACCGCCGCCACGCTGACCTTTGCCCGGCTGGCGCGGGAACAACCGGGGACGGTCAACCTGCTGGTGGGAGGCATCCTGATCAGCGGGGCAGTGATGCCGCTGCGCGTGGCTGCGATTGCCTCGATGCTGAATCCGGCGCTGCTGCGTCCGCTGGTGGTGCCACTGGCCACGGGGTCGGTCATGCTGGGGGCGATTGCCGGACTGTTCGTGTTCGGCATGCACGGCAAACCTGCCGATCATCCGGCCCCCCGGCTTGCCATCGCGAACCCGCTGGTCGTGGGCACTTCGCTTGCACTTTCCTGCATTATCGTTGGGGTGATGCTGGCGGCAGAGTTCATGCGACAGGTCTGGGGCGATGCAGGGGTGCTGGCGGTGGCGGCCCTGTCGGGCATCGCGGATGTCGATGCCATCACTCTGTCCATGGCGCGCATGGATATGACGGTGCCGCTTGCCACACAGGCGATCTTGCTGGCGGTGGCGGTCAACACGACATCAAAGGCCACCATGGCTGCTTGGGTCGGTGGGCTGGCGGTGGGCCTGCGCGTCGGGCTTGCCAGTGCTGCGGCCCTGACAGCGGCGGGTGCGGCATATTTCTGGCTCGGCTGAGCAGATTTGGCCATTGCAGCAGCAGTATTTTCAGGCCATCGCCGATTGGCTCTGTGCGGCCGCGGTTTCAAGTTGGGAATTTCGCCATCGGCCTGAGAGTGGCGGAAGTATCAGGTCGCACCCGGTCGCGTCGTCTTCGGCTCGCTGCGCCACGCCCAGTCGCGGATTTCCGGCATATCCTGGCCGTGTGCTCGAATGTAAGCATGATGCGCGATCAGCTTGGCCTGCATGAGCTGTTTCAACCCGCTGCCCGGCCCCTGCGCTGCGGGAACCCGCTCCAGCACATCGAGCACCAGATGGTACCTGTCCAGTCCGTTCAGCACCGTCATGTCAAACGGCGTCGTGGTCGTGCCTTCCTCATTATAGCCGCGCACATGCAGATTGGCATGGTTGGTGCGGCGATAGGTCAGCCGGTGGATTGTCCAAGGATAGCCATGATAGGCAAAAATCACCGGTCTGTCGGTGGTGAACAGCGCATCGAACGCAGCATCCGACAGGCCATGCGGATGGACCGCCTTTGGCTGCAACGCCATCAGGTCGACCACATTGACCACCCGGATGTTCAGCCCCGGCAGATGTTCGCGCAGGATGCTGACGGCTGCCAAAACCTCCAGCGTCGGCACGTCGCCCGCACAGGCCATCACCACATCGGGCTCGCCCCCTGCCGGATGCGATGCCCAGTCCCAGATGCCGACGCCAGCCCGGCAATGCACCACCGCCTGTTCCACAGAAAGCCATTGCCACAGGGGCGGCTTGCCCGCGACGATGATGTTGATCCGGTCCCAGGTCCGCAGCACATGGTCGGTCACACAAAGCAGGGTATTGGCGTCGGGCGGCAGGTAAACCCGCACGATGTCCGCCTTTTTGTTCAGCGCCACATCGATGAACCCGGGGTCCTGATGGCTGAAACCGTTGTGATCCTGATGCCAGACATGGCTGGTCAACAGATAGTTCAACGATGAAATCGGCCGCCGCCAGGGAATTGCGCGACTTGCATCCAGCCATTTCGCATGCTGGTTGAACATGGAATCGACGATGTGGATGAAGGCCTCGTAACAGGAAAACAACCCGTGCCGTCCGGTCAGCAGATAGCCCTCGAGCCAGCCCTGACAAGTATGCTCGGACAGGATCTCCAGCACCCTTCCGTTGCGGCCAAGCTGCATATCTTCGGGCAGGATGGTCTCCATCCAGGCCCGGTCGGTGACCTTGAACACATCCTGCAACCGGTTCGAGGTGGTCTCGTCCGGGCCGACAATGCGAAAATTGCGCGCCTCGGCATTGGTCTGCAGCACCGCGCGCAGAAAATCACCCATCACCCGCGTCGCTTCGGCCTTCACCACGCCCGGTTGCGGCACCGCGACCGCACGCTGGCGCAAATCGGGCATGTCGAGCGCCCGGCGCAGTGCGCCGCCATTTGCATGCGGATTGTCGCTCATCCGGCGTTGTCCCGTCGGCGTGGTGGCACGGATCGCGGCCACCGGCGCGCCGTCGGCATCAAACAACTCTTCGGGGCGGTAGCTGCGCAGCCACGCCTCCAGCAGCGCCAGATGCTCGGGGTTGTCGGCCAGACCCGACAGCGGCACCTGATGCGACCGCCAGAAGCCTTCGGTTTTCAACCCGTCCACCTCCTTCGGCCCGGTCCAGCCCTTTGGGGTGCGCAGAATGATCACCGGCCATGTCGGGCGCGGTGTCATCGCTGCCGGATCGGCACGGGCGGCACTCTGGATCGCCCTGATCCGCTGCATCGCATGGTCCAGTGCCGCAGCCATCCGGGCGTGCATGATCGCGGGCTCATCGCCTTCGACAAAGATCGGCTCAAAGCCGTAGCCGACGAACAGCGCCTGCAATTCCGCCTGCGGGATCCGCCCCAGAATGGTGGGATTGGCAATCTTGTAGCCATTCAGATGTAGGATCGGCAGCACCGCCCCGTCATGCACCGGACTGAGGAACTTGTTGGAATGCCAGGCGGCAGCCAGCGGCCCGGTCTCGGCCTCGCCATCGCCGACCACACAGGCCACGATCAGATCGGGATTGTCAAAGGCGGCCCCGTAGGCATGCGACAGCGCATAGCCCAACTCGCCGCCTTCATGGATCGATCCCGGCACATCCGGGGCGGCATGGCTCGGGATGCCGCCCGGAAACGAGAACTGCCGGAACAGCCGCTGCATCCCCTGCGCGTCGCGCGGGATTTCGGGATTCAACTCGCTATAGGTGCCTTCCAGCCAAGTATTCGCCACCATCGCCGGACCACCATGCCCCGGCCCGCAGACATAGATCACGTTCGCATCCTGCAACCGGATGATTCGGTTCAGATGCGCATAGATAAAGCTGAGGCCCGGCGATGTGCCCCAATGCCCAAGCAGACGCGGCTTGACGTGCTCGATCCGCAACGGTTCGCGCAGCAGCGGATTGTCGAGCAAGTAAATCTGTCCCACCGTCAGGTAGTTTGCCGCGCGCCAGTAGGCATCAATGTGCCGCAGATCGGGTTGCGGAAACTGGCTCAAATCGGTCGGCGCAGTAAGGCCATCTTCCATGTACCAGTCCTCTTTGAACGCAACGAGAGTCAGATTCCCGTGCTCAACCGCCCGCGCAGAGTGCACGACCTTCTCTTTCAAACGCCTGGCCCGCTCTGCGGTTCCAGATCAATGTCGTACACAGCGGGATGGCTCCACAGCCCTCGTTTCTGGATAACACGACCAGCAGCTTTGTTTCGGCGCTCGAAATGCCCATATCCGTTTTGAAATCACACTTCACGCCACCCGAAGGATCGTATACCCGATGACATCGCCGCGCGACCTTTCTGTAGCCTCTTACAATATCCACAAAGGCATTGGCACCGATCGGCGGCGCGATCTGGCGCGGACCGTGGCGGTGATTTCCGAGATCGGCGCCGATATTCTGGCCCTGCAGGAGGCGGATACACGCTTTGGCACGCGCACCGGCCTGCTTGATCTGGAGCGTATCCGCCGCGATCTGGGGCTGATCGCGGTGCCGCTGGACGGCGTCGGCGACGCGCATGGCTGGCATGGTAACCTGCTGTTGGTCCGCAATGCGCTGGTGCATGAGGTCCACCAATTGATCCTGCCGGGGTTCGAGCCGCGCGGCGCTTTGGTGACGGATATGCTGATCGACGGGCAGCCGTTGCGGGTGGTCAACGCCCATCTGGGGCTGTTGCCCGGCTCGCGGGCCGCACAGGCGCGCGCGCTGCTGGACAAGCTTGGGAGCCTGGAGGCGCGGCCAACCCTGCTGATGGGCGATCTGAATGAATGGCGTGGCAAAAGCGCGGCGCTGAAAACTCTGGGTGAGCAGTTCATGATCGGGCATCTGCGCCCAAGTTTCCCTTCGCGCTATCCGCTGCTAGCTCTCGACCGGATGATGACCTGCACCCAAGGCGAACTTCTGGATATAGCCACGCATGACAGCCCGCTGGCCCGACGCGCCTCTGACCATCTGCCGATTACTGCCAAGCTGCGGCTGGTACCGCAAACCGCAGCGAGCGTGTGATGACCGCACTTACCCTGCAGATTTTGCTCTGGATTGTCGTTGCCGCAGGTGCGACCGCCATCGCATCCTGGCTGGCGCACCGGTCCTACCGGCGGTTCCTGCGCAAGGCGCGTGGGCCAGCATCAAAGTCGCTTGGCCGTGGGGAGGTTCCGACTAAACTCGATACACTCCTTGATCCGTTGGAGGCCCAGAACCGGGGCCTATCCGGTCTTGCGACGCTGCTCGACAATTCCGACGCTTTCGCCGCCCGCGCGCTGTCGGCGGCGCAGGCGGGGCGCAGCCTCGATCTGATGTATTACATCTGGAACACCGACCTGACCGGCTGGCTGCTGCTTGACGCCTTGGTCGCGGCGGCGGACCGGGGCGTGCGCATCCGCCTGCTGCTGGACGATGTGAACGTGCAGGGTTTTGATCCGGCGTTTCTGGCGCTGACCGGGCATCCGCTGATTGAGGTGCGGCTGTTCAATCCGACGCGCAACCGGGGCCATGTTATTCGCCGTACCGTTGAGATGCTGCTGGGACTGGCGCGGTTCAACCGCCGGATGCATGGCAAGCTGTGGATCGCGGACGGCAGAATGGCGATCATCGGCGGGCGCAATATCGGCGACACGTATTTTGGTGCCCTGGAAGGCGGCACCCGCAACTCGGTTGACGCCGATATGCTGCTGGTAGGCCCAAAAGTGGATGAGGTGGCGGCGACGTTCGACAGCTACTGGAACCTTGGCCTGTCCCTGCCGATCCTTGCCCTTTGGCCCGGGTTCAAGATGAATCTGACCAAGTTCTGTACCCGTATAGCCTGTGAGGTCCGCACCCCGCCATCGCGCCGCTACCTCGCACAGTCGCTGGACGGGCGCACGGCAGAGGCAGTGCTGGCCGGGCGTCTGCACTGGACCGACAAAGTGCTGCTTCTGGCCGACCCGCCGGACAAGGCGTATGGCAACCACTCTGCCCCCTGGATGTCGACCGCCATCGCCGACATTCTGCTCAATGCCCAGACCGAGGTCCGGCTGATCACACCTTATTTCGTGCCCGGTCAGGCAGGAATTGCGGGGTTGACCGAGCTTGCGGCGCGGGGCGTCAGGGTCTGCCTTTTGACCAACGCACTGTCGGCGACGGACATGCTGCTGGTCTATGGCGCATACCGGCGCTACCGGGGTGCGCTGCTGGCGGCGGGGGCTGTGATCCATGAGTTCTCACCCGCGCCAAAGCCGGATCGCAAACGCGATGTGCTGCATTCCAAAGTGTTCGTGATCGACGGAGCGCAGGCCATCGTTGGCTCGCTCAACTTCGATCTGCGCTCGGCCTTCACCAACACGGAGTTGGGCCTGTTATTCGAGCACCCCGCGCTGGTGGCGGACATCAGCCAGATGATCGACACGCTGAGCGCCCCCGATCAGGCTTACGCCGTATCGCACAGCCAGCACGCGCTGCGCTGGACAATCACCCGCCCCGGTCTGCCAGCGGTGATGTTGGTAGAGCCCGAGGCGAGCAGGCCGCAGCGGGCGATTTCATGGCTGGTCGGGCTGTTGCCGATTCAGGCGTACCTATGATGTCAGCTCCGCTCAAACTGACACCGCGAATTCGGTCATCATCCCAGTGGACAGATGCGGCATGTGGTGACAGTGCAGCATCCAACGCGCCGCCTCTCCGGCATCTACCGCCACTGTGACCATCGCCATCGGCGGCACCTGCACCGTGTCGCGCATCGCCCCGGCAAAGCGTTTGCCGTTGATCCCCACCACCTGGAACGTATGGCCGTGCAGGTGCATCGGATGCGCCATCATTGACATGTTGTGGAATGTGATTTCGACCCGCTGCCCGGATCTGGCGCTCACCGGGGTGTGATTGCCCCAAGTCTGCCCGTTGATCGTCCACAGATAGGGCTGCATCGACCCGCCCAGCATCAGCAACGCGGCGGTGTCGGCGGGACGCTCCGCCAGCGGAGCCTTGGCGCGCAATGACGCCTCCTGTGACAGATCGCTGTCGAATGCCGCTGCTGCCGTCTCGCCCATGCCTGCCAGTTTTTCAATCGCGCTCCCGGTGGTGGCCAATATGATCCCTGTCCGCTCGCGCGCGCCTTCACGCAAGGCCAGCACCGGAAACGCCCCCTCACCTTTCGGCAGGTCCAGTTCGATATCCAGCCGCTGCCCCATCGCCAACCCAAAGCGACGACCGGGCAAAGGCTGCACCTCGTGCCCGTCCACCGCGACAAGCCGCCCGTCGACCGCACCCGTATCGATCCAGAACACCGTGGCGGCAGCGGCGTTGATGACGCGAAGCCGCACCCGCCCGCCATTTTCCACCCCGATCACCTCGGGATCATTCAAGGTGCGGTCATTTGCCAGATAGGCGTCAAAGTTGAAATCGTTTAGGTCCATCGCCATGCCCGGCATATCCATGCCCACCATCGCATCGGGCGCAGGGGTCGCGGCACCCATGTCCATACCGGCCATGCTGCCATCACCGCCGGTGATTTCGGCCAGAACCTCGGCGGCGGGGCGGAAGCTGAAGTCGTGCAGGAACAGGACCACTTCCTGCCGGTCGGCCCTCAGATCGGCGGCACTGCGCACGATCAAAGGGGCGGCCAGCAGCTGCATTTCCTGCACAGGCACATGGCTATGCATCCAATACGTGCCGGGCATCGGTTCATAGTCAAACTCCCGCACCTCGTCGGGCTTCAGCATCGGCAGCGGAATATCCGGCACGCCGTCCTGTGCATTAGGCGGGATCTGGCCGTGCCAGTGGATGATGGTATCCACGTCCAGTGAGTTGGTCAGATCAACCCGGAACCGCGCCCCAGGGTCCAGCGTCAGACCAATGCCGCCCTGCGCATTGACCAGCCCCCAGACGGTCGCCGCTCTCCCGTCAATGTCCAGCGTGCGGCTGGTGGCACTCAGCAACATCGGTGTATGGTTAGCCGCCCAAGCTTGGCGTGGCAGGCCGATGCTTGCAACTGTCAGCGCGGTTGTGGCGATAAAACTGCGGCGTGTAAGCGGCGTAGTCATGATGTACTCCTCTGGGCTCGGCACGCAGAAGCATGACGGGTAGACCGGTTGAGCGCCTTGATCTGGATCAGGGCTGCACCACCGCCCTTGGGGTGCTCATGCGGACTTTGCCAAATTGATTGCACCACCTGATGCAGATCAACGACGTCTGACGCCCAATTTGATTTGTTTGATGGATCAAACAGGAGCGCACAATGAAACGGATATTACTTCTCTCCCTCTACGCGGTCGCCAGTTTTGGCCTCGCAGCGCCGGTCGCAGCCCAACAGGCAATGATGGACGGACAGGATGGCATGATGGGCGGCAGCATTATGTCGGGCATGAACAGCTATGCGATGCGCATGTTCGATGCCGACAAAGACGGCACCCTGACGCCCGAAGAGATGACCGCCGGGATGCAGGCCGAGATCAAGACCTATGATACCGACAGCAATGGATCGTTGTCGCTCGCGGAGTTCGAAGCCATGCACGCCGCCCACACCCGGACCATGATGGTCCGCGCCTTCCAGATGCATGACGAAGACGGCGACGGTCAGGTGACGGAGGCCGAAATGGCGACAATGGCCGCAATGATGAAGATGATGATGGCCGGGTCAAAGGACGGGCGGGGCACGCATGGCGCAGGCAACGGTGACATGACGGACGGCAACTGACACTTTCGCGGGCCTTTTCGCAAAGCAAATGGGCTGGCAGCCAACCGGATAGGATAACCGATGATGAACGGCTATGGGATGGGATTTGGCGGCATCTGGATGATCCTTGTCATTGTCCTCGTGGTCCTCGCCTTTTTCGCTTTGGCAAAGTATCTCCAGAAATAGCGGGGGGGAAACTTGATGAGTTATACGATTGACTGCCGGATTCCGGGTGCCGCGTTTGGCGACGTGGACAGCCGCACTCACGCCGCGCTGGCCGCAAACTGCTTTGGTGTGCTGACCGAAATCGATGTGATGGCAACGATGAAGAAAAAGATCGGCGTGGAGATGCACATACCGCATCCTCGGGGCCTGCAACCCGCAAATGGCCTACGAGGCCATCGGGATGGAGCCACGCGTCGGCGCGATGCTGCCCTGCAATGTCATTCTGCCCGCGGTCGATGGCTCGGTTCCGGTCAGTGCGGTTGGTCCTGTTGCCTCGATGCGGGCGATTGATAACGAAGGGCTGCACGCGGTGGTGGGGCAGGTCCGCGACCTTATGGCGCGGGCTGTCGCGGCAATCTGAGGTGCATCACCAGTGCCCCGGCTCGCCCGAAATCTGGTGCGATAGCAACATGGGTGTGCGAGCATGACCGACCGGAGCCAGCGCGATAGTTCGGGCTCAGCCGCCGCGCCCGTCAGGGTCATCCTGCCCGTGCTGATGCTGGCGGTGTTCACGATCTCGGTCGGGTTCGGGATACTGCTGCCGCAACTACCAGCGCTGATCGAGCGGTTGCTGGGCGTTGGTAGCACGCCTGCACAGGTGTCGCGCGCTACCGGGCTGCTGACGGCGATTTACATGCTGGCGCTGTTCATCTGTGCTCCGGTCTGGGGCTGGCTGTCGGATCACTGGGGCCGGCGGCGTGTGTTGCTGATCGGCCTCGCTGGTTTCAGCGCCACCATGTTCGCCTCCGCCTTATTCGAGACGCTGGCAGCGGTCTATGTTGAACGCGCCGTCAGTGGTGTGTTCGCGGCAGCGATCACACCGGTGGCGCTTGCCACCATCACGGATTTTTCGCCGGACAAGGGGAAACTGGGGCACAGACTTACATTCGTATCAATGGCGGGCATTTCTGGCTTTCTGTTCGGTCCGACGCTGGGGGTGGTGTTGTCGCGCTTGGCGGACGGGGCTGGGGGTGCTGCCGGGGCATTGACCGTGCCGCTTCTGGCAACCGGCGCGCTGGCGCTGGTGGCCGCAATTGCGGTCGCGATGTCGTTGCCGGGAAGGATCATACCGGCGAACAGACCCACCGCAGCATTGGGGCCCACCCCGGCACCCCGGCTGATGTGGCAATTGCTGATCCTCGGATTTGTGGTGTCCGCCGGGGTTGGTGCGTTCGAAGTCGGTCTCGCCCTGCGCGGAAAGCAGGAGCTGGGCCTGACGCCGGTGCAGATTGCCGCGATGTTCACGACCTGTAGTCTGGTGATGATCGTGGCGCAGGCCGCCGTGTTTTCGCTGGTCAGGCCAGAGTTAACCCGCTGGCTGTTGGCACCTGCCTTTGGGGTTCTGGCAGTGGGGCTGTTCGCAGTGCCGCTGGCGGGGAATTTTGCGCTAATGCTGGTGGTGACTGGCGGTGTAGCGGCAAGTGCGGGAATATTATCGCCGATCCTGACCTATTGGATTGCGGCAGAGGCGGGGCATAAATCTGGTGCCGAGCTGGGCAAGCAGACCTCGGCGGCGAGCCTTGGTGCGGCTGTGGGGTCAGCGGCGGGCGGGCTTCTGTATGATGTGACGTGGCTGCCCAACCCCGCGTTCGTATTGACGGCCGGCGTGGCACTGCTCGCCGTCTGGCCAAGCCTGCGCTTGCCAGGGCAGCTGATGCCAAAAGGAGGCACAACCCCACGCGCCTGAACCCGCGGCAGTTTACGAATCAGCGGGTAGCTTCGCCACAATTCGTCCGAGGTGCGTGATCAGACGATCAGAACTGGCGCAAAGCCGCCGCCGGGGGTTCTGAAATTCGTGGTCTGGCCCTGATAGATACGCGCGGCCACCAGCAGAGGCTTGGCTTCATATGTGTAGAGCCGCACATCTACCTTGCGGGCGGTCGGCACGCCGTCCAGCCGGATCATCCGCTGGCTGGGCGCGGCCAGCGCCTGCGCCACATAGTCAGCACGCGCGATGTCGGCCCAGACCGATTTGGTCAGCTTGTCACCACGATAGACCGCCTTGCCGCCGTGTCCTGAAACCGGCTTGAAAAACAACTGCCGTCGGCTCTGCCATAGGTCATCGGCGGTTTCTGGCGTGACCATCCGGGTCCGCGGGATGGATTGCAACCGCTCTGCCAGCGCCGGAGCAACACCAAGGGCGGTCATTGCGGCAATATCTGACAGCACAGTTAAATTGCGTTTATGCGCCATCAGTGCGTGGTTGTGCGGGTTGGGCGTCAGCACCACCGCACCCGACTGATAGGCGTCACGCAAGGCCACATGACCCGGCTCGGCCAGCGCGAAATCCACCAGCCGATTGTAAACCAGATCAACAGGCAGACCCTCCAGCCAAAGCCCGTTGTCGCGGAGGGTCAGCGCCTGAGGGTCGCAGATCACCGCGTCGATGCCGTGCTGCATCAGCATCTGCTGGGCCAGCACGAATTCGGGATACAGGTATTGATCTTTGGGTGCGTCATCGACAATGGCGATACGGCGCAGCGGGGCCGCACCACGCTGCCTCCGCCATTCAGAGCGGAACATCGCAATCACCGCAGCCTCGAATCCGGCGACCAGGCTGTCATCCGCAACCTGCACCCGCCCGACGCAGCACAGCGTCTGCGCCTGTGCCAGCAGTGCATTCAGAAACGCGCCGCCAGCGTTGGTGTTAACCTCGATCAGTTTCGGACCGTCATCGGACAGATGGAAATCATAGCCCATCAGCGCGCCTTTTGGTCCGTGATTGGGTTGCGCAATCTGGGGTGCCCAGCCAAGGACGGCAGTCCGATATGCCGGGCTCTGCGCCACCTCTTCGATGGCGGCCACGATATCTTGCATGGCGAGCAAGGTGGCGGCAGGCAGAAACACCGGAACGTTGGAAAAGAGATGCGGCTGATTGGCCGCGATGCGGTCCCGGAATCCCGGCTCGCCCGATGCGGTTTCCAGTGCCCGCGCCAGTTCGCGCTGATCCAGAGTGATGCAGGAGCAGGTCTGGTTCAGGTCCTGGGGGCCTTGGGCCGACGAGGCAGTTGGCACGGATTGAACGGCGTCAGGCATCTGCTCTCCTTTGCGGCGTTGTCATCAGATTTTGCGCCTGTTGCACCGCCGATACCACATCACGGCGCAATCGCGCCACTTTGCAAATGCGCGTCAGCATAGTCGAAGACGATCTCGCCGTCCGGCTGTGCCAGATGCTGGTACTTGTCCGGGCAATCGACACGCGACATCAGATGGCGGATCACGTTCAACCGGGCCAGTTTCTTGTCATCGGCTCGCACAACATGCCATGGCAGATCGTCGCTGTGGCTGCGCGCGAACATTTCGTTACGTGCTGCTGAATAGTCGTCCCAGTGGCGCAACGCAGTCTTGTCAATCGGGCTGACCTTCCATTGCTTGAGCGGATCGACGCGGCGGTCATCCAAGCGGCGTTTTTGCTCGGGTTTCGAGATGTCGAGATAGTACTTGAACAGTTGCGTGCCCGAGCGGACCAGCATCCGTTCGAACTCCGGCACGGATTGCAGGAAGTCTTCATGCTCGGCCTTGGTGCAGAACCCCATCACCGGCTCGACACCGGCCCGGTTGTACCAACTGCGATTCATCAACACCATTTCGCGGGTTGCGGGCAGTTCGGCAACGTAGCGCTGAAAATACCAGGTTTGCATGTCCCGGTCCGAGGGTTTGCCAAGCGCCACGACCCGGGTGTCGCGCGGGCTGAGATGTTCGGTGATCCGCTTGATCACCCCATCCTTGCCCGAAGCATCGCGGCCTTCGAAAATGATCAGAATCCGCAGGTTGTTCTTGATCAGATGCCGTTGCAGCTTGACCAGTTCGATCTGCAATCCGCGCAGGGCGGCCTGGTAGTCTTCCGGCTCGGCCGTTTCGGTCTTTTTCGATTTCTTGCTCATCTTCCAGATCCTTCAGGCATCTGCTGCGGCGTCGCCAATTTGCGGATGGCGAAGCGCTCACGCGCCGCGCAGGCTTGTGGTCGCCGGGTGCAGGGCGAACATTCTCTCGGCTGATAAGCCCGCCTCATTGAACCTCCCGCTGCGCAACGGCAACCCCGTCCGCCACCCTGTCGTTGGGATGCAGGATAACTTCGTCCGCTGCGACCAGACCCGACAGCACCTCGGCGACGCGTTCGTTGCGGTGGCCGAGTTCAACGACCGCAGTTCGGGCACGGCCATCACGAAGCGCAAACACCGCCCAGTCATCGCCCTGGCGGAACAGCGCCGCGACGGGCACGGTCAGGGCACTTGCCGTATCCCAGAGGCTGATATGAACGATCACCCGGAAGTCGTTGCCAAGCGTTGACCAATCCTGCGGCGGGTCAACAAGGTCGATCACGGTGCGGACGCGCATTTCCTCAATTCCAAGCGCAGAGATTTTGACAAACCCGTTGGGCTCGACCCTGACCACGGTGCCTTTGAGCGGTGCACCGCCCCATCCGTCGATCATGACGGCGGCGCCAGATTTCACCTTGACCGCATCGGTGGAAAGCAGGTCGGCCACGATCTCCAGATCGGTCGGATCGCCGATCTTGAGGAGTGGCGTTCCCGCTTGAACGATACCTTCGCTCTCCTGGCTGATCGCCAGCACCACGCCGCTCGCCGGCGCGCGCAGCTTGATGCAGCAGTCCGGATCGCCGGGCGCAGTCGCCGATGCCGGATCAAGTCGCGCCCGCGCTGCATTGACCTCGCTGCGGCGCACCTCAAGTTGGGCTTTTGCGCTTGCCAGCCCGGCTTCATTCACCGCGACATCCGTCCTAGCCACCTCAAGCGATTTGGCTGAGCCGACGTCCGTGCTGCTGAGTTTTTCGGCGCGCGTGAGATTGTCACGGGCAAGTTGCAGGGTCGCTGCCATCCGCATCACCTCTGCCTCAGCCAGTTGGACCGCCGCATCGGCAGCCGTTGCAGCCGCCTCGAGTTCCTGACGCGACCGGACATCGATCAAGGGCGGCGGCATCGGTTGCAGGACGGCGACGACGGTTTCTCCGGCGATCACACGGTCGCCGACATGCACCGACATTTCGCCCGGTGCGCCGTCGGGGCTGGCGATTCTGAGGACGGTGCCGGTGACCGGCGCAGTCACCGTGTAGACGTGCCGCAAATTGGTTCGTGCCTCGTCGTCAATCGTCACCTCCATGGGTCCGAGTGTCGCGGTGGCGAGGTCAACCGGCACCGGCCGCGGCCACACGAACCAAGCCACCGCCGCGACCGCGACGACCACGCCTAAAGACCAGAATGCGCGCTTGAGCCAGACCATTTTTCAATCCCGCGTTTTGAGGACAGCGACAAGGTCGAGCCAGTTGACCCGCCTTGCAACGATAAGTGCCGACAGCGCAGCGGCGAGGAGAATGATCGCGCTGGCAATGACATAGGTGAGGTTCTGCATGATCATGGGAACCCGCATGAGCTCGCCCGCAAGCCGCGTTTTCATGACCCATGCCAGGCCATAACCCATCAGCCAGCCCGGCGGCTGGGCGATCAGGGTCAGGAAGGTCAGCTCAAGCAACAGGATCCTGATCGTCTCCCACCGGGTGAATCCAAGGACGCGCAGGCTGGCCAGTTCTCTTGCCCGTTCCGACAGACTGATCCGCGCGCTGTTGTAGACGATGCCGACAGCGATGATCGCGGCGAGGTTGGTGTAGATCGCCGCCATCGTGGTGATCGTCACCGCGAGGGTGCTGCGGAAATTGGCAAGGGCGGTCTCTTTGAGCGCCACTCCGGCGACGGCGGGTGTCCCTTTGACGACCGCATAGAGCTGGGCGACCCGGCTTTGGTCCAGACTTACGTTCACCGCATTGACGCTTGGCGCCTCTCGCAGCAACCTGGCCAAGGCGTCAGCGTCCATCATCGCCCTGATGCCAAAGTAGTCCTCGACCAGAGCGGCGATTGGCAGCACCACCGTCCTGCGGTCGCCTTCCAGAAGGTCGACTTCCACGCTGTCGCCCACCCGGGCACCGAGGACGCCCGCAAGGTAACTTGAGATTGCCAGACCCGATTCCGGCAGGATAACGGGTCGCAAGTTTGTGTCGATGATGCGGCTCAGATCAGCATTCCGGCCACGGCCACTCAGCATGACGCGCCGTTCGACGCTGCCGTGTCGAATACGAATGGACACTTCGCGCACCGCCTCGGCGGCAAGAACTCCGGGAAAGCGGGCAACTTGCAAGACGGCATTGGCGGGCTGCTTCGCGACAAACCCGATGGTTGCGTCCTGACGGTCGGCCATGAAGTAGGTCACGTCGACCAATTGCTCGATTGCATTTCCGGTGAACAGGGAAACGATGAGGACCGCCGTGGCCAGCGCGATGCCGAATGCAGTCATCGCTGTGCGCAGCGGTCGCTGCCACAATCCGCGCACCATCATCATCAACCCAGGCTGCGCGGTGAATCGGGGGGGCGAAGGCAGGAACTCAAGGAAACGGCGAAAACGTGGTGGCGCTGCCGCTTGCATCGCGACCGCCGGGGGAAGCACGACCGCTGTCCGGATGGCGCGAGAGGCCCCGAGACCGGCGGCGACGAGACTGAGGATGGCTCCGAGCGCGTAGAGGTCGGGGTTTTTGGCAAACACCAGGAACGGAAACTGATAGAAAGTGCCGAAGAGCCGGGTGACAATGACGCCCAGCCAGGTGCCAGCGACGCTGCCGACGATTATACCAGCAGCGGCAATGACGAGGACAAACTTCAAATAATGCCCGGCAATCGCGCTGTTGCGATAGCCCAGGGCCTTGAGCAGGCCGATCTGCTCGCGCTCCAGCGAAATCAGGCGGCTCAGCACAAGGTTCACCAGGAACGCGGTCACCAGCAGGAAGATCGGCGGAATCGTGGTGCTCATGTTCCGCAGCATGTCGAGCCCATGCTCCAGAAAGGCGTGCGAGGTCTGATCCTTTCGCCCGTAAGCCGCGCTGCCGCCATAGCGGTCGAGCACCGCATCAAGCCGGTCGATGACCTGCGCTTCCGAGGCATCGCGCAAGAGCGTGACCGAGACCGAAGAGATTGCTCCGCTGAGGCCGTAGGCGCTGGCAAGGGCGCGCTCGGGCATCCAGACCACCGCGAACCGCCAGTTGTCGGGCATGCGGTCGCCGGGGCCTATCGCATAGATGAACTCCGGCGACAACGCGGTACCCGCGATCACCAGTTCTCGCCTCTTGCCGTTGAGGATCGCTGAGAATGTGTCTCCCGGCGCAAAGCCATGCGCCTGCGCGAACCCGCCGCTGACGACGACTTCACTGTCGCTCAGAGGGTCGGGCAACCGCCCCTCTTTCATGTAGAGGCGGTTGAGATCCGGCTCGCCCTGAGCGGGGAGGGAGATGAACAGTCCGCTCGCGGGTTCGGCAACGTTCGAGATATCCAGCAAGGCGAGTTTGGCGATGCGGCCGTCCGCCATCGCCACGCCGGGAATAGCTGCGATTTCGTCCAACACGGATCGCGGCGCGCGCGGCATGTTGGCGAAGACATCGGCGAACTGGTAGCGCTCGTAATAGGCAGCTCGCGTTTCATCGAGCGACCGGAACGACCCCACCGACATCACCAGGCTGGCCACACCGCCCGCAATGACCAGCCCGATGGCAACCGCCTGCGGCCACATTCGGCGAAAGTCCCGCAGAAGTTTGAGGTCGAGCATCCGCATCATCGGTTACCAGACCAGATCGGCGGCGCGCCGCCGCGTGGCGTTGCGCTGGATACGAGAGATGTTACCATCGGCGAAAAAGAACACGCGGTCGGCCACATCCTGGATGGTGGCATTATGGGTGATGATGAGTGTTGTGGTCGAAAGCTCGGCGCTCACCTTCAAAAGCGCCTCGATGACAAGGACGCCGGTCTTGGAATCAAGCGCTCCGGTGGGTTCGTCACACAGCAGAACCTCGGGACGCTTGGCAATAGCGCGGGCAATCGCCACCCGTTGCTGTTCGCCGCCCGACAATTCCGCCGGGAAGTGGTGCATCCGGTTCTCCAGCCCGATCATAGCCAGAGCATCCTGCGGGCGCATCGGGTTTGTCGAGATCTCGGTGACCAGAGCGACGTTCTCCAATGCGGTGAGGCTGGGGACCAGGTTGTAGAACTGGAAGACAAATCCCACGCTCTCCCGGCGGTAGCGCGTCAGATCGCGCTCGCGGAGCTTGGTCAGGTCGATGTCCTTGAACCGAAGATCACCGCTGGTCGCGGTGTCAATACCTCCGACGATGTTGAGAAAGGTCGATTTGCCGCTGCCGGACGGGCCAAGCAGAACGACGACTTCCCCTGCGCCCACCTCAAAGTTGACGCCCCGAAGGGCGCGCACTTCCACATCCCCAGACGCATAGGTCTTGGTCAGATCCTTTGCGGCGAATACGGGTGGTGCCATGTCGTATGTCCCTTACATTCCTTGGCGCGGTGCAAAAGTCAAAGTTCGCTCTTCTGATCCTGTCTCGGCACCATGGCAGCCCAACCCAGGTCCTTGCCGATGCGTTTGCGCAGCGCTTCGGATTGCTCGGGCTCGCCATGCACAATGAATATCTTGCGCGGCGCCGCCTTGACACCCGACAGCCAGCGCATGAGTTCGTTGCTGTCGGCATGGGCCGAAAGCGCGGAAAGATTCTCCACCCGCGCGCGCACCGGAATCCATTCGCCATGGATTTTGACCTCTTTGGCACCCTGCACCATATCACGCCCCCGCGTTCCCGCCGCCTGAAAACCGGAAAACAGGATGGTGTTGCGGCTGTCGGGCGCGAAGGCCTTGATATGATGCAGAACCCTTCCTCCGGTTGCCATGCCGCTGGCCGAGATGATGACTTTGGGAAAGCGGTTCGCCGTCAATGCCTTGGATTGCTCGACGTCCCGCACATAGGTCGCAATGCCGCAGGCGTCTCGGCAGACCTGTGACGAAAGCTTAAGATCGCCCGGATGGGCGCAAAGCAATTCGCTGGCGTTGATCGCCATCGGACTGTCCAGAAAGATCGGCACATCGCGCAGCCGACCGGCCTGCCGCAGCGACCACAGGTGATAGAGCAGCGACTGCGCCCGACCGACCGCAAAGGCCGGGATCACCACCGTTCCGCCGCGCGCCGTGGTCTGTTCGATGACCGCGCCGAGTTCCTCCTGCGGGGCCACAGGGGGATGTTCGCGGTCGCCGTAGGTGGATTCCATCACGACATAGTCAGGCGTGATGCCCGACACCGGATCGGGCAGCATCGCGTCGTCATAGCGACCGATGTCGCCGGAAAACAGCACGGTCTTGCCGGACCAGTCGACCTCGACCGTGGCAGCGCCAAGGATGTGGCCCGCGTGACGGAAGCACAGTTTGGCACCGAACCGAGTGGTGAAGGGCTGATCGAACGCGATGGTGCGGAACAGCGCCAGTGCCCGTTCGGCATCCTTGACGGTATAGAGCGGCTGTGCCGGCTTGTGCTTGGTAAAGCCTTTGCGGTTGGCGTAATCGGCGTCCTTCTCTTGCAGATGCGCGGAATCGGCCAGGATCAGCGCGGCGACATCCTTGGTCGCCGGGGTCGCGTAGATGGGACCATGAAACCCGTCCCTGACCAGTTTCGGCAGATAGCCGGTATGGTCGAGATGGGCATGGGTCAGGACGATGGCGTCGATCGAGGACGGCGGGATCGCAAACGGCTCCCAGTTCAGATCGCGCAGGTTCTTCAGCCCCTGGAACAGGCCGCAATCGACCATGAGCCTGTGGCCTTCACTTTCCAGAAGATGCTTGGAGCCGGTGACCGTGCCCGCGCCGCCTAAAGATGTGAATGTCAGCATGATGGTCAGCTCTCCTTGCGAAGCGGCAGGGTGTTCAGATGGCGGGCGATGAGCGGGGCAACTGAGACGGCGTTGCTGGCATGGGCGACGGTGTCGGTTGACACCACCCGCGCCGCCACCTCGGACAGCAGCGCAAAGGCGTCACCGGCAAACAGGGCATGCACGACCGCGCAGATCGGGCGCGGCAGGCCCATGGCAGAAAACTGGCGCGCCGCCTCGATCAGGGTTCCTCCGGAGGAAGCGATGTCATCCACCAGCACCGGCTGTCGCAAGCGATGGGCCGACAGATCGGGCATGGCAATCTCCACGCTGCGGTCGCCGTGACGGGTCTTGCGCAGCACCTCAAAGGGGGCGCCGATCCGGCTGGCGATTCCCGAAACCCATTGGACGCTTTCCTCATCCGGGCCGATCAGCAGCGGCGCCGCGACATTGGCCGCGATCCAGTCGGCCAGCACCGGGGCGGCGTGCAGACTGTCGGCTGGAATCTGGTAAAGCGCGGACAGCAGTGGATAGCGATGCAGATGCGGATCCACCGTGACGATCCGGTCGAAAGTTGCACTCAGCAGCCGGGCGAAGGTTTGCGAGGTGACGGCCTCACCCGGATTGAACACCTTGTCCTGCCGCATATAGGCCAGATAGGGCGCGACCAGCGTCACTTCGGCTGCGCCAAGGCGGTGGGCGGTATCGGCGGCAAAGACCAGCCGCAGGAATTGATCATCCGGCGCGGCCAGCGTGCAGACCAGATCGACCGCGTGACCTTTGACCTCGGACAGGATGCGAAAGTAGGTCTCGCCATCCGGAAAGCGCCGGGTTTCGCTTTCGACCATCGACCAGCCTCCTTCTGCGGCAAGCAGTCGGGCAAAGGTCTCATTGCCGGGAAGGGGCAGGATGAGGCGGCTCAGATTCGGTTCCTTTCTTGATTTTGCGCTGTGCGGGGTCGGGCATCAGCCTTGCGACAAGCTGACGATTCCGGGATTGGCGGCGACGAATTCCGCTGCATAGTCGATCTCGCTGCGGGTCTGGCCATGCAGGGTGAACAGGGCCTCTCCCCGGTGCACCCGGCGCCCGAGCGGCACGTGAAAATCCACCCCAGCCAGTGCGGCGGCGGGTGCCCCGGCCAGTTTGGCAGCCTTGGCGAGACGGCGGTTGTCGATAGCGGTGACCGTGCCATCGCGGGACGCCGTTACATCGCGACGGAAGGGCGCAGTCGCGAGCCGCTTCAATCCGCCCTGCGCCTCGCAGATCGCCAGAAACTTGCCCTCTGCCGCGCCAGAGGCCAGAATCTCTGCCGCCAGGCGCCGACCCGCGCCTGCCATCCCGGGCCGTGCAAGGTCGATGAGATGCGCGGCCAGGGTCAAGGCGCGGTCGCGCAGATCGGCGGGGGCATCTGCCTGATTGCCCAGAACCGCCAGCACATCCCGGGCCTCCAGCGCCGGACCGATGCCGCGCCCGACCGGCTGGCTGCCATCGGAAAGCACCAGATCGACCACCAGCCCGAAATGGTCGGCCACCTGGCGCAGCCGCTCGGCCAGCCGAAGCGCCGCCGCCTGGTCACGGATCTTGGCGGTCGGGCCAACCGGCAGGTCCAGCACCACATGGGTGGAACCGGCGGCGATCTTTTTGGACAGGACCGAGGCGATCAGCTGCCCCTCACTGTCCAGATCCAGCGGCCGCTCGACCCCAATCAGGATATCGTCCGCCGGGCTCAGGGCCACCGAACCACCCCAGACGATGCAGCCGCCCTCCTTGTCGACCACCTCGCGCATGGCCGTCAGATCAAGGTCTACCGTGGTGAGCGCTTCCATCGCATCTGCGGTGCCTGCGGGCGAGGTGATCGCCCGCGACGAGGTTTTTGGAATGCACAGGCCCACAGCAGCGATGATCGGCACAAGGATCATCGTGGTCCGGTTGCCAGGCAGACCGCCGACGCAGTGCTTGTCGGCCACAACCGCCGAGGTCCAATTCAGGCGGTCGCCGACTTTGACCATCGCTTCAGTCAAACCGATTGTCTCGGCCAGATCGAGCCGGTCTCCAGCGCAGGCGGTCACGAAGGCTGCCAGCCGGATATCGTCGTAGGCGTGACCGGCAATATCGCCGACAATCGCCGCAAGCTCTGGCCCCGACAGCGTCCCACCATAAATCTTCTTGCGCAGAAAGCTGTCCGAGGCCACGGGCTCGGGGTGCGACATCCGGGCGATATCGCCGGCATTGGCGGCCAAGGCGATCCAGGCCGCTTCCGACAGGCTGGCTTCCTCCATCCCCAGAATTTCATCGCCGACGACGTAAAGCGTCGCCGTGATGCTGCGGTCCCCGACAGTAACCCGAACGCGCGAGCGCACCTGAAAGCCTTCCGAGCGGCAGACTAGACAATCGCGGTGCATGAACACCACGAATTCGCGGTAGGTGTCGATCCCAAGCCTGCGAAGACGCAGGTGCGCCCCATCGGCTTGTTCTAAGGCAGCGTTCATCGGATTCTCCGGCTTGGCAGGTCGTCACATCGGGGCAAGGAGTGGGTCACCTCATCACGGCGCAGGGGGCATCATCGCTCCGCCCATAGCTCCCATGCCCGGCATCTGCTGACCCGCCATTCCGAAGCCCATGTGAACCGGAAGAAGCATGGTCGCGGTACTGCGCTGTTCGTCAGTCAGCGCGTCCCACAGCGGGGCGAGGGCGGCTTTGAGGCCGCGCAGGCCGTCCAGCTCCGCCGAAAGCTGCTTTTCGGACTGGTCCAGCCGGGCAACAAGATCCAGCGCCATCGCGTCCATGCCCGCCATTTGAGCCGGTTTGAGCGCCGCCGAATAGGCGCGCAGCGAGTCGGCAAAGACACTCCACTTGTCGGCCTGCGCGTCGGTGATCGCCAGTTCCGCCTTCAGGAAAGCAATCCGGCCCTCGACCCGTTCGGTCAGGTCAAGACCGCCCATCGCGTCCTGGCCCTGCATGGCCTTCATCATCTGCATCATTGGCATTTGAGCCATCATGCCCTGCATCATGGACCCCATCTGGTCGGATGGGATTTGATCTGCGGGTTGCGCTGCGGCGGGCTGATCTTCGCCCTCGGCGGGATGATGCTCATCAGTCGTCTGCGCAACTGCCCCGAAGCTGAAGGCGGCGAGGGCAAGGGTGGCGAGAGACAGGGTTTTGATCGTGCGGGGCATGGCGGTCTCCATTCTGATCAGTGTTGCGGTCGTTGGTATTCATCGGTTTGGAAGCGGTGGCCGGGTCGCGTCAAATGGCTGTCGCTCGAAGTGGCTTCAGTCATCCTGGTCTATAGACGCGGCGCGGGCCAATTTATTACGGGGGCGCAGAGGTCATGTTGGTCTTGCCCTTTCTGTTGCCGGCGATTGTCAGGGCAGGTAGGTGATGCCGTTCGGCCCCTTGCCGACGGGGATCGTCGCGATCACGGTTTGCGTTGGTACGTCGATGGCCGAGACGGTTGCGTCAAGGATGTTGGTCACAAAGACGGTCGCGCCGTCGCCGCTGACCACCACGCCATGCGCGCCACGCCCGGTCACAATTGTCGCCACCACTTTGTTGGTCGCCACCTCGATCACTGAAACGGTATTGTCGGGGTTGTCCTCGGTGCCCTGATTGGCCACATAGACAAAGCGTCCGTCCGGCGTGGCAAAGACCTGAATTGGATTGCGGCCAACATCGACAGTTGCCACCAGAGTGCGGGTTTTCACGTCAACCACCGCCACTTGGTTCGCATCGCGCAGCGACACATAGAGCAGGCTGCCGTCCGGGATGAACCCCACCTGCACCGGCGTGATGCCGACTGGAATGCTGGCAATTTCCTGCAGCGTTTCGGTGTCAATCATCGACACCGTGCCGCTTTGTACATTGGCAACCATGATCTCGCGCCCATCCGGGCTCAGCCGCTGGCCGTGCGGATAGTCGCCAGTGGCCACGGTAGCTGTCACTGTGCGCGAAACCAGGTCGATGACGCTGAGCGTATCATCTTCGGCGTTGGTCACGAAGGCGCGCTTTCCGGTCAGATCGGTGATCACATGGGCGGGATGCATCCCCACCGCAATCCGCGCGACCGGGCCTGCCGCCAGTTGAAGCGGATCGAACAGCACCAATTCACCTGGGGCCTCCATCCCCGCCATACTGTCGCCCGAGGACTGATCGCTGGACTGCGCGGCGGTGTGTGGCGGCAGTCCCACGGCAAGAAGTAGCGCGCCATCCGGAGAAATCTGAATGTTGTGCGGCTCAACAGTCGCCGGAACCGTGGTGACCGTGCCGCTTCTCAGATCGATCTGGCTGATCGTGGAGCCGTATTCGTCGGCAGTAAAGATAGCACCGCCGGTCAGCTTGGCCGTAAGCGTCTGTGCATTTGTGGGGCTGCCCAAACTCAGGACTGCAATGGCAAGCCCAAAGAACAGCCCGTTGAAGCGACGGGTGCCGGCCCTGTGCGGAGCCACCCCGTTCATTGGCTTTTCGGTTTGGCATTCGTGCGTCACGGTTGATCGTCCTTCTGTGTTTTGGGCCTAACCCGCAGCAACCTGCGGCTGCTAGAAAGGCACTTGGATTGTCCGCGCGGCAGCGAATCGCGCCAACCGGGTCTGGAGTTTTCACTGTTTCATCAAGCGGCCATCCGATTGTCTTCGTGCCAGAACACCGCCAGGCTGATTGCCCATAACAGCGCCATGCCGAGCAGAAGCCACTTGAAGTCCGAGTTGATGGCAAAGTTCACGGCGGCCATCAACCCGATGGACGCGGCGCCTCCGATGAGCGCGCCAATAAATGCACTACGCTGATGCGCGCGATACGCTGTAGTGGCGAGCGTGATCGTCAGAACCCCGGTCGCCACCACGAACCCGCCCATCACCTGAAACACATGCGAAAGCCACACCTCAAGCCTTGGCCGGACACCCTGCAACTGCGCGTCCGACCACGCCATGAAGCGGATGTCCTCTGGCAGCAGCGCCGGGCGCAGCAGCAAGAAGTAGAAACCCATGAGAACAAGGCTTGCCCCCGCCGTCGCCAAGAGGATCGATGACAACGTCCAATTGCTATCTGTCTGACGCATGGTTAAGGCACTTTCCTTGTCGTCGACTGTGACTGGTTTCCCGGTGATCGCGTCCTGGCCGGTCGCCAAATCTTCCGGCTCACGCCGTGACCGGGTGGGCTTTCGCGATGCCTTCAAGCCTGGTTCGTTTCAGGAGCAGCGCATTGACCGCCACCAATGCCGAACTACCCGACATCGCCAGCGCTGCAATCTCGGGGCTGACAACATAGGGGTAGAAGACGCCAGCGGCGGCGGGGAAGGCCACGACGTTGTAGGCAACAGCCCAGAAAAGGTTCTGATGCATCTTGCGCAAAGTGGCGCGAGACAGGACGATCGCGCCGACCACGTCATAGGGATCGCTTTTCATCAACACTACATCGGCGCTTTCCATTGCCACATCGGTGCCCGCCCCGATGGCAAAGCCGACGTCGGCCTGGGTCAGCGCCGGAGCATCGTTCACCCCGTCGCCCACCATGCCGACCTTCTTGCCCTGCGCCTGCAACTCCTTGACCTTGTCGGCCTTCTGCCCCGGCAGCACATCGGCCAGCACAATGTCGATGCCCAGTTCGCCCGCGATGCGCGCCGCCGTTCCGGCGTTGTCGCCGGTCAGCATCGCCACCTGCACGCCGCGCTCGCGCAGCTTTGCAACCGTTGCCTTCGCGGTAGGCCGCAGCGCGTCGGCAATCGCGATCAGGCCAAGGATGCGGCCGCCCTCGGCCACATGCACCACCGTCCGCCCCGCGCCCTTGAGCGTGTCGGCGCGTTCCGCCAGTGCGCCAAGCGCCACCTTCTCCTCGTCCATCAGCCGCCGGTTGCCGACCAGCACCGGTTTGCCCGCGACCTCAGCCCTGGCACCGCGACCGTCAAGCGTCTCGAACGCCGACATCGCGCCGAGGGTCAGGCTCGAGGCGCGTTCGACGATGGCAACGGCAAGCGGGTGGTCCGACCCCTTGTCCACCGCCGCCGCCGCCGCCAGAACCTCGTCCTCGCTGCGGCCTTCGGCGGCCACCACTTCCACAACCTTGGGCTGGCCCATGGTCAGTGTGCCGGTCTTGTCGAAGATGATCACATCAAGCTTGGTGGCGTCTTCCAGCGCGCTGGCGTTCTTGAACAGGATGCCGTTCATCGCGCCCAGTCCGGTGCCGACCATCACCGCCATCGGTGTGGCAAGCCCCAGAGCGTCCGGGCAGGCGATCACGAAGACGGTGATGGTCAGGGTCAGGGCAAACAGCAGCGGGGCCCCCAACCACCAGTACCAGACCGCGAAAGTCGCCAACCCGACCACGATCGCCACCAGCACCAGCCATTGCGAGGCGCGGTCGGCCAGAAGCTGTGCCGGGGCTTTGGAATTCTGCGCCTCCTGCACCAGTTTGACGATCTGCGCCAGCGCGGTATCTGCCCCGACCTTCGTGGCGCGGTATTGGAAGGTGCCGCTTTTGTTGATCGTGGCGCCGATCACCTGACTGCCGGGCGCCTTGTTGACCGGCATGGATTCGCCAGTCAGCATGGATTCATCAACCAGCGAAGTGCCTTCAATGACTTCGCCATCGACCGGGATCTTGTTGCCGGGGCGGATCACCACGATCTCGCCCGCCAAGACCTCGGCAGTCGAAACCTCGACCTCCACGCCGTTGCGCAACACATTGGCTTTGGGTGGCGCAAGATCCAGCAAAGCCCGGATCGCCTCGGACGCTCCGGCGCGCGCGCGCATTTCTAGCCAGTGGCCCAAGAGGATGAAGACCAGAAGCACGGCCACCGCTTCGAAGAACTGCACACCTGGAAAGAACAGGACCGAGGCGACGCTGAACACATAGCCGGTGCCGACCGACAGCACGACCAACACCGCCATGTTCAGGACGCCGTTGCGCAGCGCCCGCGCGGCGGCCACGAAGAACGGCCAGCTTGGATAAAGCACGGCGGCGCTGCCAAGGATCAACAGCCAGACATCCAGCCGCAATCCGAACGGCGGCGGCGGCGGGGTGAACATTCCGGCCATCGGCGACCAGATGAAAATCGGGATAGTGAAGACCAGCGCCACCCAGAACCGGTTGCGCATGTCCCGCACCATCGCCTGCATGCCGCCGCCCGCACCATGGCCCATCTCGGCGGCCATCGCGTCGTGGGCAGCGGTAGATTTCGCCATCCCCGACATGCCCGCCATGTCGTGCCCCGTGTGAGGATCGGCTTTCGCAGCGGCAGGTTTCGCCATTCCTGGCATATCATCCGGCAGGCAGACATGGGCAGGTGTGACTTCGCCCCGGCAATGCTGGCCGCAAGCTTCGATTACCTTGCGCAGCTTGGCGGCACTGGTGACGCCCTCGTCAAACCGCACGGTAATAGAGGTCGAGCCGGGGTTGGAGGTTGCCTCCTGCACCCCAGTCTCGGTCAGCAGTTGCCTTGCGACCCCAAGGTGGTCCAACCCACTGAAATAGGCGCCAATATCGAGTGTTGCGGTTTTTGTCATGTCTTTTCCTCGATGTGGGGTCTGAAGGTGTGGGTTGAAGGTGGCAGCTATTGCCGCATGTCGCGCCATCAGCCGCCGCAGCAGCCCGTTGAACCTGCCGGTTTGGTCTTGGTATCGCTTGCTTGGCCATCGGTGGCCTTGTCGGAGGGCGCGGCCTGCGGTTTGGCCTTGGCGTCAGCGCCACCGCAGCAGGAGCCGTCGTGGGCATGGTCATGGCCACTGTGGGAATGCGCCAGTTTTGAAATCTCGTTCATTGTCTTTCTCCTGATCGCTGTCATTTTGAGGACGCAGGCGCGCAATCTTCTCGCCTGCCCCTATCCTAAAGACGCCCGAGCCGAGTCATTATTACAGGTCAGCCCTTTGCCGCCGAAGCAGCACGCAACAATTCCACCCGCCGGACCGTATCGCAGCCGCAATCTATGAAGCCATGCTCCGGGCAAGTCAGGCACACCTCGACCAGCCGCAGCTTCAGCGCGTGGCGGGCGCGGTGCAGCCGAACGGCCAGATTGGCCAGCGACAGACCAAGATCAGCGGCCACTGCCGCGCGCGATTCCTCGTTCAGGTCGATCCGCCGGATCATTTCGGCATAGCCGGGCTTCAGCGTTGCGATCAACTGATGCAGACAGGCACAAACGGCTGCGTCGAGTTCCGTATCGGCCACAGGAATCTCGTCGAAAAACTCTGGGCTCATTATTGTCTCCCGCTATCTGCACCGCGCTGGTGGTCGGCAATGGATGTGTCCAAGAGACGGATGAGACAGCCCCGCACCGTGCTGATACCGCGCAAGTCTTCGGCGCGTTTAATCGCCCGCAACATGAAGCTTTGCATGACATCGCGGGCCTCCACGAAGCTACCCAGTCGCCGTTGAAGATAGGATAGACATTGCTGATGGCTTTCGGGGTCAGGGTCTGGCCGTCGACGGCGGTATCTAAGCTATCTTCCGGGGCAGATGGGTGGTTCTCGATGACATTGTCGGTTCCAAGTTCTGGGTTCATCTGTGGGCTCTTGAAAATCAGCAGTGCAGTCCATGGCGCGGCTACGGCAGGATCAGAGATGTCAATCGCAGACGTCAGCCACAGGCACAGTCCATGAAGCTGCCTTCGCGGCAGGCTGGGCAGGATGTTTCCAATTCTTGCCGCAACGCTTGGCGGGCTCGGTGCAATCGCACGTTCAGGGCATTCATTGTCAGCCCTAAGTCGGAGGCGATGTGGACGCGGGGTTCTTCCGCCAGATCGGCGCGGCGCAGAATTGCGGCGTGATCCGGCCGCAACCGGGGCATTGCGGTGTGCAGGCATCGGCACGGGCCGGTGCCTGGATCAGCCTCGGGTACCGCCACGGTGATGCTCAGCTCGTGGGCATAGGCAGTTTCGGCCCGCTGCCGCACTGCCCGACTCCGATAATGATCAATCAGCGTGTGGCGTAGGATCTGCCCCATCCAAGCGTTGACTTTTTCTTCTTGGCCCACCGATTGCGCGGCGCGGATCACCTTGAGGCTGAAGTTCTGCAAAGCGTCTTCTGCTTCGTCCAAGCTGCCAAGCCTGCGCCGAAGGTAGCCAAGGAACTCTTTTCTGCCCGAAAGCAGGCGTTGATTGATTGCCGGACTGCATGATGCAAGAGATTCCGGTGAGGAATGTGCATTGGTGTGAATAGACATAGAATTCTCCGTGCGCGGAAAAGCGGGTTAAAGCGCGACGCAGCAGCGATCGAGCGCCCCGCATCAGTCAGACATGCGCACGGACAGGCTTGGGCGGACGAAGCAACCGCTGGCTCTTCGGGGTCGGACCGTAGGTCACCGCCGCGCAGAACCAAACGCCAGAACCCAAGACGGGTAAGAATTGCAAATCAGTCCGTGCTCTTCCCGCAATGCCAAGAGTCGTGGTCTGGCAATGAGGGTGGCCCAAACCTTGCTCAGACGCGGCGCAATCCTGGGAAACATTGTCAGAGGCGCTTTGTGCGGTGAAATGTTCCGGCATCGTCTGCAGTGTGACATTTGCGCTGACCGATGCACTGCCCAAGACAAAAAAGAACAGCGCCAGAATCGCAAGTGCCTGCCGCAGGGCGGATCTAGTCGTCGACTGTTTTGACTGCGGGCGCATCGGGATCGGACCACCGGAAATAAATCGTTCCTCTGCCGCATCTGACCACCGGGAGCCCTACTTCGCCTTGATCTACATCAACTTCGTGGCCCGAGAGTTGCTCTTATAGACAACGCCGGAAGCGAAAGATCGGTTCCCTCAGCGGGGAACTTCGTGCCTCTGATCATCGGCCCGAACCGGTGCGAAATCTATCGCTGTAATAATCCGACACGACTCGCGTCTGTACTGGTCACTACGCACATCGACGCCAATCAGAAATGGCGGGGGTGCTGCGCGCATTCAGGACCGGACCCATGCAACCAAAGATATATCACGCTCAGTCAGAGGCGATCATCACGGCGTCGCTGGTTGAGGTTTTTACCAATCTCGACGACCAGACCCGTCTTGCGGCCCATATGGAAAAGCGGTCGATGATGATGCTGGGTGGCCGGATGTCCTATGAGTTTGACGCAGCTCAAGGCCGCGCCGTCGGCTCGGTGATCCGGATGGGAGGGAGCTTTCTAGGCCTCAGGCTGTTCGTGAGCGAAATCGTGACCGAACGGACACCGCCCACCACCAAGCGTTGGGAAACCCGCGGCTCGCAACGCATGCTGGTGATCGACAGCTACGTGATGGGGTTTGACGCCCGCCGGACTGCGGGCGGCACTGCGGTTCGGGTCTTCATCGATTACCGGCTGCCGCCCCGCCTTCCGGGGCGCTGGCTCGGCCTGCTGTTCGCGCCATTCTACGCCAGATGGTGCGTTTCGCGCATGGTCAAGGATGTGAGCCGACACTTTGGCTCGCTTACCGAACCCGGGGTAGCTGCATGAGGCGGCGCCGCGATCCAACGCTCTTTTTTGGGCGCGCCGCAATGCCTGGAGCGGCAAAGTGTAGGGCCGGAACGCGAGCAGGTGAAGAACCCATAGCGCAACAACAGATGCACTGACGTCACATTCAAGGAGACCACGACATGCAAGATCACGACCATTCGATGCATGAACCGGCGCTAGGCCCCAGTTTCTGGCAATCGCGGACTGGGATTGCTCTGATCGTCTTTCTGGTCATCGCAGCAATCCTTTTGGGCTATGAACACCGAGTCCATATCTTCGGCGGCACCTCAGGGACCGTTGTGTTCCTTGCGGCCTGGATCGGGATGCATTTCTTCATGCACCGCGGCCATGGGGGACACGGCGGGCATGGCGGACATGGCAGCCACAGTAATCCTCAAGCCAAAGCGAGCGACGAGCAGACCAAAGACAGCGGAGAACAACCATGATCACCTCATCCTCCGGCTATGGCCTGTGGTTTTTTGCCATTGTCAACGCGGCGATCTTCATCCTGTTCGCCTTCAGCTTTTTCAAGCCGCAGACGCCACGCGACTGGCGCAGTTTTGGAGCATTCAGCGCGTTTCTGGTGGCGCTGTTCTCGGAAATGTATGGCTTTCCGCTGACGATCTACCTGATGTCCGGCTGGTTGCAGACTCGCTATCCTGGCATCGACTGGTTTTCGCATGATGCGGGGCATTTGCCAGAGATGATGTTCGGCTGGCAGGCAAGTCCGCATTTCGGGCCGTTCCACATTCTCAGCTTTGTGCTGATTGGCGGAGGCTTCTGGCTGATTTCTGCCGCCTGGCCCGTACTTTACGAGGCGCAGCGCAAAGGGAAACTGGCCACCAACGGACTGTATGCCAAGCTGCGCCATCCGCAATACGTGGGCTTCGTGCTGGTGCTGACCGGGTTTCTGTTCCAGTGGCCAACGCTGCTGACGCTGGCGATGTATCCGTTCCTGATCTGGATGTACGCCCGACTTGCCCGCGCCGAGGAGCGCGAAACCCGCGCCAGATTTGGCCCCGTCTTTGACGATTACGCCCGGCGGGTCCCGGCCTTCTTCCCGGCGCTGAAATCCGTGCCTCAGCAAGCAAATTGACCAGAAAGGAGACCGTCATGGCCCCCACACCCGTAGCAAAATCAGCCCCCGAATCGGACAGCCTCGCCTCGCGCTTCCCTACCGCCTACACGATCCTATTCGCATTGATCATCGTGGTGGCGGGGCTGACCTGGATCATTCCGGCGGGCAAGTTCGACCGAGTAGAGAATGAGGCCGTCGGGCGCGAGGTGGCGGTCGCGGGTACCTACAAGACGGTGGACCCCAACCCGCAGGGGTTTATCGACATCCTGCTGGCCCCGACCGCCGGGTTCTACGACCCAGACAGCTACGCCGCCAATGCCATCGACGTGTCGCTGTTCGTGCTTTTTCTGGGTGGCTTTCTGGGCGTGGTCAACGCCACCGGGTCGATCGACACCGGCATCCGGGCCGCGATGCGCAAACTAAAAGGGCGCGAGATCTGGATGATTCCGATCCTGATGTCTTTGTTTGCCTTGGGTGGCACTACTTACGGCATGGCTGAGGAAACGCTGGCGTTCTATCCGCTGCTGATCCCGGCGATGCTGGTGGCGGGCTTTGATACGATGACGGCTGTGGCGGTGATCCTGCTCGGGGCCGGGATCGGAACATTGGGCTCGACGATCAATCCATTTGCCACCGTGATTGCGTCCAATGCCGCCGGAGTCGCGTTCACCGAAGGCATGGTGTTCCGCTTTGTACTGTTGCTCGGCGGGCTGGCAATCTGCATCGCTTATGTCACGCGCTATGCGCTGCGGGTGAAGGCCGATCCGGCGCGGTCCATCGTGGCTGCACAGGCCGAACGTAACCGCAAAGCGTTCTTGTCCGACAACGAAGATGCCACGCAGGACCGGCTGACAGGCACGCAATCGGCGGTGCTGCTGCTGTTTGCGGCCACCTTTGTAGCGTTGATCTGGGGGGTTTCGTCGCAGGGCTGGTGGATGGCGCAGATGGGGGCGCTGTTTCTGGGCATGGCGATCCTGATCGGGCTGGTCGCACGTTTGGGCGAAAAGCGCCTCACTTCAACCTTTGTCGACGGTGCACGCGATCTGTTGGGCGTGGCGCTGATCATCGGGCTGGCGCGTGGCATCGTGGTGATCATGGAACAGGGCTTGATCGCTGACACGATCCTGAACAGCGCCGCCCAAGCGGTCGGTGGCTTGCCGGAATTGGCCTTCATCAACTTGATGTTCTGGATCGAAGTGGCGATGAGCTTTCTTGTGCCCTCATCCTCGGGCCTTGCCGTACTGTCGATGCCGATCATGGCGCCGCTCGCCGACTTTGCCGGGGTGACGCGCGATCTGGTGGTGACAGCCTATCAATCGGCGAGTGGCCTCGTGAATCTGATCACACCCACGTCTGCCGTTGTGATCGGTGCGCTGGCGATTGGTCGGGTGTCCTATGACCGCTGGATCGTCTTTGTCTGGCCGCTGTTGCTGATCCTGACGATTTTCATCTCTGCCGTGCTGAGCATCGCCGCAATCCTTTGAAACTTGGAGCATTCCGCAATGACCACCCATGAGCATGGCGTTCATTCCGAAACCGGCAGGCTGCGGCAGGTCATCGTCTGCCGCCCCGGACTGGCCCACCGCCGCCTGACGCCATCAAACGCGCAGGCGCTGCTGTTTGACGATGTGTTCTGGGTCAAGCAGGCGCAGAAGGACCATGATGTGTTCGCCACCCTGATGCGGGCCGAGGGCATCGAGGTGCTGGATGTAAATACCATGCTTGCCGAGGTGCTGGAGATTCCGCAGGCGCGCAAGTGGGTGTTGGACCACCGCATCACCGCCAATGATGTCGGCACCGGGATGCTGGACGAATTGCTGGCCTGGATGCACGAACTGCCGGGGGCCAAGCTGGCTGAGTATCTGATCGGCGGGCTGGAGGTTGGCGATCTGCCGTTCAAGCCCGTCGGGCTGTTCGGCAGCTATCTCGGTGTGCATGGCTTCATCTTGCCGCCCTTGCCAAATTTCCTGTTCACTCGCGACAACAGCGCCTGGGTCTACGGCGGTGTGACGCTGAACCCGATGTATTGGGCGGCGCGCAAGCCTGAAACCCTGCTGACAGCGGCGGTTTATCGGTTCCATCCGAAATTCGCGGGCAAGGCCAATGTGCATTGGGGCGATCCGACCGTGGAGCATGGTCTGGCCTCGGTCGAGGGTGGCGATGTGATGCCGGTCGGCAACCGCACCGTGCTGGTCGGCATGGGTGAGCGGTCGTCACCGCAAGGGATCGGTCTGCTGGCTTCGGCGCTGTTTGCCAAGGGCGTGGCCGACCGGGTGATCGCCTGCCAACTGCCGAAAAGCCGGTCCGCCATGCATCTGGACACTGTATTCACCCTGCTCGGCGGCGATGTCGTGACCAGCTTCAAAGAGGTCGCCGATGAAATCACCTGCTTTGATTTGCGCCCCGTCGAGGGCAAGGCCCCGCTGCAATTCCGCGCCGACCCGCGACCGTTGTTCGAGGTGGTGGCCGAGGTGCTGGGCCTGCCGAAACTGACCATTGTGCCGACCGGCGGAAATGATCCTGCCGAACGCGCCCGTGAACAGTGGAACGATGGCAACAACCTGCTGGCACTGCGACCCGGCGTGGTGGTGGGCTATGACCGCAACGACGACACCAATGCAGCTTTGCGGGCCGTGGGTATCACAGTGCTGGAACTGCCGGGAGCTGAGTTGGGCCGGGGCCGGGGTGGCAGCCACTGCATGAGTTGCCCGACCATCCGCGATGCCGAATAGACCCCGATCCCAAAGGAATGCCTAATGAGCTATAACCTGAAGAACCGCAGTTTCCTGACCCTACGCGATTTCAAACCCGCCGAGATCGGCTTTCTCTTGAAACTCGCAGCCGACCTCAAAGCCGCGAAATATGCCGGCACCGAACAGCCGGGGCTGAGGGGAAAGGAGATCGCTTTGATCTTCGAGAAAGACAGCACGCGCACCCGCGTAGGGTTCGAGGTGGCGGCGCATGATCAGGGCGCGACCGTCACCTATCTCGGGCCATCGGGGACACATATCGGCCACAAGGAAAGCGTCAAGGACACCGCCCGCGTGCTGGGCCGGGTCTATGACGCCATCGAATACCGCGGCTTCGGGCAGAAAATCGTCGAAGACCTCGCCGCCTTTTCCGGCGTGCCGGTCTACAACGGCCTGACCGACCAGTTCCACCCGACCCAGATCCTCGCCGATTTCCTGACAATGCAGGAACACAGCGACAAGCCGCTGCGCGAGATCGCCTATGTGTTCATGGGCGACGCCAAGAACAACATGGGCGACAGCCTGTTGATCGGCGGGGCCAAGATGGGCATGGATGTGCGACTTTGCGCCCCCAAGGCCTGCTGGCCCGGCAAAGCCATCCAGGCTGAGGCGCAGGTCATCGCCAAAGAGACCGGGGCGCGGATCTTGATCACCGAGGACGTGGGCGATGCCGCTAAGGGCGTCGATTTCGTCTATACCGATGTCTGGCTGTCGATGGGCGAGCCGGAAGAGAAATGGGCCGAGCGCATCAAGCTGCTGCTGCCCTATCAGGTCAACGCCAAGCTGATGAAAACGACCGGCAATCCGCGCGTCCGCTTCATGCACTGCCTGCCCGCCTTCCACAATGCCGACACGCAAGTGGGCAAGGACATCGCCGCCAAGTTCGGCATCTCGGAAATGGAAGTCACCGACGAAGTGTTCGAAAGCCCGGCCTCCATCGTGTTCGATCAAGCCGAAAACCGCATGCACACCATCAAGGCAGTGCTCGTCGCCACCTTGGGCGGCTAAGGTGCTGGTGGTCGCGGCCCTTGGTGGCAACGCACTGTTGCGGCGGGGCGAGCCGCTGACGGCGGATAATCAGCGGATCAACGTGCAGCGGGCTGCTGTGGCACTGGCGGCCATTCTGCGGGCCGGTCATCAACTGGTGATCACCCACGGCAATGGCCCGCAGGTCGGGCTGCTGGCGTTGCAAGGGGCGGCTTACAAGCCTGATGAAGCCTATCCGCTGGATGTGCTGGGTGCGGAAACCGAAGGCATGATCGGCTATCTCATCGAACAGGAACTGGAGAATGCTTTGGGCCACGACCGGCCCGTGGCGGTGTTGCTGACGCAGATCGTGGTCGATGCCAGTGATCCGGCCTTCGCCAAGCCGACCAAGTTTGTCGGTCCGGTCTATTCCGAGACCGAAGCGCGGACGCTTGCAACGGCGCGCGGTTGGTCGATCGCCCCGGACGGCGACAAATGGCGGCGCGTCGTCGCCTCGCCCAAACCGTTGGAGATCCCTGATCTGGATGTTCTGCGACTGCTGCTCGCGCAGGGCGTGGTGGTGATCTGTGCCGGTGGTGGTGGCATTCCGGTTCTGCGCCGCGCCGATGGCAGCCTGATCGGGGTCGAGGCGGTGATCGACAAGGACCATGCCAGCGCCCTGCTGGCAAAGGAGATCAAGGCCGACGCGCTGCTGATGCTGACCGACGTGGCAGCGGTGTTCCGCGATTTCGGCAAGGATAACGCTGCACCGATAGCCCGGCTGACCCCAAAGCAGGCGGCCGCGCTGACGCTGCCGCTTGGCTCGATGCAGCCCAAAGTTGCTGCGGCCTGCGATTTCGTGCTCAATGGCGGCAAGCTGGCCGGGATCGGGCGGCTGGAGGATGCCGTGGCGATCCTGAAGGGGACGGCAGGCACGCTCGTGACGACGCAAACCATCTCACCCCCCTGAAAGGGCAGCTCATGTGCATGTCAGCCGCCGTCAGTTTTACCGCAAGCGTCTTTCTGGTGGCCGGTGGCGCTGCAATTGCGAACACCGCCTGGCGGCGCAACCTGCGCTATCTGCCACTGGCACTTATGCCGCTGTTCGCCGGGCTCCAGCAGTTCATGGAGGGCAATGTCTGGCTTGGCATGACAGGGGCAGACCCGTTCACTGTGCAATGGGGCGCGATGGGATTCATGTTCTTCACCTGGTTCATGTGGCCGGTGTGGATTCCGTTCTGCGTCTATGTACTGGAACCGGACGACAGCCGCCGCAAACCGTGGTTTCTGGCGATGGCGCTGATCGGGCTGTTGTTCGGCTTGCTGCTCTATGTGCCGCACGGGCTGAACAGCAGCATGGTCGTGGTCGAGATCAACAACAAATCGCTCGCTTATGAAAAGTCGATGTGGCTGGACTTCATGATGCCGCGCACACTGACCAACTCGATCTATGTGGCCCTGATCATCATCCCGCCTGCCCTGTCGTTTTACCGGCACATGCGCCATTTCGCGCTGACCCTGGTGGGAGTTGTCGTGGTCGATATGGCGCTGCTGCAATATGCCTATATTTCGTTTTTCTGCCTGCTGGCCGGGCTGGCGACGCTGCATCTGGTCTATATCATCCTTAAAAACAAATGCGCTCAGGAATGCCCGGAACTGTTTGGCGTCACCAGTTGACGGACGCCATTCCGGCGATTGGCGAGCCGCATTCTACAGGCAGCCTTGATCCGGCTTTCTTCCTGCCAGGGATGCGCATTCTTTTCGATATCCGTCTGGATGACATGACAGCATAGGGGAATATCAAAAATCAAGGGCTTGGGCGCGAGCGAACTTCGCCCCATTCACGGATTTGGGCGGGGCCAATGCCCCGCCCGGCAAATTCCGATCTTACGGCAAAGCTACATCGGAGCCTCGACCCCCATCGCCTTGAGCATGTCTTTCATCTCTGCGATCTCGGCCACCTGGGCGTCGATGATCTTCTGGGCCATCGCTTTGGTCGCTTCGTCCTTGCCCATCTGCAACTCCACCTTCGCCATGTCGATGGCTGACTGGTGGTGTGGGATCATCATCAGCAGAAAATCCGCATCGGGTTTGCCGGTCGACATCATCGGCATCGCCGTCATCATCGTGTCCATCGGTGCCATGAACGGCTTCATTCCGGCGTCAGACATTGCTTGCATTTTGTCATGACTATCGGCAAAAGCCAGACCGCCAACGAGGGACAGGGCCGCAGCGAGGATCAGTGTCGTGGTCGTGGTCTTCATGGGGTTCTCCATTGGATGCTGCAAGGATTTTGCAGGTTTTTGCTCTCAGTGTGTCAACGCGGCTGCATTCGGTTCAGTTCCAGACCCGTCCCCGGATGCGCCGATCACAAATGCCTGATCGCAACGGGGCGTTGGCTCCATTTGTCATGCGCCAGTCGCAATAACTCATTGGCACGGCCATCAGCTCGTCCACGTCAAGCCCGTCAAGGCGGGCGACGCCGCAGTTGGTCTGCACCAGCCCGACTAAAAGATGCGCGCAGGAAAGCTCGGAGCTGTTTGCCCGACCGGTTCGGTTGACGACCGGAATTCCGGCAGCTAGTGGATAGGGGAGCCGTTTGTCGAACCACATTTCTCAGGGGCTGCCAGTGTCCGATTTCCTGCCGATCCTAGTCGAAAACTGGCGAGCCGACCCATCAGGCACTTATCAATCCTGGTTCCTTTGGGAAGAACGCATCAAGAATTTCCGTTCAATCCGGCGCGGTCTGCAGGCGGTTGTGCGCGAAATTGAACAGGGCAGCTTTGGCACCGCATATCGCGGATCGTCCCTAGAGACGGTGGTGCATTCGATCGCTGAACAGCGCCAGATCTTTCGGGGCGCGGATCACGCGTTTCTCTGGAAACCCAAGTTGCGCATCCCGGACATTTACGAAAACCCCACCAATCAACGCGCGTTCGGGCATCTGCTTGACACTTGTATCTGCTGCAATACCGAAGCCGAAGTTCTGGCGGCAATCCGGCGCATTGATGCATTGAAAGTCAAAGGATTGGGGCCGGCGGTCGCCAATCTGTTGTATTTCCTGCATCCCACAATCATGCCGCCCTGCAACACGGCGATTGTAAATGGCTATAACACGTTGACGGGCGCCAAGACCAAACTTGGTCGTTGGGACGAATATCTGGCAATGCGTTCCGGACTGATCGCGCTGAATGCGAAGTATCGCGGCCTATTGTCAAATGACCTCGGCGCAATCGCGGGGCTGATGTTCGATATCGGCAGCGGTCGCTACCCGGTGCCTGCGCCCGACCTTTCTGGCGAAAGTCGGGCCAAGTGGCAGGCTGATCTGGCGCAGATCCGCCACGAAGGCGCAATTCTGGCCAAAGCCGATGCGCTCAGCCGCGAGAACGACCACACCCACACCGAGATTCAGGGGTGGCTGCGCGATCTGGGGCTGACGCTGGGATTTTCGGTCTGGGTCGCATCGAACGATCAGGGCCGAATCTGGCAGGGTGGCAAACTGGGCGACGGCTGCCTCACCACCCTCCCACCGGTGATGGCGCAAGCGCGCGGCGGCGATGCAGTGCGTTTGATCGACATCATCTGGCTGGACAAATCTACCGGACAGGCCGTCGCGGCATTTGAAGTGGAACATAGCACTTCGATCTATTCCGGCATCGTGCGGATGCTCGATCTCGCGCTAGGCGGCAGCGAGGCACCGCCCGAAGGGCTGTTTTTGGTGGCCCCGGATGGCCGCGAAAAAGATGTGCGCGCGCAACTGATCCGCCCGGCGTTTGGCAGCATCGGCCACCTGAACCTACGCTATATTCCCTACAGCGAGTTGCGGCAGCACCGCGAAACGATTGCGCGGTTCGGAACGGGCATGAAGGCGATACATGCGCTATCCCGGGCACTTACCTGACTACGGGCGTCGCACCGTCTTGAAGGGCGCAAGTCAATCTGTGCTGCCATCTTGGCCACAATAGCATAACAGCTTGACCTTCCCCTGTGGGAAGCTTGTATGCCAAATGTGTCGCAATATGGCGTCCTGTCAGGTCGGCAAGTTTACAAAGCACAGCGCAGCTGAAAGGCCACCCTAATGCCCGAATCACAGAACACGCATGCCGGTCACGATCACGCGGCAATGCCCGCTGATGAAGTCGCACAGGTTGGCGGCGCGACGGCGATTGACCCGGTTTGCGGCATGACGGTGAACTTGAAAGCAGACACGCGGACAGAAAGTTTTGACGGCAAGCCGTTTCATTTCTGTTCCGAAAAATGCCAGACCAAATTCAAGGGCGACCCGTGGTTCTATGCCTCGGGCAACGCGGCCAAGCGCGGCAAAGTGGTGGCGGTGGGCACGAAATACACCTGTCCGATGCACCCGCAGATCATCCGCGATGCGCCTGGGTCTTGCCCGATCTGCGGCATGGGGCTGGAGCCCGTGCTGCCGTCTGATGCGCCCAGCCATGAGTTGACCGACTTTACCCGCCGCATGTGGATCAGTGCCGCCGCTGCGGTGCCGCTGGTTGTGTTGACCATGGGGCCGCTCATCGGCCTTCCCATCCGCGATTGGGTTGGGCATCAGAATGCGATGTATCTGGAGTTTTTGTTGGCCACTCCGATCATCCTCTGGGCAGCTTTGCCGTTCTTCAAACGCGGCTGGGACTCGATCATAAACCGGTCGCCCAATATGTGGACGCTGATTTCGCTGGGTGTGCTGGCGGCCTATGGCTATTCGCTGCTGGCGACGTTCTTGCCGGGCGTGTTCCCGGAACAATACCGCATGGGCGGAATGGTGGGCACCTATTACGAGGCGGCAGTTGTGATCGTCGCGCTGGTTTTTGTGGGTCAGGTGCTGGAACTGCGGGCGCGGGAACGCACCGGGGATGCGATCCGCACGCTTTTGGATCTTGCCCCGAAAACCGCGCGCCGCATTCTGCCGGACGGCAGTGAATACGATGCGCCGCTGGAAAACATCATGGCAGGCGACCGGCTGCGGGTGCGCCCCGGCGATGCGGTGCCGGTGGACGGCGTTGTCGTGTCCGGAACGTCTTCGCTTGACGAAAGCATGTTGACCGGCGAATCGATGCCGGTCGAAAAGGGCCCGGGCGACAAGGTGACCGGAGCCACGATCAACAAAAATGGTTCCCTGATCATCGAGGCGGCAAAGGTCGGCGCGGACAGCGTGCTGGCGCAGATCGTGGCAATGGTCTCGGGTGCCCGCAGATCGCGCGCTCCCATCCAAGGCTTGGCGGATCGGGTATCGGCAATCTTTGTGCCGATGGTCGTGCTGATCGCGGTGCTGGCCTTTGCGGCATGGATGATCTTTGGCCCGCAGCCCGCGCTGGTGTTCGCCTTTGCGTCGGCGGTGTCGGTGCTGATCATCGCCTGCCCCTGCGCGCTTGGGCTGGCGACGCCGATCTCTATCACCACCGCCGCCGGGCGCGGGGCGCAAGCTGGCGTGCTGATCAAGGACGCCGAGGCGCTGGAACGGATGGCAGGCGTGGACACGCTGATCGTGGACAAGACCGGCACGCTGACGCTGGGAAGGCCCACGCTGACCGATACCGTGGCACTTGGGGCGATTGCTGAAGCCGACATTCTGGCCTTCGCCGCCGCGCTGGAACGCGGCTCAGAACACCCGTTGGCCGAAGCGATTGTCGAGGGGGCCGCTGCAAAAGCCGTGCGCAAACTGGACGCCACAGAGTTTGAGGCGGTGACAGGCAAGGGCGTGAAAGGTCTGGTCGAGGGGCGCCGCGCCGCCCTTGGTAACGCGGCGATGATGAAAGAACTGGGGTTGGACACATCGGGTGCCGAAACTGCCGCCGACGCCCTGCGCGCCTCTGGAAAGACCGCGATGTTCATCGCCATTGATGGCGCCTTGGCGGGGATCGTGGCGGTGGCCGATCCGATCAAGGACAGCACCATTCCGGCAATCGCAGCCCTGCATGCGCTTGGCCTTCGGGTGATCATGGCGACAGGCGACAACGAGCGCACCGCAAAGGCCGTTGCCGCCAAACTGGGCATTGATGAGGTGCGCGCCGGTGTGCTGCCCGAGGACAAGAAGGCAATGATCGACGAGTTGCGCGCGCAAGGCCGCAAGATCGCAATGGCGGGCGACGGGGTGAATGACGCCCCTGCCCTTGCTGCGGCCGATGTCGGCATCGCTATGGGAACCGGGGCCGATGTGGCGATGGAAAGCGCCGGGATCACGCTGCTCGGTGGCGATCTGATGGGCATCGTGCGGGCGCGCAAACTGGCAAAGGCGACCCTGCGCAACATCAAGCAGAACCTGTTCTTCGCCTTTGCCTACAACGCGGCAGGCATCCCTATTGCGGCGGGAGTCCTGTACCCGATCACCGGCACCTTGCTGTCGCCGATGATCGCCGCGGCGGCGATGAGCCTGTCGTCGGTCTCGGTCATCACCAACGCCCTAAGGCTGCGGCGCGTGGTGCTGTGACCGAAGCCCCGCGACCATGGCGGCGGCGGGCCATCTTTGCAGTAAGTCTGCTGGCGGTTGCGGGTTGGGTGGTTGGCGCGCCACGTCTTGCCAATCTATGGCCCTCGCGGCTAGCGTTTCGTGACATGCCGGGGCTGACCCCCTTTCGCGAACTGGAAACGGCAGGCGCGCTGTCGACCGGTGCTGGACTGCTCGTCGGGCTGGAGGGGCAACACCCCCTGATGCAGCGCAAGACGCCCGCATTGCGGCGGTGCGCGCTGATCCTTGCAAAGCACTGTTTGGACAACAAACCGACTCTCGACTGCCAATTGCATTTTTTTCTGATTTCAACTGCCCGAACTGCCGCGTGCTGGATGCAATCCTACTTGATTATGATGCCGCCAACCCCGGCACCATCCGGATCCATCCGCCATGCACTGCCTTTGCTTGGGGCCGCGTCGACCGTCGCCAGCCAGGCCGTTCTGGCCGCCGACCAGCAAGGCGGATATCAGCGGATGCACGACCGGCTGATGCGGACGCGCCTGGTGACGGATTTGAATCTGGTGATGTCCATTGCGGATCAGATCGGTCTTGACGGGCGACGCCTTCTGGCGGACATGCAAACCCCCGAGGTTGCGGGCGCACTTGACCAGGCAAAGGCGATTGCCTCGGTTTTCGGGTTTTACGGCACTCCGTCCACTGTGATCGGGCGGACCGTGTTCTTGGGGGCAATTCCTGCGGTAGACGGTACGCAGATCATCAAAAACGAACTGGCGGCCCTGCCCCTTCGCTGCTGAAACGGCAAACCGCGCCTCAGGCTTTGGCCCAATACTGCCATGCAACCACGATCAGCGCATAGCGCAGCACCTTGCCAATCGCGACGAACAGCACGAACCGCCCGAACGGAACGCGCATGACCCCTGCGATAAGGGTCAACGGATCGCCGACCACCGGAACCCAGGACAGCAGAAGCGACCAGATGCCGTAGCGGGCAAACCACGCCTGAGCCCGAATGTTCATGCTATCCTTTATAGGAAACCACGAACGATCCTTGAAATGCAGAATATAGCGCCCCATGCCCCAGTTCACCAGCGCCCCGCCAATATTACCAAGCGATGCAAACGCCACCAGCAGCGTGGGCTGGCCCGTTCCACTGGCCAAAAGCCCCGTTAGGACGGCTTCGGACGACCCGGGAAGAAGCGTGGCCGACAGGAAGGCCGAGGCAAACACCATCCAGTATCCCGCAAACGCCGTCATTCAAGTCCCCGCATCAATCACAGCTTTGATCTGTTTTATGGCAGCAGGCTTGTCCCATTTCGCCGGGCCGGACACGCGGGCCAATTCCTGCCCCTTCCGGTCGATCAATAGCGTCGTGGGTAGGCCGAAGGCGGCGAAAGCCAGTTGCACCCGCACATCTTCGCCCCAGTAAAGCCCAAGGTCGCGAATGCCGATGTCGTCGTAAAAATTGCGGACGGCTTCGATCCCGCCCCTGTCAGTTGAAATCGGCACAACCGCGAAATCAGGGCCACCGAGTTTGCGTTGCAAGGCATCAAGAGCAGGCATTTCTTCGCGGCAGGGCGGGCACCATGTGGCCCAGATATTCAGCATCACGACGCGGCCCGCAAAGTCAGACAGCATCAGGTCGCGCCCCGCGCCATCCTCAAATGGCGGCGACAGCAGTGGCACCGGATCATCGCCAAGCGTGAACGGCGGGCGGGCAAAAGCCGGTTTGGCCATCAGGGCCAGCGCCAAGGTGGAGAGCAAAATGTCACGTCTTTTCATAGCGTTCTCCTTTCGCCGAAAGGCCCGCCCGGAGGGTTTCGGGCAGGCACGTTGCGTGGCGATCAGGCTGACACCGCGAACTCTGTCATCATGCCGGTCGACAGGTGCGGCATATGGTGGCAATGCAGCATCCAGCGCGCCGCTTCGCCCGCGTCCAGCGCAACGGTAACCATCGCCATGGGCGGCACATAGACCGTGTCCCGCATAGCCCCGTTGATGGCCTTTCCATTGATGTTGACCACTTGGAACGCATGGCCATGCAGGTGCATCGGATGGCCCATCATCGACATATTGTGGAACATCAACTCAACACGCTCGCCGCTGGTGGCGATGATCGGTTTATGGGTGTCCCAGGTCTGGCCATCAATCGTCCAGAGATAGGGCTGCATAGAGCCTGCCAGCATGATCATGTGCGCCCGGTCCACTGGGCGGGCGACAAGCGGGTTCGCTGCTTGCAGCAGCATTTCCTGCGCCATGTCAGTGTCGAAAGCCGGGGACTCCGCGTCTGACATTCCTGCGATCTTGCTGACCAGCGCACCGGTGGTGGCGAGGATCAGGCCTGTGCGTTCACGCGCACCTTCGCGCAAGGCCAGCACTGGGAAAGCGCCGTCTCCAGGTAAATCAATCTCGATATCCAGCCGTTGCGCCATCGCCATGCCAAACCGTGTGCCGGGCATCGGCACAATCGCATGGCCATCCACCGCCACCAGCCGCGCAGGCACGCCCGTGTCGATCCAAAACGTAGTGGCCGAAGCTGCATTGACGATCCTCAACCGAACGCGCCCGCCCTTTTCCACCGCGACTACTTCTGGGTCTGAAAGGGTGCGGTCATTGGCCAGGTAAGCGTCGAAGTTGAAATCGTTCAGGTCCATGGCCATGCCGCCCATCGAACCACCGGACATGTCCATTCCCGACATGTCGCCGCCACTCATATCCATGCCGGACATGTCAGTTTCGGCTTTGGCATCGGTGCCCATGGCCGACATGTCATGACCCGCCGTACCACCGGTAATCTCGGCCAGAACCTCCTCGGTAGGGCGGAACGAAAAGTCATGCAGGAACATCACCACTTCTTGCCGATCTGCAGAGACATCCGCAGCCGAGCGCACGATCAAAGGGGCTGCCAGAAGGTTCATCTCTTGCACCGGCACATGGCTGTGCATCCAGTGCGTGCCTGGGTTGGGCGCATAGTCAAAACTGCGCATCTCGCCGGTTTTCAGCAGGGGCATCGGAAGGTTAGGCACGCCGTCCTGCACGTTGGGCGGCATTTGACCATGCCAGTGGATGATGGTTTCGACGTCCAAAGAGTTGGTCAGATCCACGCGGAACTGTTGGCCGGGATCTAGGATCAACCCCTGCCCACCTGTCCCGTTGATCAGCCCGTAAACCGTAGCTGCCTTGCCGTTAATTTCCAGCACGCGGGTGGCGGCGGTCAGGCTCAGTGGTGCGGCGGATTGCCCGAACGCAAATCGTGGAAGCGCCGTAGATGCAGCCATCGCTGCTGATGCGGCTATAAAGCCGCGACGTGTAAGATCGTATGCCATCATATGCTCCGTTTGGCTTCGGTGAAGCCATTTCAAACTGGAATGCACCGCAGACTTGCGGCGCTGTTTCAAGCATGATGCAGCGTGTCCGGTGGACGTTGTGCAGGATCAGGAACGAGCGAACTCCACGCAGGACCGACTTCCCCCAACCAAGTTGTCGCCTCGATCCTTTCAACCCGCCCAACGACAACGCCACCTTCGAGCCTGTCCGTCCCGAGGCACAGTGTGGCACAAAGTGAACCCTTCATTTTAGAATGCTGGGGATCGCCATGGCTTGTTTGATCTTGGACATGCCCTGTCTGGATCATCGTCATGGACATTCCATGGGCCTGAGAGCTCATCCCCAAGTGGGATGTGTTCAAAGCAAAAATCAGCGCCAGCACAAGAAGACTGTGCAGCGTCGAAACAAATTCAAGAACGGTGCGGCTTCTTGAGTGCATGGGTTCGAGATAGTCCTACGTGGTCGACCCGGCAAGTAACGTCGTCGACGTGTTTCAAGTCGCGACGGCGGGAACGTGCTGAGAATGCTTTCTGGCGGGAGTTGGCGGATCAATTCGCGGCGGAATTATTCAGGCTCCTCCAGCAAGCTGCATCTTTGCTGGAACGGCGGCAGTGCGCGCCAATCCCCAGCCTTTGACCAGCGAATATACTGCCGGGATCACCACCAGTGTCAGCACGGTTGAACTGACCATGCCCCCAATCATCGGCACCGCGATGCGCTGCATCACCTCGGAACCCGTGCCATGCGCCCAGAGGATCGGCATCAGCCCGGCCATGATCGCCACCACGGTCATCATCTTGGGGCGCACGCGTTCCACCGCGCCGACCATGATCGCGGCATTCAGATCGGCACGCGTGAAGGCACGGGTTTCCGCTGCTGCCTTGGCACGCGCCTCCAGCAGCGCATGATCAAGATAGATCAGCATGATCACCCCGGTTTCTGCGGCTACCCCAGCCAAGGCGATGAAGCCCACCGCCACAGCGACCGAGGTGTTGAAGCCAAGAAACCACATCAGCCAGATGCCGCCCACCAGCGCGAAGGGCAAAGAAAGCATCACGATCAGGGTTTCCGTCAACGCCCGGAAGTTGAGAAACAGCAGCAGGAAAATGAGCGCCAGAGTCACCGGCACCACGATTTTCAACCGCTCAGTGGCGCGTTCCAGATATTCAAACTGCCCGCTCCACGCCACCGAATAGCCTGTTGGCAAAACTACTTGCGCCTCTACAGCCGCTTTTGCATCAGCAACATATCCACCCAGATCGCGGCCAGAAATATCGACAAAGATATAGACCGCCAACTGGCCGTTTTCGGTGCGAATGGTGGTCGCCCCGCGCGTCAGTTCCACCTTGGCCACAGCACCCAGCGGCACCGACCCACCGCCCGGCAAGGCCACCTGCACCTCATTGGCAATCGCTTGCGGGTCAGACCGCAGGTCACGCGGATAGCGCACGGCCACGCCATAGCGTTCGCGGCCCTCAACCGTCTGGGTGATCACCTCGGATCCCAAAGCCATTGCAATCACCTCTTGCACCGCCGCAACTGACAGGCCGTAACGGCCCAACGCGGCGCGGTCAGGGGTGATGTCAAGGAAATAGCCGCCGATCACCCGCTCGGCATAGGCGCTGGAGGTGCCGGGCACCTTGCGCACCACAGCCTCAATCTCGCGTGCCACGCCTTCCATTTTCGCCAGATCGGTGCCGTAGATTTTGATGCCGACCGGAGTACGGATGCCAGTGGACAGCATATCAGTGCGGGCGCGGATCGGCATGGTCCAGGCGTTCGACACGCCCGGAAATTGCAGTGCCGCGTCCATCTCATCCTTCAGACTTTCCGAGGTGACGCCCGCCCGCCATTCCGATTTTGGTTTCAGGTTGATGATGGTTTCAAACATTTCCGTGGGGGCCGGATCGGTGGCCGTCTGTGCGCGACCGGATTTGCCGAACACAGATTGCACTTCAGGAAAGCTTTTGATGATGCGGTCCTGCATCTGCATCAGCTCCGCCGCTTTGGTCACGGAAATGCCGGGCAGCGTGGTCGGCATATACATCAGCGTGCCTTCATCCAGCGCAGGCATGAATTCGCTGCCAAGCTGACGGGCGGGCCAGATTGTGACCACCAACGCCGCAAGCGCGATGATGATTGTCAGACCTCTTGCCTTCAGCACGCCACGGATGATCGGCCGATAAAGCGCGATCAGTAGGCGGTTCACCGGGTTCTTGTGTTCCGGCACGATATGGCCGCGCACAAAGATGACCATAAGCGCGGGCACCAATGTCACCGACAAGATCGCCGCCGCCGCCATCGAAAAGGTCTTTGTAAAGGCCAAGGGGCCAAACAGCTTACCTTCCTGGTTTTCCAGCGTGAAAATTGGCAGGAACGAAACCGTGATGATCAGCAGGCTGAAGAAAAGTGCCGGGCCAACCTCTGCCGCTGCTGTGATTAGAGTTTCGACGCGCGGTGTGCCGGGATCGGCGCGTTCAAGATGTTTATGGGCGTTCTCGATCATCACAATCGCCGCGTCGATCATCGCGCCGATGGCAATGGCAATGCCACCAAGGCTCATGATGTTCGATCCAAGCCCCAGAAATTTCATCGCCGAAAACGCCATCAGGATGCCAACCGGCAGCATGATGATCGCCACCAGAGCCGAACGGACATGCAACAGGAAGATGATCGTGACGGCGGCCACAACCAGACTTTCCTCCAGCAAAGTGCCCTTCAAGGTTTCAATGGCAGATTCAATCAAGGTTGATCGATCATAGACCGGCACGATTTCCGTGCCATCTGGTAAGGATTTCTGCACATCGGCCAGCGCAGATTTGGCGTTGTCGATCACCGTCAAGGCGTTCGAGCCGACCCGTTGCAGCACGATGCCGCTGGTCACCTCGCCGTCCCCATTCAACTCGGTAATGCCACGCCGTTCATCCGGCACGATTTCTACTTGCGCCACGTCCGATAGCCGCAGTGGCACACCGGATTTGGTCATCAGAGTGATGTTTTCAATATCGGCGGTGCCCTTCAGATAGCCCCGCCCGCGCACCATGAATTCAAATTCCGAGATTTCGACCGTACGCCCACCGGTATCCATATTGCTGTCGCGCACCGCCTGGCCAATATCCGCCAGCGTCACGCCCTGCGCCCGCATCCGGGCCGGATCGACGACGATGGAGTATTGTTTGACGAAGCCGCCGACGCTGGCAACCTCCGCCACGCCATCGGCTTTCGACACCCCAAAACGCACCACCCAATCCTGCAAAGACCGCAGCTCGGCCAGCGACAATTCCTTGCCAACCAGCGCGTATTGATAGACCCAGCCTACCCCTGTCGCATCAGGCCCAAGCGCAGGCGTCACCCCATCAGGCAGGCGGCTGGCGGCGGCGTTCAGGTATTCCAGCACACGGGATCGCGCCCAATAGGGGTCTACGCCATCCTCAAAAATTACATAGACGAAGGACACGCCAAAGAAGCTGAACCCCCTCACCACCTTGGACCGTGGCACCGTCAGCATCGCAGTTGTCAGCGGATAGGTCACCTGATCCTCGACCACCTGCGGTGCCTGACCGGGGTAGTCGGTCAACACGATGACCTGCACATCGGACAGGTCCGGGATCGCATCCAGTGGCAGGGTGCGGATCGCATAAACGCCACCCGCCACGGCAACGGCGGTGGCAAACAGGATCAGCACCAGATTGCGGGCCGACCAGCCGATCAGTTTGGCGATCATGGCTGTGCCTCCGCCGGGGTAAGTGCCGATAGCGCGGCCTTGAGGTTGCTCTCGGCGTCGATCAGGAAATTGGCTGACACCACAACCGTCGCGCCTTGTGCCACCCCCTTGCTGATTTCCACCATGCCTGCGCCGCGCATCCCCACTTGCACGTCACGAGGTTCAAACCGCCCCTCGCCCAGATCGACAATCACCACTTGGCGGTCGCCACTGTCGATCACGGCAGACTCCGGCACGGTGACCACCGAGGCACCATCCCCGCCAGCAATTTCGACATCGGCGTACATATAGGCAATCATCGCACCATCCGGGTTCGGCAACTCAACGCGAATTTTCGCAGTGCGTGTTTCGGCCTGAATTTCGGGGTAAATCTCGTCAACCTTGCCGATGAACGCGCGTCCCGGCAGGCTGCGGAACCGCACGGTTGCCACCGCCCCGCGCTGCACCTGCGCCAGTTCATATTCCGGCACATCTGCGATGATCCAGACGGTCGAGGTATCGGCAATGCGGAACAGCGTCTCGCCCGCTGCGGCCATCATCCCGTCCACCGCCATCCGTTCAAGCACCACGCCACCTTGCGGGGCCATCAGCGTGACCGAAAGCGGCGGTTTGCCGGTTGTCTCAATCTGCGCAATCATCTCCGCAGGTACGCCAAGGTTCAGCAGGCGCTGCAAACTGCCAGCCGCCTTTGCTTTGCCGCCAATGCGCAAATCCGCCGCATATTGCGCCCCCGCTGCGGCAAATTCCTTGGCATAAAGTGTTACCAAAGGTTGTCCTGCCCGGATCGGTGCCCCTGTCGTGACATCGGCGACCTTTTCGACAAAAGCCTCCGTGCGCAGTGAGATCACGCTGACCTTGCGTTCGTCGTGTTCGACCACCCCCGGTACCAATATCGGCTGGCTAATAGAAGAGAGCGTTGCCAGCGTGGTTTTCACCCCTGAGCGCTGAATTTTCCCCGCCGACACGATGACAGTGGATCCATCCGCCTCTTCGCCGTCAAAAACCGGAAGATAGTCCATCCCCATCGAGTCCTTCTTTGGCGTGGGCGATGTGTCCGGCAGACCCATCGGGTTGCGGTAATAGAGGATACGCTTTTCGTCCGTCGTCGTCGGTGCGGCAATTGCGACGCCCAAGTCTGCTACGGCAGTGTCAGCCACTTTCGGCGCATCGTCAAAACTGACATCCTCGCTGGCGCGCACAGGCAAATAATCGCGGCCATCCGCTGTGGTCGTTGGTGTCAATGAATAGGCGGCGTCTTCCGGATGACGGTAGTAGATGACCGCCCCTTCCGGGGCAGCCATCGACGACGTTTCAAAACTGGTGGATGCCTTCGCTTCGGCGTCTGAGCCAAAAAGGCGGGCTGCAGACCCACGTACCCATGCGGGAATGTCAGCCGGAGCCACCCCCTGATCCCCAGCCCAGATCCCGGCAAAACCTGCCGACCCGGCGATCAGCCCCACCATCAGGGTCTTGCCAAAAAAGCTCATTTCTGCACGCCGAGAATCAACTCGCCCTGCACCGTCTCCGTCTCACCCTGCACTTTGGCTGCAATCTGAAACCGCCAGTTCCCTGCCATCGTCAGATCGGCCTTGAACTGGTATTGCCCCGGAATGTCTGACGCCACCGCTTCCACCGGCGTCGTCATGGCTTCCATCCCCTCGGGGGCCATATCCAGCCGCGTGGTGAAAATCACCGCATCGGCGACCGGCGTGTTTGTCCGCATATCGGTCAGGCTGACCGATATGATCGCCCCCTCCCCGGAGTGCAAGTCGCTCTCGATGATCTTGAATGTATAGTCTTCGGGGGCAGCTTGTGCCGCAACGGCCGCCGCTAAGGTAAGAGCCTGCGCCAGTACGAAGCTGCGCAACAAGTGTTTGGTATTCATGATAAAGCTTCCGTCTGTCAAAGCCGCGCTGTTGCGCGATATTGGCATGGCAACTGCCAAGCCGCACTTGCCGCCCGGCATGCATGCCGGGCGGTTTCCGGGTGCGTTTAGCACCCATGACAGTCAGACTTTGGGGGGTCTTCGCAATCCGCTGCCTTCCAAAGAAGGCAAGGTCGGATTCGCCGAAAAGTCAAAGCACACGCTCTGAACAGCGGAGTAGAACATGGGCTTCACGGTCGGGGGTACAACTGCGGCAGACACCGACAAACAAGGCAACACCATTGGACAGTTCGGCATTTTGGCGCAGCTTTGCTGTGTGCAGGGCGCACCATCAGCCATTTGCATTATCGGCGCCGTCGCAGCTGCTACAGCGGCAGCCGAATCCTGCACCGGTGCAGCGATCATCGTTGCCAGCGCCAGAACCAACCCTAAAATGCCAAGTAGCCTATTCATACTTTAGTCTTTGCCCGGATCAGCACGATCCTACAATACACAATTTACGGAGCGGTGCTTTCAGCTGGTGTCGTCTAAGCACGGGGGCTGAACGCCATAAGTACCGCTCCTTCTGACTCCCATCTCTGCCGCGCGCGATTTGCCCAGAACAGGAACTCCTGCTCACAGGATCGGTGCGCCCCAAGCTCATCGAAGGCATCGGGAATTAAGAACTGCCGCCCGGCAAAAGCTTTTTGCTCGGCGTCAGGCAACTCCGCTTCATTGCAGACCTCACCGGATGGTTACGACCAAACCTGTGGATCTGGGTGAGATCCGGACCAAGAACGCCATAGAGTGCCACCTGCACATCGAAGGAAGGGGCATTGACCTGCTTTCGTTTGATCTGTGCCTTGGGCGGGCGAGAACGTCGCCATCGGCCTTAACGTCAATGCCGCAACCGCCGCTTCCAGCTTGCGATCACAGCCCTCCCTCTTGGACTGGTAGAAGTCGTCAAACTCCAAGGATTGGGTCAGCGCGAAGATATGCTCGTCCCGATCGTTGCCTGCGAGGTGGCCTTGATCACCTCAAGAGATGAGTGGCAGCGGATATCGCGGAAGGCCGACAACACTTCAGAGTCGTGTTTGCCGACAACAATAGGACGGATGATCTGAACCGGATCGGGAATACCACTAAGCAAGAAACGAGGATATCCTAAGTCTAAGGTGTGATAAGTAACGGACCATCGTTCTCAATTAAGGAATCGGCGTATATGGACAGCGCCCAGCTTATCTTTGTGAAACAATTTCGGCCGATCTTTCTTGCGATTGCGTTTCTTGCGCTCGGGGCCTGCACCGTCCCGATCGATCAGGCAACTGACAAGTCCACCGGGTTCCTCAAGGAGTTGCCGGAAGGGGTCGCCCTGATTGCAGCGCCATATCAGAACCTTCAGGAAGTAATCCTGAAGCGCGAAGACAGCTGCTATTGGTACCGCCATGTCGGGCCGGTTGAGACTACAATGTTGCCGCTGCGATCGGTTCATGGCAGGCCGATCTGCACCGACGCTGCAGCCAAAACCGCGTTCTTGGGCTGATCCAAAAGCCCTTCTAGCAGCCCCGACCGCGCAAATGGGCGGTGCCCGTCACATAGTCGTCGCCACATTTCCTTCTTCGGCGGGGTAGAGATGCGCTGTCACCCCAATCTCGACCTTATCGAACAGGTCGTTGATATGCGGCATGACCATGCGCACACAGCCGGAACTCGCGCGGCTGCCGATCGACCCCGGCAGCGGAGAGCCATGAATCCGCAGATAGGTGTCGCGCTCGCCATCAAAGAGATAGAGCGCACGGGAACCCAAGGCGTTTGCCGGGCCGGGGGCCATGCCGTCGACATACTTCGCATAGATTTCCGGCTCGCGCTCGATCATGGCCGGCGTCGGCGTCCAGCTTGGCCATTTCGCCTTGCGGCGGATCGTGTAGGTTCCGGGCTCGTACAGACCATCCCGGCCGATGGCGACGCCGTAGCGCATGGCCGTGCCATCAGCCTGAATATGGTAGAGATACCTCGCGATCGCATCGACGTGGATATCGCCCGGCACAAGCCCGTCACGCGCTTCGACGCGGGTCGGCAGCAGGCGCGGATGCAATCCCCACGGGTTGGTCGTTGCAGCGTCATAGCCGGGCGGGGTGACCTCCGCATCCCAGGCCGCCCACTGGCTTTGCAGATGCGATGAAGCGAAAACCGGGGCGGCAATCGGCGCAGAAAACAGCGCGGCTGTCGTTGCAATGAAATGGCGTCGTGTGAACATGGGCTCAGCCTTCTTCAAATTACTGCAGCGCAAATCTTTCGATTACACGCGCACCGTCATACAAGCGGCAGGGATAGCGGCCCCGATGTCCAGTCAAGTCTGTGTGACTTTTGGCCTCGCGTCGCAGTTTTCACGCTCCACCGCTGCCGTTGAAGGATCCCCCGGCTCGCCGCACCATTCTGACAGTGCAAACTCACTCCCGCGCCGCTCCAGAATCATCGCCTAACCGCAATTGAATTATTGGACACCATTAAGAAGGGATAGGTGGAAACGACTGGCTTTGTTTCCTTCGACCTCGCATTAGCAAAGTACTGAAGTATTTCGCGATATCGTATCCGCGTATCCTCGACCATCTGATAGTAAGCGAAAAGATCATTCATCGGCGAAGAGAAATCCTTGTGTGCCGCCAAAACAGCTACCAGCGCGCCCAAGCTAATGCGCCCCTCAATCACAAAGTAGCCGCCCAACGAATAGAACATGAACGGCGTCAATGATGTTAGGAAGTTGTTAAGCGCCTTGTTAAAGAACTTCATCCGGAATATCCGTCTCCGAATCTCTTCGAGATCCTTGAAAATAATGGAGACGTATCTCACTTCCTTGTTGCATATGCTTTCACGCGCAAGTTGCGATCCCAAATGACCACCCAAAGTGCGAACTTTCTTAATCCGAAGTCTGGATTGCTCGTTGACACGCCGCTGAAGCCTTGGAAGCAGAAGAACTTGCACTGGCACAACAGTCAATGCTGCAACTCCCAGCATGGGATCCTGAATGAGCATAAAGAGAATAATGGTAACAAGTGTTCCGCCTTGAAGCAAAGGTAACGTGATAAATTCTGCTGCAAAGCCACCTAATGATTCCACTTCTTGGCCAAGTATGGGAATAATTTCACTATTCTTTCCATCCGTCGACTGAGAGCGCCATTGACGGTAGATCAGAAAGCGGAGGCGTCGACTAAAGCGCTCCGCAACATAGCCTTTCGCGACATTGAGCAAGTACTTGTTAAGTGAGTTTGTAAAGACAGCAGCAAGATAGGCACCGCATAGAAGCAGCAAGAAGTCAACTTGATCAAAGCTTAGACCTAAGATTTTGATAGGGAAATGTGATGAGTTTAATGCATTATTGACGATCTGCTTTGGGAGTTCAAGGGAAGCATACAGAATGGGCATCGCGATTAAGCTTAGCACTACCAATATGACCTGCTGCTTTCTGGTATACTTAAAAACAGAGCGGCTTAGATTTGGATACAGACCGCGAACCGGAGTGAAGGGATGAGCGTCATTTTTAGACTTCTGCCTCTGTCGAATGAATCGAGATGCAATCAGATAAACTGCGACTGCAGTCAGCAACACTGGGGTCAGAACAACAATCAGATGTATGAAGGGATGAATCCACGCCGGCGAGGAGTCAGTATACTGATAGCCTAGGACGGAGGCTGCGTCGTGAACATAGGCATGATAGTGATCTACTGATGACATGGCATTGACCTGTTAGATTCGTCTCTCATTTCATTTTGCCGCCAATGATTGTTGTGTATGGTTGTCGGCAGACATGCAGAGCCGACCCGTCTCACACGGGATATGGTTGGCAGTCATGACAACTAAGAACTGCTCAGTTCCTGCGACAATGTCGCTCTTTTTGGGTTTCAACGGGCCAAGTGATGCCCGTTGAAACCTGTAGTGCTCACTTCATGGAGTCACTTGAGGGCTGTGACCGTCAGTTTCCCATTCACGCGATCGGCAGTGAACTCGATCTCTTTGCCAACTTCCAGTTGCGCCAGCATTGTAGGATCGCCGAGCACGAATACCATGGTCATCGCCGGCATTTCGAGATCAACCAGATCTTCGTGAATCAAGGTCACTTTCCCTGCCTTCTCGTCGATCTTCTTGACGGTGCCCTTGGTATACGTCGCGGCAAAGGCAGCTCCCGACAGGACGAGAGACATTATGCCGGCGGCGGCGATTGTGGTGAAGTTCTTCATTTTTGTTTTCTCCAGTTTGAGGGTTAGTTGACGGCAACAGGGGTGAACATCCCGGCTTCGTAATGGCCGGGAATAAGGCAGGCGAACTCAAAGTCACCTGAATATGCAAAGGTCCAGATGATCGTTCCCTCTTTGCCCGGTTCAAGTCGAACGGCATTCGGGTCCTCATGTTCCATCTCGGGGAACTTCTCCATGAGAGCCTTGTGCTCTGCATTTTTCGGCATTGTGTCGAGCACGAATTCATGGGGGCTTTCGCCATCGTTGACGATGACAAAGCGGATCGTCTCTCCTGCTTTGATCGCCAAGTCCCTCGGCTCATAGAGGTATTCACCATCCTCCGTTTCATACATCCGGACATTGATCGTACGGGTGACTTCGGCTTCGATTCCGGGGCGGCCCACTTCCATTTCATCGTGGGAATGTTCACCGGTTCCGGCAGCGAAAGCGGCGCTCGCAGTCATTAGTGTAGCAACAATAAGTGACAGAGATTTCATCGATGTTTCCTTGGTCTTGTTTGCTCGAGATTGTTTCAGGGCCTGCGCATAGCGGCAGGACTTGGTGTCAGGACAGTCTCGCCGCTGTCTCTGATGACGGGGGCCGGTACAGCACCGGTCCATTCGTAAGCCTCAGTTCCAGGCGGATTTTCATACCAACCAGGATCTGAGTAATCGTCGGGGGCAATGCCTTCCCGCACCTTAACAACCGAGAACATGCCGCCCATCTCGATGGGGCCGTGCGGGCCCCAGCCGGTCATCATCGGCACGGTGTTGGCCGGAATTTCCATGGACATCTCACCCATGTCGGCCATTCCCGCCGTACCCATCGGCATGTATTCGGGCTGATGTTTGCGGACCAATTCGGTCAGCTTGGTTTTGTCTGCCCCGATGAATGTCGGCACGTCATGACCCATGGCATTCATCGTGTGATGCGACTTGTGGCAATGGATAGCCCAATCGCCGAGGTGTACGGCGTCAAACTCATATGCGCGCATTGCACCCACTGGAATATCGATCGACACCTCGGGCCAGCGGGCTTCAGGGCGGACCCAGCCGCCATCAGTGCCGGTCACCTCAAAATCATAGCCATGCATGTGGATCGGATGGTTGGTCATGGTGAGGTTGCCAACTCGGACGCGAACACGGTCCCCTTGGTTCACGACCAACGGATCGATGCCCGGGAAAACCCGACTGTTCCAGGTCCACAGGTTGAAATCCGTCATTTGCATGACCCGGGGCATGTAGGTGCCGGGGTCGATGTCATAGGCATTGAGCAGGAAGCAGAAGTCTCGGTCCACTCGCATCAAAGCTGGATCTTTGGGATGCACGATGAAAAGGCCCATCATGCCCATGGCCATTTGCACCATCTCGTCGGCATGAGGGTGATACATGAAGGTGCCGGATTTCACGAGGTCGAACTCGTAGACGTAGGTCTTGCCCGGAGGGATCGCTTTATGGCTCAAGCCGCCGACGCCATCCATCCCCGAGGGAAGGATCAAGCCGTGCCAGTGGACTGTGGTATGCTCCGGCAGCTTGTTTGTAACGAAAATACGGACACGATCACCTTCAACAGCTTCGATGGTCGGCCCGATCGACTGGCCGTTGTATCCCCAAAGATAGGCGATCATGCCTTCCGCGAGCTCACGCTCGACCGGCTCGGCAACAAGGTGAAACTCCTTGATGTTGCCATTCATCCGGTACGGAAGGGTCCAGCCGTTGAGTGTAACGACGGGATTGTAGTCCACGCCGGATGTTGGAAGGATCGGTTTTTGGGTTTTTGCATCCGTCGCAACGGGAGCTTCGGGAAGGCCCATGTTGCTGGTTTGCGCCCAAGCGCCGGTGGCAACCAAAGTCGCGCCGGCGCCGATAAGTTGACGTCTGTTCATCTGGTTTCTCCTCAATGACCTGCTGGTTCTTCCGCTGCGGCGGCTTCACCGCCGCCGCCTGCCGCCACTTCGCTGCCGCCGCCGTAAAGGACGGCAGTCATGTTCGCATCTGCGAGCCAAAAATCTCGTCGCGCCGAAGCTGCGAGCAAGTTTGATTGCATGCGCGCCCGGGTGTCCGCCAAGAGTTCAAAGGTGTTGGTGATCATGCCGTTATAGGACAGCAAGGCCTCTTCCTCGATTGTCTTGCGGAGCGGCAAGAGCGTATCGCGGTAGTGCCGGGCGATCTTGTGCGTGCCGGTCCATGCGATGTGTGCCGACCTCGCCTCGGAGCGCACATCGACCGCTTTCTTTGCGAGCTCGTGGGCGGCCTTCATATAGGCTACCTCGCCTTTTCTGAGCCGCGCCGCGCCATTATCAAAGATCGGAATCTCAAAGGCTATCTCAACGTCGACACTGTTTACTTGAGCCGAATGACGTTTTCCGTCTTCAAGTTCCCGCTCGATCTCGGTCCCGGCGGCAAGGGCGATATCCGACACGATGCGCGTTCGATCTGTCAATCGATACTCCAGGGCAATAGCTTCGAGTTCGAGCATCGCCGCAGCAAGATCGACCCTGCCTGCAAGGGCTTCAGCTTCAAAGCTGTTGCGGGTAGCGATTTTTGGCAGGCCCGGCAAAGAGTTTGGCACGTAGTAGTTCAGATCTGCACCGAAGAGACCGAGAACCCGCGTCAGGTCTTCTTTGGCAAGTTTTGCTGCAAGGTCAGCCTGCGCTTTTTGGCCCGAAAGTTCTGCGGCAAACGCATGTTCGCGGGCCTGATCGTCCCGGCCCAAATAACCGGTCTTGCCAAGTTCGGCAGCCAGTTCGGAAGCAGCATCAGCCGTTTCAAGTGTCTGGCCGATAAGACTTGCCGCTTCAAAGGCCGCAACAGCGTCGATCCATGCGCGTCTCGCCTCTGTTGCAACACGCAGCGTCTCCTGGGCAGCCGCAAGTTGGGCTTTCCTGAACCGGACGTCAGCAATGCGGTTGCGGCTCTTCTGGGTCGTCAGTGCAACCAAGCTGGCGGCAATGCCGCCTTCAACCGTGCGAAAACCGTCAAGGCTCTTGCTGCCCAAACCGAGTATTCCAAAATGCAGGGACGGGTTCGGGGCAAGAGCGATCTGCCATGCGTCGGCGGCCGACAAACCCAGATCGGCATATGCCGCCTGAAGTCCGCGATTGTTCAACAGTGCAATCTGCACCGCTGTGTCAGCCGAGATGGTTTTGCCTGCGACGAGTGCCGAAACGCGCTTGGTATTTGCCGCGACTTCTTCAGGCGTTTGCAGCCAGACGACGTCAGCACCCGTCGCGCGTTTGGTCGTGTTGGCGACCGAGCCGAAGCCAGCAGTCGGTGAAGAAAGTCGGGAGATGTCCGATGCCGGTGTGCATGCGGCCAGGAGCATCGCGCCCGACAAGACAAGCGAAAGGTTGCGGGACGCGGTCATTCGTCACCTCCGGGTGCCTGACCATCATTGACAGCGCGCCAATTGGCCGGGTCCGTAACGGGCCTCGCGGTGTAAACCAGCTGAACGGATGGAATCGGTGTAGCTACGCTGGTCGGAACGATCGCTGGTGCGACTGCACCTGGCTGTGGCAGTGGGACGGACTGAGCGCAAGCCGCCACCGCAAGCGGCAACAATGCCGCCGTAAGTCTGAAAAGCATGAGATTTTCTGATCCTGTATATGTTTCTTGATCCCGCAGCTTGCTGCTGGGGCTTCAGGCGAACATGGTCACGCGATAGCGTGGGATCAGACGATGGGCGGTCGGTGCAAACTCTCGGCACTCAGCGAGGCGCGGAGAAGATCACCGCGCAAGGTAGAAATTGCAGATGCTAGGTGCTGAAGACGAGCGCTAATTGACATAGACGCATCTACTGCGACGCAACTATGCTGCACGCAGCTTCGCTCTTCGGCCTCAGGATCTGCAGCGGTCTCGTGCTGACCTGCCGAATGGCCATGCGGGGCAGACGGCTCCCCTTGGCTCGAATCGATGCAGTGCGATCCGTGTGAACCGTCATGATTCGCAAAGGCAATACTAGCCATTCCGGTCGCAAGGACCAGCATCAGGCACATTGCCCGTGATAGATACATGAACGCGTGATACATCATGGCGCTTCTTAAGTCAGCGCACAGCCTCGGCTGTCAACCAACAATTTTGTCAGGTGACTGATGTTGCTTGTCTTTGTCGCTATGTATCAGCAATAATTCGCCACATGGTACCATTGACGTAATAGACCGCGAATTTTCTGAGCAGTTCATCGGCCAGAGCGCCAACGCCGAACATCTGACGAACCCGAAGAGCGTTGCTTCGAGATTTCTGCCATTCGAATCGCTTATAGCTGCAGGGATCCTAGGACACACGCTGTTGCTAGCGCAACAACTGCCCAAGCTGGGCTTTCGCATCCGCGCGATTCCAGTCGAATGGTCCCTAAAGTCGACCGATTTCCCGTGTCGATTTGTCGATCACGAGTGTCGTCGGCAAGCCCACAAACCCGAAAGCCAACTACACGCGTAAAGGTTCAGCTGCACCTCAATCGTGCCCAGGCATGGCCGTCATCTGGGCATGTACTGCCTGAGATTGCTCACCAATAGAGAACAGACCGGGACCAAGCATCGCCAGCACATAGGCCGCGAGAACGAGAACTTTGACGGAGAGGACCAACTTGTTCATGGAACTGTGGTTAGCAGCATGGTGCGGCAGAATTGTCAAAATTGCTAAACACTATCCAGCCTATCAGAAAGTTTACTGGATGACCGAAGATTCGCAAAGAAGTGTTTGCTACACGAACAGGTGACGCCGATCAGGAGCCGCAAGTAATGAAAATTCTTCTCGCCATAGCTGCAACACTGAGTTTGGCTGCCTGCGGGGCGGAACCGATCTGGGCGCCGGAGGACGCTGTTGTCGCATCACGCTACGCGCATCCCGGCCCGACTTCGGTAACACTCTACACCGTGCTCTCGACACGCAATGGCTCTGGTGCGCATGCGGGGCTTCTGATCAACGGCTCCCAGAGGGTCATGTTTGATCCCGCCGGAACATGGCGCCACCCCCGGCTTCCCGAGCGCAATGATGTGCATTTCGGTGTTACGCCAAAAATGGTTAATTTCTATATCGACTATCATGCGCGCGAGACTTTCGATGTGGTGGAGCAGACTGTCAAAGTTTCGCCCGAAGTAGCAGCACTTATCATGCAGCGGGCAATGGCTTATGGTGCCGTTCCAAAAGCGAACTGCACGATTGCGCTCTCTCGGGTCCTTGAAGGTGTCCCCGGCTTTGAAAGCTTGCCGATGACGTGGTTTCCCAAGCGGATGATGGAAGCTTTTGCTGATTTGCCCGGCGTCGAAACCCGCAAGATTACGGATGACGATGCAGACAACAATCATGGTGTTCTTCTGGTGCAAGCTGACGATCCGCGATTGGAGTAATCTTTGGGTGATCGGGCGCAAATCCACCAAAGATTGATGGCTTGGATGCCTGCAGACCACTATACCTGCGTCAACGTGTGAACCACGAAGGACGAAAACATGCAGCTATCTCGACGCACCATGATCGGAGCAATGGGTTGGGCCATCAGCCTCGCCACCATGCCCGTTTGGGCTGAAACAGGCGCGAGCATCCACGTGGTCAAGGATCCGGGCTGCCCCTGCTGCAATGATTGGATCGGCCACCTTCGCGAGAACGGCTTTGCCGTCAGCTTCGAAGAGCGCAGCCCTGAAGAACTGGCTGCATTCAAGCGCGTACGTGGCATCCCGGATGATCTTGTCTCGTGCCACACGGCGACGATCGGTGACTACACCATCGAAGGCCACGTCCCCGCCGCCGATATCCGTCGCTTGGCGGCCGAACGTCCAGCTGCAACCGGGCTCACCGTTCCAGGCATGCCCTTCGGCTCTCCCGGCATGGGGTCAGAGGCCGAGCGCGAAGCCTATGAAGTTCTTCTCGTCGGACTTGACGGCAGCAGCAGCATCTTCACCAGCTATCCGGCCGCCTGACCTGGGTCAGGCAAGCGGGAACGCGCCAAAAGCACAGACTCTTCGCGGCGCGGCGCAGG
>NZ_JAUSBA010000075.1 GCF_030652235.1 Cypionkella sp.
CATTGTCGACCCTGATCGTGCCCGGCTTGCCCCGCCATTCAATGATCCGGTCGAGGCTGCGTGTCACCCGCTCGGCAGGCAGCGAGAAATCAACCTCGATCCCCAGCCCTTCGCGGTTGAAGTCATCCAGCACGTTCAAAAGCCGGAACGTACGTCCATCACCCAATCGGTCGGCCATAAAGTCCATGGACCAAGTAACATTGGGTGCCTCGGGCACGGCCAGAACGTCACCAGCCCTACCAGCACCCCGATCAGCACACCAAAGCCGAAGATAATCCCGGTGGGCCGCCGTGTCTGTTGATAACGCAGGTCTTCCTGCGCGGCATCCGAATAGCTGCGGATACGCAAGCTGGGATCGGAGATCAGGGATTTCAGTCTGCTCACGACAGCCTGCACATCGGCACCGGAGCGCAGCTGCAACAGAATATGATCTGGGGCTGCGGAACTGCGGGCTGGGAACTGTGACAGAAAGGTTTGATCGGACACCAGCATATAGCCGTCGCCGCCAAAGCCACCACCACCGGCAAAAATGGCATAGGCCGTCAGGGTCCGGCCCTGAGTTTCAAACGACAGCGGAGTCTGCGGCCGGATCGCCGCTGCCTCGTCCTTGCCTAGACCGCGCGCCAGCCGATCGAGTATGGCTGAATCTTGCACCTGCAAGAGGTTCAGGTCATCGCCGATTTCGGGGTTGATGAAGCCGGGTTTGGCCGGATCAACGCCGAAGGTCGTCAGGCTGATGTCCTTCTCGCCCCTGTCCCACGGTACGTTGGCCAGAAACAGGCCCATGCCGTCGGCCACAGCCGGGTCGGCCATCGCCTGCAACAGCCACTGCCGCGCCACATTGCCACCATCGGCCAGCGCATTTGCATCGCCCGCGGAAATCATAATGTCGGCTTGAAAGAAGTCATAGGGCCGAAGCGTGGCCGCCCCCATCGAGTTCATGATGCCCAGTTGCACAAAGACCAGCACGTTGGCAAAGGCCACGCCGGACAGCGCAGCGGCAAAGCGCGTGCGATTGTGCGTGAGTTGCAGCCAGCCGATCGGCAGCCGCCCGAACAGGGCTTGCAGCAGGCGGCTCATGGGGTTCCTCGCGCGCCTGCGGTGGTGTCGATCCGGGCGATGACCTCAAGGTTTGTGAAGCGCGCCGCCACCAGCGACGAGGCATCGTCCAGCACGACCAGCACGCGGATCACCCGTGCATCCTTGTTTTCTGCAGCATCATCCGAGATCAGCCCCTGCCGCCCCACCGTCAGGCCGATGCTTTCGACCGTACCCAGCAGGGATTGGCCCAGTGCGGGCGCTGCCAGTTCGACCGGTTGGCCCAGTTGCACCGCGGCAATGCGGTCCTGCCAAACTTCGACCTCGGCCATCATAGTGCCGGTGTCGCCCATGTCCATGATCCCGTCAGCCGGTGGGCGCTGGCCCGGTGTCGCCCGGATGTCGAGGATCGTGCCGGCAATCGGGGCGACGACAAGGGCGCGATCGAGATCCAGCTTGGCCCGGGCCAGATCGGCCTCGGCGGCCTCGACGTTGCGGGTGGCAACGACCACATCGGGCTGGTCGTCCAGCGCCAGCGACGCAAAGCGCGTCAAGGTAACTTCGGCGCGGGAGACCGCCAAACCTGCCGAAGCAGCCGCAGTCCGCGCGGAATCGAGTGTGGCTTGCGTAGCCACCGCGCGCTGGAACAATTCCTCGGTCCGAGCAAGGTTTGTGGTTGCTTCTGCCGCCGTGGCAATGGCCTGATCCAGTGCTGCCTGCGCTTCGTCCCGGCTCGCCGCGACAGCCGCGCGCGTCTGCATCAGCGATGCCTTCCGGATGGCCAGATTGGCCTCGGCCATCAGGACCGCACCTTCCAGCGCAGTCCGGTTATCCAGCCGGGCCAGCGGGGCCAGCGGGGTGCCCTTGGCCACACTGTCGCCTTCGGCGACAAGAATCTCGGCGACGCGGGCATCGCCAGCCCCATAGGGTGCCGCCACAACCGCAACATCGCCGCGCGGCATGACACGGGCCAGCCCCACGACATCGGTCGGCAGCATGGTCTCGGCCATCTTCGGCGGCAGCTCGATATCGGGAGGCAAGGCAATCGGCGCATCCGACCCTCCGCCAGGTTGCAGTCCAGTCAGGGCATAAAACTTCTGCAATCCCAACGGCTCGAAATACATCCCCAACACGCCGCCCGAGAACATGAACACAGGGATCAGCAGCACCAGCAGATACCGCTTACGAAACCATCGGCGGGGCGGTGATCCCAGTTCTGACAGGTTCAGATCGATCGGCAGTTGGTCTTTATTGAGGCCGGACATTACGGCTTCCCCTTACTACGGCCGTTCAGATCAGGCCAGATCAACTGCACAGCTCCGCCTAGATCGCGAAGTCGTCGAGCGTAATTCCGCCGTCGGCGTTCTTGTCTAGTTCCGCAAACCACGTGTCGGCCCCGGCAAGAAACTCCTCGCGCGTTACCTTCCCGTCCTTGTTCAGATCGTTGGCAAGAAGGCCCATCCGATCGGCGACCTTCTGCATCTGGGTGCGCTGCGCCCCTTCGTAACTGCTTACGTCGTTCTGCCGGGCCTCGTCAAACGTCACGTATTCTTCGGCATCAAGTGCGCCGTCTTCGTTCGAGTCGAAACTCAGAAAGACACTGGTGCGCATCTCGCGCAGTTCTTAGACGGTCGCAGTGCCATTCCCGTCAAGATCCCAGTTGTCCATGAACTGGTTTCTCGGGCTGGTCTGGCGAGGGCCGTTGTCGCGGACAGGATGAGGGCGGCTGTTGCCATGCGGATATTCATGAGAGGAGTTCCTTTGTTACTGTCTTGCCCGCCAGGGCGATGGATGGAAGGTCGGCAGCGTTACTCTGCCGGACGGATCATGCGGACCATGACGTTGTTCTTCAGAATGATCCGGTGGAACGGAATGGCCAACAGATGCAGTGCGATCAGGGCCAGAAGCACGACCTTCACTATATTGTGGACCTGCGCCGCATCTGTCAGATCGGCGAACCAAGCCAAGGCACCCGAAACGGACATGAGCGCCAGCACACCGTAAAAGGCCCAATGGGCGACATGGCTCAGCGTTTTCAGGGGGCCGGGTTCATTTTCCGGCGGCAGAGGCACGCCACGTTTCAGGCGCAATGCCAGACGCCATAGCACCAGAGCAAGGATCAGCGCGCCACTCGCGACATGGGCCAGGATCAACGGGTCGAAGGCATATTCGGTGCCCTGCCTGATCGCATCCCAGGCCGTGGAGATGGGGTCCTTGAAGATGTATTGACCGGCGACGAGCAGGGCGACCCTCCAGGGCAGGGCAATCTGGGTGCCCGAATACCCGTTGGGGTGTATCATGGTTCTGTGCCTTTGAACGATTGGGCGGGCACCTTCTGGCATCCGCTGATCTGATCAAGTTTACGGGTTGGCCTGACCGCCAACATTGACCTCGGTCAATCGGCCCATCCGCGCCATCATCTTTACCGGAAAGGTGATTTTCTCGGCGCTGATCTCCTTGTCACCGTCATCGTCCAGCATGGCGAAGGGACGCGCGGCCATGCCCCTGGTTACTTCGGCGAAGAGCGTCGCGAATTCCGCCTCGGACAGTGCGCCTTTCTTGTCGGCGTCATGGGTTGCTAGCAGCGTCGCCACACCGGCTTCGGCCTCGGCGGCTGTCACCCTGCGGGGATTGCGCGCGGCCATGCCATCGCGCTGACGCCACTTCCCGACGCTTGCCCGCGTCGTGTGGTGCTTGGCTGGCGCGCCACCTCGCCCCACGCCGATCGCTTCCGTCAGATTGCAACCATGTTCCGCAAAGCCCGCTCCAGCCTCACAGCGGGACCGTCTGGCTGACGAGGGTACGTCACGCGCAGACATTCCGGTCAGGCCGAACACCGGGTGCCGCGCTTGCGGAAGCTTTTTAGCAACTTGCGACGGAACTGGCGGTGTCCTGCGTGTAAAGGGTGTCAACAAAAAGCAAGGATAGCCTTCATGAAATCCACCATCGTCTTCACCGCCGTCCTGTTGGCGGTTGCCAGCCCGGTTCTCGCACAACAGGGGCAAGGGGGTGGACAGCCAGGCACGCAGTTCATTGAAAACTGGGATCTCTCCGGCAACGGCCATGTCAACCGCGATGATTTCCTGGAACGCCGAGAAGATATCTTCCGGATGTTCGATGCCGATGAGAACACGTTTCTGGAGAACGATGATCTTCAGGCCATCGTCGATCATTTGGCTGCAGAAGAAGAAGCAAAGCCCGGTCATGGGGCGGGCGGTGGTGTAGGTGGGCAGGGCCGTGGCCCGGGTGCGGCCGTCCATCAGGCAATGACACTGGAATTCAACGACAGTGACGGCGACGGCCGGATTTCGCGTACTGAGTTTGCTGCGGCCAGCGAGCGGGGGTTGCAGGCCGCGCTGACCCGGATCGCGGCACTTGAGGCGCAGGCCAAAGGCAACACCAGCTTCCTGAACATGACCGCCACCGCCACGCTGATCGCCGCTGCCGCCCTTTTGCGCCAGGAATCCCGTGGCGCGCATTGCCGCCGAGATTTCCCAGCCACCGACCCGGACCAAGCCCACCGCAGCCGCCTGACCCTGCATGAGGTCATGACCCTGCGCCAATCCCTGTTGGAGCCTGCAAGATGAGCCAAGCTTTGCCCGACCTGCTGCTGGAAGCGCTGATCCGCGCCGCACTAATCGAAGATCTTGGCCCGTCAGGCGATATCACCACACGGCTGGTGATCCCGCCCGCCACCCGCTACCGCGCCAAGATGAACGCGCGTGAGGCGGGGGTGGTCTCGGGTATGCAGGTCGCCGCAATAGCCTTCCGGCTGGTTGATCCGACGCTGACCGTGACGCTGCACCACCCTGATGGCAGTGCATGTGCCCCCGGTGATGTGCTGATGGAAATCGAAGGGCTTGCGGCCTCGATCCTTTCTGCAGAACAGGTGGCGCTCAACTTCGCAGGCAGTCTGAGCGGCATCGCCACCCTGACCGCCGCATATGTGGCCGAAATCAAAGGCAGCCCAACTCGCATCACTTGCACCCGCAAGACCACCCCCGGCCTGCATCTGGTCGAAAAGGCTGCCATCCAGAATGGCGGCGGTTTCAACCACCGCTTTGGCTTGGGCGATGCGATCCTGATCAAGGACAACCACATCGCCGCCGCCGGCGGTATCCGCCCGGCGCTGGAGGCTGCCTGCGCTGGTGCCTCTCATATGATGAAGATAGAGGTTGAGGTGGACACCTGGACCCAATTGGCCGAATTGCTGGAGATCCGCGGCGCTGATGCCGTGCTGCTCGACAACATGGACACGCCAACTCTGCAACAGGCCGTAGCACTGGTCGCAGGCCGCTTGATCACCGAAGCCTCGGGCAACATGGCACTTTCGCGTATCGCCGAAGTGGCCGCGACTGGCGTCAATTATATCTCGGCGGGTGCACTGACCCATTCTGCCCGAACGCTGGACCTGGGACTGGATTTCTGACGCCTATATCTCAAACGGCAATTGGGCCAACGTGAACTGCGTAAAGCGGCTGTTCGTCGTTGCCTACCGCGGCGTCAGCCGCGCTGCTCGCAACAGCGGCGAACGCGCCAGGTCAGGATGGTCATCGGGAAGGGTGCGGAACTCAATCATGGCGCGATTCTGCCACAAGGATTTCGGCCGAGCCAGACTCAAATGGTCGATGGCTGCAAAATTGGAAATCCCGGCAGGCGATTGATTTCGCTCTACGTTTTCAACGCAACTCTTCAAACGTTGATGTGGCGTTGATGTGTTTTGGACAAGCCAAAACTCGACTGATTAGGTCGAGTTCTATCTATTTGTAATCGTTATTATATTTGCTTGCGGGGACAGGATTTGAACCTGTGACCTTCAGGTTATGAGTCATGGCAAACGAACCATGAACAACCCCTCAGAGCCACGCTATCCTTCGCATTTTCCGTGGCTTGCACCCCCCTGCCCCGTTACGTCCCTACGCCGGATTTCGCAATAAACCGCCACGAACCTCTCCCTCTTGCTTCCACTGTGCTTCCACAGAGGCCAAGGTTGATGTTCCGGTAGCATGAAGTCATCAACTCATTCGATCGCAAACGGCCCAGAGCTGCCGTACGGCTTCCAGAAATGCTGCAAGGCGGCGCTCAGCAAAGCTGCCCCTCGAGTATTGGCGCAGCGAAATCCGTTTCGTCATGGTAGTGATCGGGACGTTCCTGCCCTTAGTCCGCTGCAGCAACCATTGCAGGAATTGAGGTCGCACATATGACCTGTGAGGGGCTAGTCTATCTAAAAGGACGTTCCGAATCCCAGCAATTTGCTGAGCTCGCAGTATAATCATGTCCGCAGAATGGCCTGCCTCAAGCGAGGTGAAAAACGGCACCATAACCCTCTCCGATACCAGACCCCAATCTCCACCTTTGGCGCGTTGCGGAGCAAAAACATATCTTTGCAGTCTTACAAGCCCGCTACCGGTGCATTGATGACAGTTTGGCACGATTGAAGCAACAGGCGCACGTATTTATTGCTTTCCAGAAAGGCCGAATGGGCAAACCACAGCGTCATCGGCCCAATTTCGTCGAGGACAATCTCGGACACGCCGCAGCTTTCTGGGCTGACGCTCCATTCCGGGACAACCCCGTAACCCAAGCCGGCCTCTACCAAACGGGTGACGCTGGTAGAACCAGAGGCAGAGGTGTCAATCCGGGGAGTGGCTTGCATGGCTTGTGATAGAAACTCGAGTGCACCCGTGCGCACCATCTGGCCGTTCTCATATGTGATAAAAGGGCGGTCACGGAAAAAGCCCAGATCAGGCGTCATCTGGCCCGGTTTTGACGGTGGCATTGGCCAATCCTGCGGGTAGATCAGAACCAGTCTATAGGTTCCCAACAAATGCTGAGTGATGCCCGGATGGGTAAATTTACGTTCGGATACCGAGGCATCCAAGGCGCCTTCCATCATCATCTTTTCCAGCGTGGTGTCACGTTCGTAAAAAGCCAGTTCAATGTCGGGGGCATCGGCGCGAAAGCGGTGCAGGATTTCGGGGAAAAAATGATGAAAAAGCGCCTGTGGCACGCCCACCCGCAGGACAGACCTGACGTCATGAAGTAGAACTGAAAGCCGCGAAAGAATGGTCTCCAACTCTTCGCCAAGCGAGGCATGGAGCGCGCGGCCCAAGGGCGTCAGGGTGATCTTGCGCGAGCCCTTTTCCGCCTCGATCAGCCGGGCGGCATAGATCTGCTCCAGCCGCCGGACATGGTTCGCCGCCGTTTGATACGAGATGTTCAACTCGCGCGAGGCCGCCGAAAATGACCCAGTGCGCGCGACCAGATGAAAAGTCTGCAGCAACGAGATATCGAGGTTGGTGCGCTTGTCATGGCGTTCAGGGGTGGCCTTATCTGCGGCCTTGTTGGGGGCCATGCGCGTGTCCTTTGGGATTATGCAGCCTCGAAAGATGGCTTGCCCGGGTCCAGAAGATCAAAGAACGGGCTGGCCCGCAAGTGTGCGGGGCCAATCGTGCCAGGCGCGATAAACCCTGCCACCAACAGCTTTTCCCCGCAGATCAGGTCGGCCACCGCACAAACATGTGCGGCTGTGGCGGTGCCAATCGCACTTTGGCATTGCCCCGCATGGGTCGAAGCTTGCAGGAATTGCCGTATCCAGACCTCGGGCGCATCGGGGCTTGGCCGGATGCGCAACGCGATCAGCACGCGGTCGTCTTCGGTCTGCGGCAGCGCGGTCTTTAGCAGGCTGCGCAACTGATAGAGCCGCTTGGACAGCCCCATGTCATCCAGCAAAAACTGTAAATAATCCAGATGCCCGGGATAGCGCAGGGTCTTGAACTCCAACGCTCCGACACGCCCGGCATATTGCCGCGCCAGCGCATCCAGACTGCCCGCGGTGGTAAAGGCCTCATAGGTCTCGCCACCCAAATTAAGCGTTTCGGCCTCAGTCAGCGGCGGCAGGAATGCGACCACTCCGGACCGGATCGCCACGCAGGGCGCAGTATATTCGCCGATCAGACTATCGATGCTCCAGATATTGGCATATCCTAATCGATTGGTTGGATGCGCGGGCAGAACGCCGACAAAAACCGTAACTTCGGCCTCTTGTCCCACGCTCGCCAAGGCTTCTGCGGCAAGCCCGGTGACATGACCTGGCGCCAGCCCGCAACCCGAGGCAAAGCACAGCGTCGTGTCGCCGGGCAGCGTCGCCACCAAAGCCGCAACCGCGGCGCTGGCGGCCGCATCCTCCAGAATGTCCAGATAGTGACAGCCGCAGTCCGCCGCCAACCGCGCGACCTCTGCCGCTGGCACCAAGGCGTCGGTCAAGATGACCGCACGCGCCTGCGCCATATGCCGCTGCAGATCGGCGCGGAACCCATTGCCACTGGCTGGCGCCACCCCAAGCCCCAACCGTGCAACCTGCGCCAGCGCGTCATCGTCCGGCGTGATGATTCGCGCCGCAAACCGCGCATCCTGCGCCAGCATCGCCGCAATCCGCAGGCCCATCCGGCCTGCGCCAATGACAAGGATCGGAAAGGCCGACATATCTGCCCCCTAGCCGTGAAACCGCGACAGAAACCCGCGCAGGCGTTCAGAAGTCGGGTTGCGCAAAATCTGATCGGGGTGGCCTTCCTCGGCGATCTGGCCTTGCTCCATAAAGATCACCCGGCTGGCGACATCGGCGGCAAAGTCCATCTCATGCGTCACCAGCACCATCGTCATGCCGCCATCTGCCAGCCGCCGGATCACCTCCAACACCTCGCCCACCAGTTCCGGGTCCAGCGCCGAGGTCACCTCATCCAGCAACAAAACCTCGGGCCGCATCGCCAGCGCGCGCGCAATCGCAACACGCTGTTTCTGCCCGCCCGATAGATGCGCAGGATAGGCCTGCGACTTGGCCTCCAGCCCGACTTGCGCCAACAGATCCATCGCATGGGCCTCGGCCTCTGCCCGGCTTTCGCCCAGCACCCGCACCGGACCGGATGTGATATTCCCCAGCACCGTCAAATGCGGGAATAGGTTGAAATGCTGGAAGATCATTCCGACCTTGCGGCGCAATTCCCCGGTGCCAATCGCCGGGGCCTTGGCGTTGAACTTGGCGCTCACGGGGCGACCCTGCACCAGAACCGTGCCATCTGTCGGCAGCTCCAGCATGTTCAGACAGCGGATCAGTGTCGATTTTCCTGACCCCGACGGCCCGATCAACCCCAAAACCTCGCCCTGCGCTAGATCAAGATCAATGCCCTTCAGCACCTCAATCGCCCCAAAAGCCTTGCGCAATCCGCGCACCGAAATGACTGCTTTGTTGTCCATCACATCCCCGCTCAGTCGCTCTGCCGCATGCGGCGTTCGTAGTGATCCGCGATCTGGGTCAGCGGAAACAGCATGGCAAAATACAAGACCGCAGCCATGCTATAGGCCTCTAGCGGGCGATAGGTCTCAGATGTGACCACCGATGTCATATAGGTCAATTCGGCAATCGAAATCGCATACAGCAGCGAGGTGTTCTTCAGCTGAATCACCGATTGGTTGATAAAGGACGGCAACATGTTCTTCACTGCTTGCGGCATGATTATATAGCGCATGGATTGCACCGATGACATGCCGATGGCCGCAGCCGCCTCGCGTTGACCCTTGTCGATCGCCATAATACCTCCCCGGAAAATCTCGGCATAGAACGACCCGACATAGAGCGACAGTGTCAGCAGCCCGGCCACAGTATTGGAAATCGTGATGCCAAGGATCATCGGCAGCGCGTAATAGGCCCACAGGATCTGCACCAGCAGTGGCGTGCAGCGGAACAATTCCTGATAGGACCGCGCGATCAGCCGTAGCCACCAGAACCGGGACAGCCTTGCAAAACAGGCGGCCAGCCCCACGATGATACCCACAAAGATCGACCCTGCGGTGTAAAGAAAGGTCACCCATACGCCGGTGATAAACAGGTCAAACGATTGAAATATCGTGTAAAAGTCCCAGTGATACATGCGGCCAAACTCCTGATTGCCGGGGCAGGTGGTACGGGCATGTGCAGCCCGCGCCACTTGCGTCATTAGCCGTTGATGTCAAAGCCAGCGGGCAGATCGTCAAGCCCGATATTGAACGGCTCAAGACCCTTCAGGATCCAGGTCTGGTTGTTGCCAACCCGGCGGTTGTAATCGGCCCAAGCCGAGACAAAGCTTTTGAATACCTCATCGGCATTGTAGTTGATGCCGATCACAGATGGCGACGACAGAATTGGCGTCGGGACGTAAACCTTGCCGACGGCCTCGTTCTTTTTGGTCATCACCATGCCGTTTAACACCGTGTTGATAATCGCATCTGCCTTACCCGTCGCGACCGCCAAAACCGCCTCGTCGCGGGTCTTGAACCGCAGGATATTGGCTTTCGGCAGATATGCCTTGGTGATCTGATCCTGCGACGATCCTAGGTCGACGGCGATGGTTACGGCCGGGTCGTTCAACTCGGCCCAGGTCTTGCCTTCCAACTCTGGCTTCGGCGAGATGATGACAAAGCTGTTGTAATAGGTCGGCGTCGAAAAACTCACTGAAAGCGCCCGCTTGGGCAGCGCGGTCAGCGCGAAGGCCAGATCGACCTTGCCCGATTGCACGTCCAAAATCGAATTGGCCCAGCTGCTTTCGACAACCTCCAACTCGACGCCCAATTCGCTGGCCATATCCTTGCCCATCTCGATCGCAAAGCCGCGCCATTCGCCGGTGCGTGGGTCTTTTGCGAAATAGGGGTCTTCGTTCAAGATGCCAGCAATCCGCAGCGTGCCGCGAGCGTGAATCTCGTCCACCGTGGTCGATTGCGCCTGCGCCGCCGAAAGACTTGCGCCAAGTGCCAACGTCGCTGCTGCGACCCCGTTAACGAGCTTTTCGAAAAGCGTCATTTGATACTCCCTCTCTGTGCGGCCGGGCCGCATTGCGATGATTGCTGGTCCGCCTCGCTGCATGGGCCGGATGGAATAAGACGACCCGCAATTTCCCTTTCGATCAATACAAGAAAGGGCGAGATTGCTATAAAAATTATTGTATCTTTGCGGCCGCATTGCGGTTTTTAGCCAATCCAAAATCTCCTATTTCAAATATTGTTGTAAGTCTTGCGCCATTTTTTGCATCGCCCTGCGCTTTTCTGCGTCCTAGCGTGGACAACAAGCAGCAACAGCGGAGCATCCCATTGCCTGATCCAGCCGAGTTTGACGTCCTGATCGCCGGTGCCGGAATTGTCGGTGCTTCGGTTGCATGGCATCTGGCAAGCGCCGGTCTGCGTGTGGCCGTCATCGATGCCACAGGGCCCGCGGCGGCGGCCTCGGGGGCGTCGGATGGCGCGGTTTCGGTGGCGTCGAAAAAGCCCGGACTGATGGCACGGCTGGCCTCGGAATCGCTGCTCTATACCCGTGAGTTGTCCACTGGCGGCCCGCTGGCCGGGGCCTTTCACGCCCGCCCGTCCTATGTGTTTGGCAGCGGCGCGGTGGAAATGTCGGCTCTTGATGCTCTCGTGTCAAAGTTGGCCGACCTTACTGGCCCGGTGCGGGTCACCGCAGATGGTCCCGCGACCCTGCTGCCCGGTCTCGGGGGCGCGGTTGATCGGCTGGTGGTTTTGGAGGGCGAAGGCCATATGCCCGGCCATAAGGCTGTCCGCGCCTACCTTTCCCGTCCCGGCATCACCACAATCTGGCCCGCGCCGATCCGCGCTATTGCTTCGGACAGCAACGGAGTCACCCTCGATCTAGGCCACCGCAAGCTGCGCGGAAACACCTTGGTCGCGGCCCTTGGCACCGCGACGCTCGACCTTTTTCCCGCTCTTCCGATCCAACCGCGCGCGGGCCAGTTGATCGTAACCGATCGCGGCCCTGTGGATGCCCTGCGCGGCTCACTTACGGCCGCCTCCTATCTGGTCGCCAAAACCGGCAGCGGCGATCAACTGCCGTTGCCGCCCGTGGTGATCGACCCTCTGACCACCGGGCAATATCTGATTGGCTCCACCCGAGAGGCACATGGCCGCACCGATCAGGTCGATTTTGCCACGCTGAAGTCGCTGTTGTCTCGCGCAAGCCAGATCTGGCCCGCGCTGCTGAACCGCCGGGTGATCCGCACTTTTGCCGGGGTCCGTGCCGCCGTGGCCGACGGTCTGCCGATCGTCGGTGCGATGCCCGGCCAGCCCCGCGTCCTGATGGCCACCGGCTTCGAAGGCGATGGCATCTGCCTGTCCGCCGTGATCGGCCGCGAAGTGGCGCTCATGGTACAGGGCCTCGCACCGCAATCGCACTGGGCTGCCGATCTGGCCGCGCTTTCCCCCGCCCGCTTTGAAAATACCGCGCAAAAGGGGGCTGCATGAACCATCATATCCACTGGCAAGCCCGCGCGATCCCCTTTCAAACAGGTGAATCCGTCGCCTCGGCCCTGCAACGCGCGGGAATTCACCAACTTGGCCGCGCGCCCACCGGCCAAGCCCTCGCGGTGTTTTGCGGCATTGGCCAATGCCAAGGCTGCCTGATCATGGCCGATGGCCAAGTGACCGAAGCCTGCCTGCAGATTTGCCGCGACGGCCTGACCCTGCAACCGCTGGACGGAGATGCCGATGTCTGATCACCCAATTCTGATCGTCGGTGCGGGCCTTGCGGGCCTTGCCGCTGCAGTCGAACTTGCGCGCCAAGGCCTGCCGGTTCTGGTCATCGACCAGGCCCAAGCCATAGGTGGCGCGGTGCATCGTCAGCCGCTGCCGGGCGTCCGCTCGACAGCTACCGGCGCGCAGGCCCACCGCTGGTCTCGCCTGATCGCCGAAGTGCAGGCGCAAGCCATCCCGATCCGCTGCGGGACACGTTTCGGCGGGGTCGACCACACCGGCGCGGCCTTGCTGACCGGTGCGCTGTCCACCTTGATCCGCCCCCGTGCCATCGTCCTCGCCACCGGTGCGCGCGAAAGCGTGCAGCCGCGCCCCGGTTGGACGTTGCCGGGCGTGATGACTGCAGGTGCGATCCAGTCCCGGATCAAAACGCTTGCAGAGCCGCCTCAGGGCAGGGTGCTGCTGGCTGGGTCCGGCCCGCTGTTGCTGGCCGTCGGGGCAGAACTGTGCCGCCTACGCCACCCGCCCATTGCCATCATCGAGGCCGCCCGCCCGCTGTTCAACCCTGCATCTTTGACTCTGCCGCTCCCCTATCTGACTGAGGCCGCGACCTATCTTGCCCACCTTCTACGGGCCCGCGTGCCGCTGTTTTTCGGCGCGCATCTGACCGAAATCATCCAAACGAACGGCCCGCTTGTTGCACAAATCGATACACGCAAAGGCCCGCGCAACTTTGCCGTCGATGTGATCGGTCTGCATGACGGTATCCGCCCGAATGACGCGGGGCTGACTAATTGCGACGTCATTCCAACCCTGCGCCTTGGCGATTGCCGCGAGGCTTTGGGCGCAAGGGCAGCTTTGGCCGATGGCTTTGCTGGAGGGCAAAAACTGGCCGCAGAACTGCTGGGCACCACGCCGCCAAGCCCCAATCATGATCTGCAACGCCAACGCGCCGCCCAAGCTCGCCTCGCGCGCATCTACGCCCACGACGGTCTCGCCCGTCTCGCGGAAATTCCTGCAGAAACCGTGATTTGCCGCTGCGAAAACCGCACGCTTGCTGACCTGCGCGCGCTTGGACCTGCGCCAACGGCCCGCGCGCTCCGCCTGGATGGACGGTTCGCGATGGGGGCCTGTCAAGGGCGTTTTTGTGCCGAATGGGTCGGGCGTCTAAGCGACCTCAAGGCCCCACCGAAGCCCATTGGCGCGGCCCGCTGGCCTAGCCGACCGATCTCTGTGGCCGATCTTTTGACCACATCTGACCCAATTGAAAAGGAAACCAAATGACCCTTGCCGCCCCGATGCGCAGCCTTGCTGTTGCCGAATTTTCCGTGCGAAACCCGTTTTCGGGGGCCGTTGTGGGCAAGCTGCCCGAAACCTCGCCCGAGGACATCGCAGCCACCGTCACCCGCGCGCGGATTGCCGCTGCGGGCTTCAGATCCTCGACCCCGTTTGAACGCCGCACGCTGCTCAATCGCCTTGCCGATCTGGTAGCCCGCGACGCCGAGGTCATGGCGCAAACCATCTGCGCTGAGATGGGCAAAACCATTTCCGAGGCGTGGGGCGAGATCCGCCGCGCCCAGAACACCTTGCGCCTGTCGGGCGATGCCGCAACCTTTCTGGACGGCGAGGTGTTACATTGCGCTGTCGTCTCAGGCGGGGTCGATCGCCAAGCGGTGGTGACCTATGTGCCGACCGGCGTTGTCGCGGCCATCACGCCGTTCAATTATCCGGTCAACCTGCTGTGCCACAAACTGGGTCCGGCGATTGCAGCGGGCAATGCGGTTGTCGCCAAACCCTCGCCCAAGGCACCGCTGGCTGCCGACCATCTGGTGCGGCTGACGGTCGAGGCTGGCTTTCCGACCGATCTGGTACAAATCGTGCATGGTGGGGCGGGGACTGCACTGTCCCTTGCCCGCGCACCGATTGATCTGTTGTCCTTTACCGGCGGCATGCAGGGCGGACTTGCGCTTAAACGCGCCAGCGGATTGGTGCGCTGCCTGATGGAGCTGGGCGGCAACGATCCGCTGATCGTGCTGCCCGATGGTGACCTTGCCGCCGCCGCCGCCACCGCGATTTCGCAGCGGTTCGAGATCGCCGGACAAAGCTGCGCTGCTGTAAAAAAACTCTATATTCACAAAGACGTAGTGCCGAAATTCACCGAAATCCTGCTGGCTGAAGTGGCAGCGCACCGCTATGGAGATCCCTGCCTGACGGATACGCAAATGGGTCCGGTCATCGACCGCACCGCCGCCATCGACATCATCGCGCGGCTGACAGAGGCCGAAACCGCAGGCGCAAAGGTGCTGACCGGGGGCCGCGCCGACGGCACGCTGGTTGCGCCGACGGTGGTGGCTGATGTGCCGCTGGACAGCCGGCTTTTCGCGACCGAGACTTTCGGCCCGGTGCTGTCCTTGCGCGGTTTCAACGATTTGGAGCAGGTGATTTCCGAAGTCAACGCCTCGGACTACGGGCTGCAAGCCGGGGTGTTTACTAACGACCACGCCGCGATCCGCCACCTAGGCCGCTCGATCCAAGTCGGCGGGCTGATGGTCAACGAAGGCCCCGATTTCCGCGCCGAACACGTCCCCTTCGGCGGCATCAAAGGCTCTGGCCTTGGCCGCGAGGGCGTCCGCATAGCGCTGCGTGAAATGTCTGAAACCCGTGTCGTGATCGACTGATACCACGACCTTTTCCACATCGCCCAGAAAGGCAAAATATGACTGATCTTTCTCGTTTTAACGGTGTTTTCACTGCCGTCGTCACCCCCTTTACCGAAACGGGCGCAATTGATTGGCCCGCCTATGACGATCTGATCGATCGGCAACTGGCGGCGGGAATCGCGGGATTGGTCCCTGTTGGCACTACTGGCGAGGCTGCGACCCTTACCATTGATGAAGCCACGGCGTTGATTGCGCATACCGTCAAACGCGTGGCCGGGCAGGCCTATGTCATGGCAGGCACCGGCAGTAATTCTACACCGAAATCCATCGAAGCCACCCGTCGCGCCACCGATGCGGGCGTCGACGGCGTGCTGTTGATCACCCCCTATTACAACAAGCCAAGCCAAGCGGGATTGGTGGCGCACTTCACCGCCGTGGCTACCGTGACGCCGCTGGACGTGATGCTTTATTCGGTACCGGGGCGCACGGGCGTGTCGATCGCTACGGAAACCGCAGCCGAGCTTGCGCGAAGCTGTAGCAATATTGTGGCTATCAAAGAGGCCGGAGGTGATCCTTCTCGCGTGACTGCCTTGCGTTCCGCCTGTGGACCGGACTTTATTGTGCATTGCGGTGACGATGCCCTAGCGCTGCCGTTCTTTGCGCTTGGCGCCACGGGGCTAACCTCGGTTTTGTCGAATTACGCGCCGGAAAATTGTGTGGCCCTTTATCGGGCATGGACTGCAGGCGATTGCAGTCAGGCCTTGCGGTTGCACGAAACTTTGGCACCACTGTCGGCCGCGATGTTTGTGGAAAGCAGCCCCAGCCCTGTGAAGCGGGCCTTGGCGCTGGCAGGGCATATGCAGGATGCGGTGCGACTGCCCTTGGTGCAGCTATCGCCAGGCGCTGATCATATCCTGCGACAGGAACTGGCGCGGTTTAGCGGCGCTCAGTAGCTTTACAACACGCGATCTTTCGCGGGAAATGAACTACCCCCGATAAACGCTTGGTCAGCCCTAGGGGCTGTGAACATTTAACGCAGTGCGATCATTGTAGCTGCGATGTTCCATGTTGCGCGGTAGCTTGTATCGGTTTTGTCGTATCTTGTGTTCACGCCTCTGAACTCCTTGATCTTGCTGAAGTAGTTTTCGATGAGGTGTCGCCATTTGTAGGCTTCGGCGTCGTGGGGGATGTGCAGGATGCGGTTGCGTTTGGCGGGGATGACAGCATCGGCCTCCCGGCGATGCAACTCGGCGCGCAGGTGGTTTGCGTCAAATGCTTTGTCCGTTGCCCGGCAATGGTTTGCCTTCAAACCATGAGAGGGGGCCATGAAGGCGTTGAAGGTCAGCCCCTCGATAAGCTCCGGCACACCGGTAATTTCGCCGCGCTGACCCGGGAGAAGCGCAAAGCGCACCAGGTTGCCAAGCGCGTCCGTCAGGGCCAACACCTTCGTCGTCAGCCCGCCTTTTGAGCGCCCGATCGCCTGATTTCGAGTCCCCCTTTTGCGCCGCTCGCCTTCTGGTGAGCGCTGATGATCGTGCCATCAACGAGCATGTATTCAAAGTCGGGTTCTCCAGAGATCACGTCGAAAATGCGTTGAAATACATCGGCTTCAGCCCAACGGCGAAACCGCCGGAACACAGAGTTCCATACGCCGAAACCTGGCGGCAGGTCGCGCCATGGACCGCCAACCCTGACCTTCCACAACACGGCTTCCAGAAACAGCCGGTTGTCCTTCGCCGTCACCCCGCGCGACCGCGAAGAGCCCGGCAAAAGGGGTTCGAGTATCTGCCAGCTCCGGTCAGAAATGACAAAACGCTCAGCCCGCAT
>NZ_JAUSBA010000012.1 GCF_030652235.1 Cypionkella sp.
GCCGCATATCGCCCAGAAATCGCGCTATTCCGCCATTGACGGACGCACCACTCGACACGAGGGATATGCAGTGTCGATCAAGCACCGAAAACGGATCGAGGAAGCCTTCGGCTGGGCCAAGACCATCGGCGGCATGGCCCAAACGGTCTATCGCGGCATCGAAAAGGTGCGGTCGCGCTTCATCTTGACCATGGCGGCAAACAACCTTGCCCGACTGCCCAGGTTGCTGAGGGCATAACGCCGAAAATCGGCAACACACACGACGGCCGTTCGCGCCGAAGGGCCGGACAACAGGCTCACCAATCCAGCCGAAGGAAAACCGTTCCAGTTCCCAGACTATTTCAGCGGCCGGCTAGGGGCTATTCAGACGCGGGAGAGAAGGGAGTGGACGCTAGCCATGTGGCCAATCCCCGCCCCCCCCCCGGTTTGTCATCTGTCGGCGGCACTCGCTCGGCTGCGCCACCAGACTGTTGCCTATGGTCATCACGCGATCAATCCAAGCTGGACAAGAATCTCGAGAGCGTTGTTGCGCGCCGCTTTGTCGTTGCTGTTGAGCAATGTCTCTTTGCAGGCGCTAACCACAAGTTGGCGCATCGTGGGATCGTCAGGCCACGCCTCGTGCCACTGATCAGCACGCGGGTCCTGGTCTCGGCATGGCCGCGATAGCCGCGGTCGACGACGGCCAGATCGGGGCGCTGGTCGGTCAGGATTTCCACCTGTTCCAGGGCTTGCCTGCAGGGTGTGGCCATCGCGGGGGTTGCCCGGAAAGCTGCGCATGCCGACCACGAAGCCCTCGTCCAGCGTCGTGGCGATGCTGACCTTGCAGCCGAATTCATAGCGCACCCGGGCCTTGCCCTTGGAGATGCAATCCTCCTCGGGTTCGTGCAGGGCGTAGATCTTGTTCGCCCCCCTGGGTGCCTGATGCAGCAGTTGCGACACCAAGGCGAGCTTTCCGAGGATGCGATCCCGCAGGCTGCCTTCGGGAATATCCAGCAGATGGCGGCGCAGATCGCGCATGACCCTGCCGGTGTCGCCCTTCAGCTTTTTCAATGCCTTGCGCATGCGCTTGAACTGCTTGGCATGGGCGTAGCGGCCAACCTGCAGCGCCAGTCGGGGCGCGAGGCGGGCATAGGATTGCCGCAATTCCACCCCGGCCTGCAGCGCCAGCGCCACCAGCTGATCCCGCGCCCGCTCCTAGAGGCGGGAATCTGTCGGATCGGCGATGTTCTTTTCCATCCCTGTCGTATGCACCGCCACGCGCTTGACACTGTTCTCCCAAGTTCGGCAGCAAATTGAGATTTCGAGCTGGATGCGTTGGGGCTGGCCTCGACATTTCAATGGGTTAGGTTTCGTTCGAAAGTAGTTTTGCGAATATCCTGTTGTGGCACGTCATGGGTATTTTTACTATTGATTGATCACTTTTCATGGTGATATCTTTGTGGCATGTACGTCAAGATCACATCATCTGGCGGTCGCCGCTACCTGCAACTGGTCGAGGGCTATCGCACCGAGGACGGTAAGGTCCGCCAGCGCACGATTGGAACCGTCGGGCGCATCGAGGACCTGCAAGGCGGAGCGCTGGATGCCCTGATCAATGGCTTGAACAGGGCGGTCGGACGCGCTGACGTCCAGACGGGTGCCGTCGAGGCCGATACCGCACTCTCCTATGGCGACGTTTTCGCGCTCCACGAGATATGGAAGGACCTCGGCTTTGATCGCGCTCTGCGCAGATCACTGCGCTCTGGCAAGCGGCAGATCGATGTCGAAGCCCTCGTGCGGGCCATGGCTTTCAACCGACTTTGCGCCCCTGACAGCAAGTTGGGCGTATTGCGCTGGCTGGACACGGTCGCGATGCCAGCAATGCCCGAGAAGGTCGAACACCACCATCTCCTGCGCGCCATGGATGCGCTTATGGACCATGTCGACCGGGTGGAAGGCGAACTTGCCAAGCAGATCCGACCTTTGGTGGATAGAAACCTCACCGTCGTCTTCTACGATCTGACGACAGTGCGCATCCATGGCGAAGGCGAGGTTGAGGAGGACCTGCGCGCTTACGGAATGAACAAGGAGACCGGCGGCATCGCCCGCCAGTTCGTCATGGGCGTGGTGCAGACCGCCGAGGGTCTGCCCCTCATGCATACCGTCCATCCGGGCAATGTCGCGGAGACGAAGACCTTGCAGGCGATGCTCGCGACCGTGCTCCAACGCTTCCCCATCGAGCGCGTCATTCTGGTTGCCGATCGTGGGCTTCTCAGCCTCGACAATATCGGCGCCCTGACGGAACTTGCCAAGGAGGGCGGACGCACGCTGGAATTCATCCTTGCCGTGCCTGCGCGGCGCTATGGCGAACTGGTCGAGACTTTCCGAGGCCTCACCTTCGACGCGGAAGGCCTTGCCGAGGCCTGCTTTGCCGGCCATCGCCTGATCGTCGCCCATGACCCTCTGCGCGCCGCCGAGCAGGGTGATGCCCGCCGCGCATGCATCGCCGAACTCGAGGCCATGGCCGAGAAGATGGTCGGCAGACTGGACGCCCAGGACGCAGGGGCTACACCCCAAGGCCGCCGCGCCTCTAACCGCGGGGCCTATAGCCGCTTCATCCGTGCTGTTGCCGAGGCCGAGATGACGCGCTTCCTCAAAGCCGACCTCACCGCCGATCGCTTCTCCTGGTCGGTGGATGAAGACGCCGTGGCCAAAGCGCAGATATTCGACGGCACGCTCGCGCTGATCACCAACACCACGGACATCAGTCCCGCTGCGGCCGTCGCGCGCTACAAGGGGCTCGCCGATATCGAGCGAGGATTTCGAGTCCTCAAATCCGACATCGAGATCGCCCCGGTTCACCATCGTCTGCCGGACCGCATCCGCGCCCATGCGCTCATCTGCTTCCTGGCCCTGACCCTCTACCGCGTGATGCGCATGCGCCTCAAAGCCAAAGGGCACAGTGCAAGCCCAAAGACTGCCTTGGAGATCCTCGCCAAGGTCCAACGGTTCACCGCCTATATCGGCGAGAAGCCATTTACCGGAACAACTCGAACCAAGCCGGAGCAACTGTCCCTCTTCGAAGCCCTGGACGTCTCAAAGCCTGCCTAAACCACCTGACGTTGTGGCAATTCTGGAAATCGCTACAAATAAATTCAATTACTTAGACGATTTTCTGTCGAACTTGGGTGTTCTGATCGATGGCACCGGATTTCTGCCCGGCCCGGCCCGGCCCGGCCCGGATCGTCTGGGTCAGCATCCACTCCGCGTTCGGCGCGGCGCTCGGACCGATGGCGCACCACGCCTCACCCTCGCCGATCCGACCGTGCCAACGGGTCAGCGAGGCAGGATCGATAGCGGGGCGATGCTGGAAAAGGTCTCGTCGGTGAAGTGCTGGTAATAGCGGGTCTCGACCCAGCGAGCGACCACCGCCTCGTCCGACAGCCGGTAAGCGTGCTGCAGATAGAGCAACCCGGCCACCAGCCGTGGCTCTGTCGCGGGCCGCCCCTTGCCGGACGGGAAGAACCCCGCCCCTTCGCGCTCGAACACCTCCCAGTCGATCAGCGCCGCCAGCTTCACCAACTCATGCCGCAGGTCGACCAAAAGCGGACGCAGCAGATCATCCTGTTCCGGAAGGCGTGGGCGATGCTTCATGGCAGAACCGAAATTGCAGGGTTTCAGCCAAAATTATACAAACCCTGCAGGCCATGGCGAGAAAAACTACAATGTTTCAACGTAAAATCAATGGTGTGGGGGGTGTTCAGCGTGAACTCGATATATGTGCTTTTAATGCCTGATGGGCGCACCATTTTCCAACTTTACCAGACCGGGGCCTTGCGATGAATATTGCCGAAGAAATCCGACGGATATTGCGCGCGGCGCGGTATTCTTTAGACGGCTGGCGGCATGGCTGGCGCGAGGAAAAAAGTCTGCGGCAATGGGTGGGGGTTAATCTGGCAGCTTGGGTGGCGCTGGTGATCTTGCGCCCGCCACTCTCGGCCTGTGCCCTGATCGTAGCGCAAGGACTGCTCTTGTTGGCGCTGGAGCTGGTGAATTCGGCGATTGATACCAACGGCCCTAGATATTGACCGTTGCCCAGTCTCTGGACATGATCGAGGTTATCGCTGCCGGTTCGTTCGCGAAGAAGTACCAGGCTGCGGCGCATTGGTCGAGGATTTTATCGTAGCTGTCGAAGACGGTGTTG
>NZ_JAUSBA010000036.1 GCF_030652235.1 Cypionkella sp.
GTTCCCACACAGATAACGGGAACAACCGTCGCGGGGTGGAGCAGCCCGGTAGCTCGTCAGGCTCATAACCTGAAGGTCACAGGTTCAAATCCTGTCCCCGCAACCAAAAATATACATGATATCAAATAGATAGAACCCGACACAAACAGTCGGGATTTGGCTTGTGCATTTCTTGTCAACGCCTGGTCAACGTTTGAAGAGTCGCGGTGAGAAGCGGGGGACTTCTTGCTTCTGCATGCCGCCGGCACGAGTGTTAACCGCGCGGATTGCGCCGCATGGTCAGGTAAATCTCACTTTGCGTTCTCGGCCAGCCACGACGTCATCAGCGCGATCTCGCCAACTTGTGCTGCGATGATTTCATCGGCAGCGGGTGGTCCGGCCTTCAAGTCAGCCGCGCTGCGCCCATTACATAATCAAGGGACGCACGCAGCCGTTCGGTCAATTTCGGATCGTTCTGGGTTTCTGGACTAAACGGTTCCATGGAGACAAAACCACGATATCCGGCGTCAACCATCGCACGCAGGCGGGTGATGTTGCCGACGCGGTCGCCCAGAAACACAAAGCCACGGTCAGGTTCGCTCAACTCGTCCGGCCGCAGATCCGGGCGGGCGATGCCCGAGATGTGGACCAATCCGATGCGATCCGGGAACAGGGCGTCATCGCTGGCGCGGAAATGCTGGAACGTGTCATGGCACAGATGAAAATCACTGCCGCCGACGGCGTCCATAGCCGCAATGGCCTGCGCCTGACGGTTCATCGACGAATGGCGCATGCCCAAGGGTTCAACATACCCAATCACACCTGCGTCGGCAAAGATCGGCTGCAGCGCGGCCAGCCCTGTGCACAGCCGGTCATGGGCATCCGCGTGCTGATCGTCGCCGGGCCGGTGGGCGGGGCAGAGCACAACGCCGGGCGCGCCCAGTTCGGCGGCATAGCCGATCAGCCGCCTGGCTTCTTCGGCCCGGGCAGGTGTCCAGTCATTGAAGCGTTGCAGGGCGTTGACAGAAGCCAGAACCAGCCCGGCATCTGCCAGCCGGGCCTTGAGTTCAGATGCGGGCATGCCGTCGGCAAACTCCTGCCCTTCGATGTCATTGCGCAGTTCGACAGCGCTGACGCCGACGGTCTGCGCAAGGGCTATGAACTCGGACAGGCTCAGTTGTGGGGCACAGGTGCGGTTCAGGGCAAAGGTTACGGTCATTGATCTGGTCTTTGGTTCAAGGGGTTACAGCAGCAGGCGGTGCGTGGCGACAGGGGCCATGCGGACCATGTCGGGCGTGGGATGGCGGATACGGGGTGGGGAGCTGATCTGTTGCGGCTTGCCGGTTCTGGCGGCGGCCTCGATGGCGATCAGGGCGCGCATGTCGGCAAGACCTTCGGCACCATCCGCCTCGGGCGGGGTGCCTGCCGCGATGCAATCGCTGAAATAGGCCACCTGTGCGCCGAAATGGTCGATCTGGGGAAAGGTGGTTTCGGTGGTCACGCCAGCGGTGCGCAGACGCAGTTTCATGGCGCAGTCGAACTTGAAGGCCGGGTCCAGCTCCAGATCGCCCTTCGATCCCACCACGCGGTAATTGTCGACTTCGCCCGCGCCGAAAGATGCCACGAATTGCGCGATGCCCCCGGACGGAAAACGCAGCGTGGCGGCGATGGTGGCCTCAATCTCGGCAAAGCGGGGGTCACCCTTGGGCTGGTGGGTGGTGGCTGTCGCCTCAAAGGGTTCTTCGCCAAAGATATGGCGGGCGGCATTGACGCAATAAACCCCGATGTCCTGCAACGGTCCGCCCCAATGCGCCGCACTCAGGCGGTGGTTGCCCAAAGCCGACTGAAAGCTGAACAGCGACTGGAACAGCAACGGCGTGCCGATGCTGCCCTTGGCGATATGGTCAAGCACCGCCAGCGTTCCGGGTTCATGGTGCAGCCGGTAAGCGGTCATCAGGAACACGCCAGCGGCCTTGGCCGCAGCAATCATCGCCTCGGCCTCGGCCACCGAAACGGCAAGCGGCTTTTCCACCATGATGTGCTTGCCCGCCCGCGCCGCCCGGATGGCGTAGTCGGCGTGCATGGAATTCGGCAGCGCAATGTAGACAGCATCAATGGTGTCCGAGGCCAGCAGGGTGTCATAGTCCGTATAGCCAACCACCTGTGGGATGTTGTGAAAGGCCGCCAGTTTTGCGCCCTTGTCCAGATCGCCGGTCACAATGGCCGCGATGGTGGAATTGCCGCTTTGTGCTGCGCCGGGCAGGAACGCCTCTTGGGCAATCCAGCCTGCGCCAACCACTGCATATCTGATCATTGGTTTCTCCGGTTCAGGCGTAAAGCGCGGGGCGCGCGAGGGGGAAGGTCAGGGTGATCTGGCCGCCCGAGGTCATCCCGTCCACGATCTGTTCGGCAATGGCGGTGGTGACATATCCATCCCAGGCACTGGCGCCGACTGTGCGGCCTGCAAGGGTGGCATCGACCCAGGCCTGCATTTGCAACCGGTAAGCTTCCGTAAAGCGGGGCACCCAGTTGGGCGGGAAGTCAAAGCTTTGCGTGGCCGCAAGGTTGGTCAACACCCGCGTTGGCGCTGCCATCTCGACCGTGCCCAACCGGCCCACCATTTGGGCGTGAACGTGATAGCCGTAGCCCGCGTTCATGTGAACCTCGGTCGAGACGATCTCGCCTTTGTCGCTTTGCATCGTCACCATCATCGGATCGCCACCCGGGGCCGAAGTGACACGCGCCGTCACCATTTCCGAGCCAAGCAGCCAGCGCGAGATGTCGATTTCATGGACGAAGGAATTGGTCACGGCCATGGCCCCGGTGAACCAATCGGGCGCAGACAGATTGCGGTGGATATTGTGCAAAAGGACCGCATTGCCGATACGGCCCGAGGTGCGGGCGCTGTGCATCTCGACATACGCCGGGTCAAAACGGCGCATGAAACCAACTGTGACAAGGCGGCGGCCCAAGGCCGCCTCGGCCTGCACAATCGCCAGACCTTCGGCGGCGGTGGCGGCGATGGGCTTTTCACACAGCACCGGTTTGCCGGCGGCAAGACAGGCCAAAGCGTATTCGGCATGGGTGGCATCGGGTGAGGCGATGACGACCGCCTGCACTGATGCAGATGCGATCAACGCATGGGCATCGGTAAAAACCGCCGCGCCCTGCGCCGCCGCCTTGGCGCGGCTTTCGTCCGCGTCACAGACGGCAGCAAGATGCGCGCCGCTGGTACTGCTGCGCAAAAGGCGTGCGTGTTCCGCCCCCATCACGCCGGTGCCGATCACGCCGACGGCGAGGGTCATGCGACGTCCAGCCAGCTTTGGGCTTTGGACGACTGTTGAATGGTTTCCACCAATGTCTGGATGCGCAGTCCGGCGCGGAAGTTGAACGGCTCGGGCGATTTGCCGGCAATGGCGTTGATGTAGCCAGCCACCTCGATGGCCTTCAGGTCATTGAAGCCGATCTGGTGGCCCGCGGCGACGCAGAACAGACCATAGGGCGCGTGGTCGGGGCTGGCCTCGATCCGCCGGAAGCCCTGACGGCCCTTGGCGTCAGCGGTGGAAAAGTAGTTGATGACGTTGAAATGTTCCTGACTGAAGGCCAGAGCGCCCTTGGTGCCATAGACCTCAAAGTCATGTTGCATCTTGCGTCCGGTGGCGATCCAGTTGCCCTCGATGCTGCCGGTCGCACCATTGTCAAAGCGCAGGAAGGCGCGGCCCACGTCGTCTACCGTCACAGCCTTGCGCCCGCCGCGCCCGTCGGGGCGTTCCGCAATCATGGTGATGCAATCGCCCATCACGCGGGTGACCCTACCGCAAAGAAATTCGGCGGTGGCCAGTGCGTGGCTGCCAATATCGGCCAGGGCACCGCCGCCTGCCGGATCATGGCGGAAGGTATAGCTGCCCGCCGGATCGGCCATGTAATCTTCGCAATGGATGCCGCGATAACCCCGAATGTCGCCCAGCTCGCCCGCTGCGATCATGTCGCGCGCCAGAGCCAGCATCGGGTTGCACAGATAGTTGAAGCCCACTTGCGTTTTCACCCCGCGGGCCTCGGCGGCCAGCGTCATTTCCAAGGCATCCGATGCCAAGGGGGCCAGCGGCTTTTCGCAATAGACATGCTTGCCAGCCGCAATCGCGGCCAGCGACATTTCCTTGTGCAAGGCGTTGGGGGCGGTGATCGAGACCAGATCAATCTCGGGGTTCGCCATGATCGTGCGCCAGTCCGTGGTGGCATGAGCAAAGCCCAAAGTCTGGCGGGCGCGCTCGGCTGCCTCGGGCGTGATGTCGGCCACCGTGTGCAGTTCCAGATCGAACGGCAGTTCGAACACGCGTGGGGCCGAGGTAAAGCCAAAGACATGCGCTTTGCCCATGAAGCCGGTGCCGATCAGGCCGATGCGAAGTTTGGGTTTGGTCATTGTATCGCGTCCTTGTTGACGATCAGGGCAGGGTCCAGACGCCCCGCGAAATGGTCCAGCACGTTTTGCACCGAGGCGATGGCCATGCGCTCGGCGGCCTCACGGGTCAGGCCAGCGGTGTGGGGGGTCAGGATCACCTGATCAAAAGCCAAAAGCGGGTGATCGGTGCTGGGGGGTTCGGCATCAAACACATCCAGTGCTGCGGCGGCAATGTGACCGGAGCGCAAGGCATCGGCAAGGGCGGCCTCATCCACAATGCCGCCGCGTGCCGTGTTCACAATGATGGCGCCGCGTTTCATGCTGGCCAGTTCAGCTGCGGCAATCAGCGGGCCATCCGCCTTGGGAATATGGACGGAGACGAAATCGGCCGCTGCCAACCCGGTGGCCAGATCGGCAACAGCGGCAGCCGGACCGTCGGGCCAGCCATGGGTCAACAGATAGGGGTCATAGGCCATGATCTTCATTCCAAAGCCCGATGCCATCCGCGCCAGATGCCGCCCGATCCGGCCATAGCCGATGATCAGCAGAGATTTTCCCGACACCTCGCACTGTTCAAGCCTGTTGCGCCAGCCCCACGGACCGGTGCGCACAGCGGCATCCGAGCGGATAAGGTGTTTGGCACAGGCGAGAATCTGCATCATCGCATGTTCGGCCACAGAGACCGAATTCACATCCCCCACGATGCACAAGGGGATGCCCCGCGCGTTCAGCGCCGCAACGTCGACCGCGTCATAGCCCACTCCGTGTCGCGACACGATCTGCAACCGCGCGCCCTTGGCCACGCTGGCGGCCCCCATCGGCTGGGTGCGGATCACCATTGCGTCGGCCTGTTCCAGAAAGGGCTGATAAGACGTCTCCGAGATTTCTTCGACGTGGTCGTAGGTAATCCCCGGCGTCTGGTCGAGAAGCGCCAGACCCGAGGGGTGAAGTTTGCCCGCAATCAGGATATGCGGCATCAATAGCCCCCCTTTTCCGTCTTTGCGGTGGCCCCATCTGTCAGCTTGCGAAAGCCTGTAACGGCGGCAGCCGCAGCGGCAGCAAGGAACCGGCTGTCACCGCCCACGGTGGTCATATCGAACCCCCAGCCGATGGCACGGGCGGCATAGTCAGGCGTGCCACAATGCAGGGCTGCGCGGATACCGTGCTTCTTGCAGGTCGCCACGATGGTTTGCAGCGCGGCAATCATCTCAGGCTCTTCCCGGTCAAAGCCTGGGGCAAGGCGACCTTGGGTCAGGGAAAGCGTCAGGTCGGCGGGACCGACATAGATGCCGTCCAGTCCGGGGGTGGCCGCAATGGCATCAAGATTGGCCATGCCTTCGGCAGTTTCTATCATGGCGAAGGCCAGCATGTTGTCATTCGCCTCAGTCGCGTAATTCGGACCTGCGGCGAAGGATACCCGGGTTGGGCCAAAGCTGCGCTGGCCAAGCGGCGGATAGCGCAAATAGCTGACAAAACGCGCCGATTCCTCGGCTGAATTGACCATCGGGCAGATGATGCCATAGGCCCCCGCGTCCAGCGCCTTCATGATGATGCCGGGTTCCAGCCACGGCACGCGGGCCATCAGCACAGCGCCCGACGCCCGCATCGCCTGAAACATCGGCAGAAGGTTGGAATAATCCAACGCACCGTGCTGCATGTCTATGGTGATGCTGTCGAACCCTTGGGCGGCCATGATCTCGGCGGTGAAGGGGTTGCCGATGCTGCACCAGCCGTTGATCGTGGGCTTGCCTGCGGCCCAAAGGCCTTTGAGTTTGTTCGGGATCATGCCCACACCATCTGGCTGGATTTCACATCAAGGTAGTCAAGGATCGCTTCGGTCCCGCCTTCGCGGCCCATGCCGGAATGATTGGTGCCGCCAAAGGGCGCCTCGGACGCCGCCATGGCGAAAGAGTTGATCCCGACCATGCCCGCCTTCAACTCGGCCACCGTGCGACGGGCGCGTTTCGGGCTTTGCGTGAAGGCATAGGCAGACAGGCCCATGTCGCTGGCATTGGCGCGGGTCAGCACCTCATCATCACTGCTAAAGCGGGTGATTGCGGCGATGGGGCCAAAGTTTTCGTCTGCCATTACCCCCATATCATCGGTACAATCGGTGATCACCGTGGGTTCAAAGAAATGCCCGGCGTTGAAACCGGTGGCGCGTTTGCCGCCTTGGGCCAGCGTCGCTCCGGCCTGCACGGCCCCGGCCACGATCTTTTCCATCTCGGCCAAACGCCCTGCATTGATCAGTGGGCCCATGCCAACCGATGGGTCAAGTCCATCGCCCAGCTTGATCGCTTTGGTGCGTTCCACGAAGCCGGAAACAAACGCATCATGCAGGCTGTCATGGATGTAAAAGCGGTCTGCCGTCACACAAACCTGCCCGGCATTGGCGAATTTCGTCGGCACGGCGGCGTTCAGCGCGGCTTCCAGATCGGCGTCGTCATAGATGATCAGGGGCGCGTTGCCGCCCAGTTCCATCGACACCTTTTTCATGGTCGCGGCGGCGTCACGGATCATCTGTTGGCCCACCCGGGTGGACCCGGTCAGCGATACCTTGCGGACAGCTTTTGAGGCCATGATCGGCGCATAGGTGGCGTCGGTTGGACCGATGATCAGGTTGACTGCGCCGGCCGGTAGGGTTCCGGCGCGGCAGCAGTCAACCATCACCATCGCCACGCCCGGTGTCTGAGACGAGGGGCGGACAATGATGGAGCAGCCCGCTGCAAGGGCGGGAGCGACCTTGCGCGCGATCAGCGCTGCGGGAAAGTTCCATGCCGTAAAGGCGGCGGCGATGCCGACGGGTTCATGGTGAACCTCAAACCGCCCCCCCGGCACACGGGATTCGATGATACGCCCATAGATGCGGCGGGCTTCTTCAGCGAACCAGCGAAACTGGTCGATGCAAAGCGCCCATTCGCGGCCCGACTGGGCGATGGGTTTGCCGGTTTCCAGCGAAATCATGCGCGCGGCTTCATTCGTGCGGCGCTTCATCTCATCGGCGATGGCGTGCAGGCTGTCGGCACGCTCGAACGCTGACTTGGCGCGCCACGCCGCGAATCCGGTGGCTGCCGACGCAATGGCGGCCTCGGTATCGGTGACGCTTGCCATCGGAACCTGTCCCAAGGCCTGCTGGGTGACTGGGCTGAAAACCGGAGCCGTCGTGCCGTCCTGGGAAGCGGTCCAAGTTCCATTGATGAAAAGTCCGAACCTGTCATACATGCGAGCCAACCTTTTTGGTGCGGACCATCTGGCCCTAAGACGAAGGACTTCAAAAAGGCGCTGGTGACAGGGTGTGCAACGCAGCAGCGCCAGTGGTCGCCGCATCAGCACATGTCGTTCCAGAATCCTCCCGATCCGTTGCAGCAACTATCATTGCAAAAGATTGCCATTGTCAATATTCGATGTTGTGGTTTATCGTTGTCAGCAACCTGAGGGAGGAAATCACATGGGCAAAGCAGACATGAGTCGGGCCACGATTCGACTGACGATGGCGCAGGCGCTCGTGCGCTACCTTTGCAGCCAGTTTACTGAAATCGACGGAGAGCGGGTGCCACTTTTTGCCGGCGTGTTCGGCATTTTCGGACATGGCAATGTCACCTGTCTGTCCGAGGCGCTGGAGGCGGTGCAGGAACAATTGCCCACTTGGCGCGGTCAGAACGAACAGTCTATGGCTTTGGCGGCCATTGCTTTTGCCAAGGCAAAACGGCGGCGGCAGATCATGGTGGCAACCTCGTCCATCGGGCCGGGGGCGTTGAACATGGTGACGGCAGCGGGCACCGCCCATGCCAACCGGCTGCCTGTGCTGCTGATCGCGGGGGATACGTTCAACAACCGCCTTCCCGATCCTGTGCTGCAACAGGTTGAGCATTTCAACAACCCGACGATGACGGTGAATGATGCCTTCAAATCCGTCACCCGCTATTGGGACCGCATCACCCATCCGGCGCAGATCATTGGGTCGTTGCCGCAGGCGATTGCCGCCATGCTTGACCCTGCCGACTGTGGGCCTGCCTTCATTGGTTTGCCGCAAGACACTCAAGAAATCGCCTTCGACTACCCGGCGGTGTTCTTTGAAGAGCGCCTCTGGTCGATTCCGCGTCCGCGCGCAGATCGGGACGCTTTGGCAAAAGCGATTGCCGCGCTGAAAACAGCCAAGGCGCCGCTGATCATTGCGGGGGGGGGTGTCCGCTATTCCGGTGCAGAAAACGCGGTGGCCAGCTTTGCCGCAAAATATGGGATTCCCGTGGTGGAAACCATCGCGGGCAAGGGCGGTCTGACACATGACCACCCGGTTCATTGCGGCCCCATCGGCATTGTCGGGTCCACGAGCGCGAATGCCCTTGCGGCCGAGGCGGATGTGATCATCGCCATCGGCACCCGTTTGCAGGATTTCACCACCGGGTCGTGGACAGCGTTCTTACAGGACGCGCAGTTCATCTCGATCAACGCGGCGCGGTTTGATGCCATCAAGCACCGCGCGATTGCCGTGGTGGGCGATGCCTTGGAAACCGTCACCGAACTGGACGCAGGCCTTGCCGACTGGCGCGCGCCGGCGGCACATCTGCCCCAGGCCAAGGCCTTGTTTGCCGAGTGGAACGCCCTGCTTGACCGTCATCAGGCCATCACAAACGCGCCGATCCCGTCTTATGCACAGGTGATCGGTGTGATGAACAAGACAGCGCGGCCCAATGATACCCTGATCGGTGCGGCAGGAGGAACTCCGGGCGAGATCACCAAGGGCTGGCGGGTGAAAGACCCCAATACCTTTGACTGCGAGTTTGGTTTTTCCTGCATGGGTTATGAAATCGCTGCAGGTTGGGGCCATGCCATGGCCAAGAACGGGGACGGAACCCCCATCGTGATGCTGGGCGACGGCACCTATATGATGATGAACTCGGACATCTATTCGACGGTTCTGACCGGGCATAAGATGATCGTCGTGGTCTGCGACAACGGCGGTTACGCGGTGATTTCGCGCCTGCAACAGTTCAAGGGCGTGCCGGGGTTCAACAACCTGCTGAAGGATTGCCGGATCACTGATAAGGCCAACCCGCTGCACGTCGATTTCGTCAAACATGCGGAATCGATGGGGGCTTTGGCGCGCCATTGCGACAGTTTGGCCGATCTGGAAGAGGCGCTGATCTGGGCGCAGACCACTGACCGCACCACTGTCATCTGCATCACCTCGGACGCCTACGCCTGGGTGCCCGGCGATGCGGATTGGGACGTGGGTGTGCCCGAAATCTCGGATCGCGACAGCGTCAACGCTGCCCGCGCCAGCCAAATTGCAATTCGCGCCAAGCAGCGCGTAGGAGTCTGATATGAAAGCGAAACTAGGGATTGCGCCGATTGCGTGGTGGAACGACGATCTGGCAGAACTGTCGGATGATGTGAGCCTTGAGGAATGCCTGCGCCAGGCCTCGGTTGCCGGATTTACCGGCATGGAAACAGGCCGCCGCTTTCCGATGGACATGGCCGAGCTTGGCCCGATCCTGAAGAAATACGGCATTTCGGTCTGTGGCGGCTGGTTCTCGGGCCTGCTGCTGGATGGCGATATCGAGGTCGAGAAAGACCGCGTTGCCGCCCAACATGCGTTCTTCAAGGCCGCAGGCGCGCCCTGCATCGTTTATGGCGAAACCGCGCGGTCGGTGCAGGGGATCAAATCTGCACCCTTGTCCACAAAGCCCAAGCTGACCGAGGCGGAAATGGCCGTCTATGGCCGCAAGGTCAGCGATTTTGCCGATTGGTGCGCGGCGAACGGAATGCCCATCAGTTACCACCACCACATGGCGGCGGCAGTTGAAACCGAGGCCGAGCTTGACCTTTTTATGAAGCATTCGACCGTGCCTTTGCTGTTCGACGCCGGGCACATGGCCTTTGCCGGCGGCGATGTTTTGCGCGTGCTGGACAGCCACCACAAACGCATCACCCATGTGCATACAAAAGACATCCGCCGGTCCGTGGTGGACGGGCTGGATCGCACGCAGGAGTCGTTCCTTGATGCCGTTGTGAAGGGGGCGTTCACGGTTCCGGGCGATGGCAGTCTGGATTTCGAGGCCATCGTCAAGGCCTGCGCCAGATACGGCTATGAAGGCTGGTTCGTGGTGGAAGCCGAGCAGGACCCCAAAGCAAACCCGCCGCTTTTGATGGCCCAGAAAGGCCACAAGGAACTGCTGCGCGTCATGGCGGCAGCGGGCTATGAGGTTCAGGCATGAACCGGATGGATGGCAAGATCTGCGTGGTCACCGGGGCCACCCAAGGTTTGGGGGCGGCCATCGCCCGCAGGTTGGCGGCAGCGGGTGCTGCCGGCATTGTCATCATGGGGCGCAATGCGGCCAAGGGGCAGGCGGTGGCCGACGGCCTGCCTTGCCCCGCGCTGTTCGTGCAGGCCGATTTCGGCTCCATCGCGGATTGTCAGCGGGTGATTGCCGAAGCGGACGCCCGCTTTGGCCGCGTCGATGTGCTGGTCAATGCCGGGGCGTCCACCGCGCGTGGCACCATCGTTAATACCTCGCCGGAAACGTTCGACGCCTTGTTTTCCACCAATGTCCGCGGCCCCTATTTCCTGATACAGGCGGCAATCAAACTGATGATCGCCAAGGGAATTCAGGGCGCGATCTGCAACATCGGCTCTATCTCGGCGCTCGCGGGGCAGCCTTTCATCAACGCCTATTGCGCCTCAAAGGGCGCGTTGACCACTCTGACCGCCAACACGGCCTTTTCGGTGATGGGCAACCGCATCCGTGTCAATCAGCTGAACGTCGGCTGGATGGCATCTGACAATGAGCGCGCCTTGCAAGAAGCGGAGGGTGGAACCGATTGGGAAGCGAAAGCGACCGCAAACCTGCCCTTTGGCCGTCTTGTCGACCCGGAAGAGGCGGCGCGGGCGGTCAATTTTCTGGTGTCCGACGACGCAGGCCTGATGACCGGGGCCATCGTCAACTTTGACCAATCCGTCTGGGGTGCCGTGCCGGGGGGTATGCCGGTGCCAGACGGACCGATGCAACTGTCCTAAAGGCTGGTCACCGTCGGGATGCGCGGGCTGTCGCGGTCTTTTTGCAGGCGCGCGGCCAATGCCACGGTCAGTGCCTGCGCCAGACACATGGGGGCGGCCAGGCTGCGCGAAAAGGTGTATTCATGTTCGGGTATCGCGAACAAAACCTGCGCCGATTTTGCCAGTGGCGACAGCGTGCTGTCGGAAATGGCCACCACGGGAATGCTGCGCCCGGCCACCTCGTCCACCACATTGACCACCTCTGTTGCGTAGAACCGGAACGACACCGCAAACAGCATGTCGCGTGGCTGGATCGCGCGCGCCATATGCGTGGTCAGGCCGCCCCCCGCATCCAGCAGAACCGTACGCTTGCCCAGCATGGTCAGCGCATAACGCAATAGATCAACCACTGGTGCGGACCGAAGCTGGCCCAGAAGATAGATCGTATCCGCCGCCTCCATCAGATCGGCAGCCTTTGAAATCTGCTCGGCCGAGATATTGGCCAGCAGATCCTGCAACGACGTCACATCGCGCACCACCAGATCGCGCAGGAACCCCAGATCGCTGCGGTCCTCCTTGGTGCCCAGTTCATCCTCCAGTGCCTTGATTCGGGCATCAAAGCCCGGTGCGGCAGTGGTCAGCCGGCGCTGGAAGACCGCCTGCAGTTCTTTGAACCCCCTGAACCCGAGAGACTGGGCGTAGCGCACAAAACTGGACGCATGGATGCCGGTTTTTTCGCCAATCGCGTTGACCGACATCACCGCGACGTCGTTCGGATTCTGCGTCAGATAGACCGCAATCTTCTGATAGGTCTTACTCATTTCTTCATAGCGGTCATGGATGACGCGGATCAGGTCTTCGTAGCTTTTGGGTGGAAACGTATCTGTCATCTGCCTGTTCCGTTCGATTTGGTGAACCTTGCCGTTGATGCGACTCGCTGGCAACCGCAATGTTTGGTGCGAGCGCCGGCTGTCGAAGATGAATTGTTGCATTTTATGTTGACAATGAAAATTGCAACATGACAATAGCTGCAAGGCACCGTGCCTGACCGGCCAGAGGAGAGCCGGAACATCCAAGGGAGGATACGAGATGACAAAAGCCCTTTTGCTGGCGACCACAGTGTTGGCCGGCCTGACCACGATGGCGCAAGCCGCCGACATGAAAGTCTGCGTCAGCTGGTCGAACTTCCGCGAAGAGCGTTGGAAAACGGACGAGGCCGCAATCAAAGGCGCGCTGGATGCCGCCGGTGCCGCGTATATTTCGGCTGATGCGCAGACCTCGGCCACCAAGCAACTTGCCGACATCGAGGGCCTGATCACCCAAGGCTGCAATGCCTTGATCGTGCTGGCACAGGATTCGGCCTCGATTGGTCCGGCTTTGGATGCGGCTGCTGACGCTGGCATCCCGGTGGTTGGCTATGACCGCATGATCGACGATCCCCGCGCGTTCTATCTGACCTTCGACAACGTCGAAGTTGGCCGGATGCAGGCGCGCGCCGTTCTGGCCGCGATGCCCAAAGGCCGCTATGTGATGATCAAAGGCTCTCCGGTTGACCCGAACGCAGACTTCCTGCGCGGCGGTCAGCAAGAAGTGCTGCAGGCCGCAATTGACGCCGGTGACATCACCATCGTCGCCGAAGCCTACACCGACGACTGGCAGCCTGCGAATGCGCAAAAGAACATGGAGCAGATCCTGACCGAAGCCGACAACGGTGTTGACGCTGTGGTCGCCTCGAACGACGGCACCGCTGGCGGTGTGGTCGCGGCGCTGACGGCGCAGGGCATGGCCGGTATCCCGGTTTCGGGCCAGGACGGTGACATGGCCGCGCTGAACCGCGTGGCGCTTGGCACGCAGACCGTTTCGGTCTGGAAAGACAGCCGTGCTCTGGGCAAGGCCGCAGGCGAAATCGCCGTTGCACTTGCCAGCGGGACGGCCATGGCGGACGTTGCTGGCGCTGCCAAATTCACCTCGCCGGGTGGCAAAGAGCTGACCTCGATCCTGTTGGCACCGCAGCCGATCACCAAGGACAACCTGAACCTGGTGCTGGACGCGGGCTGGATCGCCAAGGACGTGCTTTGCGCGGGTGTTACAGGCGTCGCTGTTTGCGAGTGATCTGATTGCAAAAGGAATGCCCCGGTCCTGCACGGGCTGGGGCGTTTTCCATACGGGGGAAGGCGCTGCAGGGTGCCTTGAGGGAGGAAGAACACCATGACGGATCCAGGGCACACAGCCATCGGCACAGCGCCGCGCCGCAGCCTGATCGACACGCTTGAAATCGACGTGCGCCTTTTGGGCATGCTGATGGCTTTCGCTGCCGTTGCTGTGGTTTTCACCATCTGGACCGGGGGCACGTTCGTAGGGCCGCGCAACGTTTTCAACATCGCCGTGCAGACGGTTCCGGTCGGGATCATGGCTTGTGGCATGGTCTTTGTCATTGTCGCACGCCACATTGATTTGTCCGTCGGGTCCATGTTGGCCATGTGCTCTGCCGTTTTGGCAATGGGCCAGACCACCTGGTTGCCAACGATGTTCGGCACCAGCTACGGCAACCCGGCCATTCTGGCGGCGACAGTTGTGATCGGCCTGACCTTTGGCACCCTGATGGGCGCGGTTACAGGCTGGCTTGTTGGCTACCAAAAGATTCCGTCTTTCATTGTGACACTTGGTGGCCTTTTCGTGTGGCGCAACGTCAACTGGTTCACCACAAACGGCCAGTCGGTTTCCCTGACCGACCCGAACCTGTTGATGTTCGGCGGCACCGAAGGCGTTCTGGGGGCATCGGCAAGCTGGGTCCTTGGCCTTGTCGCATCGGGCTTGGCAGTCTGGGGCATCATCGCCTCACGCCGCAACAAACTGAGGCATGGCTTCATGGTAAAGCCGGTCTGGGCCGAGGCGATGATGGCCGGTCTGATCGTCGGTGCCATACTGCTCTTTGTCGGCTGGCTGTCGCGCTATCCCGTGCCGCCCGCCAAACTGAAACGTCTGTTCGAGGCGCGCGGCGAGGTGATGCCCGAAGGCTACACCGCCATGCACGGCCTTCCGATCTCGGTGCTGATCCTGATTGCTGTCGCGGTGGTGATGACCGTGGTGGCGCGCAAGACCACCTTTGGCCGTTACATCTTTGCCATGGGCGGCAACCCGGATGCCACCGATCTGGCGGGCATCAACACCCGCGCGCTGACGGTCAAGATCTTTGCCCTGATGGGCTTTCTTTGCGCCCTGGCTGCGCTGGTGGCACAAGCCCGCCTGCAAAGCCATGGCAATGACATTGGCATGCTGGAAGAACTGCGGGTGATCGCCGCAGCCGTCATCGGAGGAACAGCTTTGGCCGGGGGCGTGGGTACGATCTACGGCGCCATCCTTGGCGCGCTGATCATGCAATCGCTGCAATCCGGCATGGCGATGGTTGGCGTCGATACGCCGTTCCAGAACATCGTCGTCGGCCTTGTCCTGATCATCGCCGTCTGGGTCGACATCCTGTATCGCAAACGTCTGGGGCTTTCAAAATGATCAACAGAACTGTTAACAGAACGGGCACCCCTCTGGTCGAAATGCGCGACATCTCGATTTCCTTCGGCGGCATCAAGGCCGTCGATCATGTCTCGATCGACCTTTATCCGGGCGAAGTTGTGGGCCTGCTGGGCCACAACGGCGCTGGAAAATCGACGCTGATCAAGTGCTTGTCCGGGGCCTATCAAAAAGACGCAGGTCATATCCTGATCAACGGGCAAGAGGTTGAGATCAGCAACCCCCGCGATGCGCGTGCGCAAAACATTGAAACCATCTATCAGACGCTGGCGCTGGCAGATAACCTTGATGCCGCATCAAACTTGTTTCTGGGGCGCGAGATCAAGCGAAACGGCATTGTTGACGATGCGAAAATGGAGGCCGAGGCGCGCAAGATCATGGGGCGCCTGAACCCCAACTTCCGCAAATTCAACGTGCCGGTGTCGGCTTTGTCTGGTGGTCAGCGCCAATCTGTGGCCATCGCCCGTGCCGTCTATTTCAATGCCAAAATCCTGATCATGGACGAACCCACCGCCGCCCTTGGCCCGCACGAGACGCAGATGGTGGCCGAACTGATTCAGGAACTTAAGGCGCAAGGCCTTGGCATCTTCCTGATCGAACATGACATCCACAACGTGATGAAACTTTGCGACCGTGCGAGTGTCATGAAGAACGGCCAGCTCGTCGGAACGGTGAATGTGAACGAGGTGACCGATGATGACATTCTCGGTATGATCATCATGGGCAAACAGCCAGCCAAGGCAGCCTGATCGGGGGCGTATCGCATCACAAAGGGCCGGCATAAGCCGGCCTTTTGCGTATCTTCCCGGGCGATAAACCCGAAGGGCTTTGGGATACTCGGTCTCATAGGGCAGGTCGCCCAGTTGATCCAAGACCTGCAGCGAGATCGCAGCCGCCACCTAGTCCAGGGTTCGTGCCACACGCGCAGGTTTGGAAGCCCGACGGCCGTCGCAAGCCCTACTTCCTTCATACGGAACAGCGCGTTCAGCGTACCACCCTTGCGGGTGACTTCATCCACAATCAGCGCATGCTCGGGGTCGTGCCGATCGGATGCCGCTGCATATCTTCCTCTTGGGTCCAAACAAAGACGCCGCCGTCCCGACAGGAACAGCGGCGGCATTCAGGACGGGCTATAAACTATCAAGTCCGCGTTTTCACACCGCTTGAACGGCGGCTGGCGATGGTCGTCAGCACTGCGGCGATGATGATGACCGCACCAGTTGAGGCTTGCACATAGAACGAGGGCACTTGTGCAAGTGTCAGCAGGTTGTTGATGACCCCGATCAACAGCACGCCGCTGACAAGACCCACCATAGTGCCGCGCCCGCCACCCAGACTGACCCCGCCGATGACCGCTGCCGCAAAGGCCGAAAAGATGATCCCCTGGCCTTGGGTCGTCACTGCCGAGTCCAGTCGCCCAGTCATCAGCACGCCCGCCAGCCCGGCCAGCAGGGCCGCAAAGACAAAGGCCGACCAGATCACCCGATCCACATTGATCCCCGCCGCCCTCGCCGCATCTTCATTGCCACCAATGGCGTAAAGCGCGCGTCCATAGCGGTGGTATTTGAACACCAACCCGACAATCAGCGCGACCAGACCAAAGACCAGCACCGACACCGGCAGACCGAACAGCTTGGCCGAACCAAGATAGGTCAGTGCAGGGCCGGGCGAATAGATCGACCGTCCGTTCGATACGATCAATACGCCACCACGAAGCAGGACCAGCAGGCCCAAAGTCGAGATGAAGGGGTTAAGGCCAACCCGGACCACCATGAAGCCGTTGAAGACGCCAATCAGACCAGCCACGCCCAGGGCAATGAAGAGGCCCAACCAAGAGGGCAATTCAATGCCAAAACCACCTGCCGCGGCGGGAACCAGACAGACCGCCGCGAACATTGGGGCAAAGCCGACGACACCTTCCAGCGACAGATCCAGCCGTCCGATCAGCACTACGAACGTCAGGCCGATTGTGGTCAGGCCCAGGACGCTGACCTGCTCCAGGATGTTGATCAGGTTTGTTGATGTCGCAAATCGAGGGGCCACGATTGCCCCAAGGACCACCAGCGCCAGCAGCACCGGATACATCGTATATCCGCCGCTGACAAAAGCGCTGCCAAAGGCCTGCATGCGGGTTGGGCCCGAACTTTGCAGCTTGGCCCCTTTCGTTGGGTTAGCACTGCTCATATCACGCCCTCCATGCGTAGGATAAGATCCTTCATCGTGTAGTCACCGCGCAGTTCCGCCACGAGCTTTCCTTCAAACACGATCACGACGCGGTTCGCCAGTTGCGCGATTTCGTCCTCTTCGTCGGACACCACAACGACCCCAAGCCCCTTGCTGGCCAGATCGCGCAGCAGCGCGTAAAGTTGTTCTTTGGCCCCCACATCGACGCCACGTGTCGGGCTGAGTGCCACCACCACCTGTGGATTGTGGCAAAGCGCGCGGGCGAAAACGACCTTTTGCTGATTGCCGCCACTCAGTTGGCTGACGGCCTGCTCCAGCGACGACGCAATGACGTTGGTTTGTGTTGCAAGGTGGCCCACATGCGATGCCTCCTTTTCGCGGTTGATGAATCCAAGTCGGCCTGACAGCAGATCAAGTCCGCCTATCGCCACGTTTTCGCGCACGCCCAACATGCCGACATAGCCGCTGGCGTGGCGGTCGGTCGGCACAAGGCCGATGGTTGGCAAACTGCCGTCCGCGCCTGTGATCTTGCCTTTGTAGGGCGTAAGTTGCCCTGCAAGCATCATGGCCAAAGCTTCCTTGCCACCCCCGACAGGGCCGGCAAGGGCGACGATCTCGCCGGGCTGCACCTGAAAATCAACGCCCAGCTCGGCCACCGGGTAAATCCCGACACCAATGGCCCGGAGCAACGCCGGGGCATCATATCGGGTGTGGTCGCTGCGGACAGACCGCGCAGTCTTTTCGCCCATCATCAAATCGGCGATCAATTCGACATTCAGATTGCCAACCGCCTCGCGCTCTTTCACCACCAAACCGTCACGCAGAATGGTAACGGTATCAGCCACCTCGAACACCTCATCCAGATGGTGCGAAATGTAGATAAAGGAAATCCCAAGGGCCTTCAGCGCCTTGACCTGTTCAAACAGCAGATGTTTTTCGGCATTGCTAAGGGCTGCGGTAGGTTCATCCAGAATGATGACCGGAACGCCCCGGCTAAGCGCCTTCATGATTTCCAGAAGTTGCCGGGTACCTGCGCCAAGCTCCCCAGCCAACGCCTCGGCGCGGATGTCCATGTTCCACTTTTCCAGCAAGGCACGGGCCTGCGTCCGCATACGGTTGTGGCTGACCAGACCGAATCTTTTCTGAACGGAGGGGTTCTCAAGGAACAGATTCTCGGCCACCGTCAACAGGTTGAACAGTTGCGGGGTTTGCTGCACATGCGCGATGTCATCGCGGATCTTTGCGGCATAGGGTTGGCCATTGGCCACAACTTCAGTATCGGCGATGCGGATAGTGCCAGTATCAGACGCTACCAGCCCGCTCATCGTTGAAACGAGTGTGCTTTTGCCCGCCCCGTTTCGTCCCAGAAGGGCATGGACCTCGCCGTGCATGACGGTGAAATCCACGCCTTTCAGGGCACGTGTGGAACCAAAGGTCTTGGAGATGTTACGCATCTCAACGATGGGTCGCTTGTTTTCCATGATCTTCGGATCCACGCCTTTTGTCGTCATACGTGCTTACTTGCCGACCTGGTTTGCCCACAGATCGGGCGAGTCGACGTTCTCAAGGGTGACAAGCGTTGCATTCAGCTGGTATTGCGGACCAACCGGGGTATCGATGACCTGACCGTCATCGCGCGGACCAAGCTCGATCACACCGCCGCCATGAACCAGTTCGATCAGTTCGGCGGTTTTCGACGCATAGGCGCTTAGCGGCTGCGAAACGGTTGCATCCAGTGCCTTGTCGCGGATCAGTTGCAGGCCTTGCGGCGTGCCGTCGATGGCAATACGGATCACGGCGCCTTCATCACCGACTGCGGCACCTTTGCCGGCAGCGTTCAGTTGCGCGTTGATCGCGGTCGCCATCAGTTCCGACGCCATGAAGATGCCGGCAAGGTTCGGGTTCTGGGTCAGCACGTTCTGTGCGGCGTCGGCAGCCATGTCAGCGGTCCACTCGGTCGGGCGCTGGATGATCTGAACCTTGGGGGCCAGTTCGGCGAGGGTCTTGGCAAAGCCGTCCGAGCGGTCAAGCCCGTTCGGCGTGGTCAAAGCACCTTGCAATTCCAGCACGATGCAGCTGTCGTCGGCCGAACAGGGGTGTGCCGCCAGACGCTTGGCCATTTCCTTGGCACCCTGCGCACCGGCGTCAACGTTGTCAGCGCGAACGGTCGCGGTGACCTTGCCGCCAGCCGGACTATCGTCGATCGAGAAGACCAATACGCCTGCCTCATTGGCCTTTTGAACCACCGGTACGATCCCCGCCGCGTCCAGAGGTGCGAAAACGATGACATTCGCACCGTTGGCCATCAGGTTGGTCAAAGCGTCCACCTGTGCTGCGATGTCGCCGTTCGGGTCCGGCGCGCCGACGAGCGTGAAGCCCTTGGCGTCGAAGGCCTTTTTCGACAGATCCAGCATCAGGGTCTGGAAGTCGTCTTTCAGGAATTTCGGTGTGAAGCCGATCATCACATCGGCATTGCCTTCGGCAAAGCTGGCACCTGCAGTCATGCTGAAGGCCAAAGCGCCTGCGAAGAGCGTCTTGGCGGATTGGCGGCGGGTCATACGGGTCGTCTTGAACGTCATAGCTTCCTCCACTGAGTTTACTTTTTTGGTCCGGGTACTTTTGGTAAAGTGATCGCGAACCTTCGTGCCCTTCATGTGAACACGAAGGGGTCTGCTTCATGACGGACGATCTGCTCCTCAACAGACGTGCCCATCACAAATTCAAATGCAGCACCGAGTGACCTGCGCTGCATGGAAAGGGTTCAGGCTTTGACTTCTGAAACCTGCACGAGGCGGCGCTCCTTCATCGAAAGGTACGCGGCTTCGGCAAGGATCAGCGCGCGGCGGCCGTCTTCAAAGCTGGCCAAGGGCGCAGCACCCTTTTCGACGCAGTCCACAAAGCCGTCGATTTCGGCCATGAACGCCTCGTTGTAGCGTTCCAGAAAGAAGAACTGATAGGGCTCGCTGGCTTCAACGGATTTTGCCCCATAGCGGCGCATCTCGTGTGGCTTGCGGTTGTCAGAAATGATCATCCCATCGCTGCCCATCAGTTCCACGCGCTGATCGTAGCCGTAGACTGCGGTGCGCGAGTTGTTGATGTGGCACTGCTTGCCGGATGCCGTGCGCAGAATGAACATGGCGCTGTCCACTTCGTTAAGCTCAGCACCAAGTACAGGGTCGATCAGAGCGCCACCGATGGCGAACACCTCAGTCGGTTCTTCGCCCAACATGAAGCGGGCAAGATCAAAGTCATGAATGGTCATGTCGCGGAACAAGCCACCGGCTGCTTCAAGATAGGCGCGGGGCGGGATCGCCGGATCGCGCGACGTGATGATGACCTGATGCAGATCACCAATGTCGCCTGCCAGCATCGCGTTCCGGGCAGCCGAATGGCCGGGGTCGTAGCGGCGGTTGAAACCCAGTTGGATCGGGATGCTGGTGTTGCCGATCTTTGCTGCGCAGGCATTCACCCGCGCGAGGTTCAAATCAATGGGTTTTTCGCACAGGACTGCTTTGCCCGTTGCAATCGCCATTTCGATATAATCGGCATGGGTGGGCGTGGCTGTTGCGATCAAGACCGCATCGACGGTGGGGTCACTGAACACGGCCTCAGCGGATTGCGCGGCGGTGACGCCAAGCGTCTGCGCGACCTTGTCCGCCGAAGGCGCGTGAACGTCATAGACCATCGCCAGTTCTGCGCGTGGATGCCGCGCCACGTTGGCCGCATGCATTTGTCCGATCCGGCCACAGCCGAGTACTGCAATACGTAACATTTGTTTTCCTCTCCGTATCCCCACATGGATTGCGCAACAATAATTGCGTCAATCACGCCCTTGTTGCAAAATCTGTTGCATTCATGCAGTTATGTCAATAGAAATTTCGATACGCAAATCGCGGCAATATGTGTTGCAGCCAGGGAGACTTACGTGAACAGAGTGGATGGAAAAATCGCCGTCGTGACTGGCGGGACGCAAGGATTGGGGGCGGCAATCGCGCTACAACTGGCCGAAGCCGGTGCGGTAGGCGTGATAACCTGCGGGCGCAATGCAGGAAAAGGTCAGGCGGTTGCCGCTGCAATCCAAGCCAAAACTGGCTGCGATGTACGCTTTGTGCAGGCCGACCTTGAACATGTTGCCGACTGCCGCCGCGTGTTTGACGCGCTGGATGCCGCGTTCGGCCGGGTTGATATTCTTGTCAACGCAGCCGGAATCACGGACCGCGGGGACATCCTTTCCACGGATCAGGCGCTGTTTGACCGGATGTTCGCAGTCAACACCCGCGCGCCGTTCTTCCTGATGCAGGAAGCGATTCGCCGCATGGTGCGGGATGAGACCCCGGGTGCGATCATCAATATCGGCTCGACAGCGGCGCTTGCCGGCCAACCCTTCATCTCGCCCTACTGTGCTTCCAAGGCGGCGCTGGCCACCTTTACCCGCAACACTGCGTTCGCCGCTATGCGCAACAGGATCAGGGTGAACCAGTTGAACATTGGTTGGATGGCGTCTGACGGTGAAGACCGTACCCAGCGTGAATATCACGGGGCAGATGAGAACTGGCTTGAAAAGGTCGCAGAAGAACAACCGTTCGGACGGCTGCTTTCGCCCGAAGAAGTGGCCAAGGCAGTGGCCTATCTTGCGTCAGAGGATTCGGGAATGATGACCGGATCTGTGATCAACTTCGATCAGTCGGTCTGGGGCGCTTATCAGTTCGCGCCGCCAACGCCGCATGGAAAACTGGCACTGTGACGCTTCAAAAAGTCGCACAGTTAAAGCGGGTAAAAACCTGGCTTTGCGTAATGCGATTGATTGGCTGAACCCCCTCGCGCGCCAGCCTGATACTATCGACCGCCAGAGAAATCTCGCGGTCGAAATCATGTCCAATGGTAACGTCCATTATGTTGCGTTCCAGCAAAGACCTTGAATTTGCATTCAATTCATGGCCGATGAACACGGTCGAATGGCTTATCCCCTCGTCCTCCAAGGCGCGCCCAACCCCGATATTCGCCCCGGAAACATTGTAGACGGCGGCTGGTGGCCCGCTTTTCGCGATATAGCGCCGCACGGCTTCATAGATCACGTCAACGCTTTCGTCCGAACTGACCTTTTCGTCGATCGCCAGATCTGGAAACTCGGTCCGCAGAACGTGGCGGAAGCCTTGCTCACGGTCCTGATGGCAGCGGAAGGGGACCGAATAGACGAACAACACGCGGCCCGAACTGCCTGCGGGCAACATGCGCCCGCAAAGCCACCCTGCCGTAGCCCCCGAAACATACTGGTCCGAGCCGACATAGGCCGTGCGACCGGATGTCGGCAGATCTGTGGTCAGGCAAACAACTGGAATGCCTTTCGCCGTCACGGTGCGCACCGCATCATTGATAGCCGGATGTTCCCGGGCCACAAGAATGATCCCGTCCGACACCCCTGCCGCCGCTTCAATTCGCCTCGCGAAGTCGACCGGATCAACCGTATAGGAGGCGTGCAGATCAGATGATATCGCCACTCCGGGGTTCATTCCGCAATAGTTTTGCGCCGCTGCTGCTGCACCTTCGTTGAAAGATTTTCCAGAGTCCGCCAAAAGATGCAGCCGGACCGGGCGGACCGACAACGAAGGCACTGTAGGTGATGTTTCCTGCGCTCGCGCCTGCGCGAAGGTCATCAGTTGATCCTGCAAGACCGCCTGAAACTCGCGATACCCTGAGTAGCCAAGGCCCTGTGCCAGACGTACAACTGTCGAGGCATTCACGCCACATCGTTGCGCCACTTCTGAAGCGGAAAGGACAGCGTTCGCACCCAGATTGTCGGCAAAGAAACTTGCAAGCCGCCGCCCGCCCTTTCCCAAGCCATCCTGTGCGGTGGCCAAAGCTTCCAACAGTTCGGTCGCGGTTTGTGGTTTTGTTGGCAGCTGCATGGCCAAATGCCTTTCCGATGGAGAATAGCTGATCCTAACTACTGTGCAAAACAAACTGCACGCATGCACTAAATTATGCAATCTGGATCGCGCGATTACCTCGCTTTTGATCATGGTCATCGGATCAAACTCCTCGTCGGCCGCGTCCGAATCTGCGTCAGCCTCGCCATGAAAATGTCCAGCGCGGGAATCTGCTGAGCCCGACGCGGCTCTTTGCCCACTTCATAAAGATCGGTTGCCAGTGGACGGCGTCCGGGCCGCAGATTGATGCGGAACGAGATCTGCTAGAATTGAAGATCTTAACACAATGAAATTGCTTGTTATTCAGTTGATTACACTTCGAGATGGAGCGATTCTGATTGCACAAGAATGATGCACCTCACCCAAAGGACACCCGCCATGACCACCCGCCTCGCGACCGACAACGCCAAAGCCCTCGACGCCTTCATGACTACCAAGTTCCAGATCGACGCGATGCTGGAGCGGCTGAAGACCCTGAGCGACGACCATTTCGAGACCCACCCGGACGAGATCACCTGGGGCCACGTCGGCAACCTGAACAACTACGCCAGCCTTTTGCGCGAGATCACCGACGGCGCTTTCAAGGAGGGCGAACATGCCGCTTGATCCCGCCCAGCGCCACCAGATCGAACAGGACGCCATCACCGCCGCATGGGAAGCCGATCGCCTCGCCGCCTGCGACGGGGCCATCGCCCTGCTGCGCGAAATCGCCGATCTGGACCGTGACGACGATGGCGATGTGATCATCGGCACGGACGCTGATGGCTACAATGACCCCATGCCGCGCATTGCAACCTTCCTTGCCACCTACGACCGCTAAGGGGAACCCGCCATGACCAAGCTGACCGAAACCCAAACGATCATCCTCAGCGCTGGGGCACAACGCCCCGAAAACCTCGCCCTGCCGCTGCCCAAAGGGCTGGCAGGCGCGGCAGCGAAGATGGCCGTCAGCAAAATGATCGAACACGGCTGGCTGCAGGAGGTAGACGCCAACCTGCGGCGCGGCGAACCGCTCTGGCGCGAAACCGGCGATGGGCATGGCACCACGCTGGTGGTCACCATGGCCGGGTTACAAGTCATCGGGATTGAGCCGGTAGTGGTTAAGATAAGTGTGGCGAGCCATGGCGGTGCCAGCGCTCAGTCCGACGCGAAACACCCTCCGCTGCGCACGGGCACAAAGCAGGCGCTGCTGATCTCGATGCTGCGGCGACCCGAGGGTGTCACGATGCCGGAGATTGTTGCCGCGACGGGGTGGCAGGCTCACAGCGCCCGTGGTGCGTTGTCGGGCGCGCTGGGCAAGAAACTCGGGCTGGAGGTGGTTTCTGCAAAAGACGATGCTCGGGGCAGGGTGTATCGGATCGGCCAGTCAGCCTAGTGTTTAGCGATCCAGCCTGCGGCGCGGACAGTTGGCCATGCTAACAAGCAAACCCTGAGAAAGCAGTCTGCAGTTCTGAGTGGTCGCATTGCGGCACGGCTGCAGGAAGCGCCTGCCAATACCGAAAAGCAACTCGCGGCTGAAATCTGAGGCTATCGAATCCTGGTGACAAGGTTATCAATGGCTTGGAAGCCACTATTGAACTTTGGAATTCGGATGCTCGACGTTTGACCTTTGACCCTGCCCATTTTCTGTCTAGTTGCGTTTCCATCGATCTGGAGGTTGATCCGAAATCCGCGCGCCTCTTTGCCCTTGCGGCGGTGCGGGGGGAGCGGGCCTTGGTCCACAGAGGGGCCGTACTGGACTATGCGCTGGACCGGCTGGAGGCGGTTTGCGATGGCGCGGCGCATCTGGTGGGCCACAACATCCTGCGCCATGACGTGCCGCATCTGGTGGCGAACCGGGCGCGGCTGGCGGGGTTGGGGGTGGCCCCGATTGACACGCTATGGCTGAATCCCTTGGCCTTTCCGCGCAATCCCTATCATCATCTGGTCAAGCATTATCAGGACGGGCGGCTGCAGGTCGGGCATGTGAATGACCCCGAACAGGATGCGCGGCTGGCGCTGCAGGTGCTGGCCGATCAGATAGCGGCCTTCACCCGGCTGGGGCAGGAGGCACCCGATGCTCTGCTGGCCTATCACCATCTGACGACGCGGTGCGAAGCCTCAGCCGGGTTCGATGCGCTGTTCCAATTGCTGCGAGGTGCAGCACCAGGTGAGGCCGCAGCCCACGCGGCCATCCGTCGCCTGCTGGGCGGCAGTGCCTGTAATCACCGGCTGGAGCAGACGCTTGGCCGCCTGTCCGATCCGCGCAATGGCTGGCCGATGGCCTATGCGCTGTCGTGGATATCGGTTGCGGGTGGGGATTCAGTCATGCCTCCTTGGGTGCGGTTGCAGTTCCCGCAGGCGGGGCGGATCGTGCGGCACTTGCGCGACACCAATTGCGGTGATCCGGCCTGCGGCTGGTGCGTTGAGAAGAACAACCCGAATGCCGCGCTGGAGCGCTGGTTCGGCTTTCCCTCCTTCCGCCCCCAGCCGGTCGATGACATGGGCCGCCCCTTGCAGGAAAGGATCGTTGCCGAGGCGATGGCGGGTAAATCCTTGCTGGGCATCCTGCCCACCGGCACCGGAAAATCAGTCTGCTACCAGATCCCGGCGCTGTCGCGGTTTGACAAGACCGGTGCCCTGACAGTGGTGATCTCGCCGCTGGTGGCGCTGATGGCCGATCAGGTGCAAGGGCTGGCGCGGGCGGGGATTTCCAGTGCGGTCACGGTGAACGGCATGCTGTCGCTGCCGGAACGACATGACGCGCTGGAAAAGGTGCGGATGGGCGACGCGGCGATGCTGCTGATCTCACCCGAACAGTTGCGCTCACCGTCCATCCGCGCCGTGCTGCAACAGCGCGAGGTCGGGCTTTGGGTGCTGGACGAGGCGCATTGCGTCAGCAAATGGGGCCACGATTTCCGGCCCGACTACCGCTACGTCAGCCGCTTCATCAAGGAGTTCTCGGGCGATAGCCCAGCGCCGGTGCTGTGCCTGACCGCTACGGCCAAGCCCGAGGTGGTGCGCGACATCCGCGACCATTTCCAGACCCGCCTTGGGGTTGATCTGATGTTGCTGGATGGCGGCGCGGTGCGCACCAACCTGTCCTTCGCGGTGCTGCCCACGCAAAAGGCGACCAAGCTCACCGATATCCTGGCAGCGATCGAGGCGAACCTGCCGCCCGAAGGCGCATCCGGTGCCGTGGTCTATTGCGCCACGCGGAGTGCGACCGAGAAGGTGGCGGAGTTCCTGAAAGGGCAAGGGCTGGCCGCTGATTTCTTTCATGCCGGCCTGCCGCCCGACCGCAAACGCGATGTGCAAGAAGCGTTTCGCACCGGGCAATTGCGGGTCATCGCCGCGACCAACGCCTTTGGCATGGGCATCGACAAGCCCGACATCCGGCTGGTCGTGCACGGCGATATTCCGGGGTCGTTGGAAAATTACCTGCAAGAGGCGGGCCGTGCCGGGCGGGATCATGGTCCGGCCAATTGTGTGCTCTTGTTCAGCCCCGAGGATGTGGAGCGGCAATTCTCGCTTTCGGCGCGGTCTCGCTTGGCACGGCATGAGATTGGCGCGATTCTGAAAGCGCTGCGGCGGATGGAAAAGCACAAATCCGGCGAGGTGGTTGCCACGCCGGGCGAAATCGTGCGCGAGGAAAAGGATCAGGAGTTCGAGCGCGACAAGACCACCGACGACACCCGCGTGAAAACCGCCGTGGCCTGGCTGGAGGAGGCGACGCTGCTGAGCCGCGAGGAAAACCGCGTGCAGGTTTTCCCCTCCTCGCTGCGCATCCGGTCGGTGGAGGAGGCGACGGCTATCCTGGAACGGGCACAGATCACCGGGGTCAGGCGCACCCAACTGATGGACCTTGTGCGCCATGTGATGAATGCGCCTGTCGATGCCGGCGTTTCGACCGACGACCTGACTGGCGCCTGTGGATTATCGGGGCGCGAGTTGCATCGGGCCTTTGCTGATCTTGAGGTTATGGGGATCGCCAGCAACGACACGGGCATCACGGTCTATGTTCATCTGGGGGTCGAAGATGCCTCGGTCCGCCGTCTGGATCACGCGGGGCGGATGGAGGCTGACCTTATCGCCATGATGCAAGAGGCCGTGCCGGATGCCGAAGGGTCCGAGGCGCAACCTTTGAATCTCACCGAGACGTGTCAGGCATTGCGCGACAAGGGTCATGCGCAGGTGCGGCCCGATCTGGTGGAAACCATCCTGCGCGGCATGGCCCAGGATGGGCGCGATCAGGACGGCGGTCGGGGGAACCTGACGCTCCGTAAGGTCAGCCGGAACACGATCTTCGTGCGGCTGGAGCGGTCATGGCCCGTTGTCGCCCGCACCGCCGATCTGCGGCGACAGGGGGCGCAGGCGCTACTCGCCCATCTGACAGGCAAGGTCGCGAAGGGGACACGCGGCAAAGACATTCAGGTGGAAACCACCCTTGGCGCGATGCTAGATGCGCTGGACGGCGACGCGCTGCTCAGGGCCGAGGTCAAGGATATGACCCGCTTGATGGACCGTGCGCTCTTGTGGCTGCACGAACAGCAGGTGGCCACCTTGGGCCGTGGCCTGACGGTGTTCCGCCCGGCAATCACGGTGCATCTGAACCCCAAGGGCGGGCCCTTCACCGTGCAGCACTTCGCGCCTCTCGAAGAGCATTACGGCGAGACGACGATCCAGACCCATGTGATGGCCGCCTATGCCGAAAAGGGGCTGGCAGCGATGGATCAGGCCCAGCGCCTGTCGGAAGACTACTTCGTGCTGGACCGCGACGCTTTCCTGCGCCGCTGGCTGCCAGGGCGCGGGACGGAAATTCGGCGGCAGACCACCGGCACCTCATGGCGGACAATTGTGGATGCGCTGAACAACCCGGTTCAGGCCGAGATCGTGCGCGATGACCGCGAACAGACCAACGTGCTGGTGCTGGCCGGACCGGGGTCGGGCAAGACGCGGGTGCTGGTCCATCGCATCGCCTATCTGATCCGCGTGAAACGCGAGGACCCGCGCGGCATTCTGGTGCTGACCTACAACCGCCATGCCGCAGCCGAGATCCGCGAACGCCTGCGCCGCCTGATCGGGGATGACGCAGCGGGGGTGACGGTGTCGACCTGCCACGCGCTGGCGATGCGGCTGATGGGGGCAAGTTTTGCAGGTGACCACGAGGGCCCGGTCGATTTTGACGGGATTGTGATGCAAGCTGTTGCCTTGTTGCGCGGGGACGGTCTGAGCAAGCTTGAGGCAGAGGCGCTGCGCGAGACGCTGATTCAAGGATATCGCTGGCTGCTGGTCGACGAATATCAAGACATCGGCCCCGAGGAATACGCCCTGATCGGTGCGGTGGCGGGACGGTCACTGGAGGATGACTTGCGCATCAGCCTGTTTGCCGTGGGCGATGACGATCAGAACATCTACGCCTTCGCCGGGGCCAGCATCGACTTCATCCGCCGCTTTGAGGCGGATTATGCCGCCAAACCGGTTTGGCTGACCGAGAACTATCGCTCTTCCGCCCATATCATCGCAGCGGCCAATGCGGTGATTGCCCCGGCGGCCCAGCGCATGAAGGCAGGCCATGACATCACCGTAAACCGCGCCCGTGCCAAGGCGATGCCCGGGGGCGATTGGGCAGCACTGGACCCTGTCGCGCAGGGGCGCGTCTCGCTGCTGGATGCGGGGGGCGATGCCGCGCAGGCGGTGGCTGCGCTAGACGAACTGGTGCGCCTATCTGGGCTAGACCCGGATTGGTCCTGGCGTCGCTGCGCCGTGATCGCCCGCGATTGGCGGCGGCTGGAACCAGTGCGCGCCTATGCCGAGGCGCTTGGCATCCCGATCGACATGGCCAATGAAAAGCCGCTTACCCTGTGGCGCATGCGCGAGATGCAGGGATTTGTCTGCGCCCTCTTGGCAGATCGCACCCGGTTGCTGACCATCCCCGATCTGGTCGCCATCCTGAACGCCCAACCCCAGACCCGCTGGACCGACCTGATAGGCGAAGGCATTGGCACCCTCGCACGCGAACTGGTGGAAAAGGCCGCCCCTGTGCCAGACCTCGTGCAATGGTTCGGCGAATGGGCGCGGGACGTGCGGGGCGAACAGCGGGGGCTGCTGCTGCTGACTGCCCATCGCGCCAAGGGGTTGGAGTTCGATCATGTCGCCATCCTGAACGGCGGCTGGGATCGCCCGTCGCGCGGCGAGGATGCCGATGCGCCTCGCCGCCTGTTCTATGTCGCGATGACGCGGGCGCGATCAACCCTGACCGTCCTGACTGACGGCCCCCATGCCTTTGTCCGCCAAGACGATGCGGTCCTGTCGCGCTGCATCACCCCCGATACCACCGCCCTTCCGCGTGCCCGTCTGCGCTATGTGCCACCGGACCCAAAGTTGGTGGACCTGTCCTTCGCCGGGCGCCAGCGGCCGGGTGATCCGTCGCTGGCTGCCATTCCCACGGCCCGCCCTGGCGACCCCGTCCACCTGATCCGCGACGGCGACCGCTGGCGGATCGAGAACGCCCAGGGCCAGACCCTTGCCCGCCTCTCCCGGGCCTTCGCCCCACCCGAAGGCACCACCTTCCTGCGTGGCGAGGTCGCGGCCATCCTGAATTGGCGGCGCGAGGATGGGGACGAGGAGTATAACCACCTGCTCCGCCGCGACGAATGGGAGGTGGTCCTGCCCGAACTGGTGTTCGAAGCAGGGGCGCAAGCTGTCATGGCGGATTAGAATGGTAGCTGACGTCCGTGCGCAGGCATGGCCTTGGCAATCCATGACGGATCGAAAAGGGTGGCTTCCGCTGGCTGGATTCCGGCCAAGGTGGCTTCCGCAAAGTGGATTCCCTGGATTCCGCAAAAGAATCCAGCACGCCAAGATCGTGATTAAGTAAGTCATTGATATATTGTAATTTACTGAGATGGCTTCCGTTAAGTGGCTTCCACCTGGATTCCCCGGTGAAAATGCCTGTCGCTAGCGAAACGCCGCGCTGCGCCCCCCCGCATACAAACAGGGCCGGGGAGGAACCATGCCAGGGGGGGTCACCTATAGGTCTTGATGGCTTGCCGGTCGAGGTCGCGAGCTGGCACAAGGCGGTAGTGCCGCTCCTCGACAACGCGGATCTCGTCATCCTCCAGCGTAAGCTCAAAAAGAGCGATCACCTGATCCTCCATGAACTGGGCAGCAATTGCCCGGCAGCTCAGCCCCGGAAACTTTTGTTCCACAAAGCGGATGTCCTGTGTCGTCTGAACAATACCGATCTGGTCCTTACCGCCCTTTGCCTGCACGGGGATAACATAGTGGCAGCCGCGCTTATCGAGCCCGATGTAAAGCTCGTCGATCTCAATCTGACCGATGCCTTTGACCGTCGTTCTGAGATGGTTCTGAAGGCTGTAAGTCGTCAGCCCCAAGAAGGTGTCGATCAGCCGATTGTAGCGGACTATTGCAAGCAGGGCTTGCTCGTCATCTAGAGCGTAGGCGCGAATGATCTCAGGCGTGGCGTCCGGGATGGACACACGTACAAGGTCTGCACGCGGTACCACACGGTTGACGCGTACAAGTTTGAAACGATATGCCGCCCGTCCAGCACCCTCGATGATCCACTCCATCCCCGGTGGCTGGGTAGCGAGAATATCGTCCGGAAGGGCTGTTCGGAACCTGACAGAGTAGATCACGTCGCCAAGGTTTTTCGGCAGCTTTATACCAAGCGCCTCTGCGCCGTGTTCAAGCGCCACACGTTCAAATTCAAATGACGCATTGCCGGGTTGATACCCATCAAAAAATATCTTCGAAATCAATGCTTGATAGCGATTTGACTTAGCCATAGGCAGCGACCTGTGCACAAATTCGTTCTGCCTCAATCTCGAT
>NZ_JAUSBA010000037.1 GCF_030652235.1 Cypionkella sp.
AATCGAGAACATGTTTGGCAAGCTGAAGGATTGGCGGCGCATCCACACCCGCTACGACCGCTGCGCCCACACCTTCATGTCAGCTATCGCCATCGCGGCCATCGTCATCTTCTGGATATGATCAATGAGTCCAGAGCCTAGCAATGAACGATCCAGCCGCCGCCACTGCACGCCATAAATGGCGTGGCGTGCAGTGGCTCCATATTAACACAGGAGCCGAGATCAGCATAAGACAAGCAATGATATTGCGTGTTATTTCGTTGATCAATCTCTGTGTCAGAGCAACGTTGTCTGCAGAGCCGATGCATCTTGCATCGCGAACAAACCGACAGGGCTCCATCATGACTGCCAGAAATCGCCGCAATACCGCCGACAATTCCAAAGCGCTGGGCGCCTTCGTTGCGGCGAAGTTCGAGATCGACGCGATGCTGGAGCGGTTGAAGGGGCTCAGCGCGGACCACTTCGGCGCAGAACCGGACGAGGTCAACTGGGGCAATGTCGGTACGCTGACCCACTACGCCAGCCTGCTGCGCCAGATCACCGACAGCGCGTTCAAGGAAGGCGAACACGCCGAATAGGTCAGGTCTGTTCCCTGCAAGCCCCCAGCCGGGGGCTTGGCCGCGTAGGGGGCAACGCATCCCGCTTGCCCCGAATGCGGAGCCAGACATGCCGAAGTTCACCGTGAAGCTGATCGAAACCCTCACCCACCGCGTGGTGGTTGAAGCGGCCACCGAAGTAGCAGCCATGCGCGCAGCCGAAACCTTCCTGACCGAGACTGACCACAACGACAACTATCTCTTTGTGGCCGGTGGCCATGAGGCCACCCACACGGAGCCCGCTGCGGATGACGCTGAACCCGATGTGAAGGACAAGTCTGACATGGCAGTCGACCCCGCCCAGCGCCATCAGCTTGAACAGGACGTCCTGACGGCTGAGTGGGAGGCGGAACGCGTCGCTGCCTGCGACGACGCCATCGCCCTGCTGCGCGAGATTGCCGATCTGGAAATCGACGTCAACAGCCACCTCAACCTTGGCTCCGGCCTTGCGAGCCACACCGGTCTGCTGTCGCGCATCGCAGCTTTCTTTGCCACACACGACCTGTAACAGGAAACCTGTTATGACACGACTCACTGAAACCCAGAGCATCATCCTCAGTGCCGGTGCCCAGCGCCCCGGCAACATCGCCATGCCCCTGCCCAAGGGTCTGCATGGGGCCGCCGCCAGGATGGCGATTGGCAGGATGATCGAACGCGGCCTGCTGGAAGAAGTCGATGCCAACATCAGCAAAGGCGAGCCGCTCTGGCGTGAGACCGGCGATGGCCATGGCACCACGCTCAAGGTAACCAATGCCGGATTGGCCGCAATCGGGATCGTGCCGGAACTGCCTGCGCAGGCCGATCTGCCCGAAAAGACTGACGCCGACCCCGTGCGCCCCTCCCTTCGCGCCGGGACGAAACAGGCGCAGTTGATCGCACTGCTGGAAGCGCCAGAAGGGGTGACCATCGAGGCGATCATTGCCGCCACCGGTTGGAGGTCGCACAGCGTCCGTGGCTTCATGTCCGGGACGCTGGGCAAGAAGCTCGGGCTGAACGTGACTTCGACGAAGGAAGAGGGCAGGGCCAGGGTGTACCGGATCAGCCGGAGGCCGACATGATGCCGCGCGCCATGATCATCACCCCTACTGGCGCGGCCGCTTTCACAACGGCCATCTTGCAAGCGAACAGCTTAAACTGATCCTGCTAGTGCCGCTTCGATGCGATGATTGACTCCGGGCCGCCGGGCGTCGCGGACAATCCTGCGCCCCAAGTCGGGCGGTCGCGCATCAATCATGCAAGGTATAAAGCGAAGCTTGAGGCCACTCTTGGCTTTGTCTGCAAACGCCTCTAGCGGCCTGGATTTGGCAGGGTGGATTTGGTCAGGTGGATTCCGCAAAGTGGATTTGGTGGATTCCGCAAAAGAATCCAGCACGGCGAGATCGTGATTTTATAAGCTATTGATATAACGCAATTTATCCGGCCGGATTCCGCGAAGTGGATTCCAAGTGGATTCCCCCACAAAATCCACTTTCGCTAGCGAAGTGCCGCGCTGCGCCCCCCCGCATACAAACAGGGCCGGGGAGGAACCATGCCAGGGGGTGGCGGATCACCGATAGGTACGGATGGCTTCACGATCCAGGTCACGGGCAGGGACAAGGCGGTAGTGCCGTTCCTCGACAACTCGGATTTCGTCATCCTCCAGCGTCAATTCGAAAAGGGCGATCACTTGATCGTCCATAAACTGTGCTGCAATCGCCCGACAACGAAGCCCCGGAAACTTCTGTTCCACGAAACGGATGTCCTGTGTCGTCTGAACAATACCGATCTGGTCTTTGCCACCCTTGGCCTGCACAGGGATGACATAGTGGCAGCCGCGCTTATCGAGCCCAATGTATAGTTCGTCGATCTCGATTTGACCGATACCCTTTACTGTCGTCCTCAGATGGTTCTGGAGGCTGTAAGTCGTCAGACCCAGAAATGTATCGATCAAGCGGTTGTAGCGAACGATTGCAAGAAGGGCCTGCTCGTCATCAAGCGCGTAGGCGCGAATGAGTTCTGGCGTCGCGTCGGGGATGGAAATCCGAACAAGATCCGCACGGGGGACGATGCGGTTGATACGTACGAGTTTGAAACGATATGCCGCTCTGCCCGCGCCCTCAATGATCCACTCCATCCCAAGCGGTTGGGTGGCGATGATATCCCCCGGAAGGGATGTCCGAAATCGGACAGAGTAGATCACGTCGCCAAGGTTTTTCGGCAGCTTGATACCAAGCGCTTCTGCCCCGTGTTCGAGCGCCACACGTTCAAATTCAAATGACGCATTGCCGGGTTGATACCCATCAAAAAATATCTTCGAAATCAATGCTTGATAGCGATTTGACTTAGCCATAGGCAGCGACCTGTGCACAAATTCGTTCTGCCTCAATCTCGAT
>NZ_JAUSBA010000052.1 GCF_030652235.1 Cypionkella sp.
CGCCCGCAGCTCCGCCGCCGTCAATTCCTTCCGCGTGACCTCGATTGCCATTCGATCCTCCCTGCCGTCGGAACAAGAGAATCAGAATCTGAACGCTTTGGGAATCCCCTCAGAGTCAGAAACAATGGCCGTTGGTATCAGTCGGAACAAGACTTTGACCGATCCCCGCGTTTGGACCAGAACACCAGCATCACGCCTGCGTTCTGGGCAAAGCTCAACTCGGCTTGCGCCACAGAAGCCAGCCCGTCATGATCGTTGCGGAAATCCACCGGCTTTGGTGCAATCACGATCCGGGGCGCCTGATCCGGGAAGATCACAGAGCCCTCTTCAACACAGTCGCCAATGCAGCCGCATGTTCCGGGCTGCATTCTGAGGCCACATGCAGCACGGTCCCGGCGATCTCGCTCTTGACCACCCCAGCACCCGCCTACACCGCAGCCAGATCGGGCGCGCCCACTGGCTCCACCACAAGCGGCACGAACATTTGCACCCTGTCGCCCGGCAGGACCAGCTTCCCCTTGCGGGAAAGGCAGCGCCATTGCGAAACATGCCACGCGAACAACCCATACTTATCGGCCATACTTATCGGCCGCGTCACAGACCCGCGCCCGCGACCCCAGGCTCTCAGCCACAATGCGGGCCTTGATCTCATCCGGCCACTGACGCCGCCCCGTCGGACCGGCCAAACCTTCGATGCGCGAAACGCCCCTACGGCTGGGAACCTCCATCTGGGGCGCTACAGCAAACCTCCCGCAACCTCAGTTACAGGGCGCCATGCCCGAAATCCCGCTAAGCCGAAACCACGGGGGCCGCCGCAGCGCTTACTTGTAACCCTTTAATCTCGTTATGCAGATATTTTGTCTGCGCGTGGATACTCACCGCGTCGGAACCGGAACCTCGCCGCGATAATCATAAAACCCGCGCTGAGTCTTCCGACCCAACCAGCCCGCCTCGACATATTTCGACAGCAGCGGGCAGGGCCGATATTTCGTATCCCCCAGCCCCTCATGCAGCACATTCATGATCGCCAGGCAGGTGTCGAGGCCGATAAAATCCGCCAATTCCAGCGGCCCCATCGGATGATTGGCCCCCAGTTTCAAGCTTTCATCAATCGACTTCACCGAACCCACGCCCTCATACAGCGTATAAACCGCCTCATTGATCATCGGCATCAAGATACGGTTGACGATGAAAGCCGGGAAATCCTCGGCAGACGCCGCCGTTTTGCCCAGTTTTCCCACGACCGCCAGCAGGGTGTCGTAGGTCGGCTTATCGGTCGCAATGCCCCGGATCAGCTCTACCAGCTGCATCACCGGCACCGGGTTCATAAAGTGAAACCCCATGAACTTCTCAGGCCGATCTGTCCGGCTCGCCAGCCGAGTGATCGAAATTGACGAAGTGTTCGAGGTGAGAATCGTATCTGGCCCCAAATGCGGCAACAGCCCGTCGAAGATTGCGTTCTTGATCGCCTCTTTTTCGGTGGCCGCCTCAATCACCAAATCGAGAGGCCCCAGATCAGCCAACACCGCTGTCGTCTTGATCCGCGCCATCGCAGCGGCCTTATCCTCAGCCGCCAGCTTGCCGCGCGATACCTGCCGCTCCATATTTTTGTCGATGGTGGCAATCGCCTTCCCCAGCATCTCGGGGTTCACGTCGTTCAGCAGCACATCATATCCGGCCATCGCGAACACATGCGCAATCCCATTGCCCATCTGCCCCGCCCCAACGATGCCCACCGACCGGATTTCCATGCAACTACCCCTTTAACCTGCCTCCGGCACAATACGCAGCCAACGCAGGCGGGTGCAACCCTGCGGCGGTTTAGAACAATTCGCCACAAATGCCCGCGTTAGCGATTTGGAAAGGCGATTCGGGCAAAGTCTGTGTTGGGTGTTAAGACGAATGGGTGGGCTATGGCGTATGTGTTTCCCGGCGAGGGGTCGCTGGACTATTTTCCATGCCGATATGGCAGCTCGCGGGTTTTGTTCCGTGGGCCTAAGCGAGATATTGAGCGGGCCTATGTTGCTATTCTGGGCGGAACCGAAACCTATGGTAAGTTTGTGCCGCTGCCATTCCCCGATCTGATTGAGCGGGAACTGGGCTTGCCCGTGGCCAATCTTGGCTGCATGAACGCAGGCCCGGATGTATTCATCAATGAGGTGGCGGTGACCGAGATCGCAGCCCAAGCCTCGGTGACCGTGGTGCAACTGCTCGGCGCGCAAAACCTGTCAAACCGGTATTATGCGGTGCATCCACGCCGCAATGATCGGTTTCTCGGTGCGACGCCTTTGCTGCGGGCGATCTTCCCACGAGTGGATTTCACCGAGTTTAACTTCACCCGGCACATGCTGATGTCGCTGCAAGAGGCTTCGGCAGATCGGTTTGAGGTGGTGGCCGAGGAATTGCGCGCGGCTTGGGTGACCCGGATGAAGCTGCTGCTGTCGCGGTTGGGGCGGCGGGTGATTCTGCTCTGGGTGTCAGATCAAACGCCGACGTCGCCCACCCGCAGGGTTGATTTGTCGCGCAATCCCTTGCTGATCGACAGAGAGATGATCACGGCGATCCGCGCACCCTTAGCCGCCTATGTGCAGGTGGTGATCAGCCACGCAGCGCTATCACAAGGTGTCGATGGCATGGCTTTCGCGCCGATGGAGGCCCCTGCCGCAGCCGGGCTTCCGGGGCCAGCAGCACACCGCGAGGTGGCAGATTTATTGATGCCTGCTATCCATCAGCTTATGTGAAAAAGGGCGCCGCAAGGCGCCCTTTCCAACAAAATCTTGGTTAAGTTACAGCTTTTCGATCAGTTCCGGCACAACAGTAAACAGATCGCCCACCAGACCATAATCCGCCACTTGGAAGATCGGCGCTTCTTCATCCTTGTTGATCGCGACGATGACTTTGCTGTCCTTCATCCCGGCAAGGTGTTGAATAGCCCCCGAAATCCCAACGGCGACGTACAGCCGCGGTGCCACGACTTTACCGGTTTGACCAACCTGCCAATCGTTCGGCGCATAGCCAGAGTCGACCGCCGCGCGCGAAGCGCCCACAGCAGCACCCAGCTTGTCGGCCAGGTTCTCGATCAGATCGAAGCTTTCTTTGCTGCCAACACCACGGCCACCAGAAACCACGATACCAGCCGAGGTCAGTTCCGGGCGATCCGAAGTTGCGGTCTTATCCTCGACCCAAGCCGAAAGCCCAGCCTCACCCGGCCCGCCGATTTTCTCAACAGCCGCCGAACCATTCGACTCAACCGCCGTGAAGGTCGCCGTGCGCACGGTGAAGACCTTTTTCGCATCCACCGATTTCACGGTTTGCACCGCGTTACCGGCGTAGATCGGACGCTCAAAGGTATCGGCGTCAATCACGGCGGTTGCGTCCGAGATCACCATCACGTCCAGCAAAGCCGCCACGCGCGGCAGCACGTTCTTGTTGAACGCGGTGGCCGCGCCACAGATATGGCTATAGCCCCCCGCCAGCGACACCACCAAAGCGGCGGTGGATTCCGCCATGCCATGGCAATAGGCGTGATCATCGGCGAACAACACTTTGGAAACGCCGGACAATTTGGCAGCCTCAGCCGCCGCAGCATCGCCACCCGTGCCTGCGACCAGCACATGCACTTCGCCAAGCGAAGCAATAGCAGCAAGGGTTTTCGCCACGGCATCCGTCGCCAAAGCGCCTTCATTTACATCAGCAATCAGCAGAACGGCCATCAGATTACCCCCGCTTCGTCTTTAAGTTTCGCGATCAGCTCGTCCACCGAGCCCACTTTGACACCAGCCTTGCGGCCCGCAGGTTCCACGGTTTTCACAATGTTCAGGCGCGGGGTGACATCAACGCCGAAATCGGCAGGCGTTTTCAGTGCCATCGGCTTGGCCTTGGCTTTCATGATGTTTGGCAGCGAGGCATAGCGCGGCTCGTTCAAGCGCAGATCGACTGACACGATCGTCGGCATTTTCACCGAAATCGTTTGCAAACCGCCGTCGACTTCACGGGTGACGACGGCTTTATCGCCATCAATCGCCAGTTCAGACACGAAAGTAGCTTGCGACCAGCCGAGCAGTGCCGACAGCATCTGCCCAGTCGCATTCATATCGTTATCAATGGCTTGCTTGCCACACAGCACCAGTCCTGGCGCCTCTTCGCGAACAACAGCCGCCAGCAGCTTGGCCACTGACAGAGGTTCAATATCCGTTTGCACATTGTCGGTGGCTTCAATCAGGATCGCGCGGTCTGCGCCCATCGCCAAAGCGGTGCGCAGGGTTTCCTGCGACTGTTTGACACCGATGGAAACCACGACAACCTCGGTCACAACGCCCTTTTCCTTCAGCCGGATCGCTTCTTCGACAGCGATCTCGTCAAACGGGTTCATCGACATTTTCACATTGGCCAGATCAACCCCGGAACCGTCCGCTTTCACGCGCACTTTCACGTTGTAGTCGATCACACGTTTGACAGGTACAAGAACCTTCATCGCGTATATCTCCGTTCAATGGCCCGAAGGCCGCCCAAGCTCTCGCCGCTGTCATATATGGTTGGTCGCGTCGGCAACAGACCAAAACCGACAGAATTGCGCGGCGCTACGTCGCGTCTAGCGCGTCAGACCCGGCACCCAGAGCACGTCGTCCTTACCGTCATTGTTGGCGATGCGGCCGGCGACAAAAAACCAATCCGACAGGCGGTTGAGGTATTTCACCGCTTCTGGGTTGACCGCTTCCGTTGTGGCCAGTTCCACCACCAGCCGCTCAGCCCGCCGACAAACCGTGCGGCAAAGGTGCATCTGCGCCGCAAGGGCAGACCCACCGGGCAAGATAAAGCTGCGCAGAGGCGTCAGGCGGGCATTCATCACGTCAATTTCGGCCTCTAACCGATCTACCTGCGCCGCGATCATCCGCAAACGCGGGTAGGGGGCGGTCGCGTCGTTCTCCATATCCGGGGTGCACAGATCCGCACCAAGATCGAACAGATCGTTGGAAATCCGCTGCAAGGCAGCGTCCAGATCGCCATTGGAATATTGCCGCGCCAGTCCCACCGTGGCGTTCGTTTCATCCACAGTGCCATAAGCGCTGACCCGGGCCGAGTGCTTCGCCACCCGCGCGCCATTGCCCAAAGCGGTTTCGCCTTTATCGCCGGTCTTGGTGTATATTTTTGACAAAATTACCATCAGTTGCCACCTTTGCTGCGGTAGTAAGCGTAGCCGACGATGATGATCACTGCGCCTGCCTGCGCAATAATTCTATATCGCATCAATCGGTTAGAATGTTTGGCATGAAATTCGCCACCCTTGGCAAAGCTGCCGATGCCGATCATCAGGATGATCAGCACAAGGAAACAGGCAAGCACGCCAAAGATAAAGATCGGGTCGCTGAGCATGGTAGGCTCCTTTCGCTTTGCCAATGATTTAGGCGCAGGCGACGCAAAAGCGAACTGGAAAACGCGTCACCCCTTCGCAATCACCCAATCCAGCAACCGAGTCGACAGAATCCTCCGTGCAAACCCCATCAGATGCGTCGGCGTTGTGACATAATACCGCGCCTTGGGCCGGGCAGATTCCAAAGCTTGGATCAGTTTTTCGGTCACGGCCGAGGCGGGCAGCTCCCAGCGATCCTTTGGGCCAGCCTGATAAAGCCGCCCCCGCAACGTGGCATATTCCGCCGCCCGCGCCGAATTTTGCCAATCAATCCAGCGCTCAAAATGCGGAATGGCCTTTTCGCGGATCGAGGTGCCAATCGGCCCCGGCTCGATCAAAATCACCTTGATTCCGGTGTCGGCCATCTCGATGCGCAAAACATCCGTCAGACCCTCCATCGCGAATTTGGTCGCGACATAAGCCCCGCGCCATTTCAGCGCTACCAGCCCAAGCACCGAGGAGCAGTTGATAATCCGCCCGCTGCCCTGTGCGCGCATCAGCGGGATAACCCGCCGCGTCAGGTCGTGATAGCCAAACAGATTGGTCTCAAAGATCGCGCGCAACGCGCCGCGCGGCAAGTCTTCGACCGCACCGGGGCAGGCGAAAGCGCCGTTGTTGTAAAGCGCGTCCAGCTTGCCCCCAGTGCGCGCAACCACCTCGGCCACCGCAGCCTCGACACTCGCCTCATCAGCGTAATCCAGCACAAAGCTTTCCAACCCCTCGGCGCGCAGACGCTCGCAGTCAGGTTCTTGCCTGCAAGTGGCAAACACCCGCCAGCCCCGCGCCTTCAAGCCGCGCGCGGCGTCCAGCCCGATGCCCGACGAGCATCCCGTGATCAGAATCGTGCGTTCCATGCCTGCCGCCCCTTTTTGGGTTTTCCCCTTCGTAGGGGCTGCGGCAGGTTTCGACAATCGTTCAGTTGAAGACGTGCATTCCGTTCAAGTTTGCCAATCCGTTCAATATCACTCGGTCAGCAAACGTGTGGCGATATAGCCCTCAATGCCGTCGCCCTCGATTCGGATCAGCGACCAGCTGTCCGCGCCTTCGCCTCGCACCACCACCAGCACAGAGTCGCCGCGTGTCAGCCGACCGACCACGACAAAATCCTTGCCGGGGCCAGAGCGCACATTGGCGGATTTCGTATTCACCACCATCAGCACACCCGATTCGACCGCCACAGCTTGTGCGGCCACGGGCGCAGCCGTGGAGTCCGCCACAGCCGAAGTGACCATCAGCGGCGCTTCGGGCACGAAAGCCGCTTCTGTCACAGGTATAACCTCAGAAGCGGCAATCCCTGCGGGCGGATCAGCAACACCCAAAGGGGCATCTGCCACAGGGGCTGCCACAACCCGTGGTTTTTCAACCAAACCAAAGCGCTGCTGACCGCGATCAACGCCGCCGAAATACATCGCAGTAAAAAGCCCAACACAAAGGAAAAAAGTAAGTTTAAACATCGCACAGGTACTCCACGCAAGAGCAGCGGCAATAGCACAAGCCTACGCGTTTTGGGCTGGGAAAAACAGCGATTCTTCCCCCTAAACTGCGCTCTGCATGCCCATGCTTTGCGTTTTCCGGCTGGACCAGCCCTCGGCCCCGCACTACACCACAGCGATGTCTGACGCCGAAAATGATCCCAAGATAGAGCCCATCACCCTTGCCGAGCCTTTGGCCCGCGCGATTGGTGAACGCTATCTGACCTATGCTTTGTCTACTATCATGCACAGGGCCTTGCCCGACGCCCGTGATGGCCTGAAACCGGTTCACCGCCGAATCCTTTATGCTATGCGGGAGTTAAAGCTTTCAGCGACCTCAGCGTTCCGTAAGTCTGCAAAAATATCCGGCGACGTGATGGGAAACTATCACCCCCACGGCGATTCCGCGATTTACGACGCGATGGCGCGCCTCGCGCAAGATTTCAACGTGCGCTATCCGCTGGTCGATGGCCAAGGCAACTTCGGCAACATCGACGGCGATAATCCCGCCGCCAGCCGGTATACCGAAGCCCGCCTGACGGCGATTGCGGAAACCCTGATGGAGGGTCTGACCGAAAACGCCGTCGATTTTCGTCCGAACTACGATGGCACACTGGAAGAACCGGTGGTGATGCCCGCCGCCTTCCCGAATCTGCTGGCGAATGGCTCCAGCGGCATCGCGGTCGGCATGGCCACCAACATCCCGCCGCACAACCTTGAAGAACTGATCCTCGGCTGCCATGCGATGATGGCAGACCCAGAGATCACCGACGAAGCGCTTGTCGAGATCATCCCCGGCCCCGATTTCCCCACCGGCGGCATCATGATTGAGCCCCGCGCGACCATGCTGGAAGCCTACCGCACCGGGCGCGGCAGCTTCCGCACGCGCGCGAAATGGCATATCGAAGACTTGGGCCGTGGCACCTGGCAGATCATCATCACCGAGATCCCCTATCAGGTACCGAAATCCAGGCTGATCGAAAAGCTGGCCGAACTGATCCAGACCAAACGCATCCCCTTGCTGGCCGATGTGCGTGACGAATCCGCCGATGACATCCGCATCGTGCTGGAACCCCGATCGCGCACGGTCGAGGCCGATATGCTGATGGCGGCGTTGTTCAAAACCTCGGACCTAGAGGCGCGGTTCAGTCTGAACATGAACGTGCTGATCGATGGGCGGCAGCCGAAAGTCTGTAGCCTTAAAGAAGTCCTGCGTGCCTTCCTTGACCACCGCCGCGACGTTCTGAAACGCCGCAGTCAGCACCGGATGGAGAAGATCGATCACCGTCTAGAGGTGCTGGAAGGCTTCATCATCACCTTCCTGAACCTTGATCGCGTCATCGACATCATCCGCTATGACAGTGATCCCAAGGCCGCGTTGATGGCCGAAAGCTGGGGCAAGCCGCACAAACGCGCGATGTCCGAGAAAGATTACGTTCCGCCAAAACCCGGCGAGGGCAAGCTGACCGAGGTGCAGACCGAAGCCATCTTGAACATGCGCCTGCGCTCGTTGCGCCGCTTGGAAGAAATGGAACTGATCGCCGAGCGGAATGCCTTGATGGCTGAACGGGCTGGATTGGTGGACCTTCTGGAAAGCGACGCGTTGCAATGGACCCAAATCGGTGTCGAGCTTGACGATATCCGCAAGAAATTCGGCAAGGACACCGTTCTGGGCAAACGCCGCACCGCTTTTGCCGAGGCGGGCGATGTCGAGGAAGTGTCCTTTGAGGCAATGATCGAACGCGAACCAATCACCGTGGTCTGCTCGCAAATGGGTTGGATCAGGGCGCTGAAGGGCCATGTCGATCTGGCCACCGAGCAAAAATTCAAAGACGGCGACACCGCCCGCTTTGCCTTCCACGCCGAAACCACCGATAAAATCTTGCTGATCGGCGCAAATGGCCGCTTTTATACGCTGATCGGTGTAAATCTTCCCGGTGGGCGCGGCATGGGCGAACCGGTGCGGTTGATGGTTGATCTGCCGAACGATTCCGAAATCGTCGATCTGCAAATCTTCCGCCCGGGTGAAAAGCTGCTGGTGGCCTCGACCGCCGGGGATGGCTTTGTCGTAGCCTCAGGCGAAGTGCTGGCGCAGACCCGCGCGGGTAAACAAGTGCTGTCCTTGGGCGCAGGCGTCAAAACCGCGATCTGCCGCAAGGTTGTCGGCGATCATGTCGCCGTCGTCGGCGATAACCGCAAGGTGCTGGTGTTCCCGCTGACCGAACTGCCCGAGATGGCCAAGGGCAAAGGCGTGCGGCTGCAAAAATACAAAGACGGCGGGCTGTCTGATGCCACCACCTTTGTTCTGGCGGCGGGCTTGGCGTGGAAAGATCCTGCAGGGCGGACCCGCACCGAGACGGATCTGGCAGAGTGGCAAGCCGCCCGTGCCACAGCGGGCCGCATGGCACCCCGCGGCTTCCCAAGGGACAATCGCTTCAATTAACGGCGTGTATACCACATATAGAGCCTGCACACCTGAGAAGCACAACTCCCTCCCAGCTGGGAAGATGCCAAACGCAAGTCAGTCCCGCGCGACTGCTTTTGGCACGATCAAAGCACCCTGCGAAGCAATCACCTGCGCCGCCAAATCCGCCCCCTGCCGCAGACACTCCGCCAGCCCAAGCCACAGCATCCGTCAAAATCGCCAAAGTGATCCCCGAAAACACCACCAGCTCCGCGGCTGAAACCCCTCTCGCCAAAGCTCCCGGATCATCCGCCAACCGCCGTGCGGCGGAACTGTCGCGCCAATAGCTGAAACTGCGCTCGCCATTTTCCAACGAAATCAAATACAGGCCAACGCTTAACCCCTCGCGCCGCGTCCCATGCGAAACGCCCACCCCCGACGCCAGCATAAATACCAACATCTGCCCCGACAGCGCATCGGGCAAACACCGCCGCAAATACCAAGCAGTATAAATGTATCTCCGGCAAAGCCCTGCCGCAGCAGGCCATACCCGTCAGGCGACAACTCCACCATACATTCGCCCGTCGTCACAACCCGCATCGCATCCCCCATCTACACTGCAGAATGACTGTCCCGCCCAGCACCCGCAAGTGCGCCAAGGCTTGAACCGCGCCCGCGCAACCGCTACCCTGCGCGGCGGTGCAGCAATCAGGAATTTGAGCATGGCGCAGCGTCTTCATCTTGTGTTTGGCGGCGAGCTTGTCAGCCCGCAAAAGAACATCTTCAAGGATGTCAGCCAGATTCACATCGTCGGGATGTATCCCGATTATGCCAGCGCCTTTTCGGCTTGGAAGGCCGAGGCGCAGCGCACGGTCGACAATGCGCATATGCGCTATTTTATCGCGCATATTCACCGGTTGCGCGAAGAAGGTGTGCCCGGATCGATGACCGAGGAGATGGGCGCGTAAGCGACCGATTTCTATGGCACTATCCCTAGGCCGCACGCTTTACAATCTAACCGGACGTCGCGCTGTTGGCCCTGATATCGCGCGGCCGGCCCGTCCGCCGGGTGATCTGATCTGGCTGCATGCGGCAGAGGTCGGCTGCTCGCGCGGGTTGCGGCAACTGGCGTTGCGGCTGGTGGAAGAATTGGGCGTCACGGTCTTGTTGACCTGCCCGGAAGCGGTGCCGCTGACCGCGAACATGCTGCATCAGCAGCCGCCTTTCGACACACCCGCCGAGGCCCACGCGTTTCTGTCGCATTGGGCCCCGGCTTTGGTGATTATGGCGGAAGGTGAATTGCGCCCTGCGCTGCTGTTTGAGGCGGCGCAAAAGCACCTGCCTGTGATCATGGTAGACGCCCGCGCGCCTGTTTTGATGAAGGGGCGCGAGGGCTGGTATCCGGGGCTGATGCGGGCGGCGCTGCAATCTTTCGCGCAAGTGTTGGCGGTGGATGAGGCTGCGGCGCGGGCATTCCGACGCGCCGGGGCGGCTGAAGTTGCGGTGGCGGGACGGATGGAGGAGCCTTCGGCGGCGCTGTCTTACCACGAGCCGGAGCGCGCGATGTTGGCCGGGCTGTTGGCGACGCGCCCGGTGTGGCTGGCGGTGGATGTGCCTGCGGCAGAAGAAGCTGCGGTGATCGCGGCGCATCGCTCGGCGTTAAGGTTGGCGCATCGGCTGCTGTTGATCTTGGTGCCGCAGGATGCGTCGCGGGCGGCGGAACTGGTCGCTTTCATGGAGACATCAGAGGGCTGGACTGTGGCGCAGCGCAGTCTGGATCAGGAGCCCGATGCGGAAACCGAGATTTATATTCCTGATTCCGCTGCAGAATATGGGCTGTGGTATCGCTTGGCTCCGGTCAGCTATATGGGCGGGTCTTTGCTGGGCGAGGGCTGTGCGCGCAATCCGATGGAGCCTGCGGCTTTGGGATCGGCGATTGTCTATGGGCCAAGGCCGGGGGGATATGGCTCGGTTTTCGGTCGATTGGGGGCGGCGCAGGCGGCGCGAGCCGTTGGCTCGGCCGGGGATTTGGGCGACGCTTTAAGCGATCTGCTGGCACCGGATCGGGCGGCGCGACTGGCACAAGCGGCATGGGCTTTGGCCTCGGATGGGGTTGAGGTGACGGATCGGGTGGTCGCATTCGCGCGCGGTGTGCTGGATGGGGCAAGCTGATGCGCGCGCCGGGGTTTTGGTCTTATCCGCCGGAAAGGCCGGGCATTTGGGCGCGGGTTTTGGCTCCGTTGGGGTGGATTTATGCTGCCGCGACAGCGCGGCGGTTGCTTGGGGTGGGGTATAACGCCCGCGTGCCCGTGATTTGCATCGGCAATATCAACGCGGGCGGGACTGGGAAAACGCCGACGGCGATCGCTTTGGTCGAGCGGTTGGTGGCGCGGGGGGGCCGCGTGGCGGTGGTCAGCCGTGGGCATGGCGGGTCTTTGGCGGGGCCGGTGCAAGTGGATGCCTCGCGGCACCGGGCGGATCAGGTCGGGGACGAGCCGCTGTTGCTGGCGGCGTTTTGTAAGGTTTGGGTCGCGAAAGATCGCGCGGTTGGGGTGCGGGCGGCTGAGGCGTCGGGGGTTGACGTGGTGTTGCTGGACGATGGGTTTCAGAATCCGTCGGTGCTGAAGGATCTGTCGATCGTAGTGGTCGATGCGGCGGTGGGCTTTGGCAACGGGCGGTGTTTGCCTGCGGGGCCGTTGCGGGAGCCGGTTTCGGTCGGGTTGGCGCGGGCGGATTTTGTGCTGGCGATTGGGGATGCGGGGTTTGAGGTTCCGGGCGTGCCCTTGCTGCGCGGGCGGCTGGAGGTGCTTCAGATGGGGATGGGCTGGGCGGGCGAGCGGGTGCTGGCTTTCGCGGGCATCGGGCGGCCCGAGAAGTTCTTCGCGACCCTGCGGGCCGAGGGCGCGGAGGTGGTCCGGGGCGAGGCTTTGGACGATCATCAGCCGCTTTCAGAGGCGTTGCTGACCCGGTTGGAGATCGAGGCTTTCGCGAAGGGGGCGCAGTTGGTGACGACGGAGAAGGATGCGGTCAGGCTGCCGGAAGCATTTCGGGTGCGGGTTTTGACTTTGCCGGTGCGGCTGCGGATTAAGGATTGGGCACCGCTCGATGCGGCGTTTGATCGGTTGGGGCTTTGACTGGTCCCGAGTTGGGACCAGTTTTGGATTGTGGAAAATCAAAGGGTTAGCGGCGGACTTTTAAGGTTTGTTAACCTTTGACGCCGCGTGATCGCACAGGAGACTAGACCATGTCGAACATTGAATCGCTTTTTGTGACCCGGTTGTATCGCGCAGCTTTGGCCGAACAGGGCAAGCCGATTGATCTGGAGGAGTTGGAAAACTCTTGCCTCGCCATCGCCGAGGATGATGAGGCGGGGCAGAATTGGTGCGAAAAGCACGGCTATCCGGGCTATACCAGCTATGCCTCGCTGGACGATCTGCCGTGGCGGTTCCCGATTTTCAAAGCCTTGGTCAAGGTATTGGACAAGCATGTTGAGGGTTTTGTTAAGGACGTGCAGTTTGATCTTGGGAGTAAGAAGATCAAACTGGATTCGTTGTGGATCAATATCTTGCCGCAGGGCGGGGTGCACAGCTCACACATCCATCCGCATAGCGTGATCTCGGGGACATGTTATGTGACGATGCCGAAGGGGACTTCGGCGATCAAGTTTGAAGACCCTCGGCTGCCGATGATGATGGCGGCCCCGCCGCGTAAAGGGAAGGTGCGGGATGAGCTGCGGACCTTTGTGTATCGCGCGCCGGACGCGGGCGAGGTGCTGTTGTGGGAAAGCTGGCTGCGCCATGAAGTGCCGATGAATATGGCGGATGAAGATCGGATCAGTGTGAGTTTCAATTACGGGTGGGGGTGAGGGGGGAACTCTGATTTACGCGCTTGGAAAGGTGCGTGAATCACGCACCCTACTCTTCTACTTTGTCGCGCAAGTGTGGGGCGAGATTTAAACCGCCCTACACTTGTTGTATGTAGTTATTCAGTCATGATTTTGTCACAATAGCCGCAGCCGTCACCGCAATTATTTTCATACGCTTGCTTGACGAGATCCGTAAATTCCCGAGCTTCTAACTCCTGAGCCCAAGGAATCGGACCGTTGCCACCGCGATTCCGGTCAGCCATCACGTTGCGCCAGAAGTCTCCCTCTAGCAGGCCGCTGAAATAGTCTGGGAACTGGAACGGTTTTCCTTCGGCTGGATTGGTGAGCCTGTTGTCCGGCCCTTCGGCGCGAACGGCCGTCGTGTGTGTTGCCGATTTTCGGCGTTATGCCCTCAGCAACCTGGGCA
>NZ_JAUSBA010000053.1 GCF_030652235.1 Cypionkella sp.
CGCCCGCAGCTCCGCCGCCGTCAATTCCTTCCGCGTGACCTCGATTGCCATTCGATCCTCCCTGCCGTCGGAACAAGAGAATCAGAATCTGAACGCTTTGGGAATCCCCTCAGAGTCAGAAACAATGGCCGTTGGTATAAGCCATTGATTTTATATAGGGCCGTCTTGTGTCCCCGCGGGGACAGTACGCGCTTAGACCGATTTTACCATCGTGATCGCCGCCCGAAATCCGAACGCATAGCGCAGCAAACCCAGCTGCTGCGTCTTCTCGACGCGATACCCCAGCCGCTGATACAGCGCCCTGGCGCGGGTGTTGCTGTCGATCACCTCTAGCCGCACTGATCCATAGCCGCGCGCCCGCGCCTGATCTTCGATCGCGGCCATCAGCGTGCTTCCGATGCCCGAACTGCGGGCCGATGCGGCGACACAAATCCCATCGAGGAGAAAATGATCCTGCTCGGCCGCATCGCTGAGCATCCACAGCAGCGGCAGCCGCCATGCCGCGCCAAGGCTGCCATAGACCCTGCGGATATCGGCGACCTCGCCGCCCGCGAAGCTGCCCGCAGGGGTTTTGAAGCCAGCCATGCCTAAGAGACGTCCGGTGTCATCCAAGGCCACGATGGCATGATGGGCGCGCAACACGCGGCTGAGGAAGTGGTGGGCTTTTGGGGTCGGGCCCATCACCCGACCGAGCTTGCCGCCGAAAGCTTGCCAATAGAGCGCCACGGCCTCGGCGCGCAGGGCTTCGGGCAGGCCGAGCTGGTAGGTGATCTTCATGTCAGCGCGGCCAGCAATGTGGCGGTGTGGCCTGCCCCGAGGATCCAACCTTCTTCTGTGCAGGCTGGGGTGTCGAGCAGGGGCGCGAGACGGTTTTGCTGGGAGAGGCTGAACAAAGCGCGGGCGAGCAGGCGGACTTGGGCCTCATCCTTGATCGGGGCGGGGTCTGCGGTGACGGCTGTGCTGATCAGCGAAGGGTAGACCTCGGCCAAAGTGATTTGCGCGGGGGCGTCGAAGGGCCAGACGGCGGTGCTGGGGTGCTGGGAGAGGCGGTGGATCATCGGTTGGCCGATCAGGCCTTGGCTGCCAGCCGCCCCGGTGGTGTAAAGCTTCCAGACCGGTTGAGCGCGGGGAACCAGGGTTTCCACGGCGCGGCGTTCGGAGAGGTTCAGGGCCGTGTAATTGATGGATTTTGTGGCGGGAAGGGCGGGAAGGTTCAGGGTGGCAGGGCGGCCCCAGAACGGGCCGTTTGAGGCGGCAGTTGCGCAGTGGCGGTTGATCTGGGCGGCGACCTGAAAGCGGTTGTTGCGGTTGTCGGCGGCGTCTTCGATATGCTCGGCCAGCCATGCCCAGACCGCGCGGGCACTGGCGGTTCCTGTCAGGCGGGCGGCGAAGCCTGTCGGGTAGCCCATCGGAAAATCGCAGCCGATCAGCAGGGATTGGCCTTTGACAACAGCGCTGTCTATCGCCTGCGACAGTGCTGCTTCGGCGCTGGCGCGGCTGCGGTGGTAGCTGCTTTGCGTCCCCGTGGCGTCGATGTGGCCGAGCCAGATCGCGTCGGCAGAGGGACGGGCTGGCGACAGCGTAGAGGACGCCGACCAGTCCGCCACGATCACCCGGTCAAAGCGTTGCAAGGCCAACCTCGGCAAGAATGAAATCGGCGATTTGCAGGGTGTTGTTCAGGTCGAGTATCGGCACGGGCAGGGTCGCAAGCGCCATATCGGTCGCGACCGCCCGCACCAAGGGATCGCTGGGTTGGATCAGATCGTGGCCGGCCTCTTGGCGAAATACTTCGATCTTGGCGTGGGCGTCGCGTTTGTAGCCTTCGACCAAGATCAGATCGACGGGGGCCATGCGCGACAGCACTTCCGCCAGATCAGGCTCCGGCCCGCGATGTTCGCGCATCAGGGCAAAACGATGGGCCGAGGCCAAAACCACCTCCGACGCGCCCGCCGCGCGGTGACGGTGGCTGTCTTTGCCGGGTTGGTCGAGATCGACATCGTGGTGAACGTGCTTGACGGTAGAGACAGTAAAGCCGCGCCGGGTGATTTCGGCCACCAAACGCTCCATCAGGCTGGTTTTACCCGAGTTTTTCCAGCCAATGACGCCGAAGACCCTCATGATGCCGACCGGATCAGGGCTTCGGCATGGGCGAGGTCTTCGGGGGTGTTGAGGTTCTGGAATGCAGCTTCATCGGGGAATTGCGCGCGGGCGGCGTGATGCGCTTCGGTGAAGGCCAGCACGCGGGGCTTTGCGCCCGAGGCGAGGAAGGCGGCGAGCGGTCCGGCAAGGCTGACAGGCCATAGCCCACAGGTCGGGTGATCTTTGGCAGCGGATGCAATCGCCAGACCTTCGGGCGCAGTTTCGGCGGCCAAGCAAAGCTGTGGCACCAGATCGCCGGGGGCAAAGGGGGTGTCTACGGCCAGAGTCACCACCGCGGTGGCCCCCAACGGGGCCGCCCACCGCAGGGCTGCCAGAATGCCGGACAAAGGCCCGAGCGGGGTTTCATCGGGCAGAATTGGCAGACCATAAGCCGCCAGCCGGGCCGGGTTGCCATTGGCAGAGATCGCCAGGCGTTCGACCTGCGGCTCCAGCCGCGCGATGGCATGGCCCAGCAGGGTTTGGCCCGCCAAACGCAGCAACGCCTTGTCAGCCCCCATACGACGACCGATCCCACCCGCCAGAACGCATCCAAAAATCCGCACCTTGGCCCCTTCAAATTGCCTGTGCAAAGGCCTAAGCCGTTCTGCATCCGGCGTAAAGCCGCCCCAAGCCGCCGAGGTTCCATGTCTGCCACTCGTGAAAGCTATCTGCGCGGCGTGCGCGCGGCGCTGCCCTTTGCCGTGGTGATCGTGCCGTTTGCGATGCTGTTTGGCCTGCTGGCCTCGGAGGCTGGGCTACAACTGTATGAGATCATGGCATTTTCGGTGAGTGTGTTCGCCGGGGCCTCGCAATTTGCAGCCCTGCATCTGTTGCAGGATCAAGCGCCTTTGCTGGTGATTTTGGCCACATCCTTGGCGGTCAATCTGCGGATGCTGATGTATTCGGTGACGCTGGCGCCACATGTGGGGGCAGCGCCACTGGGGGTGCGGGCGGTGATGGCGTATCTGCTGGTCGATCAAAGCTTTGCTTTGTCGGTGGCCGAATATGACAAGCGGCCCAGCATGACGGTGCAAGAAAAGATTGCATATTTCTTCGGCGCGGTCACGCCCGTATTGCCGTTGTGGATGGGATCGACTGTTGCGGGTGCCTTGGCGGGGCGGGCGATTCCGCCGGAATATGCACTGGATTTCGCGGTGCCGATTGCATTTTTGGCGATGACGGCACCGATGATCCGGTCTTGGCCGCATGCACTGGCGGCGGGGCTGTCGGTGGCGTTGACGCTTGCGCTTACGGTTCTGCCCTATGGCACCGGGCTGCTGGTGGGGTCCACCATCGGCATGGCAGCGGGGGCGGCGTTTGAATACTGGCGCGAGCGGAGGGTTGCAGCATGGTTGATCCGATGATTGACAGAAGCCAATTCTGGATTGTCGTGGTGGTGCTGGGGCTTGCCACCTATGCGATCCGCTTTTCCTTCCTTGGGCTTTTGGGCAATCGCGCCTTGCCAGGCTGGTTGCAGCGCAGTTTGCGCTATACGGCGGTGGCGGTGCTGCCGGCGCTGGTGGCCCCTGCGGTACTGTGGCCGCCCGTAACGGGGGGCGAGCCGGATGCGGCTCGCCTGCTGGCGGCTGCGGTGACGGTGATGGTGGGGCTTGCGACGCGGCAGATGATCATCGCTGCGGTGGCCGGAGTTGTCACTCTGCTGGGGGTGCCGTTTTTGCTGTGACCAGACTCACAAAAGCCGCGCTGGGTCAGCGCGGCTTTGGGACTCTTTGGGATTGCAGCTTACTGCGTCACGGCGTTCCCGGCCTGCACCATCAGCACGCCGTGGTTATTGTCGGCATCATTGTCGGTGATCAACTTGCGGGTGGCACCCGGCAGTTGGGCGAATTCTTTCATCAGCTTGTTCGGATACCAAGAGCCACTGATCGCCTCAAAGCCCGGAACCCCGTTTAGAATCGACGAGACCGAATGGGCGCATTGCGCACTGGGCACAGATCCGTAAGCTTCGGCGCGCTGTTTCACCAGTTCAGCCACCTCGGGGGTGACCACTACGGTTTGCTCGATCACGTTGAAGGTCTCACGCGCATGATAGTCGATGTAGAAGCTGATCATCTTTGGGCTGACACCATAATGCACATCGCCGCGCTCTGGCAGATTGGGATGGTACCATGTGCCTGCCGGATCAAACATCACCTGCTCCGAGGCGTTGATCAACAGGCCCGAATGTGCGCCCGAACCGTTGCGTGTGCTTTGCACCGTGAACAGAGTGATGGTGCGTGGCGGTTCGGCCACGAAATGCGCACCAGATGCTGCCATCTGGGCGTCGGTCGCCCATTTATTATCGCCCGCACAGGCGGATAGCGCGAAAAGCGCCAGAACGGCAAAGGTCTTGAAGTTCATTTTACGGTTCCGGCGTTAAGGGGTCAGGCGTTGGCAAGTGCCATGAAGATCAAGATCGCGACAGTGATGATCGCGCCCCAGGTCGCCATGCGGACAAAGCCGTCAAAGGTCTTTTCCTGCCCGCGAATATCCATGCTGCCCGGTTTGTGTTCGGCCATTTGAGCGTCCTTTCAGGGTTGTTGCCTCGCCAATAGCTGATTCAGGTCTGGCTGTCACGGGGCGTAGCGGTTTGTGGTGCAGAGAAAATGTCGCGCTTCAGGCCGAGCCATCGCCTGACTCGCCGCCCATCCATCCGGTGGCAAGGCGAAAGCCGATGCGGGTGGGCGGCGATTCTGGCGCCGATTTCGGCACGGCGCGCAGCATGACGGAAAGCTGGCTGACATGCTGGATCAGTTGGGTCTTCATGCCCTCCTCATCGCGGCCATAAAAGGTCAGCAGATCAGGTTCAAAGAACCCCAAGCCTTCGATCTTCAGCACACCCACCTCAGACCCTGCGAAGCCCATTGCGATTTCTTGTTGGGCGTCAAGATGGCTTTCAAAGTTGCGGATATACAGGATGATCCGCTCATAGGCCCATTCAGCGGGGCTTTTCTCGGCCAAGGGGCGGCGTTGCAGGGCGGCTGGCAGGGGCAACTGCTCGGCGGTCAGGGGCGCTGCCGGATCGGCGTGGATCGCATGGCAGCGCGGCAGCCCTGCGGCTTTGGCGACTGCGGCGTTCAGGGCGGCTTCGGCGGCTGGATCAAGTTTTTTCGGCATTCCGGCTCCTCAGTGGGCCTGCCACGCCCAGGCCCCTTCGGTATTCAGAGAACGCGAAACCTGGGCCCGCTTCAAGAGATAGTTCAGATGTGCCACCGTCTCGACTAAGGCCAGACCATGCTGGCTTCCGGTGATCTCGCGCTTGAACAGCGGCACGAAACATTGTGCGGCGGTGTGCGGGGTGGCCAAATGGCCCAGCAACCGGGTCAGCGCGCTTTCATGATTCTCAGCCATTTGGATCAACCGGAACGGCAGGCCGATGAACGGCAGTTTATGCCCCGGCAATACAAGATGATCTGCCCTCGCATGGGGCGCAAAGCCGCGCGTGCTGTCCAGCCATTCGCCCAAAGGGTCCGCGTCGGGTTCTGTCGGGTAGACCCCGATATTGGCAGAGATACCGGGAAGCAGTTGATCGCCGCCCAAGATCAGGTGGTCATCCATGCTCCACAAGGTTGCGTGATCGGGCGCATGGCCCTGACCCAAGCGCACCAGCCAGCTCCGCCCGCCTGCGCTGATCACGCCACCCTCGGCGATGCGGGTGAAACCTTGTGGCATCGGCTCGACCACATCGGCGAAGTTGAACGGGCGTTCCTCGGCCTTTTGAGCGCGTTGGGCGGCATCGACCCCGGCGCGTTGATAGTACAGCAGCGATTCCGGGGTGGCTTTCGGCTGCACGTCCAGCACCAACATCCGCGCATAAAGCCAGGCGGTGCGGGTGGTGATCAACTCCACCCCCTGCGCCTGAAACCAGCCTGCAAGGCCGATATGGTCGGGATGATGATGCGTCACGATCAGCCGCCGCACGGGCTTGCCCGCCAGTGGCCCGGCGATCAGCGCCGCCCAAATCGCCTTGGTCCTGCGGCTGGACATGCCGGTATCAACCAGCGTCCAGCCGTCGCCATCATCCAAAGCGTAGATGTTGACGTGATCTAAAGCCATCGGCAGCGGCAAGCGCATCCACAGGATATGCGGTGCAATTTCAACCGCTTCGCCCTCGGCAGGCGGAGCGTCCCACGGGTGATGGATGGCGTTGCTCACGCGGAAAGCGCTTCGGGCGTCAGCGCGTAAAGTCCGGCAGCACCTTCCCGCACCTGCGCCAACAGCGGCGCATATTCTGGCAGCAGCCGCTTGATGGCAAACTGCGCAAGCGGCAATCGCGCCGGATCGGCCAGCATCGCTTTCAGGTGGAAATGGCTGCCCAACACACGGGCGAAGGCGCGCAGGTAGGGCACCGCGCCCGCAAAGCGATCATTCGGGGCCATGGTGTTCAGCGCCTCGGTCGCTTCGCGCAGGGCTTCCGTTGCGGTCCAAACCGCGCCCGCCAGATCAGGCTGGCTGGCCCGCGCGCTTTCCGCCGCCGCCTGCACCTCGTCAAACAAGCGGTGCGCGGCCTCGCCATTGTCCATCATCTTGCGGGCAACAAGATCCATCGCTTGAATGCCGTTGGTGCCTTCATAGATCGTCGTCACCCGGACATCGCGGGAAAACTGCGCCGCTCCGGTTTCTTCGATAAAGCCCATACCGCCATGCACTTGCACGCCAAGATGCGCCACCTCGCAGCCAATGTCGGTGCCGTAAGCCTTGGCGATCGGCGTCAGCAACGCCGCCCGCGCCAGCCATTCAACCGAGCCCGTCGCACGCGCCATATCAATCGCCACCGCACAGGCAAGGCCAATGGCACGGGCAGAAAACGTCTCGGCCTTCATCTGCGCCAGCATCCGGCGCACATCGGCATGGTCGATGATCGCACCCGACCCCAGCGGCGTCTTGCCCTGCTTGCGCTCCATCGCATAGCCCAAAGCCTGCTGAAACGCCGCTTCGGCCACGGCAACGCCCTGCATCCCCACACCCAGCCGCGCGTTGTTCATCATGGTGAACATCGCAGCCATGCCTTTATGCCTCTCGCCAACCAGCCAGCCCTGCGCCCCGTCATACTGCATCACAGCGGTGGGCGAGCCGTGCAGGCCCAGTTTATGCTCCAGACTGACCACCTTCAGATCGTTGCGCGCCGCAGGGGTGCCGTCTGCATCCGGGATCAACTTGGGCACCATGAACAGGCTGATGCCTTTGGTGCCTTCGGGTCCATCCGGAAGCCGCGCCAGCACCAGATGGCAGACATTGGCCGAGAAATCGTTATCGCCCCAAGTGATGTAAATCTTCTGCCCGGTGATCGCATAACTGCCGTCGCCGCGATCTTCCGCTTTCGTCCGCACCGCACCCACATCCGACCCCGCCTGCGGCTCGGTCAGGTTCATCGTGCCGCACCATTCGCCCGACACCAGCTTGGGAATATACAGGTTCTTCAAAGCATCCGAGGCGTGATGCTCCAGCGCCTCAATCTGGCCTTGGGTCATCAGCGGGTTCAACTGCAACGCCAGGCAAGCCGAGCCCATCATGTCGTTGACGCAAGTGGCCACCGAAATCGGCAGCCCCATGCCCCCATATTCCGGGCTGGCCGCCATGCCAATCCAACCGCCTTCGGCAATCGCGCGGTAGCCGTCGGCAAAGCCCGGAGGGGTGCGCACCACGCCATTTTCCAGCCGTGCCGGGGTTTTGTCACCTGCACGGTTTAGCGGCGCCAGGGTGGTTTCGCACAGCTTTCCCGCCTCGGCCAAGATCGCGGCGACGGTGTCGGGGCTGGCATCTGCAAAGCGCTCGGTCGCCGCGACTTCGGCAAATCCGACCACATCCAGCAGAAGGGCAAACTCAGACAGCGGGGCGCGGTAAGGCATGGCGAACTCCGAAGTAGGTAGTATGGGGCAGGCTTCTTTGGGACAGGCGGCTTGGCAAGGGCAAGGATCGGGCGTAAAGCAGCCGTCTTGCTATGGTTATTCCTGCCACTCCGGGCATCAAGCCCTACGCTACGTCACAAAAGATGAACGAAACAGAAACCCTTACCGCCACGCCTGAAGGCCTTGCCCGCGCCGCTGCGATCCTCGGCGCGCAGGGGCTTGTCGCCTTCCCGACCGAGACGGTCTACGGGCTGGGCGGCGATGCGCGATCCGATCTGGCGGTGGCGCGGATTTTTGACGCCAAGGGGCGGCCACGGTTCAACCCGTTGATCGTGCACGTGCCGGACATGGCGTCGGCACGGACGTTTGCCGTGTTTGACGCCCGCGCCAAAGCCGTTGCCGCCGCGTTCTGGCCGGGGCCACTTACGTTGGTTTTGCCGCTGCGGGCTGACGCTGGCCTGTCGCCATTGGTAACGGCAGAACTGAACACAGTTGCGATCCGCATCCCCGCGCATCCGGTGGCGCAAGCCTTGCTGCGGGCGTTTGGGGGGCCTCTGGCGGCCCCCTCGGCCAATCCTTCGGGCCGGGTTTCCCCCACCCGTGCGGCGCATGTGATCGACGGACTTTCGGGCCGGATTGATGCGGTGATAGATGGCGGGAGCTGTGCCGTGGGCGTGGAATCGACCATCCTCGGGCTGGTGGAAGAGCCTGCATTGCTGCGTCCCGGTGGCATCGCGACCGAGGCGTTAGAGGCGATGCTGGGGCCACTTGCCACCGGCGGCAATGCTGAAAAACCCAACGCGCCCGGTCAGTTGGCCTCGCACTACGCCCCCGGTGCTGCGGTGCGGTTGAACGCGCAGACGCGCCTGCCCGATGAGGTCCGCTTGGGCTTTGGGCCGGGTGATGCCGATCTGAACCTGTCCGCTAAGGCCGATCTGATCGAGGCCGCCGCGAACCTGTTCCATATGCTGCGCGAAGCCGATGTTTTGGCAGGTCGGGGCGGGCGCATTGCGATAGCCCCGATCCCGGAACAGGGCCTTGGCCGCGCGATCAATGACCGTTTGCGCAGGGCTGCGGCACCCCGAGGCTGACATTTTGCCGCGCAATACGCTTTGGCCCACAACATCTTGTGGAAAAATGCGATGAAAATGAAGAAACACACAAGTCATTCCCAACGGGGAAGAATGCGCAACGCTTAGAGAAGAGTCACGCGCGCTGGCTGCAATCCATCAATCTGCACCTCGCAGGTTTGACCGCGCGCGATGGGGCCCACGCCAGCAGGTGTTCCGGTGAAGATCAGATCGCCTGGTTGCAAGGCCACCAACCGCGACAGATGCGCAATAATGCCAGACACAGGCCAGATCATCTCGGCTAAATCGGCGTCTTGTGTCACGCGGCCATCCACCAGACAGCGAATACGCCCAGCGGGCACCCCTTGATCCGCAGGCCGCAAAGCCCCGACCACCGCCGAATTGTCAAACCCCTTCGCCATATCCCAAGGCCGTCGTGCAGCTTTCGCTTCGGCTTGCAGATCGCGGCGGGTCAGATCATTGCCCGCAGCATAACCCCAAATCAGCGCCAAAGCCTGATCCTCGGTCACATCGCGGCCGCTCTTGCCCAAAGCGACCACCAGTTCTGCTTCGTGATGCAGATCAGTGGTGGCGGTAGGGTAGGGGAGTGCGGCACCCGAATCTACCACCGCATCGGCGGGTTTGGTGAAGAAAAACGGCGCTTCGGCATCGGGGTCATGCCCCATTTCGCGAGCATGTTCGGCATAATTGCGCCCGACGCAGAAGATCCGCCGCACGGCAAAACGTGCGCTGCTCCCTGCCACCGCCACCGAAGGCACCGCGGCGGGCGGCAGCACGAAATCCATCACGACCCCATCGTAAAGCAGGTAACGCCGCGCGCTTGCAAACGGCGACAGGCCAGATCGGCCTCTTTCTGGCTAAGACCAAGGAAGTTGGCGTCAAAGCCACCACTTTTCTGAACCACTTTGCGCAAGGAATCGCCCAACGTGGCGTTTTCCGACAGCAGGGTTTTCATCAGCACGCGATCCGCCTCGCCATAGCTGTTGAAGCGACCGATATTTATGCCATAGCCCTTGCCGCCCGAGGTCGAGACATTGGTGACAACCTCCTCTGCGGCAGGTTGTTCGGCCTGCGCGACCACCACGGCCTCGTCATAAATCGGCGCTTTGTGCTTGGGTTTGGCCGGGGACGACACCAGTTGCACAGATTGCGGATTGGCAGCTGTGGCTTTGATTGACAGCTCTGCTGGGGCCTCGACGGCGGCAAGCTCGACCGCTTGGGCGTCCAGCGAGTCCGGCGCAGGTTCAGCCGTGGCTTCGGCCAAGGCACCTGCGATGTCTTCGGCCATCGCGTTGCCCGCTTGCTCGGCAGCGGCAACAGCAACAGGGTCATGCATCGGACGCGCATTTGGGCGAGGCGAGGTGGAGACGGCCATCACCAGCCTGATCGTCTTGGCCGGGCCACCGCCGCCTTCTTCTTCCATCTCGGTGCCGGAATTTTCACCCGTATCCGCCTGCGCCACCAATTCTTGATCGGCGCTATAGGCCGGAGCAATCGGCTGCGGCGAACTGCCCTTCTGCGCCTTGCGGAAGCCCAGATCGAGCAGTTCGGTCATCTTGGAATTGCGCATCGGGGTTGAAGTTCCGCCAAACACGGTGGCGATGATCCGCACCCCATCCCGTTCAGCCGAAGCGGTCAGGTTGAAGCCCGCGGGCCCGGTGTAGCCCGTCTTGATGCCATCCGCGCCTTTGTAAGCATCGAGGAATTTGCGGTTGGTGTTGGCCACTTTCGCCATGCCAGCATCAGTGCTGCGACGCGAGAAGATGTTGTAATATTGCGGATAATCATAGAACAAATGCCGCCCCATGATCGACATATCATGTGCTGTGGACAGATGCCCCTTCGCCGTCAAGCCGTTGGCGTTCTTGAAGGTGGAGTTGTTCATGCCGAGTTGTTTCGCGGTGCGGGTCATCCGCGCGCCCCATTTCTCCGGCGTGCCCTCAAAGTAATCACCAATCGCCGAAGCCGCATCATTGGCCGATTTCACCGCAGCAGCGCGGATCAGGTAACGCAACTGGATCTTCTGCCCCGCCTTCAGCCCCAAGCGCGACGGCGGCTGGGCGGCTGCATTTTTTGATACGGTGATCATGGTATCCAGCGAGACATTGCCCGCCTCAATCTCAGAAAACGTGATGTACAGCGTCATCATTTTGGTCAGCGAGGCCGGATGCAACCGGGTGTCTGCATTTTCGGAATACAGCGTCTCCCCGGTGCGCGCATCCATCACAAAAGCGGCATAGGGGGCCGCTTTGGATTCTTGCGGGCTGGAACAGGCCGCGACAACACTAAGCGCTGCCAAAAACAAAAAATGACGGAGATACTGCCCAAGCTGGGATAGTTTCGATTTGCCCATTTGGTCTGCCTCGTTTGCCCCTCATTGATCGGGGGCCTTGTTCTGCTTGTCAAAACGCTAGCACAGCAGGTGATTCAGGAAAACCCCTTATTCTGAAAGGGGTTCTGTGCTTTATAAACTGTGGTTTATGTGCCGAAATGGTGGCTTGCGCCCTAGGGCTTGTGGAGGTTTTGCAGATTCGCCACAAGATCAGGCAGGTCTGCAAGGCTGCTCAGGCTAAAGAATCGCGCCTGATCCTGCGGCGCATCGGCGTGTTCCAGCGCCCAGGTCAGGCCATGCGGGACATGCACGCCGTAGGCCCCTGCCGCCAGCGCGGGAAGCACGTCTGATTTCAACGAGTTGCCGACCATCATCGCCTGATCCGCGCCAGTGCCATGCCGCGCGAAAATCGTCGAATAGGACCTAGCGGTCTTGTCCGAGACAATCTCCACCCCGTGAAACAGATCGCCCAAGCCCGATTGCGCCAGCTTGCGTTCCTGATCCAGCAGATCACCCTTGGTGATCAAAACGACTCGGTGACTTGCGGCGAGGGTTTTCACTGCCGCTCGCGCGTGGGGCAGAAGTTCGATGGGGTGGTCCAGCATCTCACGCCCCGCCGCCATGATCTCGGCAATCACCAAGGATGGCACCCTGCCTTCGGTGACTTCAATCGCGGTCTCGATCATCGACAGGGTGAAGCCTTTGACGCCAAAGCCATAATGCCCCAGATTGCGCCGCTCGGCTGTCAAAAGCTGGAATTGAAGGTGATCGGCATCAACGTAATCGGCCAGCAGTTCGGTCAAGCGATCTTGCGTCAGCCGGAAGAAACTTTCGTTCTGCCACAGCGTGTCATCGGCATCAAATCCTATCGTTGTCAGCATATTGTCCCCCTGCCACACTATCATCCAAGCTGAGGGTCTTTTCGCAAGGCAGAAATGCGCTATATTATAGAAGTGTAACAGAAATTACGAATCTGCCAAACGGAGCCTATCCGCGTGAACCCCATTGCTGGCCTGACCGATCTGATGATGTCCGATGCGCCGAATGGCCCCGGCAACGATACGTCTATTTTGACCAAAACCAAAAGCAAGACCGAGCGGCCTCCACTGTATAAGGTCATGCTTTTGAATGACGATTACACGCCGATGGAATTTGTTGTGCATATTCTCGAACGGTTTTTCGGCCTGAACCACGCGCAGAGCTTTGAGATTATGCTGGCGGTTCACAAGAAAGGTCTGGCGGTGGTTGGCGTGTTTTCCTATGAGATCGCCGAGACCAAAGTCGCGCAGGTGATGGATTTTGCACGTAGGCACCAGCATCCTTTGCAATGCACGATGGAAAAAGAATAGACCTTTAGTCAGAACAGGCGGCTTTCATGCGCTCGGCCCGATTGGAATTGGCGCTGCAAAGCGGCGCTTTGGTGTTGCCTGCTTTGGGCGATATTGTGGTGCTGCGGCCCCGCACGGGGGATGATCTTTCATCTTTGCCGCAGACCCGCGTAGTGGTCAAAACCGGCTTTAAGCCCGATCACGATTATTTCGCAGCCCAAGGCTATCGCACCGAAGGGTCGGGCAGGGTTGCTATCGTCTGTGTGCCACGGGCCAAGGCCGAAGCGCGGGCTTTGATGGCTGAGGCTATCGGTGCTGACCTGATTGTTGTTGATGGCCAAAAGACCGATGGGGTTGAGACGTTACTGAAAGATTGCAAAGCCTTGGGCCTTGAGGTCGGTGAGGCGTTGTCGAAAGCCCATGGCAAGCTGGCGGTTGTGAAGCCGGGGCCTTCGTTGGCAGAATGGGCGGCCAAACCCCTGCAAGTTGAAGGCGGCTTTCAAACCCTGCCTGTGGTGTTCTCCGCCGATGGCCCGGATCGTGGCTCGGCTCTGCTTGCCGCTGCATTGCCAGCGAAACTTGGCGCGCGCGTGGCTGATCTGGGCGCGGGCTGGGGCTATCTGTCGCGCGCGATCCTGACACGCGAAGGTGTCAAGGAACTCGATCTGGTCGATGCCGAGGCCGAGGCTTTGACCTGCGCGAAGGTCAATATTCCCGACGCTCGAGCCAAGTTTCACTGGGCCGATGCGACCACCTTTAAACCTGCGCGCTTCTGGGATGCCGTGGTCATGAACCCGCCGTTTCACACCGTGCGTGAGGCTGACACCGGCCTTGGCATCGCGTTCATCAAGGCGGCGCAACGCGGCCTAAGCCCCTCGGGCAGCCTGTGGATGGTCGCCAATCGTCATCTGCCTTACGACAAGCTGCTGGTCAGCTTGTTCAAGCAGGTCGAGGAAATCGGCGGCGACAAGGCGTTTCGGGTCACGCGGGCGTCGTATCCGATCCGCACGCGTTAACCTTTTACTGCCGATTACTCGGGGTACTGCGCCTTACACGAGTTGATCGCGGGGCTAGCGGCTTTGGCTTGCGCCGCACGTTTGGCTTTCAGGCTAGCCAGTTTGGCGGCCTCGGCGCCCAGGTCGATGGCTTTGGGGCGTTGCTCGGTGTAATCCATATCGTCAAAGCACATCTGGGGACCCGCATCAGGTGTGCCGGGTCTTCCCCCTCGGTAGCTGCATTGCCGCCAAACTGTGCGCGAAAGGGTAACCGTTTCGTAGGCATAGCCGCGCTTAAGATTGCCTTCCGTCTCGACAATCAGCCGGTCCACGACCCGCATGTCACGGGTGGCCCCGCTGATGCAGTTCTCTTGCGGCGTGCCGCAGGCCGATAGGATCAGCAGGGCGGGGATCAGGATGCGTTTCATCGGCGACTCACAAATAGGATGCTGACTTTACTATAGCCGTCCCAGTTTGATATGCCATAACACGGGCGGAAACCTAACAAACATAAGCGAAAAGGGCGGGGCATGGCGGGGGATTTCAGCACGGAAAAGGCACAAGCCTCGGCTTGGTTTCGGGAATTGCGCGATCAGATTATCACGTCGTTTGAGGGGCTTGAGGCAAGCCATGGGCAAGCTGCGCGCTTTGAGGTGACACCGACAAGCCGTGCCGATGGCGGTGGCGGGCTGATGTCAGTGCTGCGCGGCGGTGCTGTGTTTGAAAAGGTCGGCGTCAACGTCTCGGAAGTGCATGGCGTGCTGGGCGATCGCGCACAAAAGGCGATGGCTGCGCGGGGTGTGCCGGGGATGGACACAGACCCACGGTTCTGGGCGAGCGGCATTTCCTTGGTCGCCCATATGGTTAACCCGCATTGCCCTGCCGTACATATGAACACGCGGATGTTCTGGACGCCGCACGCCTGGTGGTTTGGCGGCGGATCGGATTTGAACCCCTGCCTTGAATACGCCGAGGATACCGCACATTTCCACGCCACGATGCAGGCTGCCTGTGACGCGCATAGCCCTGAGTATTATGCGAAATTCAAAGCTTGGGCGGATGAGTATTTCTTTATCCCGCACCGGGGCCGTGCGCGGGGAGTGGGCGGGATTTTCTACGATGATCTGAATACAGGCGATTGGGCAGAGGATTTTGCTTTGACGCAGGATGTGGGGCGCGCCTTCCTTCCAGCCTTCGTTCCGCTGACAGAACGCCGCCTGTCTACCCCTTGGTCGGACGCTGACCGTGAGGCGCAACTGATCCATCGCGGGCTCTATGCCGAGTATAATCTGGTCTATGATCGGGGCACGAAGTTCGGTCTTGAGTCTGGGCATGATGCCAATGCGGTACTGATGAGCCTGCCGCCGATTGCCAAATGGACCTAGACTTGCAGACGTAACAGCAGGCCGACGCCCAGCACAATCACCGCCATGCCGATGATCTGGCGGCGGGTGACGGGCTGCTTGAAGACATAGCGTGACACGGCGGTAGCGAAGATCACCTCGACAAGCGCCAAGGTGCGGACATTGGCGGCGGAGGTCAGCGCGAAGCCGATGAACCAGAACTGCGAGGCGAACGCGCCAAGGAAGCCTGCAAACAGCGATGACCGCCAGACCGCGAAAGAGGCCCGCAACGCGGCGCGGTTGAACAGCGCCATCCAGATCAGCAAGGTGGCGGTTTGGATCAGCAGGCTTAGGGTAAGGGTCGAGGTGGCGCGGATCAGAAAGCCGCCTTGGTCGAGATGGGTGATGCCACCGCGAAAGCCGATGGCCGATGCGCCGAACAACCCACCTGCCAGCAGACCCGTTAGCGCAGGGCGGCCAAGCTGCCAGACATGGGTGCCGGGTTTGATCGACATCAGCATCACCCCCGCACTGGCAATCACGATGGCGCCCAGTACCGGCAGGCTGATCGGATCGCGCAGGATCAGCGCTGCGGCGAGGGCGACGATCACAGGTTCAGTTTTTAGCCAAGCCGTTGTCACCGCGAAACTTTGCGATTTCATCACCACCAGCATCAGGCCAGTTGCCGCGATTTGCGCCAAAGCGCCTGCGATGGTAAAGCCAAGACTTGGCAGGTTGGGGATTGGGATAGATTCCCCGGTGGCAAGCGTCATCAGCCCCAGAAACAGCGCAGCGAAAGGCAGGCCGAACAGGAAGCGCACTTGCGTCGCCCCCACAGTGCCGATCTGCCGCGTCAAGCTGGATTGCATCGCATTGCGCGCGACTTGACCGATCGAGCCAAGCAGCGCGGCCAGCACCCAAAGGCTGCTCATAGCCCGAATCCGCTCATGCCCAGAATCCGCTCATGCTTGGCTGGCGATCAAGCGACCGAGCCGTTTCATGCCCTCGTCAATCGCGGCCTCATCGGCGCAGGAAAATGACAGCCGCAGGGTGTTGCCATTGCTGCCATCGGCGAAAAAGGCGCGACCGGGGACAAAAGCCACCCGCTCGGATTGCAGAGATTGCGCGAGCAGATCTGCCCCGTCCATCCGTTCCGGCAAGGTCAGCCAGATGAACATACCACCCTCAGGCTTGGTCCACGTCACCCCCTCGGGCATTTCACGGATCAGCGCCTTAAGCAGATGGTCGCGGCGGGCTTTGTAGGTGGTGCGCAGTTTGGCAACGTGAGAGTCGAATTGGGTCGAGGCGACGTTATGGGTGACGATCTGGTTGGTGGTGGCCGAATGCAGATCGGCGGCTTGTTTCATCAGCACAAGGCGGCTGATCACCTCTGACGGGCCGCAAACCCAGCCCACCCGCAGACCGGGAGCGAGCGATTTGGAAAAGCTGCCACAGTAAAGCGTGCGGCAAGCCTCAATGCTGCCCTTGCGGGCGATTTCAAGTGCCAGAATCGGCGGAATAGCCTCACCATCATAGCGCAGGGTTTGATAGGCAGCATCTTCCACCACAGCGATGTTCATCTCATCGGCCAGATCAATCACCGCCTCACGGGCAGAGCGGGCGATGGTTTCCCCCGTGGGGTTGGCAAAATCGACCGAAAGGTAGGCGAATTTCACCCGACCCCCGGCAACTTCGGCCCTAGCGGTGAAGTCGGCGGCGGGAAGGTTGGTGTTGGGGGCCAAGCGGTCATAAACAGGCTCGTAGGCGTTGAACGCGCCCAAAGCACCCAGATAGGTCGGCCAGCCCACCAGCACAGTGTCGTTCGGTGAGATCATCAATTTCGCGAGATAATCAAGCGCTTGCTGTGATCCCGAAGTGATCAGGATGTTATCGGCGGTGCATGGAACACCGATCTTGCCCATCTCGGCCACGATCCAGTCGCGCAAAGGTTTGTAGCCCTCGGACACCGAATATTGCAGCGCAGCCCCGGCCTTAGGCCCGGTCAAAGCGGCTGAGAACGCATCGCGAAACGCCTCGGTCGGGAACAAAGCCGGGTCGGGGATGCCGCCGGCAAAAGATATGATGTCGGGTTGATCCAGCAGCTTCAAAAGCTCGCGAATTTCCGAGGCTTTCATCCGCGCATTGCGCGTCGCCAGAACACTATTCCACTCCACGACAATCCTCCCAAACGGTTTAGGGCGACATTTGCCCTGAGGCGAGGGTAAGTCAATATATATGACCTAAGCCGTGATCGGTCGGGGTTCTTACCCGCTCCTCACCGTTTCCACCATCAGCGAGACATTCTCAGGATCGGCATCCGGTGTAATCCCGTGGCCGAGGTTGAAGATATGCGGCCCACCTTGGAAGGCGGCTCTCACTTGTAGCGTTGCGTCGATCAAATCTTGTCCGCCCGTCACCATATGGGTGGGTGAGAGGTTGCCTTGCACGCATCCCGTCGACTGCACGTTTTCTGCCGCCCATTCCGGGCTGACCGAATTGTCGATGGCAACGCAATCCGCCCCAGTGGCTGCCGCGAAACCGATATAGCCAGCGCCTGCTTCGCGCGGGAAGGCAATGATGGGCAGACCGGGGTGCTTGGCCTTTAACGCGGAGATGATGCGTGCAGTGGGTTTGACGGCGAAATCGGTGAATTCCTGGCCTTTCAGTGATCCGGCCCAGCTATCGAACAGCTTGACCACTTCGGCCCCGGCCTGAACCTGCATCGAGAGATAGTCGATGGTGGCCTCGGTGATCACATCAATCAGCGCTGTGAAAGCGGTACGGTCGGTGGCTTTCAGGGTATGGGCCGGGCCTTGATCCTTGGTGCCCCGTCCGGCGATCATATAGGTCGCAACTGTCCACGGCGCACCTGCAAAGCCGATGAGCGTGGTCTGCGGCGGCAATTCCCGCGCAAGGATGCGTACGGTTTCGTAGATCGGTGCAAGAGTTTCATGGATGCCGTCTTTTGAACGCAGCGCCTGCACCCCGGCCATCGTGGTTATGGTCGACAGGCGCGGGCCTTCGCCAGTCTCAAACCACAGATCGGCCCCCAAGGCCTGCGGCAACAGCAGGATATCGGCGAACACGATCGCGGCATCAAAGCCATAGCGGCGGATCGGTTGCAGCGTCACCTCGGCGGCCAAGTCAGAATTATAGCACAGCGACAGAAAATCCCCGGCCTGCGCTCGCGTCGCGCGGTATTCCGGCAGATAGCGGCCCGCTTGCCGCATCATCCAGATCGGCGGGGTGGGCAGGGTTTCGCCGCTTAGGGCGCGCAGGATCAGTTTGGACAATTGGTTGGTCATCGGGTGGCCTCCGGTTGCGCCCTTGCGTCCCTTACCTGCGACGGCGTGTCAAGCGCACCTTCGCAGGCAATCGGTTGAAAGGCGCAAGTGTCGCGGGCAGGTCAGAGCCGTGACATGTGCAATGCCCGCCGCCGAACCCGCTTTAAAAATTGGCATCCATGGCTCTCTACTGGCCCTCTCGCAAGCCTATGGGGTGCGAAGGAACCTGATGGCGGCGTTTGATCTCCCCCTTGAGGCGTTTGAGGGGGGGGTGATCAAGGTGACCAGCGAAGTGATGCACGACCGCGCGCTGAAAGAGATCGGCGGCAAGGGGCTGTTCATCCGCGAGATTGAGGAAGCTTTGGACGCGGGCGGCAATCCCCACGGCGTGGTTTCTAACTCACGCTCAAGGTATGATACTAATGGCCCCTTCAACTGACTTGTGCCCAAGTACGTGAGGTTATGGAAACGATGGCCACTGGGTCGTTTGCGAAGAAGTTCCAAGCCTTGCAGCAGGCGTCGACGATTTCTTCGTAGGTGTTGAATACGCTGATGGCGAGTTTGTTGGCGCGCAGGTAGGCCCAGACGTTTTCGACCGGGTTCAGTTTCGGGCTGTATGGCGGCAGGGTCAGCAGGGAGAGATTGTCGGGCACGACGAGGGCATTTGAGCCATGCCAGCCTGCGCCGTCGAGGATGAGGAGCGCATGGGCACCGGGGGCAACGGTGCGGGCGATCTCAGCCAGGTGGGC
>NZ_JAUSBA010000028.1 GCF_030652235.1 Cypionkella sp.
CTGCGCAGCCCCGGTGATCATGTTTTTCACATAATCCGCGTGGCCGGGGCAGTCGACGTGAGCGTAGTGGCGGGCTTCGGTTTCGTACTCAACGTGAGCGGTCGAAATCGTGATGCCACGCGCGCGCTCTTCCGGCGCACCATCGATTTGATCGTAGGCGCGGAATTCACCAAAATATTTGGTGATCGCTGCCGTCAAAGTGGTCTTGCCGTGGTCAACGTGGCCAATCGTGCCGATGTTGACGTGCGGTTTGTTCCGTTCAAACTTTGCCTTTGCCATGGTCGGGGCGCCCTATCTTTGCGGGCCCATCAGCAGGCCCAATCTACACGGGCGGGCACTTAACCGTCTGACAGCGGGAAATCAAGGGGCCGAGCATGCAGCGCGCGCACATCAGGCCCAGATCAGGGGGGGCCTTGCCCGAAACCCTAAGGGGCGAGTTTGACGCGTCCGGCTTTGATCGCGGGGCTGTCGGCGGCGACGATGGCGTTGTCGCGCGGCGACAGACGCACCAGCACATTCTGCGCAAAGCCTGCAATCGTTTCGCGATAGTCGTTCTGGGCACTGGGGGCCACCGCCGCGCCAATCGGCCCGCCGATACGGACGCGTTGCGACGTGGCGAAAACCTTGGTCGGTGTCACGATCTGCCGACCCGTCTTAGCATCCGTCACGGTCAGCGTGCCCTTCACATAGCTTGCCCCGCCCAACATCATTTCCTGCATCCGCGACATCAGCCGCACCTCTGTCACTGTTACCCTTACATCGGCATTGCCCTGCGGGGTCGGCAGCAACTTGCGCGCCAAGGCCTGCGTCAGATCGGCATTGATCCGCGCGGGCGGCACATCAAACGCCAGCTTGCGCCCGGCCACGCCAGCGATCGCTGCGGTATCGACGGTAACGTTGCGCACCACAAGATTGGCCGCCGCCTGATCCTCCAGCATCTGCGGCGCAGTACAGCCCAGCAGGGCCAACATGCTCAGCAGGGCAAGAGCAAGACGCATGGTTATGGTGTGCCTGTTCTGGGAACGGTTTTGCTTGGCACGGGCAGGGTAAGCAGGGGTTTAACGGGCGTCGCCAGAGGCGTCTCAGCGGGGGTTGTCACCGCCGGGGTCACACCAGCAGGTGTCATTGCCGCAGCCGGGGTAGCCGCCGCCTTGCCCTTTGGCGGCAGCCCGAACCATTCAGGATTGTCCAGCAGCCATTTCTCCACCGATTTCGCGGCGTTATAGGACAGGATCTCCATCTGCTTTTTCTTGTTCTGCGTCACACCCGAGCCGATGACCGTTTCCGGTGACATATGCTCGAAAATGGTCAACTGCTTGCCCTCGGGGTTCAGCTTTTTGCGCGCGGCGTCGTCCCAGATGTTGGCCGTCACAACCAGCACCGATTTCGGTTTCAGCACCAATGGCACGCCCGGAGGCGCCAGCGCATAGCCGTCAATCGAGATTCCGATGTTATAAAGCTTGTCGCCCTCATAGCGGCCAAAGCGGTCATCCACCGCTTTCTTCATGGCCGCTTCCCAGTCTTCTTTGCTGGCATTGCGCGAGATCGGTACCTTTTGCACGTTATCCGCGACGGCAATATTCAGACCAAGCCGAAAATCCCCCAACGGCACCGGCGGTTCTTTCAGATCATTGGTCTGGCAGGCGGCCAGCGCGGTCAGACCCAGCCCAAAAGCAAGCAAACGAAGCACACGCATGAACGATTCCCTTTGGGGCAGATGGCATTGTTTTTTGGGATAGCGGGGCTTGGCGTGCAAAGCAACCTAGAGCACGCGGGCGGCCCCCCCGACCCGCACGCCATCCCCGCTTTGCCCGGTCACGGTGACGTGAAGCCGCGAGGGCGCACCCATATCCTCACCCTGCCGGATGGTGAAGCTGCCCGGCCCCCGGCCCAGATCGACCAACAAGCCGCCCAAGGCCGCCGCCGCCGCACCCGTGGCAGGGTCTTCCACCACGCCCCCCACCGCGAAAGCATTGCGGGCAACGAATGTGTCGGCATCTTCACGGTACAGCAAGCTGATCGTGGTCAGACCCTCGCGCTGCATCAGGGCCAGCATCGGCGCAAAGTCGTAGTGCATGGCGGCAAGGGTTGCGCGATTGTGCAGCGCCAGTATGGCATGGGTGGCCCCGGCATGGGCCAGATGCGGCGGCAGGCTGGGGTCAAGATCGACCTCGGTCAGTCCAAACTGCCGCAGCAGCTCGGTCTGCAACGCCGCAGGCATTGGTTTAGACCATGCGGGCGGTGAGGTCAGCACCGCCTGCCAGCCCGCATCGGTCAGTGTGGCCTCCACCGAAATCCGCGCTTGTGACAGTTGCAGAGCATAGCGCCCCGCGCCAAACCTCTGCCCCAAAGCACAGCCCAGCGCGATGGTGGCATGGCCGCAAAATGGCACCTCGGCTTGCGGCGCAAAATACCGCACCTGCCACAGATCGCCGTCACGCGCGGCAAATACGGTTTCGGAATAACCAACCTCGCGCGCCACCCTTTGCATCTCGGCCCGAGAAGGCAAGACATCGCCAATCACCACCCCCGCCGGGTTTCCGCCTTGATCCCCCAAAGCAAAGGCTGCAATCCGCTCTATCTGCATCACGTCCTCCATTTACGCCCACGCGTGTGTCGCCTTTGATCGGCCAACGCCGCCCCGGACCTGATCCGGGGCGGCGGGGGATAATCCAGATACGTCAGATCATCCGCGACACGCTCTCACTGCCAGATGCCTTCTGTCCTGACAAATTCCGATTTGTGGGCCCAGCGATCATGCGCCCGAATGTCCTCTTTGCCGCCAGCCACCCCCGACCTATCTTAGCGCTAAAGGAGCGCCCCATGCCTCATCCCGTCCGCGTCCCGCTGCACAGCACGCCGCTTGGTATTCTAGGCTCGCTCAAAGCCGCGCGGCGCAATGTGCTGGAACTGATCCCCGAAGCCGCCACCCATGCACCGATCCTGTCCGGCACAACAGGCAAGCGCTGGCACATGGTGATGGCGCCCGAGGCGCTGCGCCATATTCTGCGCGACCGGGTGAATGATTACCCCAAATCGCTGGTGACCAAACTGATCCTCGGCCCTGCGATCGGCGAAAGCCTGTTTGTCGCGGAAGGCGAGCATTGGATGTGGCAGCGCCGCGCAGCCGCCCCGGTCTTCACCCACCGCAATGTAGCCTCCCTCGCCCCGGTGATGACCCATGCCGCCGAACGCTCGGCCGCCCGCATTGCCGCCAGTCTGGGCCGGGGGGCCGATATGTTCGCCGAGATGGTCACCGCCACCTTCGAGGTGATTTCCGACGTGACCTTCTCGGGCGGGGCCGGCTTTGACCGCGCCTCTGTCCACAAAGCGATTGAAACCTACATCGGCCAGACCGCGAAAATCTCGTTGTTGGATATCCTCGGCGCCCCGGCTTGGGTGCCGCGCCCCGGTCGGATGATTGCCAGCAGTGGCATCCGCGATATGAAGCGCGTCGCCGACCTAGCCATCGACCAGCGCCGCAGTGATGGCGCGAAACCCACGCCTGACCTGCTCGACCTATTGCTGAAAGCCGAAGACCCCACCAGCCAGCGCCAGATGTCCACGGCAGAACTTCGCGACAACCTGCTGACCTTTATCGTCGCGGGCCACGAGACCACTGCCCTTACCCTGTCTTGGGCACTTTACCTCTGCGCCTTCGCCCCCGAGATCCAAGCCGCAGCCCGCGCCGAGGCGCAAGCCACCTTGGGCGACAGGGCCGCCACCGTCGCCGATATCGCAAACCTCCCCCTCACCCGCCGCATCGTCGATGAAGCTTTGCGAATGTATCCCCCCGCCGCTTTCCTGTCGCGCACGGCACAGACAGCCGATACCCTGCTGGGCCGCGAAGTCCGCAAGGGCGATACCGTGATCCTGCCGATCTACGCCCTGCACCGCCATCACGCTTTGTGGAAAGACCCCGACGCTTTCAACCCCGCCCGCTTTGCCGACCCGAAAGCCATTGATCGCTTCGCCTACCTGCCGTTCGGTGACGGCCCGCGCATCTGCATCGGCGCATCTTTCGCGCTGCAAGAGGCGGTGATCATCCTCGCCACCCTGCTCGCCCGCTTCAAATTCAGCCGCATCCCCGGCCGCGACCCCAAGCCGGTGATGATCCTGACCCTGCGCCCCGAAGGTGGCGTTTGGCTGCACGTCGACGCCGCTTGAAATCGGGGCTCGAAAACGGGCCTTGAGGCTTGCCAAGCCCACCCCCCACCGCGATAGGTTCCGCGTACCCGCCAAAAGCCGCGTTGAAACCGTCACTGGTTGCCCTGTGCACCACGACGGCGAAGGCGCCGGACATCACCTGCAACCTGATCGGAGGCTGATATGCAACCCGAAGCCATGGCCCTGCACATGGGCCTAGACCTGCCCGATTTCGACAAGATGGGCTATTACGGTGCCGACTATGGCACCATGAAACCCTATCACCGCATTGGGTCGCTGTTGTTCCTATCGGGTCATGTCGCCCAAATCGGCACCCAGATCACCCACAAAGGCCGCCTTGGCCAGAACCTCACCACCGAACAAGGCTACGCTGCCGCCCGCCAAACCGGGCTGAACGTGCTGGGCGGCATCCGGCAGGCGGTCGGATCATTGGACAGAGTGAAATCCATCGTCCGTACGCTGAATTTTGTGGTCTGCACCCCCGAATACGAAGACGTTCACAAAGTCTCCTCCGGGATGTCTGATCTGTTCGTCGAGGTGTTTGGCCGCGACATCGGCCTAGGCGGTCGCGCCACCATCGGCATCATGGCGCTTGCGAATGGCGTGTGTTTTGAGACTTGGGCGACGGTCGAAATCGCCGATTAAAGCCTCACGCCTTATCGCGCACCTTCATCGCGTTGTTCAGCCCCTGAAACACCTCAAACCGCCCGGTCTTGCGCAGCAAATCCGAAAGCTTGGCCGAACCATAAGACCGTGGATCAAAGTCGGGATGCAGTTGCGTAATCACCTGCCCCAACTGCCCCAATGAATAATCATCTTGATCCGGGTCGATCTTTTTCATCGCATCGCTGATCAGGGGAATAGCCTGCGCCGCCGATTGCTTGCCCGCAGCCTGAGGCTCGCGCGCGGCATCCGGCTTGCCGGGCTTAGCCTCCAGCACCTCAGCCCCACTGTCGATATTCTCGATAAACACAAACCGATTGCAGACCTTCCGCAGCGAATCCGGCGTCTTAGACTCGCCGATTCCAATCACCTGCAAGCCATCTTCGCGGATACGGCTGGCCAATCGGGTGAAATCGCTGTCCGACGACACCAGCACAAAGCCATCGACTTTTCCGGCGTGCAGAATATCCATCGCGTCAATCACCAGACCAATATCCGATGCATTCTTGCCCTTGGTGTTGGCCGATTGCTGATGCATCACCAGCCCCAAATCCCGCGCGGCCTCTTTCCACTGCGTCAAAGCCTGAGACGACCAATCGCCATAAACCCGCCGCAGGGATGGATCACCAAAGCTTGCAATCTCATCCAAAATCGCCACCGCATGACGTGCGGGCACGTTATCGGCGTCAATCAAAACCGCCAACCGCGGCGTCCGTCCGGCAATCGTCGTCATATTGGCAGACATAAGACCCTCGCTTTTCCCTTGGTGATGCCCGAAAAACCCGCAGACCGATAGAGCAAACCGCCAAACCCAATTCGGTAAAACTTGGCTAAAATTCTCAGCCTCTGCGCTCAAATATCCCACGGCGGAATCCGCAATGCGGACGGGGGTGTGAAACCCCGTGTTTGCGCCCTATATCGCGCCAAAACATCTATATGTAGTGGCGCGCCCAACTCAAAGCACAAACGCCTCCCAGCTGGGAACACCGTCTCAGCACACAACCTCAATCAAAAACGGCCCCCGGCGTTCCATCGCGCCCGCAAACGCAGTCACAAATTCATCTGCCGTCACCGCCCGCACCGCAGCCACCCCATGCCCCTGCGCCAAAGCCACCCAATCCAAACTCGGCTCCACCATATCAAACATCCGGTTCACATTGCGGCCCACATCGGCGACGCCGACATTCACCAACTCGCCATGTAAAATCTTGTAAGTGCGGTTGGCAAAAATCACCACGCAAACGTCCAAGCCCTCGCGCGCCATCGTCCACAAAGATTGCAGCGTATACATCGCCGAGCCATCGCCCGACAAAGCCAGCACCTTGCGATCGGGGCAAGCCACCGCCGCCCCCACCGCCGCAGGCAGGCATTGCCCAATCGCCCCCCCCATCGTCACCAGCACATCATGGCCACGCGCGCCGACCATCGGCAGACCCACCGGCTGACCCGAGGTGATTGCCTCATTCACCACAACCGTGTCTTCCGGCATCAGATGCGCCATCGCTTGGCCCACCTTCTCAAGGCTCATTGCCCCCGTGGGCAGCGCAGGCAGGTCCAACAGCTGAAACGCCTCCCCCGGCAGATCATGCAAAACCCCCAACGCCTTCGCAATCTCTTGCAAGGTCCAAGCGTAATCCATGTCGATAGAACACAGCTCAATCACCCGGCACTCCGGCGATTCCGGCAGGCTCGGCTTGCCCGGATAGGCAAAAAACGCGGTGGGGCGCTGGGTGCCGCACAACACCAGCACCGACTTATCCGCAAGCAGGCCGACATTGGTATCCACCTCATAAGCCAGCCGCTGCATCTTCACCGACCCCGCCCCCCGGCGCGACCGCGCCGAGAAGAATGGCGCCATCAGCGTGCAGCCCGAAGCCCGCGCAATCCGCGCCGCCATCTGCCCCAGATCGGTATAAAGCGCCGCGCCATCGACCATCAGCGCAGCCCCCGGCACCTGCAAAGCCCGCGCCGCCGCCGCTACATCCGCCGCCCGAGGTCGCCGCAACGCAGGCGCCGCCGCAGCCACCACAGGCCCCACAGCCTCTTCCCAAGCCGTATTGGCCGGCAGGATCAACGTCGCAATTTGCCCATTGGCGGACCGTGCCGCCTGCACCGCCGCCGCGCCATCCACCGCCACATCCGGCGCTGATGCCGAAACCCGCGTCCAATGCGAAATTGCCTGCGAAATCCCCACCGTATCGCCCTTCAACGGGCTTTCATGCTTCAGATGATAGCTCGCGTGATCGCCCATCACGTTGACGATGCCCGACTGCGCCTTGCGGGCATTGTGCAGGTTGGCAAAGGCATTGCCAAAGCCGGGGGCCAAATGCAGCAGGGTCGCCGCCACCCGCCCCGACATCCGGTAATAGCCGTCCGCGGCCCCGGATACCCCGCCTTCAAACAAACACAGGATACAGCGCATTTCGGGATGCCGATCCAGCGCCGCCACAAAATGCATCTCGGATGTCCCCGGATTGGCAAAGCAAACCTCTACCTTTGAGGCCAGCAGCGTCTTCACCAGACTTTCGGCACCGTTCATCGTGATCCTCCCTATGCTGCGGCAAGTCTGCAAGTGCAGGCGGGCAGGTTCAACCCGCCGTTAGACGATCAGCGCCACCGCCTGCGCGCCCAAGCTCGCCAAGGCCTGATCCGGCGCGATCCCCAGCAATAACCCACGCTGGCCTGCGTTGATCCAGACCTTTTCTGCGCCACAGACCGAGGCTTCCATCGCCACCGGCACCGCCCGCTTCGACCCAAACGGAGAAATCCCGCCCACCCGATACCCGGTCAGCTTCTCGGCTTTGGCAGGCGGCATCATCGCCGCTGCCTTGCCGTGGAAAGCCGCAGCAACCTTTTTCATCGACAACTGCCGATCCGACGGGATCACGCAGCAGGCGGGCTTGCCGTCAACCTCAACCATCAGGGTTTTCAAGGTCAGGGTTGGGTCCAACCCCAACGCAGCAGCGGCGGCGAGGCCAACCGCCTCGGCATCCGGATCATAGCTGTAGGGGTGCAGGGTGAAGGCGATCCCTTTGCTTTCCAGAAACTTCACCCCCAGAGTCGCCGCCATCCGCTTGCCTCAGGTCAGGAGTTTGGCAGCGTTGTGCAGGACCGAGCGCCCAGAAATACCGCCGCTTTGTGGATCACATCCGGATCGCCGGTCAGAAAAAATCTGCCCCCGGAAATCCTGCCCTGCAACTGCGGCTCGGCCACCAGCGCATCACAGACAAAGATCGAGATGGTCCGCCCCTGCGGACCTTGGGTAAAATCGGAAAGCGGTGCCAGCCAATCCGGCGTCACCGTCACTTCCAGCGCATCCTGATTGTTGAAATCCTTGATCACGCGTGCGCTCGCAATCGCGTCGGGCGGCAGATCAAACACCTGATTGCTCAGCACGAACCGCACAAAGCCTTCCCCGTCGGCGAAAACGGGAAAGGCCGTCAGCAAGGCGGCGGTCAGGGCAAGGACGATTGATCTCAACGCCTTGCCCATTTCGATCAATACACCACCACCGCGCGGATGCTTTCACCCGAGTGCATCAGATCAAAGCCCTTGTTGATGTCCTCCAGCGGCAGAATATGGGTGATCAGGCTGTCGATCTCGATCTTGCCGTCCATGTACCAATCGACGATTTTCGGCACATCCGTCCGCCCCCGCGCGCCACCAAAGGCAGTGCCTTTCCAGACCCGGCCTGTCACCAATTGGAACGGACGGGTTTCGATCACAGCCCCCGCAGGTGCCACGCCGATGATGATCGACTGACCCCAGCCGCGATGGGTGCATTCCAGCGCATCGCGCATGACTTTGACATTGCCGGTGCAATCAAACGAGTAATCCGCGCCACCAATCTTATCAATCGGCGTCTTGGTCAGATCGACAATCGCCTGCACCACCGAGCCTTCGATCTCTTTCGGGTTGATGAAATGCGTCATCCCGAATTTCTCGCCCCATGCCTTCTTGTCGTTGTTCAGATCGACGCCGATGATCATCCGCGCACCGGCCATTTTCAGACCCTGAATGACGTTCAGACCAATGCCGCCCAGACCAAAGACCACAGCAGTGGCGTCATGTTCAACCTTGGCAGTGTTCAGAACCGCGCCGATGCCGGTGGTCACCCCACAGCCAATGTAGCAGATTTTGTCAAACGGCGCGTCCTCGCGGACTTTGGCAAGGGCGATTTCCGGCACAACCGTGTGGTTGGCGAAGGTCGAACACCCCATGTAATGATAGATCGGGGTGCCATCCAACATCGAAAACCGCGAAGTGCCATCCGGCATCAAACCCTGTCCTTGGGTGGTGCGAATGGCGGTGCAAAGGTTGGTCTTGCGCGATAGACACGACGGGCACTCACGGCACTCTGGCGTGTACAACGGGATAACGTGATCGCCGACCTTCAACGAGGTGACACCGGGACCGATGGCGATGACCACACCCGCGCCCTCATGGCCCAAGATCGCCGGGAACAGACCTTCGGGGTCGGCACCCGACAGTGTGAATTCGTCGGTGTGGCAGATGCCAGTGGCCTTGATTTCGACCAGAACTTCGCCGTGCTTGGGATCGGCAAGGTTCACCTCCATGATGACAAGCGGTTTGCCTGCGGCTAAGGCTACGGCTGCACGGGTGCGCATGGGGGGTCCTCCGAGGGGTTTTATAGCAGATGAATTTCGCGCCAAACTGGGCCAACCGGCGAAAAATTGCAACGCTGGAAACGACCTGTTTCGGCATGTTGCCGCTTTGGTGGTTGCTGCCACGGCGCGGGGCGGGCTAAGACTGCAGCAGAATTTGTAGGAAGTTCCACGCGCGCATGGTTGCCTTGTTTTCCCCTTTGATGCGTCGGAACATGCTGGGTGTTCTGGCTGCGGCCTTCCTCGCGGCTTGCGCTATGACCGGGCAAATGCGGATGGGGCCAGTGGCTAAAATGCTGAAACCGCAGCCGGATCTGTGTGGCGCTGCGGCGCTGATCGACGTGGTGGGGCAGCCGTTTACCCTGCTTGCCGATCATCCGCTGGTAGGTCCGCTGCGGATATTGTGGCCTGGGCAAGAAATCACCGATGAGGTGGTGCCCGACCGGCTGAATGCAGAAGTGACTAACGATCAGCTGATCCTTCGGCTATCCTGTGGGTAGCCAAAACAAAGGTGACCCAATGCGTTTCTCGCCCCTGCTGCTTGTCCTGCCCCTTGCCTTGATCGGCTGCGTGCCTGAACCCGCCCCGCCGGTGACCGACCCCACGCCGATGGAAGACGCCTGTGGCGCCAGTGGCTTGCAGAATTTGGTCGGCCAAAGTGCGAAAAAGCTGGAGGTGATGCGCTTCGCCCATACGGTGCGGATCATCCGCCCCGGCATGGCGGTGACAATGGATTATTCCGCCGAGCGGCTGAACATCGAGATCAATGCAGCCGAGGTGATCAGTCGCGTCAGCTGCGGCTGAACGCTCTGGCCACAGGCGTTGTGCTGCGGCCAGAAGGATTTGCGGCTCAGTTGGTCGCGACGCGGAAGGTGGTGTGGCAATCCTTGCAAGCGCCGCCAATCGCGCCCATTCCGGCCTTGATGCCGTCTGCCGAGGCCACATCCAGCGCCGTGGCCGCCGCGTTTAACGCGGTGGCTTTGGCGACAAAATCATCCCAGCTGGTCCAGATTTCAGGCTTGGCCTCCGAGGCCGGATCACTGCCTGCCTTCTCAAACTTGACATGAATATCGGCGGAACCCGCGACCAATGTGGCCTTGGCAGCTTCGGCGGCAGTGGCATCATAAGCGACTTCGCCCGAGGCCATGCCGCCCAAGGCTTTGGCGGCACCGCCAAAGGATTTCATCAGATCCTTCTGGGCAATCACCAAGGGATCGGTGGCCTCAACTTCAGCAAAGGCGATGCCGGCGAAAAGGGTCAATGCGGTGGCGAGGACTTTGGTGATTAAACGCATGAGAAAACTCCTGGTTGGGGCTGGGAGGTTCAGTATAGCCGAAGCTTTGCAGACCGGAACAGACTTTGGTCTGATTGGGTGGGCATCAGGGTTGCGGCTCTGACCGGGAAACAGGAGCCGCCTCGGGGCCCATCGAGGGCCCGCTCGGCGGCGCTGCCGGGGGATGGATTGGACGCCGTGCACGGGCTGCGGCGTTGAATTTGAGTATTTGTCAAAGAGCAAATCCCGTTAGCGAAGCGTTAATCCAAATCGGCGAGAGTACAGCCACGGTACAGGGAGGAGTCCCGATGACCGTAAAGAGCAAGTCGCCCCGGCCCGCCTGCATAGCTTCCAGCGGATCGGACCGGTGCCGCGTGGCCGGGGCGCGATCTATGCATTGCTCTTTTGCAAATACTCAAATGCAACCTTCCCGCCCTCACGCGGCTTGGCAGCCCTCCCCGGCAGCGCCGCCGAGTGGGGGCTCGATGCCCCCCGAGGCGGCAACCCGGCTCAGATCAGCGCAGGGCTTGCAGGATCTCCAGGCTCGGGAAGCCGTCCGGCACCAGCCCATGCGCGCGCTGGAAGGCTTTCACCGCCGCGACGGTCAGCGGGCCGATCTTGCCATCGGCGGTGCCTGCGTAGACGCCCGCGATGAGCAGCAGCGATTGCATTTCGCGGCGCTCCTCCAGTGTCAGCGCGCGCAGGTCGCGCGGCCAAGTTGCTTTGAACGCAGCAACGCCAGCGATGCGGTCGGCGAGATGGCCGACGGCGATCACATAGGAATCCGCCTTGTTATAGGCCTCAATCGCGGCAAAGTTGTCGTAGACCAGAAACGCTGGTCCGCGCGCGCCTGCAGGCAGCAGCAGCGCGGCCCAGCCTGTGGCGGGCAAGGCCGTGGCATCTGGCCGCGTCACGCCCATTTCCGCCCAAGTGCTCAGCGGTTTTTGCGTGCGATCCCCGGCCAAGCCATAGTCAAAGCCTGCGGGCAAGCCGACTTCATCGCCCCAGCGTGCACCCTTTTTCCAGCCTGCGTTGGCGAGGTAGGCGGCGGTCGAGGCCAAGGCATCTGCCGGATCATCGCGCCAAACATCCGGCTTGCCGGGGCCGTCAAACATCACCGCCAGCTTTAGATAAGACGATGGCATGAACTGGGTATGCCCCATCGCCCCGGCCCAAGACCCGAGCATCGCCGCGGGCTTCACCACACCCGACTGCAGGATTTGCAGGGCGGCGATCAGTTCGGCCTCAAAGAACGCCCCGCGCCTTGTGTCATAAGCCAGCGTCGCCAAAGCGCTAGGCGTGTCGATGTCGCCGCGCACCAGACCATAGGCGCTCTCCAACCCCCAGATCGCCAGAACCACATGCTTGTCCACGCCATAGCGCGCTTCGATCTGATCGAGCAGCGCCGCGTGGAATTTGAGGGCCTTTTGACCCGCCGCAATGCGATCTTCCGACACCGCTTTGTCGATGTAATCCCAGATTGTCTTGGTGAACTCATCCTGCTTGCGGTCGCGCTCGATCACAGTGGGCAGAAAATGCACCCCGGCCATCGCCTGATCGAATGTCGCCGCAGAAATCCCCGCCGCCAAGGCCCGGCCGCGAAATCCGGTGATCCATGCCTGCAGTCCGGCCTCGCTGCCCTTCTCGATCACGTCGCTTGCCCCTGCACCTAGCCCCGAATTCACAGATTCCTCCGCCATATCCTGCGCAGCGGCAGCGCTTGAGCCCAAAGCAAGCGCCAGCACGGCAATGCGGAAATATCGGATCAACGGGGCACCTGTTTTGCGTGACCGCCAGAGTACTGGCGGCCACAGCGGGTGCAAGCACCCATTCCGCTTCAGGCGGCGATAGGCTTTAAGGGGCCTGCGGGTCGGTTCACAAAACATTCTGGTTTTGACGTTTTATTGAAGCGGCGGGAAGGCTTACCGCCGCTTGCGCAGGATCTTGCGTTTTGTCGCAGTCTCTTTCGCGGCGAACTTGCCCGGCTTGCGCGGCTGAGACCGCCCCGGTCTTGCCCGCCCCGTCGGCAGGGTTGCACCGTCGATGTTCAAGAGGTCGAGCACAATCCCCCCGGTCATCGGCGTGGCTTCTGCCAAGCGCACCGTGACGCGCAGGCCGATGCCGATCTCGATGCCGGTATCGCTGCCGATCAGCATTTGCCGCTCGGGGTCGTAATGGAAATACTCGCGCCCAACCGAGCGGATTGGCACCAGCCCATCCGCGCCTGTCTCGTCCAACTTCACAAACAGCCCGAAACGCTGCACACCCGAAATCCGGCCCGCGAATTCATTGCCGACCCGTTCCGACAGGAAAGCCGCGAGGTAACGGTCATTGGTGTCGCGCTCTGCCACCATCGAGCGCCGCTCGGTATCGGAAATCAGCTTGGCGGTTTCATCCAGATTTTCCACATCCCAAGCCGACAGCCCATCATCGCCCCAAGCGTGACCCGAAATCAAAGCCCGATGCACGATCAGATCGGAATACCGCCGGATCGGTGAGGTGAAATGCGCGTAATTGCGCAAAGCCAGCCCAAAATGCCCGAAATTCGCAGCATTATAATAGGCTTGCGTCATCGAGCGCAGGGTCGATATGTTCATCAACTCGTCAAATTCGGTGCCCTGCGCCTGCGCCAGCAGTCGATTGAGATGCTGGGTTTTCAGCACCTGACCCTTGGCGAGGGTAAACCCCGAAGCCTCGGCCACCTCACGCAAACTTTCCAGCTTATCTGGCGAGGGTTCCTCATGAACGCGGAACAGCAGGGGCCGTTTCATCCCGACCAATTCCTCAGCCGCAGAGACATTGGCGAGGATCATACATTCCTCGATCAGCTTATGCGCATCGAAGCGGGCCTTGAAGGCGACCGAAATCACCTTGCCCTCGTCCGACAACTCAATCTTCCGCTCGGGCAGTTCCAGATCCAGCGGCCCGCGCAACGCACGCGCGGTTTTCAGCGCATCATAGGCGGCGTAAAGCGTGGTCAGCACGGGCAGCAGCGGTTCGGTCACCGCATCAGGCCGCCCGTCGATGGCGTCTTGCACTTGGCCGTAATGCAACGAGCCTTGCGAGCGCATCAGACCACGGGTGAAACGGTGGCTCAGCTTCTGGCCATGCGCGTCGATCCGCATCTGCACCGCCAGACACGCGCGGTCGACATGCTCGTGCAAGCTGCACAAATCACCCGACAGCACGTCGGGCAACATCGGCACCACACGGTCGGGGAAATAGGTCGAGTTGCCGCGCTTGCGGGCTTCCCGGTCCAGCGCGGAATTCGGGCGGACATAATAGGCGACATCGGCGATCGCGACCCAGACGAAGAAGCCGCCGGGGTTTTTCGGGTCAGCATCCGCTTCGGCAAAAACCGCATCGTCGCGGTCGCGGGCGTCAATCGGGTCGATGGTCAGCAACGGCAACAGCCGCAGGTCTTCGCGTTTGCCCAAGGGTGCTGGCTGCGCCGCATCGGCCTCGGCAATCACCACATCGGGGAATTGATCGGGGATGCCGTGCTGATGGATCGCAATCAGGCTGACCGCACGCGGGCCATTCGGGTCGCCCAAGCGGGCGGTGATGCGGGCTTGCGGCAGGCCAAGCCGCTTTGGCCCCACCTGTTCCGCCTCAACCAACTCGCCATCGCGGGCATCAAAGGTATGATCGCGCGCAACTTTCCATTCTTTATCGACGCCCTTGTCGATCGGGATAATCCGGCCGCCCTCGGCATTAGAACGGAACACCCCCAGCAGTTTCAGCGGGTTCGAGCCCAAAGCCCGGATCAACCGCGCCTGATAGCCGTAATCCTGCCCGCCCACCGGCGTCAGCCGCGCAAGGATCTTCATCCCCCCCGCCAAAGCCACATCGCCCTTTTGCGGCATGATCAGAATACGCGGCGGGGTGTCGCCCGCATCCGCCTCTAACGGCTGTGCAAACAGATCGCCGTTGCTGTCGGGCGGCAGCACCAGCAGCACCGACACCGGCGGCAAAGCGCCGGGTTCGCGGTAGCTGCGGGCTTTCTTCTCGATGCCACCCTCGGCCTCAAGTTCCTGCAGCATCCGCTTCAGATCAATCCGCGCATCGCCTTTGATGCCAAACGCCTTGGCAAGGTCGCGCTTTCCGGTCAGGCCGGGGTTCTCGGTGATCCATTGGCGGATCTGGTCTTTTGTGGGCAAGTTGTTCATCCTCTGCCCCTAGCACGAGATCGCCTGCGCCGAAAGACCGCCGTTATACGACAGCCCGCGCTCCGGCAGCTTTACCCGCCCAGCGCCCGGTTGCGGCAACCCCGGTCAGCAGATAGCCCCCGGTCGGGGCCTCCCAATCCAGCATCTCGCCACATACGAACATGCCGGGAATGGCTTTCAATTCCAACCCCTCGGTCACAGCCGATTGCTGAACGCCGCCTGCCACCGAAATCGCCTCATCCAAAGGCCGAGGCCCGATCAGCTTCATCGGCAGGGATTTGACGGCGGCGACCGTCTCCAGTCCGCGGCCAAATTCCATCACCAAGCCGACAGCCGCAGGTGACAGACCCAGCTTGCGCAAACGGTTGGCAAGGGATTCCCCCGGTTTCATCCGCGACAACCGCGCCGCAATCTCGTCGCCTGAAACATCTGCCATCAGGTCCAACCGCAAAGCCGCGCCTTCGCGCAAGGCACGGCTGACCGCATAAACCCCACCGCCCTCAATGCCTTTGGCGGAAATCACAAACTCGCCACGCTCGCGTTCTTCGCCGACCAGCAAGGCTGCGCCCTTGATCGCTGTGCCGAAGAACTTCGCCATATGCGGCGTCCACGCCACGGCAAAGCCCATATTCGCAGGCTGCCAAGGCGCAATCTCGACGCCCTTCGCCGCCAGCCACGGCACCCAAGCCGCATCCGACCCCAGCCGCGCCCAGGATGCCCCACCCAAGGCCAGAACCGTTACCGCAGGCCGCAACACCTGCGCGCCCTCGGGCGTCTCAAACGCCAGCCCATCGCCGTCAAACCCCGCCCAGCGCCAACGGCTGCGCAGTTCCACCCCCGCGCCCTCCAGCCGCTTCAACCATGCCCGCAGCACAGGCGAGGCTTTCATTGACCGCGGGAAAACCCGCCCGGTTGACCCCGTAAACACCTCTTGCCCCAAGGCGCGCGCCCAGATGATCATCTCACGTGGACCAAATTCCGCCAGCATCGGGCGCAGCCATTCATTGCGATATTCGGCGATGAAGGACGAACGGTCCTCGTCCTTGGTGATGTTCAGGCCAGACTTGCCCGCCATCAGGAACTTGCGCGCCGGGCTGGGTTTGGCCTCACACACCACCACCTTATGCCCCGCCCGCGCGAGTTCTTCCGCAGCCATCAAGCCCGCAGGGCCAGCCCCAATCACCAAAGCATCCATCAGATCATTCCTTTGGGCATTGCGCCCTTAATTTCCGCATTCTTGATTTCAACGACGCGATGCGGGTAAGGCATCGCAATTCCTTCGGCTTTCAGCGCGTTCCAGATTGCGAACAACACCACCGAGCCATATTTGTTCTTGCCATCGTCTATACCGTTCACCCAGTATTCCACCGCGAAATCGACGCTGCTTTCGCCAAAGCCGCGCAATTCGCAATCCGGGCCGTCGGGCTGGGTCAACACAAACGGCAGCGCCTGCACCGCGCGTTCAATCACGTCCGGCACACGGTTGATATCGGTGTCATAGCCCACCGAGAACAAAGCCTCATAGCGGTTGGCACTGCCCGCGTCCGAGTAATTCACCACCCGCGTGGTGACGAAATGCTCGTTCGGTACCACGATCCACTTGCCGTCAAACGTCTCTAGCACACAAGCCCGCGCGGTCATCTTGACAATGGTGCCCTTCTCGCCGCCATCGAGTTCAACATAATCGCCCACCGTGGTCTGGCCTTCGATCAGCAGGATGATGCCCGAGACGAAATTTGCCGCGATCTGCTGCAGGCCGAGGCCGATCCCCACACCCAACGCACCGCCCAACAAGGCCACAGCGGTCAGATCAATCCCCATGATGCTCATCAGCAAAAGGAACGCCGCGCCGAAAATAGCCACCTCGGTTGCCTTCACCGCCAATTCGCGGGTTGCCGGGCGCAGTTCTTCCTGTTTTTTGATGTAATCGGCGGATTGCCGGTTCGACCACGACCCCAGCCAGAACAACAACCCGCCCGCAATCACCCCCCGGATCAACGCCATCACCGAAAACCGGATATTGCCCAGCGCAATGATGGTTTCTTCCAACCGCAGCGCGATATCATCCAGCAGGCCCACGGCATACAGCGCCGCCACGGGGACAAGCACATATTTGCCCAGCAGTTTCAGGAACGGATCGCGCAGCACATGTTGCACGAACAACCGCGCGGCAAGGAAGAAGAACACCCGCTTGCCGAATGCGATCACATCGCCCGACCCGAAGATCGAGCGCGTGACTTCCTCGCCCGCTGCCGTAAAGCCATAGGCCAGCACAGGCATCAGCAATGGCAAAAACCGCAGCGCAAAGCGCAGGGTGGCGGCGATCAGCGTGTCTTTGTCACCGGGGTCCAGCAACCGCCGCGCCAAGGGGGCGATGCGGCGCGAGGCATAGACCGCACCCAACACCGCCAAAGCCAGCAGCGCAAACTGTGACCAAGCGGCAGGCGACAACAGCCAGCCTGCAGCGATGTCGCCGGCCTGATTAAGCCAGCCCATCAGGTTGGTGGCAAATTCCGACTGCTTCTCCATACCGCCCCCCCTTTCCAGCCTCTCCAGTGTCAAAGAAACTTGGGTAAAACAAGCCTGCCTGAATGTGCCGCGGATCTGCAGCCCCTTGCCCGCGACCTGCACCGCAGGCGAGTTCTGCGCAGAAATCGTGCGCGGAATTCGCGCGAATTCCGCCTAACCGATCAGCCGTTTGATCGCACCTGCATGGCCGGGTTTGGCCGCCAGCACGTCCGTGCCCAAGGCGCGGGCGGTGGCCAGCAGATCTTCGGGTGCGCAGATACGATCGATCAACCCCCAAGCCAGCGCCTCCTCTGCCTCAATCTTGGCGCCCGCCATCAGGATCAGCTTGGCGCGTGCGGGGCCGATCAGCGCTACCAGCCGTGCGGGGTCAGCCGGTTGCGGCAGATAGCCCAAGCGCATCACCGGATAGAAAAACTTCGCCCCCGGCACCGCAAGCCGTAGATCACAGGCCAACGCCATGCCCATAGCACCCCCAGCCAAAGTGCCATTCAACGCCGCAATCGTCAGCCCCGGCAGGCTGGCGATACGGTTGGAAAGCTGATCCCAGATCGGATCAGTGGCAAGGCCAGCCCGCGCCTCGTCCAGGTCAGCGCCAGCCGAGAACACCCGGCCCTCCCCGGTCAGGATCAACACCTGCGGCGGATCATCGAGTGCCACCAAAAGATCCGAGAGCATCGCGCGGCTCAGGGCATTGGCCTTGTCCGGGCGCTGCAAGGTCAGCAGCAGCAACCCGCCCTCGCGGGCAACGCCGATCATGCGATCAAGCCGACCGCGCGGCGCACGGCGTCTTCGCGCAACGACACATCGCGGCCGAGATAGCCGTCAGCGTCCGGCCCACACATCCAGACCAAACACTTGGCCGGCCAATCTGCCGGAATATGCACCGCGAAATCGAGTTGACTGACCGGATTGACGCCGCTTGCCTTGATCTTCACCTGCATCTCGGTCGCCACAGTCCCCGGAGACATGCCCAGCACCCTTATGCCATGTGCGGCTTCTTCCAGATGCGCCACGCGGGTCAGCATCAACGCCCCAGCCTTACTGGCGCAATAACCACCCCAGCCCTCCAGCGCGTTCACCGCAGCCCCCGACGACACCGTGATGATCGTGCCCGTCCCCTGCGCCTTCATAATCGGCAAAGCCGCGCGCATGCCGTGGAACACGCCCTTCAGATTGATATCAATCGCGGCGGAAAATGCCTCCACCCCGGCCTCAGCCAGCCGGGCAATCGGTTCGATCACGCCCGCGTTGTTGATCAGCACATCCAGCCGCCCGAACTGCGCCACGACCGCAGCCAAGGCCTGTGCCACATCGCCCGCATCCGCCACATCGCAGCACCGCGCCATCGCCTGCGGGCCGATTTCGGCGGCCAAAGCCATGATCTCGGCCTCGGATCGCGCCAGCAGCGCGACCTTTGCCCCCGCGCCCGCAAACGCCCGCGCCGCGGCGGCTCCTATGCCCCGGCTCGCCCCCGTGATCACCACAACCTTACCCTGCATCCTTGCCTCCTTCACGCCCACATGACAATTCCGTTTAGCCAAAACCGCGTCCTACGGAAAGCCTTGACCCTGCCAGCACTTAGACGGATGCTTGTCGGCAATATTTCCAATGAAAAGGCTTCATTATGAAACACTGGAAACTTGCGGGCAGCACCGCCGTATTGGCACTTCTGGCCGGAACCGGCGCATTCGCCGATGTAACCCCCGAAGAAGTCTGGCAAAACTGGCAGGACATGAGCACCTCGGCGGGCCAGACCGTCACGGCGACCAGCGCCGAGCGCGATGGCGACACTCTGGTCGTCGCGGGCGTAACCATCAGCTACGAAAAAGATGGCACGTCGTTCACCAGCGCGATTGACCAGATTGATTTTGCCGATAACGGCGATGGCAGCGTCGATGTCACCACGTCGGACAGCTACCAGATGGCGCTGAAAGCCCCGGCGGCCACCGAGATTGACGGCGCGATGCCGACCGATCTGAAAATCACCCTGACCCAACCCGAGATGGTGGTCACCGCCAGCGGCACTGTTGACGCGCTCAGCTATGAATTTGAGGGCCCCAGCCTGACGGTCAAGGTCGAGCCGGGCGATAGCGCCGCCGCGGCGCAAGGCAGCTTTGAGGTCGCATTGACCGATCTTTCGGGCAAATATCTGGTCGAAGGCGATGGCGAGGCCAAGAAGATCACCTCGGATTTCGCTGCGGCAAGCGTCAAGATCAGCGGTGCGGGCAAAGATGCCACCGCGAAATCGGATGCGACGTTCAGCGCCACCATCGCCGATGTCGCGGGCGACACCGACGGCAACTTCCTTGGCGCGGCTGCGATGGCGGATATGGCCAAGGCGCTGCAGGGCGGCTTTGCGATCGACGGCAACTTCAGCCATGGGGCGATGACCTTCGATCTGGCGGTGAATGAAGACGGCAAACCGACCAAGATCACCGGCGGCTCCGAGGGCGGCGACATGTCGTTTGCGATGGATGCCACCCATCTGCAATTCGGCGCGGGCGGCAAGGCGCTGAACCTGATGATCAACAGCGCCGACATCCCGTTCCCCGAGCTGAAACTCGGCTATCAGGAAGCCGCGTTCAACATGCTGATGCCCGTCGGCAAAACCACTGAACCCGCCGATTTCGCGTTTCTGACCAAGTTGGTCGGCTTCACCGTTTCCGACGAAGTCTGGGGCATGTTCGACCCAGCAGGCAGCCTGCCGCATGATCCGGCCACCGTGATCATTGACACCAAAGGCAAGGTCACCATGACCACCGATCTGTTCGACGAGGCCGCGATGGCCGCGTTGGGCGACACGCCTCCCGGTGATCTGAACGCACTGGACGTCACCGAGCTGAAAGCTTCGGTTGCCGGGGCCGAGCTGACGGGTGCGGGTACCTTCACGTTTGACAACACCGACAAAACCACATTCCCCGGCGTGCCTTTGCCAACGGGCAAGATGGATTTGAAGCTGACCGGCGGCAACACTTTGCTGGATAAACTGGTGGCGATGGGGCTTTTGCCGCAGGATCAGGCAATGGGCTTCAAAATGATGGTGTCGATGTTCGCCAATTCGGCGGCGGACAAAGACGAGATGACCTCTACGCTGGAGTTCAAGGACAAAGGCTTTTACGCCAACGGCCAGAAGCTGCAGTAAGCCAGTAACCCCGAAAAGCCTAAAGCCGCCCATCTCGGGCGGCTTTTTCTTTGGACCGAAATAAAACTCAGCGGGGCAGAGTTTTCCGGTTCATTGCTCATAAGCCGCAAGGCATTGAGCAAGGGGGGGTGTCCCGCAAACCATCGCCAGCCAATCTGGCGTTTCCGCAAAACCTGCGCAAAACGACCCAAAGATTAACAAGTCCTTAAACTCACCACCCCAAGACACTGATATAAAACAACATTTTTTGGTCCCGAGTTGGGACCACCCTAAATTCACAACCGCCGCAGGCAATTCTGCGACAGATACAAATCATCCGCCGCCGCATCGAACGGGATGCCCGCGTAATCCAAATTCCCCGCCACCGCAGGCCGCGCGATCGCTTGCGGCGCGGGGGTTGGCACCGTCGCCGCCGTCAACGCATTGCCGGTGGTATCGATCACCCCACCCACCACCAGCCGGGTGCTGAAACTCATGTTCTCAATCCGCCCGCCCACTGCACTGCCCAAAAGGTTGAACCCAGCCGAGACCGCCGCCTGCTGCAACGCCTGCTTCGGTGTCTTGCCCTCGACCAGCGATTGCGCGCCCTGCACGCCGCCTTGCAAGCCCGATCCGACAAACATCAACTGGATCTGCTCGGATCGCATCAGCGCCGGATTGCCCCCGGCAATCCCCACCATGCCAACGATGAACGTGCCTGATCCATTGATCACCGCCGCCCCCACATTGCCAGTATCCTGATAGGTCGCCGTGCCGCGCAGCACCGACCCCGCCCCCAGCACGCCAAACGCCGCCCCGCCCGACAAAAGCCCAGCCCCCACCACCAATATCGTGGCCGAGGTATCGCGGGTGAACTGCGCGACCGCCAGCGCCGTCTCCCAGCCCGTGACATTGTTGGAAATACTTTCCGATGACTGCCGCGTTGCCCTGCGCCGCATCGCCTCTACGGCGTTGAAATCACTGCGCCCGCGCGCCATCATCCCCAGCAGGTTCGACCGCATCCCCCCCGGATCGCGCGACAACCGCTCGGCGGCATCCAGATAAAAGGTGTTGGTTTCCTGATCGACATCCGCCCGCAGCCCGCTCCAATCGGTCTCAAACAGATAGGTCGTCGGCATCAGAAAGCCGTTTTCCACCGAGGTAATCTGCGAGCGCGCCTTGATCTTTTCCGCCCGCAACGCCGCGCGCAGCATTAGATAAACGCCCTCTTTATTGACGCCCCAGCGCTGACCCTGCACGTCCACCACCACCGTCCACGGCATGGCAAAATCCCTATTGTAAAAACTCTATGGGCCAAAGCGTGTCGGGTTTTCATGAAAACAGCCTCATCGAAAAAACGCCTTCGATCGCAAGCGCGAGGCAGCGATTTTCGACTCAATTTAAACCTGACCCGCTGTAAATATGCCCTTACATCTTGAACTCCGCCCGGAAAGCATGACTTTGAGCAGTAACGAAGTCAAATCCCTTAAGGATGCCGTATGTCCCGTCTTGCCTCGCTGACCGAAGCCCTCCTCCACGCCGCCAAAAAAGCCGGAGCAGAAGCCGCCGACGCGATGGCGCTCTCTGGCACCTCGCAATCCATCGACATCCGTGCAGGTGCGTTAGAGCAAGCCGAGCGGTCTGAAGCCACCGAGATCGGCCTGCGCGTTCTGATCGGCGGCCGCCAAGCCTGCGTTTCCGCCTCTGACACCTCCCCTGCCACCCTTGCCCGCCTTGCAGAACGCGCCGTCGCGATGGCGCGCGAAGCCCCTAATGATCCCTACGCAGGCCTCGCCGCGCCGGATCAGGTCGCCAAACATTGGGATCTCGCCGCCCTGCAACTGGTGGAAGACGCGGCAGAACCCTCCGCCGCGCATCTGGAATCCCTCGCCCGCGAAGCCGAAGCCGCCTCCATGGCGACCCCCGGCATCACCCAAGTCGAAGCCTCGGCAGGATACGGCCGCCGCCAAGTTCATCTCGCCGCCTCCAACGGTTTCGCAGGCGGCTATGAACGATCGTCGCATTCGGTCTCTGCCGTGGCCTTCACCGGATCTGGCACCGCGATGGAGCGTGATTACGCAGGCGAAGGCCGCATCTTCGCCGCCGACATGCCGTCGGCCACTGGTATCGGAACCTTAGCGTCAGAGCGCGCCCTCGCCCGCGCCGGGGCCACCAAACCCAAAACCGGCACTTATCCGGTGATTTTCGACGAGCGCGTCGCCTCCTCGCTGATCGGCCACCTGACCTCAGCCATCAACGGCGCTGCCATCGCACGCGGATCATCTTGGCTTTTGAACGGCTTAGGCACTCAAGTCCTGCCCGCCCACCTGTCTCTGATCGAAGACCCTTTGCGCCCCCGCATCGGTGGATCGCGCCCGTTTGACGGTGAGGGCCTGCCGTCAAACCGCCGCATGGTGGTGGAAAACGGCGTACTGCTGGGCTGGACCTTAGACCTTGCCACCGCCCGACAACTCGGCCTTGAAAGCACCGGAAACGCCGCGCGCGGCACCTCTGCCCCGCCCACACCCTCCAGCTCCAACCTAGATCTCACCCAAGGCGCAGCCTCCCGCGCCGACCTGATCCGCGACATGGGCACCGGCCTTTTGATCACCTCAATGATCGGCTCCACCATCAACCCCACGACGGGTGATTATTCCCGCGGCGCATCCGGTTTCTGGGTGGAAAACGGCGAAGTGCTGTACCCCGTCAACGAATGTACCATCGCGGGCAATTTGCGCGACATGCTCAAACGCATCATACCCGCCAACGACGCCCGCGCGCATCTATCCACACGCGTCCCCAGCCTGCTTGTCGAAGGCATGATCCTTGCCGGCGCATGATTTAGCCCTTCTCACCGAAGCTGCCCGTGCCGCAGGCGAAGTCGCGCTGCGCTACTGGAAGAACGCCCCGAAAGCCTGGGACAAAGCCGATGCCAGCCCCGTGACCGAGGCTGATCTGGCCTGCAACGACCTGATCATGGGCATCCTGCGCCGTGCCCGTCCGCACTATGGCTGGCTGTCCGAAGAAACCCCCGACGATACCGCCCGGCTTGAGACCGAATATCAGTTCATAATCGACCCCATCGACGGCACTCGCGCCTTTATTGCGGGAGAGAAGCACTTTTCCCACTCGCTTGCCGTCGCCCATAACGGCGAAATCACTGCCGCAGTGGTCTATCTGCCCGTGCTGGACAAGCTCTACACCGCGACCAAGGAGGGCCCCGCGCTGCGCGATGGCGAACCGATCCGGTGCAGCCAAAAATCATTGGCAGACACCCCTAACATCCTGACTTCAAAGCACTCTCTAGACCCCGAGCATTGGCGCGATGCCCCGCCCGACTTCCAACGCAGCTTCCGCGCCTCGCTGGCCTATCGCTTGTGTCTGGTGGCGGATGGCAGCTTTGACGGCATGATCACCCTCATGGATGCTTGGGAATGGGACATCGCCGCAGGCAGTTTGATCGCTGCCCGCGCGGGCGCGATGGTCACCGACAAACACGCAAAACCGCTGCGCTTCAACGACCCAAGCGCGCAATCAGCGGGCACTTTCGCCTGCGCGCCCGCCCTGCACAGCGATCTGATGCCACTGCTGAAACAATAGGGCCGCCCGAAGGCAGCCCTATATGCATTTTCATTCGCAAATATATGAACCAAAGTTCATATTACTTTTTCTTCGGTGGCACAAACCGCTTGGACGTATCCTTGGCATCCAGTTTCGGCCCGGCTGGCTTGGCGAAAGCAGGCTTGCCAAACGACTTACCCTCAGACCCATGCGATTTGGACCCAAAAGCTTTGCCCGGCTTGCCGTCGGCGCCGCCATGCGATTTAAACCCAGTCGATTTAGGCGCGTAAGCAGGCTTGTCGCCACGCGGTGCGTAAGGTTTCGCACCTTCAGCACGCGGCGCATAAGGCTTGCGATCGCCATCGTCACGCTTGGCATAAGGCTTGGCACCCTCGGCACGCGGCGCGTAAGGTTTACGCTCGCCATCCGCACGCGGTGCATAGGCAGGCTTGTCGCCACGCGGCGCGTAGGGTTTGCGGTCGCCATCTTCGCGCTTGGCATAGGGCTTCGCACCCTCGGCACGCGGCGCATACGGCTTGCGCTCACCATCGGCGCGCGGCGCATAAGCGGGTTTATCACCACGCGGCGCGTAAGGCTTGGCTTCGCGCGCCGCATAGGGCTTTGCATCGCCATCTTCGCGCTTGGCATAAGGTTTTGGCGCGCGCGGACGCGGCGCTTCGGCAGGTGCGGCCTCAGATCCCTTGATCGGATCATAACCATCCGCCGCCGCTTCCTCGACCAGACGCGAAGGCTTCGGCACATAGGGGGCTTTTTCGCGCTTCTCGTAGGCTGGCTTGTCGTAAGCTGGCTTTTCCGAACGCTCGGCCCGCGCCGGACGCTCTGCCCGATCCCGCGCAGGGGCGCGCGCGCTGCGTTCCGGGCGATCCATCGAAGGCTCGCCTTCCATCCGTTCCATCACCACGCCGTTTTCCAGCTCTAGCGCCAGACCAAACCGGCTCGCCAAAGCTTCAGCGATTTGCACGTAAGTGATGTCTTCCTGCACGCGGATCGCACCAATACCGTCTTTGGTGATCGACCCTGCGTCACAGATTTTCGGCAACAGCCAACGCGCTTCGGCACGGCCCGCGCGGCCAACCGACAAAGTATACCAGACCGAGGCACCAAATTCGCTGCGTTCGCGCGGCGGGGCTGCTTCGCGTGCTTCGCGCACCGGGCCTGTCTGATCCGACAGAACTTCCGGCGCCGAGCGCCCCGACCGCCACGATTGAACGTAGGCCGCCGCGATCTGTTCTGCACCAAAGCGTTCAATCAATTGCATCGCCATGCCCATCTCATCGGTCAGATTCTGACCAAACACCGGGTTTTCAAAGATGCGCATATCGTCTTTTTGCTGCACGTCGTCCGCCGACGGGGCCGAACCCCATTCCGCCACAACCTTCGCGCCCTGCAACAAACGCTGGGCTTTCTTGAACTCTGACGGCGCCACGATCAAGGCTGAGACGCCTTTCGATCCAGCGCGCCCCGTCCGACCCGAACGGTGCAGCAAGGTTTCCGAATTCGACGGCAAATCGGCGTGAATGACCAACTCCAGCCCCGGCAAGTCAATCCCGCGCGCGGCCACATCGGTCGCAATACAGACGTTCGCCCGGCCATTGCGCAACGCGGTCAGCGCATTGGTGCGCTCTTGCTGGCTAAGTTCGCCCGACAAAGCCACCACTTTGAAGCCACGATTGCCCATCCGCGCCATCAGGTGATTGACGTTCACCCGAGTTTTACAGAACACGATCGCAGCCTTGGCTTCATAAAACCGCAGCATGTTGAAAATCGCATGCTCACGATCCCGCACCGCCACCGACAGCGCGCGGTATTCGATATCGACGTGCTGCTTGGCCTCACCCTGTGCCGCGATCCGCAACGCATTGTTCTGGAAATCTTCTGCCAGCTTTGCGATCTCTTTCGGCACGGTGGCCGAGAACATCAGCGTGCGGCGGTCTTCCGGGGCTGCTGCAAGGATATACTCCAGATCTTCGCGGAAGCCCAAATCGAGCATCTCATCGGCTTCGTCCAGCACCGCAGCGCGCAGGCCCGACAGGTTCAGCGATTTGCGGTCGATATGGTCGCGCAACCGGCCCGGCGTGCCGACCACGATATGCGCGCCACGGTCCAGCACGCGCTTTTCGGTGCGGTAATCCATGCCGCCGACGCAGGTGGCAATTACCGCACCCGCGCTTGCGTAAAGCCATTCCAGCTCGCGCGCCACTTGCAGCGCCAATTCGCGGGTCGGTGCGATCACCAAGGCCAGCGGATTATCGGCATACAAAAGCTTATCCATGCCGCCCAAAATCTGGTCGGCAATCGCGATCCCGAAAGCCACGGTCTTGCCCGAACCAGTTTGCGCCGACACCAGCACATCACGGCCCTGCGCATCTGGTTGCAGCATCGCCGTCTGCACGGCGGTCAGGTTTTCATAGCCCTTAGCCGTCAAAGCCGCAGCCAAAGGCGCGGCAATCACTTGATCAATCATATCTTTTCCTGATGGGGGATGGCCTTGGCCATGCCCGTGAAGTCCCATAAACACGGCACCTCATTCCCCATCGCAAGCCAGCCTCCCTGCCACTTGCCCCGGAATCCTCGGGCCGAAGCAGGTCGCATAACGCAAACGACACGAGTTGTATATAGGTAGGGTGCGTGTTTCACGCACCTTCTCCAGCGCCCGCTCAGATCATCTTGATGGTATCTTTGCCCACCGCCAGCATATAGCCCCGGCGCGCAATCGTTTTGACCAACAACTCGCTGACCATCTGATTGCCCAAAGCATCGCGCAGCCGCTTCACCCGTGTCGCCCCCGCCGCTTCGTCACAATCGGCGGCATTGCGACCCGAGATCACGCCTTCAATCTGCGCGCCCGTCAGTACATCATCATCCATCCGCGCCTCGGCCAAGACGCTCAATGTTTCTATCGCCGCCTCAGTCAACGCAAATTCCATATCGTTGATATAAACTGCCCGCGCCTCGCGGCTGATCACCAAAGTGCTGACTTGAATCCCACTCCGCTGAATCGCTGAAATCCGCCGGTTCAACCCGATGATCGTCACCAGAAATACCAGCGCTGCCACCATCAAGGCGGTGGCAAACACCAACAGCACGAAGATCACGCTTCGATACCCGGTCAACACTTCCGAAAACGACGTCCCAGACTGCGCCAAAATCTCCAGCAATTTAATCTCAGCCCCGGTGTTGAGGTTGTTGTTCTCAACAAACAACCGCTCCACCCGCACGTTGAACGCATTGGCATCCGGCAGGTTGATGAACAAAAAAACTGCGGCGCCCAGCAAGATCAGCACAATAGCTGCTATCCCGCCCGCAACCACCCGGTTGCCCGCCTTCAGCACATCAGTAGCGGAGGAAGTACTCTCCTGCACTGGCTTTCCTTTCACCCAAACCTTCGGGGCCAAAGGTGGACAATACGTTCAGCAAAGTCCAGCCATCCGCCGCCAGCCTGGGCTTAAGTTCGCCTTGCGCAGCCGCCTTGCTGCCGCAAGCGCCATCGGAAATCTGTGCCACACCATAATGCAGCCGCAACGGGCTGTCCTGCTTGGCCTTGTAATCGGCATAACATTCAGCGCTCGCCGGCAGCGCCACGCCAAAAGCCAAAATTGCCGCAAGTAACAGGCGCATGATCTGCACTCCCTAAATCGTTACCAGCACCTTGGGCAAAACCGCGCAGCTATTCAATATCGAAGCGGGTTTACGGCGCTGCTATCGCCTATCAACCGACGGATATTGCTTGGCCAGGCGTTGAACGACCAGTCTCAGGTATCGGCTTCACAGAGGCCCGCCCAACACATCCCATAAGAAGCAGGTCATCATGTCCAACAGGTCATACGCATCCGAGACCCTCGCCGAAACCATCCACGCCCGGCGCGACACCCGACAGACGCCGATGTTCACCCTGAAGCGCCAAGCGAATATTCTGATTGTGTTGCTGATAGCGATCTCACTTTTGGCCGCCACCGCGATGCCGTCGCATGCCGACAAGCGCGGCGACAATTTTGCCAAGATCATCGCAGGCGCTTTGGTGATCGGCCTGATCGCCAAGACCATCGACGACAACAAGGACCGCAACAAACCCAAACCGCACCATCCGCAACCGCAGCCCTATCCCGAACCGAGTTATCTGCCGCGCGTGCCCTCGGTCTGCGCGATCAGCATCGACAGCAATTCCGGCGATGCGGTGACAATGTATTCGCAGAAATGCCTGCGCCGCGAAGGTTTTGATTACCGCCTGCCGAACTGTGCCCGCGATGTGCGGATCTATGGCGAAGCTGACCGGGTCTATTCCGCGCAATGCTTGCGCGACGCGGGTTTCCGCTTGGGCAGGTAACGCACAGAATCCGGGCCGCATCCCGATCCCTTAGCGGTCCGACCCTTGGGGGCGAAGGCTTGAGCAGCTTCGCCCCCCTTTTTTTGCCCGCATTTTCACGCTACGCGCAAGGCATGAAAAAATTCTCCGCCCATTTCGACTATGAAACCGCAGCCTATGCCCTTGGCCACCGCCAGATCGCGGGCGTGGATGAAGTGGGCCGAGGCCCGCTCGCAGGCCCGGTCACCGCCGCTGCTGTCATCCTTGACCCCAATAACATCCCCCCAGGTCTGGCCGATTCCAAAACCCTCACCGCCGCCCGCCGCGAAGCGCTTTATGATGCCATCCTGACATCGGCGCTGTGCTGCATCGCCCATGCCTCGGTCGAGGAAATCGACCAACTCAACATCCTGCGCGCCAGCCATCTCGCGATGGAGCGTGCCGTCGCGGGTCTGCCGCAAACGCCCGACCATGTCCTGATCGACGGCAACCTGATTCCAGCGAATCTGAAGGGTCGCGCGCAAGCGATCATCAAGGGCGATGCCAAATCACTTTCCATCGCCGCCGCCTCGATCATCGCCAAAGTGGCGCGCGATCGCATCATGGTGGATTTGGCGCAACAATACCCCGGCTATGGCTGGGAGGCGAACGCCGGATACCCGACAAAGATGCATCAGTTGGCGCTCCTAAATCTTGGGGTTACGCCTGCGCATAGACGTTCGTTCAAACCTATCCACAAGATGTTGTATCAAGACAAATCTGTAACCCCTTGATTCAATAAAGAATTTGACGAGTTATCCACAATGACTCATTCTCTGCATCAACAAACGGTGAATAACACCGAGGGCAGAGGCAAAGCATGGCGACGAAAAGCAAACCGGCGGTGGAGCATATCCTTCCGCTGAACCAAATCCTTGATGGCGACTGTATCGAGCGGATGAACGCGCTTCCGGCGGGCTCGATAGACCTGATCTTCGCCGACCCCCCCTATAACCTGCAGCTGAAAGGCGATCTGCATCGCCCGGACAACAGCAAGGTCGATGCGGTCGATGATCACTGGGATCAATTCGCCAGCTTCGCCGCCTATGACAAATTCACCCGGGAATGGTTGGCAGCCGCAAAACGCCTGCTGAAACCAAACGGCGCGATCTGGGTGATTGGCTCTTATCACAACATCTTCCGCGTCGGCTCGGCCTTGCAGGATCAGGGCTATTGGATGCTGAACGATGTGGTTTGGCGTAAATCCAACCCGATGCCAAACTTCCGTGGCAAACGTCTGACCAATGCGCATGAAACCCTGATCTGGGCCTCGCGTGATGAAGACAGCAAGTACACCTTCAACTACGAAGCGCTGAAAGAGCTCAATGACGGCGTACAGATGCGTTCGGACTGGGTGCTGCCGATCTGTACCGGGCATGAACGCCTGAAGGATGAGAACGGCGACAAAGCGCATCCGACGCAAAAGCCGGAATCCTTGCTGCACCGCGTGCTGATCGCCACAACCAATACCGGCGATGTCGTGCTGGACCCGTTCTTTGGCACCGGCACCACCGGCGCTGTCGCCAAAATGTTGGGGCGCGATTTCATCGGCATTGAGCGCGAAGACGCCTACCGTAAGGTCGCCGCCGAGCGCATCTCACGCGTCCGCCGTTTCGACGCATCAGCTTTGGAAATCACCGGCAGCAAACGCTCCGAGCCTCGCGTCCCCTTCGGCCAAGTCGTGGAACGCGGCATGCTGCGCCCCGGTGAAGAACTCTACTCGGTAGGCTCCCGTTTCTCCGCCAAAGTCCGCGCCGATGGCACTTTGATTGGCCTTGACGTGAAAGGCTCGATCCACCAAGTCGGTGCCGCCTATGAAGGTGCGCCGTCCTGCAACGGCTGGACCTATTGGCACTTCAAGCGCGACGGCAAGATGATCCCAATCGACATCCTGCGCCAACAAATCCGCGCCGAAATGGAAGCCGACCAAGGCCGCCCGCACTAGCAGGGGTGGGTTAGCACCCCCCCCTTCCCCCAGATTTCGAACGCCTGTGTCATGGTTCCGCCCATGACACCACTGCCTCAGCATGCACGTCATGCTGAGGTTTTTTCCGTTAGGCCGCCCGCCCAAGTTGCGCTAGCATCGCTGCATTGACGCCAGATATTTGAGCCCATCATGCAGCCCGATCTGCCCAGCCTGACGCGCATTTGCCAAGCCGAGGAAACTGCCCTCAGGACGATTTTCGAGGGTATCGCGGCGGCGTTCGCTCCGCCATACGCCCCGAAAATCCGCGCCCAGATCACCAGCCTGATGACCCTTGCCGAGCCTCACCGCCACGCCCTGCAACGCGCCCACAGCTTTCATCTGCAAAGCCCGGCCTTGCGCGCCCTGCCGATGCACGCCCCCGAGCGACAGTATTTCGATGCCGTTTTGCGTCATCTCCGCCTCTATCCCACCGCCATCACCCGCCTGCAATCCGCGCTCCGCCACCGCCTGCCGCTGTTTCCGCCACCCCCGCCGCCCTTCGGCCCCGAGGCGCAAACGCTCGCGCTGCACAGCCGCACTTGGGACCGCATGCACGCGCATCTCAGCCCGCACATCCCCAATCTTTATCACGACACCCCCGGCCACCACGGCGATCTGCCCTATCCCAGCACTGATTTCCTGCGCTACGCCATGGCCGCGCGGCGGATTTGCTTGGCGATGGACAAACACGCCCCGGCATTTCTGGATGTCGGCTGCGGCATCGGCTTGAAGGTATTGCAAGCGGCTGAGTTGTTCGCGCAAGCCGACGGTCTGGAGTATGAACCCGCCCATGCTGCCGCAGGCCAAACGATGCTGCAGCGCGGCGGGTGGCCGGTGGCCCAGATCTTCCACGCCGACGCGCTGACCTTTGAGCGTTACGGCGATTACGATGTGCTTTATGTCTACAAACCGATGTATGGCGCGGCGTTAGAGCAGATGGAGGCCCGCCTGACCGGCCAAGCCCGCCCCGGCACTCTGTTGATCGCGCCCTATACCGATTTCACCACCCGGTTTGAAACCATGGGATGCACGCGGATTGAGGGCTTTCTTTACATCATCCGCCCGCCGAAACCCCTACCCGCCCTGCTGCAGCGCGCCACGACGGTCGGCTGCGCTCTGCCTGCGCGGCCCAAGAATGGCTATGCCGAGGATGGTTTTCTGGCCCCGCTGCACCTTGCGCTGCGCCGCTGGGGCCATGGCGACTGATCCGCTGCGCCTCAAGCGTTTCCGCCTTCCTCGCTTGCACCAACACGCTTTGCTGCGAAGAAAGCCGTCAGGCTTGATGCGCACCTCTGCCGGCCGACGCGCCCTTCGGATCCGGATTCAGCGCCTTGTTATAGCCGTACCAGTCGGTGATATCGGGGTAATACTGCGCTCGCCATGCCTTCACCCGCCTGTTCATCAGCCGTTTCCACACGGGTGGCACCATCGCCGCCATCGTCATCACCGGATAGCCATAGGGCAGTTGCGGCGCGTCATCGGAGCTATAGGTTTGCAGCAAAGGAAACCGCCGATCCGGTTTGTAATGATGATCGGAATGGCGCTGCAAATTGATCAAGAGCCAGTTTGACGCCCGATGCGAGGCGTTCCAACTGTGGCGCGGCAGCACATGTTCATAGCGCCCCTCGCCCAGATAGCGCCGGGTCAGACCGTAATGCTCGATGTAATTCACCAGTTCCAACTGCCAGACCGCGACCCAAGCCTGCCACAAAAACAGCGCCAGACCGATCCAGCCGCCCAAGGCCAAAGCCAGCAGCAGCATCGCACCCTGCAAGCCCCAATAACGCCAATACGGGCTGGATTTGTCTAAAGATTTCAGCCCTTTGCGCGCCAGCATCGCAGATTCGGCTTTCCAAGCCGATTGGTGGCATTGCAACAAAACCCGTGGGAAAAACCGATGGAAGCCTTCATTATAGCGCGCTGTCACCGGATCACGCGGCGTGCCGACATATAAGTGATGTACACGCAGATGTTCGGATCGGAAATGGCTATAGAGCACGCTTGCCAGCAGCAGATCGCCCAAAGCCCGCTCCCACGTCGGTTTTTGATGCATCAGTTCATGCGCGTAATTGATCCCGATGGTGCCCGAGACCACGCCCATGCCAAAAAACAGCCCGATCTTTTCGGCCGCGCCCAAACCCACCGCCTGCGGCACATACCACAGCATCCAACACAGCAAGGTAAACTGCGCCGGAAACCAGATCAGTGTGACCAGACGGTAGTATTTCAATCCCGCTTCCGGCGTATTCAGATCGGCGTTATCCTCATTCCGCCCGGTCACCGCATCCAGCAGCGAGAACATCCCCCACGCATAAAATGGCAGCGCCAGCACGAACCAGCCGCCCCAGAGTGCCGCCAGCACCGCCACCGGGATCATCCCCAAAGACAGCCAGAACGGCAGAGCATTTTGCAGGCGTTGCACATCGGCGCTTGGAATAACTGTCATCATGGCCCTCTTTTGCGGCCAGTCTAACGCAAAATCCACACCACTCAACGCGGCGTTTTGCCTTGGAACGCAAGGTCATAGGCCTTGCGCATCAAGGTTGGCAGATCATCGGGGTTTAGCTGCATATATTCGCCTCTCTGCGGATTGGCTGCGGAATCAGCGGCATTCACCTGCAAGATTAGGTGGAAATGTGTGAAGGTATGCTTAACTTCCCCCAAATTTTTCCAATCTGCCGCAAATGGCGCGCCTAAAGTTGTGCCATCCCAGCCATCTGACGGAAACCCCAGCATCCCGCCCAACAGCCCGCGCTCGGCCCGCCGCTCGACCAAAACCAGCCCGCCACGCGCGGCCACCCAAGCCACGCCCTGCCGCACGGGCTTCTCAGCCTTTGCCAGCTTACGCGGAAATTCTGCCGCAAGTTCAAGACGTTGTGCCTCACACAGCCCCAACAAGGGGCAAATCCCGCACGCCGGGTTGCGCGGGGTGCAGATCGTCGCCCCCAGATCCATCACCGCTTGCGCGTAATCGCCGGGGCGCAGATTGGGCGTTAGCAGCCCCGCCAAACGCACCAATTCCGGCTTGGCCCCAGGCAAGGGATCCTGCACCGCAAACAGCCGCGCCATCACCCGCTCGACATTGCCATCGACCACCACCGCAGGCTCATCATAACAAATCGCCGCCACCGCCGCCGCCGTATACGGCCCCACCCCCGGCAAAGCCCGCATCCCAGCCGCCGAGGCCGGAAACACCCCGCCATGATCCCGCACCACCGCCCGCGCGCAGGCGAGCAGATTGCGGGCGCGGGCGTAATAGCCAAGTCCCGCCCATTCCGCCATCACCTCGCCGTCCTGCGCCGCCGCCAAATCCGCAACCCTCGGCCAGCGCGCGATAAACCGTTGAAAATATGCGCCAACCGCCGCCACCGTGGTCTGCTGCAACATCACTTCCGACATCCAGACCCGGTAGGGATCGGCGCGCAGGCCCGCCGCGCGCGCAGCAGGCGACACCCGCCACGGCATCACCCGCGCCGATCGGTCATACCAGCCCAGCAAGCGCTGGCTTACTTCCGCGTCACGCAATCTTTATCCCCTCGCTTCCGCCGACCCTTGGCGAACCCGCAGTCCTACCGCTAGAATAGCCCGAACCACGGATAGGACCAGATGGCCCGCACGCCCAGCCCACTTCCCTCTGCCCATCGCCGCATTCGCGGCTTTGAAGCCACATCGGGGCTGTTGAAGGATCAAATCCGCAAGATCGGTGAATCGCGTGGCTTTGCCATCGCCCGCCTGCTCACCCATTGGCCCGAGATCGCGGGCGAGGATATGGCCCGGATCACAAGGCCGGTCAAAGTCGGCTATGGTCGTGAGGGCATGGGGGCGTCACTGACGCTGCTCACCACCGGGCCAAACGCCCCCATCGTTGAAATGCAGAAGGAAAAGCTGCGCGAACGTGTCAACGCCGTCTATGGCTATGCCGCGATCTCGCGCATCCTGATCACCCAGACCGCCGCTACGGGGTTCGCCGAAGGTCAGGCCGAGTTCAGCCATAAACCGAAAGCGCCGCCCGCGCCGGATCCTGCCATACAAGCCGAGGCCGCCCGCACCGCCGCCCCGATCCAGAACGACGACCTGCGCCAAGCTCTTGAACGGCTTGGGCAAAACATATTAAATCGCCGCAAACTCAAGGAAAGCTGACCCATGGCCAAAACCCTCGCAACCACCGCCGCTCTGGCCCTGATCGCGGGCCTTGGCCTGTCGTCACTCACCCATGCGCAAACCACCGCGCCCGCCACCACCACCACCGAGGTGCCCGCCACCCCGGCCACCCCGGTGGTGATCGACCCCGCCACTATCCCCGATTACGGCATCGGCCAGATCGACGCCAAGGTGAAGATCGTCGAGTATCTGTCCTTCACCTGCCCACATTGCGCCGCCTTCCATACTGAGGTTTATCCCCAACTGAAAGCCGACTACATCGACACCGGCAAAGTTCGCCTCGAATATCACGAGGTCTATTTCGACCGCTACGGTCTGTGGGCTGCGATGATGGCCCGTTGCGGCGGTGAAATGCGCTATATGGGCATCACCGATATCATCCTCGACACCCAGCAAGACTGGGCCAATTCCGATGATCCGAACGCAGTCGTCGAAAACCTGAAGAAGATCGGGCGCACCGCCGGGATGGACGACAAAACCCTCGACGCCTGCATGAAAGATGCCCCGATGGCCGAAGCTTTGGTCAAGCATTTTGAAACCAACATGGCCGCCGACCAGATCGAAGGCACCCCGACCTTCATCATCAACGGCACCAAGCACGCCAACATGGCCTATGCCGATCTGAAAACCGTGCTCGACGCAGAACTGGCGAAGTAAATGAACACTCCACTGGCGGGCGTCAAAGTCATTGAACTGGCTCGGATTCTGGCTGGCCCTTGGGCTGGTCAGACCTTGGCCGATCTGGGGGCCGACGTGATCAAGGTCGAAGCCCCCGAGGGCGATGACACCCGCCGCTGGGGACCACCCTTTATCGAACGCGATGGCGACAAAAGTGCCGCCTATTTCTACGCCACCAATCGCGGCAAACGCTCGATCACCTGCGATTTCCGCACGCCGGAAGGTCAGGAAACCGTCCGCCGTCTGATCGCCGACGCCGATGTGTTGATTGAGAATTTCAAAGTCGGTGGCCTTGCCAAATACGGCCTCGACTATGCCTCTCTCAGCAAAATAAACCCCAAGCTGGTCTATTGCTCGGTCACAGGCTTTGGCCAAACCGGCCCCTACGCCCACCGCGCCGGCTACGATTTCATCATCCAAGGTATGGCCGGCCTGATGTCGGTCACAGGCGAACCCGGCGGTCAGCCGCAAAAAGTGGGCGTCGCGGTGACGGATGTCTTCACAGGCGTTTACTCCGCCACCGCCATCCTCGCCGCCCTGCTGCAACGCGACCGCACCGGCGTGGGCCAACACATCGACATGTCGCTCTTGGATGTCGCCACCTCGATCATGGCCAACCAGTCGATGAACTACCTCGTCTCCGGCACCCCACCCGGCATGATGGGCAACGCCCACCCCAACCTCGCCCCCTATGCCGTGTTCGATTGCGCCGATGGCTGGATCATCCTCGCCACCGGAAACGACGCGCAATACCGCCGCCTCTGCGCGATCCTTGGCCTTGACGACATGGCCACCGCCCCAAATTTCGCCACCAACGCCGACCGCATCGCCAACCGGGTTGAAATGACCGCAAGGATCACCGAGGCCACCAAACGCTGGACCAAAGTCGCGCTCCTCGCCGCTTGTGAGTCCGAAGGCGTCCCCGCAGGCCCGATCAACTCGCTAGATGAAGTCTTCGCCGACCCGCAAGTCATCGCCCGCCAACTCCAGATCGCCCCCGAAGGCCTCCCCGGAGTCCGCTCCCCGATGACCTTCTCTGGCGCAGAATTGTCGCTAGACCGCCCCGCCCCCAAACTCGGCGAACACCAAAACGAAGTGTAGGGTGCGTGATTTCACGCATCACTTTTTGCTTCGCCCCGCTCACCCCAAAGGGCAACGCCTGACCGCCGGGTGGGCAAGCCACAGAATTTCTAGGCGCTTTATACCTCAACAAACCCCACAGATATTCTAAGCAAGACACCGCAAAAGCGCCCGCCCGAGGGGGCGGTCAGGCGCTGCCCGGCGGCGCCAAAGCGCCTTGATTCCTGGCTGGGGCTTTGCTTGATTGGTAGGAAAGGGAAATGTGTTTATGAAGGCGCTTGTGCCTGTATCATCGCCTGCAATTTCGGTGAGACTGTAGCCATCTATTTTTAGGGGAAGCAGGTCAAGTTTCCACAATGTAGAGGTCCATGGCACAGGATCGGAGCGTATATGTTAAACGTTTCAAATATTTCGCCGATGCGCACCACCAAGCTTGATAAACAGCTTATGCCTTCCCACATCCACGGGAGGAAAATTGTTACCAACTCAGCCTACGTTAAGGGAGATAAATATGGGGCGTGCGAAAGAAGCTATGATTGAACATGAGGGCAATCTTGCCGCTGCAGCTTCATACCTTGTGCAGATTGGCAGCTTGCAACAATGTCAGTCCCACCATGAAATCTATGGAGGTGGTTTCTGGGATCTAGCAGGCCGCTGAAATAGTCGTCCCTCGACGCGGTTTGAGGAACGTGATTCACTCTGGGCAAGGCAATGTCGGGGGGTTGGAATGCGCGGTATGGATGAGAAGAGCGGCTCGCTGTTCAGCTATGTCGATCTTGAAGAT
>NZ_JAUSBA010000072.1 GCF_030652235.1 Cypionkella sp.
CGCCATCAGCGTATTCAACACCTACGAAGAAATCGTCGACGCCTGCTGCAAGGCTTGGAACTTCTTCGCAAACGACCCAGTGGCCATCGCTTCCATAACCTCACGTACTTGGGCACAAGTCAGTTGAAAGGGCCATTGGTATTATGTAGGTTCTCAGTTCCGTTGCTACTCAGACTCCAGATCCAGCGTCGTAGCTATGATGCATGAGAAAAAGGCTTGATATTCTGGCCTTATCAGACGATCTTTCCGCCAAAAGGCACGCCACTTGGGAATGTCGGTTCGAGATATTTGGGGCTGCTTGGCATGACGGACTTTCAACAGAAGCTGAACCTTCAGTCGTATTTGTTGAAAGACTGGGCCGGCACGCCGTTGGATGACGCATGTTTCTTGCGCATCCTCAATCCGAATGGATTTCAGCCGCCATTGATCTGGTGCTTCAATGCCAAGCACGAATTTCCCATGTTGGCGGACGCTTTAGGGCCGGACCAACCGCTGATCGGTCTGCGATCAATGCATCTGGTGGCGCGGATGGAGCCGGGCCGTGCGTTGATGGATGCGGCGATGGGCGATCATTATGCAAACCTGCTGGCAGCGCATCTGCCCGAGGGTCCCTGTTTCGTCGGGGGCAACTGTCAGGGGGTTCCAGTGGCGCTGCGTGTGGCGCTGCGTGTTGAGTTGGCGTGGCGCAAGTGCCTGTCCTTCATCGCGATGGAATGGGAACCATGCCTGCCGCTGCCGCTGCCCACCACGCTGCTGTTTGGCGCCGAAAGCACTATGTTCAACCCCTATTTGCGGGGCGATCCGGACGCAGCTGCCCGCTGGACCCTTCTTTTCGCCAAAGCGCGGTGCCAAATCGTGCCCGGCGGGCATGGTGCCTATTTCACCGAGCAGAATATTACCGCCCTCGCATCCGCAATCCGTCGCGGGATGTCGGTGGGCCCCAAGGACGCGACACCCGACATTCCGCCCTTGCGCATCACGACCTCGGCGACAGAGGCGGACACGGGCGCCTCCTTGCCCTTGCATCTGGACCTCGGTGCAGGCCAGCTGCCAGAAGGACTGAGCCTTGCCCATATCTGGCGCGATGCCGCGACCGGTGAGGTAATGCCGGTGGCAGGCCAGCAGCTTGCCGTGCAAGGCCCGCACCAGGTAAATGTCGCTGCGCCCGCGCGCCCCGGTCAATGGGATTTGATCGTATTTCCGACCCTGCCGCCACTCGGTCCCGTGCAGTGGCAAGACCATCTGGAACCGGTGGCTCGCATCAGTGTGACCTGTAGGGATCGAGCAGCATGACCACCGCGATGCAGGATATCGCCGCGATCGAAAGTATGGTGCTGGAAGTTTTGGCCGAACAACTGAACCGTCCGGTCGAAAGCGGCGAACTTGGCAACAGCTTTATCGACTTGGGGCTGGATTCGCTTGAGGCAGTGTTTTTGTGCGGGGCGCTGGAAGAGCGGTGGAGCCGCCCCATCGATCCGGTTCTGGTGTTCGAGGCTGCATCCGTCGCCGAATTTGTCCGGCTGGTTTTTCAAGAGCTTGAGGCATGACCGGGGCGATGGACATGCGCATGGCCTTAGGGTTTTGGGCGGAGCGCAAGCCAGAGGCGTTGGCGCTCGGCTTCATGGCGCGGGGTGAGGCCACGACAGAAAGCCTGAACTTTGAGGCGGTTGCCCAGCGGGCAGTGGCCATGGCGAGCCATCTGACGTCCCTAATGCGGCGGCGGGAGCCTGCGCTTTTGGTCTATCCGCCGGGGCTGGAGTTCATCGAAGCGCTGTTTGGCTGTTTCCTCGCCGGGATTGTCGCGGTGCCTGTGCCCCATCCCGCCAACCGGCGCGCACGCGAACGGGTGGCGATCATTCGGGCCGCCGCTGGAGCAAAGACCATTCTTACGACTGGGCGCCTAGCGGCAGATGCCGATCTTTGCGCAATCGTCGGACCGGACTGTGACTGGATCGCGACCGATGCGCTAGCCGACCTGCCCACTGATGGCGAAGCAAAACTGCCTGCCTCAACCTGTTGGAGCGACAACGATGTGGCCATCGTGCAATTCACCTCAGGCTCCACCTCTGACCCGCGCGGCGTGCAGGTGACCTTTGGAAATCTGACCGCCAATCATGCGATGATGGCGCCGGTCTTTGGCGACGATCCTGACGAAGCTATGGTGACATGGCTGCCGATGTTTCACGATATGGGCTTGATCGGCACGTTGCTGTACACGTTTCAGGCCGGGCGCAGTACGCATATCATGCCGCCCTTCGCCTTTTTGCAAAAGCCAGTCCGATGGCTTCGCGCGATTGATCGTCTGGGCGCGACCATCAGTGGGGGGCCCAGCTTTGCCTATGACCTTTGCGCACGCAGTGTCACGGCTGAGGAAAGCCTTGGACTGAACCTGTCGCGCTGGCGGCGGGCGTTTTGTGGGGCCGAACCCATCCGCCGCGCGGCGCTGGCGCGGTTTGCAAACCGCTTTGAAGGATGCGGCTTTCCCGAAACGGCTTTTCAGTCCTGCTACGGTTTGGCAGAGGCCACGCTGTTCGTCAGCGGTAGCCCCCTCGGTAGGGGCCTGCGCAGCGAGCGGCCCAATGCACCGGCCAGCGCTGGCCCTGTGGTCTCTTGCGGTCCCATGCCAGCAGGCCAGCGGCTGCGGATCGTCGATGCCTTCGGCAGCGCTTTGCCCGAGGGGGAGAGGGGCGAAATCTGGGTGGCAGGGCCACATGTCAGCCAAGGCTACTGGCGGAACCCAGCAGCCACCGCGCTGACCTTCTGCGCCACTCTGGAGGATGAGGACGCAGGCGGCTATCTGCGCACGGGCGATCTGGGGTTCCTGCATGGCGGCGAGCTCTTCGTAACGGGCCGCATCAAGGATGTCGTGATCCTGCGCGGATCAAAGCATCACGGCAACGACCTAGATGAAACGATCTGCGCCGTCTCCCCCGATTTGGTGCCCGGCGCGGGTGTGGTGTTCCTGACCGAAGATGGCCCCGAGGACGCAGAGGGTGATCTGGTCGCCGTGCTAGAGGTGTCGCGACAGGCCTTTGCCGCAGTCGACCGTGCTGCGCTGTCCCAAGCTGTGACCGAAGCCGTGTTGCAAACCCACGGCATCCGCCTAGACCAGGTGATCCTCGTGCGCAATGGCAGCCTGCCCCGAACTACAAGCGGCAAGATCCAGCGCCCAATGTGCCGTGACCTTTTCCTTCGAAAGGAATTGATCCTTGGCTGAAGCGGCAGTGGCAGAGCGTTCGCCGATGAACCCTGATTTCTTTGGCCTGATGCCGGGGCTGATGGCAGACCCATATCCACTCTTTGCCCGGCTGCGCGCCGGGCCGCCGGTGTTCTGGGCGCCGAAAGAAGGCGCTTGGGTGCTGCACCGTCACGCCGAGATAGAGGCCGTGCTGTCCGACCGCGGATTTAGGGTGACCGAATTGGCAAAGGGCGTGGCCGAAATTGGCGAACGGGCGGGCAAGCCCACGCCGATCCTGAGCGGTTTGCTCACGACCTTTCTGCCCTTCATAAATCCGCCGGATCACGATCTGGCGCGGCGTTATTACAGGGCGGTATTGTCTGCGGGCTCGATGGATGGCGCAGTAGAGGCGATTACCAGCTTGGCCCGTGATCTTTTGGCAGAGGTGCCACCCAGTGGTCGGTTCGATGCGGTCACGGGCTATGCCGAACTGTTGCCCCCCTTGGTGATGGCTTGGTTCCTTGGCTTGCCCGGCTCGCTGATCCGCGACTACGCACTTGCAAGCGCCGAGCTTGGCCGCGTTTATGACCGGGGGTGTTCGCCCCGCTTCTTGGCCCGAATGGAAGCCATGCTCGTTGCTCAACGCGTACCAATCCAGCATGAGGTCGCGGCGCGACGCGCGGCGGGACCCGACGCCCGCACTGATGGTCTGTCGCGCATGATTGCATTGGCCGACGAACTGCAGCCGATGACCGATCACGCCATTGCAGATCACGCGATGGCGCTGATTTTTGCCGCAACCGAAAACACTGCCGCGCTGATCGGCAATGCTGTTGCGGCATTGGCCGAAGCTGGGCCGCAGTGCGATCTGTCGGTGGCCGATGACGCCACTTGCCTTGCCGCCGTGCGCGAGGTGCTGCGTTTCGACGCGCCCGTGCAGCAGATGTGGCGCGTGGCCCAGCATGAGATGGTGTTAGGCGGGGCGCGTATTGCCGCCGGGGACCGTCTTTTGCTGTTGATCGGGGCGGCGCAGCGTGACCCTGCGATCTATCCCGACCCGGACCAGTTCGATCCTCTGCGCTTTGCCACCGGCACACGGGCATGGCGCAGCCTGAGTTTGGGCCGGGGCATGCACTACTGTCTGGGTTCAGAACTTGGCATGCTGGAGGCAGCCATCGCCTTGAAGCTGATCGCCCGTCGAAAGCCCCGGCCAGATCCTGCCAAAGCCATCACCCGAGACGACCGCAGCACGCTGCGTCGGGTTCGGCACCTACCCTTGATCTTGTTTCCCGAAAGAAGTGATCCGCATGAAAACGTTTGATGCCGCCCAAGTCCAAAGCTGGTTCACCCGCTATTTGGCCGATTTCGTCGACCTGCCGGAAAGTGCAGTTACTCTTGACACGACCTTTGCCAAGCTGGGCTTTGACTCCGTCGATAGCGTCATTATCAGCGGTGCCTTCGAAGAGGCCTTCGACGTCGAAGTCGATGCCACCCTGTTCTTGCGCAATGACGATCTGCGCAGCCTGATCGAGGATCTCCGCGCTTCAGGTCTGATTGCGTGAGTGCTGCACCCGACCTGACGCCAGTGCTGACCGTCGTCGTCATCAGCTTTGAGATGGCGCGCGAATTGCCCCGCACGTTGCTGTCACTGTCGCCCGGCTATCAGCAGGGGATGGAGGGCCATCTCTACGAGGTGATCGTCGTCGACAACGGATCGGCCACGCCACCGGTTGCGGCGGATTTCGCCGGTCTGGGGCTGGACCTTCGGGTGCTGCACTGCACAACGGGCACGCGCTCGCCGGTGGATGCACTGAATATGGGTCTGGCGGCAAGCCGGGGCGGGCTGGTCTGCTGCATGATCGATGGGGCAAGGATGGCCTCGCCAGGGCTGCTGTCGGCAAGCATTGCCGCAAGCAGGCTGCACCCGCGTCCGATCGTCTTTAGCGCCTCGATGATGCTGGGCCACCATCCGCAATGGCGGGCGCATGAGACCGGCTATTCTGCGGCGGTCGAGGACGCGCTGCTGGACAGTATCCGATGGCCCGAAGACGGCTACCGACTGTTCGAGGTATCGAATGGTCAAAGCTCCGCGCCATCGGAACTGCGCTGGTATGCACCGGGGCATGAAAGCAACGCGGTTACCCTGCCGCGCGCCCTGTGGGACGAGGTGGGCGGCTACGACCCAGGATTTCAGACTGCTGGCGGCGGGTTTTCCAGCTGCGACCTGTTCTCGCGCTCCGCTCATCTGCCGGGCGTTCAGGTGATCGTGCTGGGGGGCGAGGCGACCTTCCACCAGTTCCACGGCAAAAGCGCATCAACTGCGCATCGGGACGGTCTAGATCAGCTGCGCGTCTTCAGTCAGGAATACTTCCGCCTGCGCAACTGCGCGTTCAAACCGGTGCGCAAGCCATTTTGGTTCTTCCAGATGCGAAATCAGGTGCTGCAAAAGACCACAAACCCGACCAAAGGTGCAGCGATACCACCGGAACAGCGCTATCTGGACCTATTGGAACAGCGTCTTCTGAACAGCGGCGCGCGTGAGGTCGAGGCACATCTCCGCGCCCTCGTCGCCGTCCTGCGGGCCGAAGGGCGTGCAGATTTGCTGAAACAGTCACGGGCCGGTCGCGCCTACCAGTTGCGGCGGGTCATCGGTGCGGAACAGCAGGGCCTGCTGCTGGACCCGACCCTGCTGCCAAGCGCCCTGACCATGACGGGCCGTCGCCGACTGCAATATTTGCGGCGCTGCGTCGAAACTGTGCTGAATCAGGCGATCCCTGGCGATCTGGTGGAATGCGGTATCTGGCGCGGTGGATCGGCGATGATGATGGCCGGGGTTCTGGTCGCGCGGGGCGACCAAGAGCGCAAGGTCTGGTTGGCGGATTCCTTTGAGGGCCTGCCGCGCCAAGACGGGGACTATGACACGACGGCGCAGGTCGATCTGCTGAATGCAAACGGCCTGGCTGTGACAGAGGCTACGGTGCGCGCCTCTTTCACCGAATTGGGTTTGATGGGCGACAGCATCTGCTTTCTGCCCGGCTGGTTCTGCGACACGCTGCCTTCGGCACCGATTGAAAGGATAGCGCTGCTTCGGCTGGACGGCGATCACTATAGCTCGACCATGGATGCGCTGACCGCGCTTTATCACAAGGTGGTGTCGGGCGGCTTCATCATCATCGACGACTATGCTTTGCAACCCTGCGCCGATGCGGTGAACGCCTTCCGTGAGATGCGCGGGATACAGGAACCGATGGAACGCATCGACCAAATGGCCATGGCTTGGCGCAAACACGTTTGAAAAGGATGATGGACTGTTGAATCGCTTGTGGACCCCGATCCTGCGACCGCTGCTGGAAGCCGCCGCCGCGCAGAACGTCATCGAAATTGGTGCCGACGCCGGGCGCAACAGCACCCGTTTGGCACGCTGGTGCAGCAACCGCGGGGCGCGCATCGACATCATCGACCCCGCCCCCGGTTTTGACGCCACAGCGTTTGAACAGGCGTTCCCCGGCGTCGTCCACATGCATCTTGCCCCCAGCCTTGACTTATTGGCCAACCTGCCCGCGGCGGATGTGGTGCTGATCGATGGCGACCACAACTGGTACACTGTGTATCATGAGGTGCTTCTTTTGCTCGGTCCGCTGGAGACGCCCCGACCGCGACCGCCGATCCTGGTTCTGCACGACACAGGCTGGCCTTGGGGGCGGCGGGATGCCTATTACGACATCTCCCGCATTCCCCTGGAATTCCGCCAGCCGCATGGCAGGGGCCAGATCCACCCCCATGCCAGCGGCTGGTCCCGTGACGGGATCGATATGCGGCTGGTCTGTGCCAATGTGCAGGGCGGGCCACGCAACGGGGTGCGAACGGCGCTGGAAGACGCCCTTACCGGGCGGAAAGAGCAGTTCGAAATCCGCAGCATTCCCGGATTCTTTGGCCTGACGATTGTCGTTCCCAATGTCCGGCTGGAGGACCGGCCCGAACTGGCCACATTCCTTGCCGCTTTCACGCCTACGGCCACGCTTAAGCCCGTGTTCGACCTTCTGGAAGCCGGACGCGTTGACGGAATGATTGCAACGCAACTCTTGTCAGACGTGTTTCAGGTAGGGCCGATGGCGGCTGGGGTCAGCCCCCCCGACGCGCGCCCCTTGCAGACATCGCTGTCGACCGAGACGTGGCTGGGCATCCAGAATGGATTGCTCCGCCAAAGCTACAAGGGCAAGGCATTCTGGCTGAGCCCTTTTGACCAGTACCATTACATGTCGCTGATCGAAACCCTGCGCCCGGCAACCATATTCGAGATCGGCACCTATCAGGGCGGGCGAGCGCTTTGGATGGCCGACCAATTGCGCGCCTTCGGCATCGCGGGCCGCATTCTGACGCTAGACATCACCCCGCCTGAGGGGATCGAGGACCCGCTGATCGAGGTGCAGGCCGCCAATGCGCACAATCTGGCGGCCGTGCTGACGACGGAACTAATCGCCACCCTGCCGCATCCGTGGCTGGTGATCGAGGATGCGGCCCATACCACGAAGATGAGCCGGGATGTGCTGGATTTCTTTGACCCACATCTTCAGAAGGGAGACCAAATCGTCATCGAGGACGGCATTACCGGCAGTATGATTGGCGAACCCGAAGCATCGCCGCCCCATGCGGCGATACGTGCCTTCTTGGCAGAACGCGGGCAAGATTATCAACTGCTGACCGAGATTTGCGACTACTACGGCCACAACGTGACCGGCAACCCGAATGGCTGGCTGAAACGGTTGTAACAGTCGCCCCGTCAGGGCGAGGTGCAGCGATTGCAGACCTGCACGGCGGCGCGGCCCGCTGCGAGACGTTCTGCCAGACTGCGCCGCTCTTCGCCCGCCATGATGGCCGAGGCCGTCTGATATTTCAGATTGCCCAGTACGGCTGCCTTGGGATGGTCACAGCACGGCACGACATCGCCATCCGCCGTCACGAAGAGCGATGCGGGCTTTTGCAGAAACACACAGACGCCCGTCCCGCCGCGCTGATCCGCGATCTGCGCGGCGGCGTCGGGCAGGGTCAACCAGCCTCTGAATTCTGGTGTCCAGCCCAAGGGTAAAAGAAGTGCGCGCCACCGCTCTTGCCCCTCGGGTGACGTGCAGATGGTGCGGGTCATCAGTTCCAGCTTGGGATGCCACCGGTCCCGAAGCGCTGCGGCGCGGATCAGGAATTCCACCAGCTTTGACCAGCGGCTGGGCGGGCGAAGACGCTCAAAGTCGGCAGGCGTGCCGTCCCCATCGCAACTGACCACAAGTCGAGTCAGTATCCGCTCACGCAACGCCTCTTCCAGAACTGGCCAGCGGGCAAACTGCGCATTGGTCGACAGTTCGATCCCCTGCGCTTTCCAGCGCTGCTGCGGAATCTCTCGTAGTAAAAGCGGCAAGTCCGGGTGTAGCAACGGCTCTCCATAGTTGAACAGCCGGAACAGTGAGATCGCCTTGACATCGATGTTGCCAAGACACAGCCGGAAATCATCCAGCGTGATGCGGCTGACCTTAGGTTGCAGGGTCGAATTCGGACAGCCGATGCAAGTCAGCTGGCAGCCATTCACGATGTCGAAATGGCAGTTGGTCAGGCTGCGCAGACGACCGCCCTCGCGACGTTCCGGCCAAGCGCTGATCGGGAGCAGAGGTGTATCAAGCGACATCGAATAACCTTTCAAGTAGACCCGTTATCGCACCCGAAGCGATCAACTGACCAAGAATGTCATGCTGGGCGCAATCGGCGAGCGGATGCAGCGCAACCCCCGGGCTGCCAGACAGGCGCTCACTTTGCAGGCGGTCCACGTCATGGTCGGCGCCATAGGTGAGCAGCAGCGGACTGGGCGGTCGTGACTGTGGCACGGCAAACAGGGCCGCAAGGTCGGGCTGGGCCGGCGCACGCAGTGCGATGTCATCCCTCACATCGGCAGGCGCATCCGCTTGCAGACAGGCGATCAGCGGGGCGGCGGTGGTCCAAGGCGACAGGGCAAGCGCCCCTGCCGCACCAGCGATCCGGGCGAAATGCAGCGCGGAAAAGCCACCCGATGACGTGCCAAGGACGTGAAAACGCTCCACCCCAATGCCCGCCAGAAAACGACAAAGCGCCGGGGCCATCTGGTCATGGCGGCTGGCCAAGCCCGGAGTGCCAAGTGTGAACCCGATCCGATCGGGGTCCTTCAGAAACAGGATATGACGGTCAGTCGGCAGGATACGTTCCAGCATGTAAAGCGAGACCCAGTAAAGGCTCGCATCGCCGACAAAGACGATGACGCAATCACGGCTGCCGTCACGGCGCAAGAATAAGGCGCTGCGGGTTTTCGCCGCGCGCTCTGGATCAGCCTGCGGATCGCAATATGGTGCCAGCCGCCTATGCAACCCCCACCGCTCGAACTGATGGCAGATCATTGTCAGCCGTCGGCCACCGGCGGCCGTGGCGGGCAGAGCCGCCAATGTCTCTGCAAGTGGGGCCATATCATTAAACAGCCCTTCGCCCGCCAAAAATTCGGCTGCGGCAAGGCGAAGTTCGGGGCCCGTTTCCGGACTGTGTGCGATGGCCAATCGCGCTTCGATATTTGGCCAGAAGGTCGTCATACGACATTCCCCAAGTTGCTTGCCCTTTGACCGCAAGGTGGCTGGACCTGTCACGTATTTGTGCCGCCCCAAGTGCTCGTTTAGGCCACCTTGCGTTCGAAAGCCACGCGACTTTTCCCTCCGAGTGCTGAGTGGCGACGACGTGGGTTATAGAAGCCGTTGATGCATTGGAAGATGGCGGTTTCGACCTTCCTGCGGGTTTCCCAACCATCTGACAACGCTGCCAGATTCCATGTGGAGCCGAAACAAGAAAGTTTGCGACACAGCCATTGAACATTCATGAACTTCAGTGTAATTTTTACTTCGTTGTAAGGCGTATTTTGCGTGGGCCATTGGGCGCGCGGATTATTTGGGCAACAATCACGGGAAATCAGAAGTAAACAGGATGCACAATACTGATAGCCGAGATGCAATTGGGCGGTTTCTTTTTATAAGTGATGCCGTGCAATCCGTCGACCTCACGATCGTGGCGGCAAGTCCAACGATATCCAGCATCTTACCTGCAATAGAGCTTTATAAAGCAGGGCTAACGCCGCGGATTGTGATTTCGGGTGCAGGAACAATGATGGATGGCTTGGTCGAATGGCAGGGCTACCGTGATTATGCCTTGGCGCAGGGCGTTGCCGAAGCTGACGTCCTTGTCGAAAAATACGCAACCAATACCAAGGAAAACATGGCCTTGAGCGCAAAACTGGTCGCATCAACGGGCGAGGGTTGGAATAAAATCCGGTCCGTTGCCCTGTGCGCAAAACCATTTCATATGCGACGGGTTCTTATGACCGCGCGGCAGCACTTGCCAAATGGCCTGCATTTTATTGCACTTCCTCCGAAACATTCTGGTGACCTATCTCGCGAAACGTGGTGGAAATCCGACTTGGGTCGAACGCGTATTTTCGAGGAATTGGGCCGGATCAGTACGTATGCTCTAAGAGGCGATATTAGTGGACTTTAAGGGTAAGAAAGTCCACATGATTGGGGTCGGTGGTAGTGGGATGTTCCCGCTTGCACTTTTGCTTTGTTCGGCCGGTGCGCATGTTCGAGGAGTTGACCGCACAATCTCGGATGAGAAACGCACCGTGCTTATGGAGCATGGCGCTCAGGTGTTGGTAGACAATGAGAACAGTACCGCACATGATCTGACGCCTGCGAACGAGTGGCTGTGTATTGCCAGCCCCGCGATTCCTCATCACAATCCAGACCTGCGCGCAGCACGCCGCCTCGGCATAGAGGTATTGACCCGCGCTGAAGCACTCGCTTTGCTGCTGGCACACCGCGAGACCATCTGTGTCGCGGGCAGCCACGGCAAATCAACAACCACAGCTATGCTTGCGTTGGTGTTTGACACGGTTTTTGGTGCAGACATCGGGCACATGATCGGAGCCGAGTTGGACAATACCCTGCCTGCGCGGTTGGGGTCGGAAAATGCGGCTTTCTTGATGGAGGCCTGCGAAGCCTATGGCACCCTTTCAAATTGGGCACCCCGTCATGCCATCGTGACAAATGTCGATGACGAGCATGCAGAGCAATATGATGGCAACGATGCGCTTGACGCTGCCTTCACAGCGTTTCTGGCGCGCGTGCCGACGCATGGGGCAATTGTCGTAAACGGCGACAATGCTAGGGCTTTGGATGTCGCTCGACGGACTGGGCGCAAGGTGCTCACCTGTGGCTTTGCTCCCACCAATCATCTTCGCGCTGTCGAGAAACACGGCTCAATCTGTGTAGAAAGAGACGGCATTTCGTTGGGTGTCTTACGCCTTGGTGTCGCAGGCCGGCACAATGTTCAGAACGCACTGCTGGTTCTAGGCATGGCGTTGGAACTCGGTATTGAGGCTGAACAGGTTTTTGCGGCTCTGGGAAATTTTAGGGGGATCAAACGAAGACTGCAAGTCGTCAGCGATGCACAGCAACCTCGCGTAGTCGACGACTTCGCACATCACCCAGCAGAGATATCTGCTGCACTGCAATCCTTGCGTCAGGACACGCCGGGACAACTCATCGTAGTATTGGAACCTCAGTTGCATAACCGTGTCTGTCGATTGGCAGACGACTTTGTCACGGCATTGGCTCCGGCAGACCGTTGCTTTATTTTGCCAGTTGCAGCTTTGGGTGAAGCCAGTTTGCTTGGAAGTGGTGATCAGGCGCTGTTGGATGCTTTTGCACGCGCGGAGCGGTGCTTTGATGCCATTGCAGACACCGTTGATCTGATTGAGCGTTTAGCAGGGCAAGTTGCGATATCTGATACTGTCATCGTAATGGGCGGACACACGATATCCGGATTCGCGCAGCGACTAGCAACGCGTCTCTCGGCCCCGAAGCTACCACAAGCCACAGGCCCCTCAGTCCTTTTTGGCCCTCAGACTCCCTTATCCCCAGATTTGCTGAACATGGTAGCGTCCCATTTGCGCGCAAATCCCGAAGCGCCAGCAATCGAAATGGGCCGCCGCATACTGAGTTACCAAGAACTTTGGCATCGAGCCGCATCTTTGGAAGCCCGTCTTCTTCGGGCCGGGGTAATCGCCGGTGACGTAGTGGGCGTATACCTTCGACCGAACATTGATAGGGTCACTGCATTTTTGGCAACTTTGCGCCTCGGAGCGGTCTATCTTCCGCTTGATCCAGCGCTACCTGAACAGCGCCTGATACATATGCTCACCGATTCCTCAGCGCGTGTCGTGATAGTAAACGCGGCCAGCCCCGCGCTACCCAACAGTGCACCTGCCTTTGTATCCAGCGATCTGCTAGATGAGGAGCCTACGACGGATTTGGGCGTCTTAATTTCCCATGCACCCAGCCAGTTGGCCTATTTGATTTATACCTCAGGCACGACGGGTGTACCGAAAGGGGTCGACGTCTCGCGTTGCGCAATCTCAAACTATGCGACAGCCGCTCGCGCCCCTTTTAAGCTGACCACACAGAGCCGGATGTCGCTGGTGAGCGCATTTGGTTTCGACGTCAATATTGGTGATGTGGCTGTCGCGATGGCCGCAGGTGCTTGCCTGGTGTTGCCGACGGAAATTGAGGGGCGTCCCGGTGCCCCGATGGGTGGTTTTATTGCAGATAAGCGCCTGAGCCACCTGTCCTTTACCCCCTCTGCCCTTGGCGCGGTACCAACAGGCGACTACCCCGACCTGACAACCATAATCGTAGCAGGCGAACAGTGTCCTGCGGCTCTTGTCCGGCGCTGGCGGCCTGATGATAGGCGAACTTTCATCAATGCCTATGGCCCTACAGAAGCGACTGTCGAAGCCAGTTTTTCCTATTGTGACGGCTCCGATCCGGTGTCAATCGGACGCCCCTTTGCCAACATGGGCCTGTGCATCCTCAATGAGGCGGTTGAAGCCGTTGAGGAGGGTGCGATAGGTGAACTTTGTATATTTGGCGCTGGCCTCGCAACAAGCTACAGAAACCAGCCGGAATTAACCGCAGCACAGTTTCCGACATTGCCCTCTCCCGCATGGGCACCTGATCAGACGGATATCCGAATTTACCGGACGGGCGATCGCGCAAAGATTGGAGCAGACGGAAGTGTGATTTGTTTTGGGCGTATGGACGACCAGTTCAAGATCCTTGGCCACCGCGTTGACCCCTCGGAGATCGAAGCTGCGCTTTGCGAATTGCCCGATGTGCGGGATTGCGCGGTAACAATGGTGCGCGACGTCGATGAGCATGCGCGCTTGGTTGCGCACGTGGTGCTAAAATCCGAGGGAGGTACACTCGACGTGCAGGCCGTTCGTGCAGCTCTGACCGAGCGTCTTCCCCGATATATGCAGCCCTCGATCTTGTTGCCTGTGGCGCGCATCCCGCAAACTCCAAACGGCAAGCGGGATCGGTCCGCGTTGATTGTTCCGCCCTCCGCATTCGTCACCCGCTCTACAAAAACGCCGGGAACAGCCACCGAGAAGCGCGTCCTCGGACTTCTTGCCGAGATATCACCCGGTCTGTTGGTCCAAGGCGTTCGCGAAAACCTCTCCGACGCCGGATTGGATTCCCTTGATCTGGTCAATCTTCTGGGTGCGCTGGAGGATGCGTTTGGCATTTCCCTCGACATCGCTCTCCCTCCCGGAAGTGAAACGGTCGAGTTTTTATCGCTATCAGTTGACGCACGTCTAAAAGCGCCCTCAGCCGTACCGGGCACCGGCGCAGTGCAGAATGCCATCGCCGACGCCGTCCTCCCTCATTTGACGACTTGGCATGGCCAGGCTGCGACAGACCGTGGCCTCTTCCGGCATATACCAGAAAATACAGCCTCCATTCCCCTGTACTGGATGTTTCAAGGGGGGCCTGAATTCATCGCATTGAACGACGCGCTTGCGCCCGAGGGTATAAAGGTCTTCGGTACCCGATCAGGACACCTTCTGTTTGAGTATTTGGAAAGTAATCTAGCGGCCATGACCACCTTAGTGGCTGATGAAATCGAGAGCTTGTATAGTGGCGGCCCTATCCACATTGGGGGGAATTGTCAGGGCGGCATGATTATGCTGCGTGTGGTTCAGGAACTCATCCACCGTGGGCGAACAATTGGCGCGATAATTTTGATGGAGCAGGGCCGATTTTCGATCCATCACGGCCCAGTAGCCCTCGTGTTTGGTGAGGGGAGCTACCTTAATCCTTATGCATTAATGGAAAATCCAAATGCCGTTTTTCAAACTGCATATCCGGGCGGGTATCATGTCGAGATTATCACTGGTCAGCATGGGCAGTATTTTCGGCCTCAGAACATAGCTTCGCTGTCAGCGGTTGTTTTAAAGCATATTCGTGCGCACCAACATCAAAGTTGAACAATGGTCAAATAGGGGTCTGTTCCGGGTGGGGGCGAACAATGTGAGCCGCCCAGAAAATTCATCGTAGTTGAGGTTTTTTATTTTTCCGGCACCCCTTAGACTCAAACATCAAGTGCAACACCCAGCGCCCATGGAGCATAGCATAGGATGTTGCGATGGACAAACGGTACAAGCACCTCAACGGCGAGGAACGTGGCGTGATGTTGGCGGAGCATCGGCGCGGGGCGAGTCTTCAAGCGATCGGCTTGTTGCTGGGACCCCAAGTTCGACAGAAAATCGTCTAAGTAATTGAATTTGTTTGTAGCGATTTCCAGAATTGCCACAACGTCAGGCGGTTCAGGCAGGCTTTGATACCAACGGCCTTTTGGTTTGACTCTTTTAGGATTCCCAAGCCACGCGAAGTCTGAATCAATGCAGCGTTAAGGACAGGGGGCAGGTATGGCAGGGATTGCGATCACGCGGCGGGAATTGACGGCGACGGAGCTTCGTGCGGCTGCGGGCAAGACGAAGGACTCGCGTGCG
>NZ_JAUSBA010000074.1 GCF_030652235.1 Cypionkella sp.
CGCCATCAGCGTATTCAACACCTACGAAGAAATCGTCGACGCCTGCTGCAAGGCTTGGAACTTCTTCGCAAACGACCCAGTGGCCATCGCTTCCATAACCTCACGTACTTGGGCACAAGTCAGTTGAAAGGGCCATTGGTAATAGGCCCCCAAGTTGCTCTTTTTCAAATACGCCCGCCGGAGGCTTCAACGGTGCAAACGTTAATACAACTGCCAGTCATCTTCACTCGCCGCCGACCCCATCGCGATCCAGTCGGCGCGGACACGGGCGATGCGGGTGTCGCCCCAGGTGCGGAACACCAGATGAAAGCCGGTCTCGGTGATATTCTCGGCGGTGATATCGGCGCGCGAGGTGTGTTTGTGGTCAATGTCCCACATCGAGATCGAGGCCATCACGGTGGGGACCTCGGTGAAAGCTTCCTTAAACGTCACCACATGGCGGCTTTCGCGCGCGCCCTGCCCTGTCCACATCACACCGCCATCGGCAAAGTCTGAGAACAGCACGCGATTGCCCTGCTGAATGCCAATGGTGTTGGAGGTGATGCGTTTCATGTCAATCGTTGCCTGTCACTGTGTAGTATCAATCATTTCTGGCGAAAAAAGGTCAAGGGGCCATCAGGGCGAGAGTCGCATCAAAAAAACCATCCGGGTTTTGCGTGTGTGCGGCAAGGCGTTGCGCAGATGAGACCGTAAAGCAGCCCCAAAGAAAAGGCCCCGACAAAGCGGGGCCCTATCGAAAGATGTGGCAATACAGCTGTGCGCGGGCTTAGAAGCCAGCGGCAGCGCGCATCGCGACCAGATCGGCCATCGCCTTGTCGGCGGCGTCTTTGTCAACCGCAACCGCGGTGGCCTCAGAGGCATCAGCGATCAGTTGATCCATCAGAACGGCGTTCAACTCTTCCAGCGGCACCGCACGTTCGGCCAGAACCGAAACGCTGGTGGCGCTGATTTCGGCGAAACCGCCGGTGACGACGAAGGATTTAGAACCTTCGGCCGACACGACTTTCAACACGCCGGGGCGCAGGGTGGTGATGGTGGGGGCATGCCCCTCCATCGCCGTCAGGTCGCCATCGGCGCCCGGGATTTGCACCTCGGTGGCCACCACGGACGCCAAGCGGCGTTCGGGCGACACGAGATCAAATTGCAGCGTTCCAGCCATGATGCCCCCTTAGGCCGCAGCCGCAGCAAGCCGCTGTGCTTTGGCCTTCACGTCTTCGATGCCGCCCACCATGTAGAAGGCTGCTTCCGGCAGATGATCGTATTCGCCCGCCACAACCGCTTTGAACGAGCGGATGGTTTCTTCCAGCGGAACCTGCACACCGTCAGAACCGGTGAAGACTTTCGCCACGTCGAACGGCTGCGACAGGAAGCGTTGGATCTTGCGGGCGCGCGACACGGTCAGTTTGTCTTCTTCGGAAAGTTCGTCCATGCCAAGGATGGCGATGATGTCTTGCAGCGATTTGTAGCGTTGCAAGATACCCTGAACCGAACGGGCGACCAGATAATGCTCTTCGCCAATGACAGCCGGGTCGAGCAGGCGCGAGGTGCTGTCCAGCGGGTCAACCGCCGGGTAGATGCCCAGTTCCGAAATAGCCCGCGACAGAACCGTGGTTGCGTCGAGGTGGGCAAACGAGGTGGCCGGTGCAGGGTCGGTCAAGTCATCGGCAGGCACATAGATCGCCTGCACGGACGTGATCGAACCGGCTTTGGTCGAGGTGATGCGTTCTTGCAGCGCGCCCATGTCGGTTGCCAGTGTCGGCTGATAGCCCACGGCGGAGGGGATGCGACCCAAGAGAGCCGACACTTCCGAACCGGCTTGGGTGAAGCGGAAGATGTTGTCGACGAAGAACAGAACGTCGGTGCCGGACTGGTCGCGGAACTGTTCAGCCAAGGTCAGACCCGACAGAGCCACACGCAGACGTGCGCCCGGTGGTTCGTTCATTTGGCCGTAAACCAGCGCCACTTTCGATTTGGTCATGTCTTCCAGGTTGATAACCCCGGATTCGATCATCTCGTGGTAAAGGTCGTTGCCTTCACGGGTACGCTCGCCCACGCCAGCAAACACCGAGAAGCCCGAGTGGACTTTGGCGATGTTGTTGATCAATTCCATGATCAGAACGGTTTTGCCCACGCCCGCGCCGCCGAACAGACCGATTTTGCCGCCCTTAGCATAAGGCGCCAGCAGGTCGATGACCTTGATGCCGGTGACCAGCACTTTGGATTCGGTGGCTTGCTCGGCAAAAGTCGGGGCCGGGCGGTGGATCGAACGGTATTCGGTCGCATTGACCGGACCTTTTTCGTCAACCGGCTCGCCGATGACGTTCAGGATGCGGCCCAAGGTTGCGTCGCCGACCGGAACCTGGATCGGAGCGCCGGTGTCAGACACAGGCGCGCCACGGACGAGGCCTTCGGTTGCGTCCATAGCGATGGTGCGAACGGTGTTTTCGCCAAGGTGCTGGGCCACTTCAAGGACCAGTTTCTTGCCATTGTTGTCGGTGATCAGCGCGTTCAGAATTGCGGGAAGATCGCCCGTGAACTGCACGTCAACCACGGCGCCGATGATTTGCGTCACCTTACCTGCCGCGGCAGCTGCTTTCGGTGCTTTTGCCATGTTGTTTCTCCGGTTCCTTACAGCGCTTCCGCGCCGGAAATGATTTCGATAAGCTCTTTGGTGATCGCAGCCTGACGCGAGCGGTTGTAGATCGTGGTGTATTTGGTGATCATATCGCCTGCGTTGCGCGTTGCGTTGTCCATCGCGCTCATCCGGGCACCCTGTTCAGAGGCGCCATTTTCCAGCAAAGCCGTGAAGATTTGCGTGGCGATACCGCGTGGCAGAAGGTCGGCCAAGATGGCCTCTTCGCTGGGCTCGTAGTCATACAGCGTGTTCGGGGCGGCTGCCTCAAACTTCGCCGGGATCACCTGCAACGCGGTCGGGATCTGGGCGATCACCGACTGGAAGCGGTTGTAGAAGATGGTGACCACATCACATTCGCCCGCTTCAAAGCGCGCCAGAACGTCGCGTGCGATCGACAGCGCGTTGACATAGCCGACCCGTTTGACCTCCGACATATCGACATGACCGACCATATGCGCGGCAAAGTCACGACGCAGTTGCTCGCGGCCTTTTTTGCCAACGGTGAGGATCTTCACCGTCTTGCCCGCGGCGATCAGCTCATGCGCCTTGGCACGGGCCAGCCGCACGATGGTCGAGTTAAAGCCGCCGCAAAGTCCACGCTCTGAGGTCATCACGACCAGCAGTTGCACTTGGTCGCTGCCCGTCCCGGCGATAAGCCGGGGCGCGCTGGCCGATGTTCCAACCGAGGCTGCAAGCCCGCCGATCACCGCATTCATCCGCTCGGCATAGGGCCGTGCAGCTTCAGCGGCATCTTGGGCGCGGCGCAGTTTTGCCGCAGAGACCATCTGCATTGCCTTGGTGATTTTGCGGGTGTTTTTCACACTCGCAATCTTGTTTTTTAAGTCCTTAAGGCTGGGCATTGTCTATCCCCCGGCGCTTAGGCGAAGTCTTTGGCGAATGCCGCGATCTCAGCTTTGATGGCTTTCTCCAGATCGCCCGCAACTTTGCGGTCGTTCACGGTGATATCATCCAGCAAAGCTTTGCCAGCGCCGCGCAGATGCTTCAGAAGGCCCGCTTCAAAACGGCCGATGTCTTTCACAGCCACTTTGTCCAAAGCGCCCGAAGTACCTGCATAGATCACGCAGACAATCTCGGCGTTGGTCATTGGCGCGTACTGCGCTTGCTTCATCAGCTCGGTCAGACGCGCGCCGCGGTTCAGCAGTTGCTGGGTCGAGGCGTCAAGGTCGGAGCCGAACTGCGCGAAGGCAGCCATTTCGCGGTACTGCGCCAGTTCCAGTTTGACCTTACCAGCCACCGATTTCATCGCGTTGGTTTGGGCAGACGAGCCCACACGCGACACCGACAGACCGGTGTTCACAGCCGGGCGGATGCCTTGGTAGAACAGTTCGGTCTCAAGGAAGATCTGGCCATCGGTGATCGAGATCACGTTGGTCGGAATAAAGGCTGAGACGTCGCCGCCTTGGGTTTCAATGATCGGCAGAGCGGTCAAGGAGCCCGAACCAAAATCTTCGTTCAGCTTCGACGAACGCTCCAGCAAACGGCTGTGCAGGTAGAACACGTCGCCCGGATAGGCTTCGCGGCCCGGCGGGCGGCGCAGCAGCAGCGACATTTGACGGTAAGCCACGGCTTGCTTGGAAAGGTCATCATAGATGATCAAAGCATGACGGCCATTGTCGCGGAAGAATTCTGCCATCGAGGTCGCGGCATAGGGGGCCAAGAACTGCATCGGTGCCGGGTCGGACGCGGTCGCAGCCACCACGATGGTGTATTTGATCGCGCCGGTTTCTTCCAGCTTCTTCACCAACTGTGCCACGGTCGAACGCTTTTGACCGATAGCGACATAGATGCAGTAGAGCTTTTTATATTCGTCGTCGCCAGCAGCCTCGTTATAGGACTTCTGGTTCAGAATGGTGTCCAAAGCCACGGCGGTTTTGCCGGTCTGACGGTCACCGATGATCAGTTCGCGCTGGCCACGGCCAACCGGGATCATCGCGTCCACGGCCTTCAGGCCGGTTGCCATCGGCTCGTGCACCGATTTGCGCGGGATGATGCCGGGGGCCTTCACGTCGGCCTGACGACGCTCGGTCGAGGCGATCGGGCCTTTGCCGTCGATCGGGTTGCCAAGGCCGTCAACGACGCGGCCCAGCAGGCCATTGCCAACCGGCACGTCCACGATGGACTTGGTGCGCTTGACGGTGTCGCCTTCTTTGATGTCTTGGTCGGACCCGAAGATAACGATACCGACGTTGTCGACTTCAAGGTTCAGCGCCATGCCGCGGATGCCGCCGGGGAATTCCACCATCTCACCGGCTTGGACATTGTCCAGCCCGTGCACACGGGCAATGCCGTCGCCAACGCTGAGAACGCGGCCAACTTCGGCCACCTCTGCATCTTTGCCAAAGTTCTTGATCTGGTCCTTAAGGATCGCAGAGATCTCAGCAGCCTGAATTCCCATCACCCAACCTCTTTCATTACATTCTGAAGCGCCGCGAGCTTTGCCTTGACCGAGGTGTCGATCATGGTCGAGCCGAGCTTGACGATTAGTCCGCCGATGAGGCTTTCATCAACGGTGGTTTTAAGTTTGACATCTTTGCCGATTTTGGCTTTCAGGCTGGCCGCCAACTTCGCGGCCTGATCTGCCGAAAGCGCTGTCGCCGAGGTGACTTCCGCGGTCACTTCGCCTTTTTCAGCGGCGATGCGGGCGGTCAAATCGCTGACCAGTTGCGGCAGCACGAACAAGCGGCGGTTCGATGCCATCAAAGCGATGGTGTTGGCCATCACCGTGGAAAGCCCCATTTTGGCTGCAATCGCCGCCATAGCATTGGCTTGATCTTCGCGTGCCACAACCGGCGAGGCGATCATGCTGGCAAGCTCGGGGCTGGCAGCCAAGGCCGCTCCCAAAGCATCTGTATCGGCCTCAAGCGTTTTAAGACCGTTTTCTTCTTTCGCAATCTCAAACAAAGCCTGCGCGTAGCGCGATGCAATGCTCAAGGAGATTGAAGCTGGTTCGGACACGTCAACCCTTCCGCTGTTAGGCCCCTTGCGATGACCGCATCCGGGTTACAACCCATTTCCGGCGCATACTTGGGGCATGCGTCTTCTCGATTTCGGGCGTCTCTAGCAGACGATTGGCCGTCCCGCAACGGGGAAGGACACTCAATATCCGCGTGCGCGCGTGCGACATAAACGCCGATGGTTTTTCGTCGCAGGCTGGGGTGTTGGGCTTGCCGCGTTCTCACAGGCTTCAACTTTGCGGCATTGCTTTGTTAATCAAGGCGAAACAATGCGTTTGTGCGGGGTTGGAACGCAAGCTGCTGCAAAGACGTCATATATTCGTAACAGGCGCAGTTGCACAAAGGGGCGCAGCCGTGAGGTCTTCAAAGCGCTGTAAGACCTTGGTCGTAAATCAGTGATTCTCAGAGTCAGCGATTGCGCCAGAAGCGCGCCCAGCCTGTCAGCCGCGCAGCGTCGGCACCGCGGCCCCGACCCCTTCCAGCACCCGCAGCGGCTTGCGCACCGCAGCCCCCAAGCCGCCGCGCGTCGGGGCGTAGACTTGTTTCGATGCTTCCACCATCAACACCCCACCCGCCAGCCACGGTAGCCTACGGCCAAAACCCTCCCAGAAATTTGAGGTGCCCAGCCAGAAACGACTTTCTGACGGCGGCGCGAACAATGAGGTCATGCTGCGTTCTGGGGTGAAGCCATGAGCTTTCAGTTGCGCCTCTAGCTGGCGTCCGGAATAGGGGCGGCCAAAGCCGAACGGCGTGCCGTCGCGGCGCGCCCACAGGCCCGCGCGGTTTGGCACCACGAACAAAGCCCGGCCACCGGGGCCAAGCACGCGGTGGGCTTGCTCCAACACGGCGGTGGGATTGTCCGAGGTCTCCAGCCCGTGCATCAGCACCAAACGGTCGACATGCCCGGTCGGCAGCGGCCACAGGGTTTCTTCACACAACACCGAGACATTCGCCATCCCCGCGGGCCAAGGCATCACGCCTTGCGGGCCGGGCATCAAGCCAATCACCCGGCGCGCATCGGCCAGATAGGGCCGCAGCAAGGGCACGGCAAAACCGAACCCCGCCACGGTCTGCCCGCCAAGCGGCGGCCACAGGCTGACCACCTGATCACGGATCGCCCGCTGCGCCACCCGGCCCAACTGAGTGCGATAGTAGAAATTGCGCAGATCGAGCACATCAAGATGCATGGCGTCGGGGCTTCCTTGGCAGTACAATCGCGACAATCATAGCCGGATGCGCCCGTATGGCTATGGCCGAAACCCATCCCCCGCCGATTAAGCAGACCGCTTGCGGCAAGGCCACGGAATTTCTCAAATTCCGATTGGGTTTCGGCCCGATTTTGCGGCAAAACGAATTGCACCTGCTCGGCGCGCACGGCATTCTGGCTGCAAACCTTGAAAGGCCACCTCCGCATGCCCCTAGAGCTTGTCACCATTCCCTGCCTGAAAGACAATTACGCCTATCTGCTGCATGATGCGGCTTCGGGGGAGACGACGCTGATCGACGCCCCCGAGTCAGGCCCGATCTTCGCCGCGTTAAAAGCGCGTGGCTGGCATCTCGATCAAATCCTGCTGACGCATCACCACTGGGACCATATCGACGGCGTGGGGGCGATTGTCGAAGCCACCTCGGCCACCATCTTAGGCTCTGCCGCCGACGCCCACCGCCTGCCGCCTTTAAGCCGCGCATTGGTCGAAGCCGATCAGGTGAAAATCGGCACCGAGATCGGCTATGTCATTGATGTGCCGGGCCATACCATCGGCCATATCGCGTTTTACTTCCCGGTTTCCGGGCTTTGCTTCACCGCCGACAGCCTGATGGCCGCAGGCTGTGGCCGCTTGCTTGAAGGCACGCCGCAGCAGATGTTCGAAAGCCTTGCCAAGCTGCAACAACTGCCGCCCAGCACGCTGATCTGCTCGGGCCACGAATACACCGCCGCCAATCTGGCCTTTGCCGCGACGATCGACCCCGAAAACTCCGCTCTGAAAGCCCGCATCCGTGCGGTGACGCGCGCGCGTAGCGGCGGCCATCCCACGGTGCCAGTGACCTTGTCAGAAGAATTGGCGACCAACCCTTTTCTGCGCGCCCAAGACCCCTATATCAGACAACATCTGGGTATGGCCGATGCAACCGATGCCCAAGTCTTCACCGCAATCCGCGCCCTAAAGGACAAATTCTGAGTCCATTCTGCACCGCGCCCATCACAAATTGCATCACTGCCGACAATTTACGAAATCTTGCTGAAATAGGGCTTGAAGATCGCAGAATAAAACCGATCCTTTACCTTATGAGGCCATGGTTGGATTAGGGCCACCCGCCCGTCCGACCCGCAGGACAGGAGCACGACCAAGTGCCATCATTTTCGACGACCCTCGAACAAGCCATCCATGGCGCTTTGGCGCTTGCCAATGCCCGCCGCCATGAACTTGCCACCTTGGAGCATCTTTTGCTCTCCTTGATCGATGAGCCTGACGCTGCGCGCGTCATGAAGGCTTGTTCGGTCAACCTCGTTGATCTGCGCAAGACCCTGAACGACTTCATCGACGACGATCTGTCGACTTTGGTCACCGACGTTGAAGGGTCTGAAGCCGTGCCGACCGCCGCGTTCCAGCGTGTCATTCAGCGCGCAGCAATCCATGTGCAATCGTCAGGCCGCACCGAAGTCACCGGCGCCAATGTTCTGGTCGCAATCTTTGCCGAACGCGAATCCAACGCCGCCTATTTCCTGCAAGAACAGGATATGACTCGCTATGATGCGGTGAATTTCATCGCCCATGGCGTCGCCAAAGACCCGTCTTATGGCGAGGCGCGCCCAGTCACGGGGGCGGAAGAACACCACCATGAAACCCCGAAAGCCGAGGCGGGTGAGGCCAAGGAATCTGCGCTGTCGAAATACTGCGTTGATCTGAACGTCAAGGCGATGAAGGGCGATGTCGATCCGCTGATCGGCCGCGAAGCCGAGGTGGAACGCGCCATCCAAGTTTTGTGCCGCCGCCGCAAGAACAACCCGCTGCTGGTCGGTGATCCGGGCGTCGGCAAAACCGCGATTGCTGAAGGTTTGGCGAAGAAAATCGTGGATAAACAGACGCCTGAGATTTTGGCGCATGCCACAATCTACTCACTGGACATGGGCGCGCTGCTGGCAGGCACCCGCTATCGCGGTGACTTTGAAGAACGCCTGAAAGCGGTCGTCAAAGAGATGGAAGATCACCCCGACGCAATTCTGTTCATCGACGAAATCCATACCGTGATCGGCGCGGGGGCGACGTCGGGCGGCGCGATGGATGCCTCTAACCTGCTGAAACCCGCGCTTGCGGGCGGCAAATTGCGCTGTATGGGCTCGACCACTTACAAAGAATTCCGTCAACATTTTGAGAAAGACCGTGCGCTTGCCCGGCGCTTTCAGAAGATCGACGTGAATGAGCCTTCTGTGCCCGATACCATCAAGATCCTGATGGGTCTAAAGCCGCATTTTGAACAGCATCACGACCTGCGCTACACCAATGACGCGATCAAATCGGCGGTGGAACTCGCGGCGCGCTACATCCACGACCGTAAACTGCCGGATTCTGCGATTGACGTGATCGACGAAGCAGGCGCTGCCCAGCATCTGCTGGCGGATTCGAAGAAGCGCAAAAGCCTGGGCGTGAAAGAGATTGAGGCTGTGGTTGCCAAAATCGCCCGCATCCCGGCGAAAACCGTCTCAAAGGACGATGCCGAAACCCTGCGCGATCTGGAGAAAACCCTGAAACGGGTGGTGTTCGGGCAGGATAAAGCGGTGGAATCACTGTGCTCGGCGATCAAACTTGCCCGTGCGGGCCTGCGCGAGCCGGAAAAACCCATCGGCAACTACCTGTTCGCAGGGCCGACGGGCGTGGGTAAAACCGAGGTCGCCAAACAATTGGCCTCGTCCCTGGGCGTCAAACTGCTGCGGTTCGACATGTCAGAATACATGGAGAAACATGCGGTGAGCCGTCTGATCGGCGCGCCTCCGGGCTATGTCGGCTTTGATCAGGGCGGGATGCTGACCGATGGCGTCGATCAAGACCCGCATTGCGTGCTGTTGCTCGACGAGATGGAAAAAGCGCACCCGGATGTCTACAACATCCTGTTGCAGGTGATGGATCACGGCAAGCTGACCGACCATAACGGCCGGACAGTGGATTTCCGCAACGTGATCCTGATCATGACCTCGAACGCGGGTGCTATGGAGCAGTCGAAAGAGGCGATCGGCTTTGGCCGGGCTGCCCGCACGGGTGAGGACACCGCCGCGATCGAGCGGATGTTCACCCCTGAATTCCGCAACCGTCTGGATGCGGTGATCAGCTTTGCTCGTTTGGGCAAAGAGGTGATCATGGAAGTGGTGACCAAATTTGTGCTGCAACTTGAAGCGCAACTGCTGGACCGCAACGTTCATATTGACCTTACACCCGAAGCCGCCGCTTGGCTGGGTGACAAGGGCTATGATGACAAAATGGGTGCAAGGCCGCTTGGTCGGGTGATCCAAGAATACATCAAAAAGCCGTTGGCCGAGGAGTTGTTGTTCGGCAAGCTGACCAAAGGCGGTCTGGTGCATGTTGGTGTCAAAGACGGCGAACTGGCTTTGACCTTTGAAGAACCGCAAAAGGCGCGGCTGACCGGCCAAAAGCCGCCGCTGCTTACGGCGGAATGATCAAGGCTTTAACCCTTTCAATGGCCCTCGCCTTCCCGGCGGGGGCCTTTGAACTGGCGTTCCCTGCGGATTGTCGCCTGGGGGATACCTGTTACATCCAACAATATGTCGATCACGACCCCGGCCCAAGCGCACAAGATTTCACCTGTGGGCCGCTGTCGTATGAAGGCCATGACGGCACCGACATCGCCCTGCCCTCGCGTGCGGCGATGTTTGCGGGCGTGAATGTGCTGGCAGCGGGTGCTGGCACGGTGAAAGGTCTGCGCGACGGTATCGCCGATTTCGCGCCAGTGGTGGCCGATAAAGAATGTGGCAACGGCGTTCTGGTTGATCATGGTGGTGGCTGGGAAACTCAATATTGCCATATGAAACAAGGCTCTGTGCGGGTGCAGGTGGGCGATGCAGTTGTGCCCGGTTCGGTGCTGGGCCAGATCGGTCAATCCGGTATGGCCGAATTTCCGCATCTGCACCTGTCGGTGCGCCACAATGGCGCCGAGCTTGACCCATTTGCACCGGACAGCCTGACCAGTTGCGGCGCACCCGGCCCCGGTCTGTGGGGCGAGCCCTTGGCCTATCAACCCGGCGGCTTGCTTAGCCTTGGCATCAGCGCGGCCATTCCCGACTATCCGGCGGTTAAAGCGGGCCTCGCCAGCCCCGATCTGCCAAAAGACGCGCCCGCTTTGGTGGTCTGGGCGTTTCTGTTTGGCGCACAGGCGGGTGATGCGATTTTGTTCAGGCTGACCGGGCCTGATGACGATGTTCTGACCGAGCGTACGGTGCTTGAAAAAACCCAAGCGCAGGCATTTCGCGCGGTTGGGCGGAAGTTGAAAACCGCCGAATGGCCTGCGGGGCGCTATCAGGGCGAGGCTATTTTGCAGCGCCGCGGAGTGGAATTGGGGCGTGAGCAGGTTGAAATTACGGTCGGCCAGTAGTTAATCAAGGATGAACGGCCACAGCTTAACCCCCTGATTTTACGTAACCTCGGCCTATGTCCACGCGTGGGCACTACCTTTCGGTCAGCTTCAACTCAATGCGCCGGTTCTGCGCGCGGGCCTGCGCAGACTCCCCCGCAGCCACCGGCTGATACTCGCCAAACCCGGTCGCGGCCAATCTCTGCGGCGGGAAGCCCAGATTGTCTTGCATGAACCGCACCACCGACAAAGCCCGGGCTTGGGAAAGCTGCCAGTTATCCTTGAACTCGCCCGCGCCCGACAATTGCACATCATCGGTGTGGCCATCGACCCGGATGATCCAATCAATGCCGGGTGGAATCTTCCCCGCCACCTCATCCAGGATCTTCACCACATCGGCAATCTGAGCCTGTCCTTCGGGTGCCAGATCGGCCGAGCCGGGGTTGAACAAAACCTCGGACGAGAACACGAACCTATCGCCCACCACCCGTACACCCTCGCGCCCCACCAGAAGCTGCGACAGTTGGCCAAAGAATTCGCTGCGGAACTTGGCCAGATCGGCATTCTCGGCTTCCAGCCGCACCCGCTCTGCCGCTTCCATTTCGGCGCGCTTTTTCTGCTCCGAAGCGATCTGCGCGAGGGCGGCGTTCAACTGGCTGCCCAAAGCCTCAATCTGCACTTTGTTGGTGGAATCTTTCGCAGCTGAGGCATCGAGCAGGCCCTGCAATTCGCCCAACTGCACCCGCAGGGCGGCGATCTGCTGGTTGAGCACCTCGGTCTTGCGGGCGGACTCAAGGGATTTGGCTTGCTCGGCCGTCAGGGCTTGCTGCGCCACGGCAAGCAGGGTGGCGTTTTTATCGCCTGAGGTTGCGGCTTGCGCGGCTTTGGTATTTGCCGCGGCGAGCAAAGTCAGAGTGTCTTCGGCCTTTTTGCGTTGATCTTCCAGCGCCAAGGTCATCGCGGTCAGTTCGGCATCCGCATTTTTCAACTTGTCGCGCAGCGCGGCGAGCGCTGCGGCATCAACCAGCCGCGTGGCCTCGGCCTCGGTGATTCTGGTCTGGGCAGCTTTGAGGTCGGCGGCGCGGGTCTCGCCCTTTGCTTTCAGATCGGCCACCAAGGTTTCCAGCGCCTCACGACGGGCGGCGGCAAGGCGGGCGGCCTCGGCGCTGGCGTCAATCTCGGTGCGGGCTTTGGCGAGGGCGAGGTCGAGGGCCTGTTTCTCGGTTAGAAGTTTCGCGCCTTTGGCTTCAAGAGCGCTGACTTGCGCGGTCAAGGCAGTGGCCTGCCCGCGCGCTGCGTCGCGTTCGGACAACAGGGAGGCGACTTGGGCTTCAAAGCTGGTGATGCGGGTTTGAGCGGCGGCGATTTCACCTTCTTTCGTGGCGATTTGCCCGGTGAGGGTGGCGATGAGGGCGGATTGTCGCTCGCCCTTCGTCTGGGCCTCGGTCAGATCCGCGTTGAGTGTGCCGACTTGGCCTTGCAGATCGCTGACCTTTTGCCGTTCCAGCCCCAAGGCATCGGCGAGGCCTGCGATTTGCGCGGTGAGGCTGTCGAGTTCGGTCGATTGCGTGGTGATGGTGTCGCGCAGCACCGATTGCATCACGGTGAAGATGGTAAGGACGAACATCAGCACCATCAACAAGGTGGTGACGGCATCGACAAAGCCCGGCCAGATCATCGCGGAATCGCGTTTGCGGCGCAAAGCCATGGCTTAGCCCCGCGCGGGGATGCCGCGCGCCAACTGGCGGACGGAGGCGGTCAGCGCCGAGATGTCGCCACGCAGATCGGCGAGGCTTTCTTGCCGACCGGCTGAGATTTCTTCAAGGATACGCAGCAGTTGCACGTCGATCGAGCGCAGGCGCATCCGGCTTTCGGCGTCGGAATGCGCGCCACCCTCTGCGCCGGTGAGGGCCGCGATAAGGCGTTCTTGGCCTTCAGCGATGCGGTTGAGGGCTGCGGTTTGGCCGCTTTCAGCGCTGATTTGCGCGGTCAGTTGGGCGACTGCTCCGGTCAGATCGCCAAGCCCTTGCCTGAGATCGCCAAGCCCAGCCTCGAGCCCGGCGAGGCCTTGTTCCACGCCAGAGCGGTTGGCCTCTACTTGCGCGAACAGGCTTTGCATCACTTCGATCTGTTCAGCCAGATGATCCAGCACGGCAGAGGTGACGCCGGCCTCACCGCTTTCGCCGTCACCACTGGAGAAACCGACGCGGGTGATCGAGGACAGCCATTCTTCCAATTCGCGCGCGAAACGGTTCTGGCCGTGGTTGGCAAACAGTTCAAGCAGGCCAACAACCAGCGATCCGGCGAGGCCAAGAAGCGACGAGGAAAACGCGGTGCCCATGCCGCCGAGTTGGCTTTCCAGCCCTTTCATCAGCTTGCCGAACACGTCCATGCCGGATTCGCCCGCTTGCGGGGCAAGCGAGCGAATCGTTTCGACAATGGCGGGCACCGTGGTGGCAAGACCGTAGAAGGTGCCAAGAAGGCCGAGGAAAACCAACAGGTTGATCAGGTAGCGCGTGATGTCACGGGCTTCCTCGATCCGGGTTTCCACCGACTCCAAGATCGAACGTGAGGCAGAGGACGAGATTTGCATCCGCGCGCCGCGGGTGCGCAGGAGTTGCGCCAACGGAGCGAGAAGCCGCGGCGCGGCGGCGTCTTCATAGCCGGGTTCGTGGCGCACGAAGCGTTCGATCCACGACACCGATTGCACGAGGGTGAACACCTGCCAGAAGCAGGTAACGACACCCAAAGCGAAGACCAGAATGATGAAGCCGTTCAGCAGCGGGTTGGTGTCGATGATGCCAAGCACTGTGCCGTGGATCAGCCACGCCCCCGCGCAGACAAGTGCGACGGCCAGAAACATGGTGACGATCTGGCGAATAGGTTGGCTGAAGAAGGTCGACTGCTCGGCCTTGGAGATGTCCATTTCGTCGGTTCCGCCCGGCTGTTCTGCTGAGCTTAAGCATAGCAGGCGGCAGGCCCGTGCCAAGTAAAACCCTTAGAGTTTGCGAACTTGTGTGGAAAGCCATGCCAAATCGGGGTCGGCAATGCCGAGGTCGGCGAGATGATCGGCGGTTGCGAACAGATAGTCGCGGTTGCGGCCGCGCCCGCCTGTGGCATGGGCGATGATCTGGGCCTGTTCCGCGAGGGGGATGTTGCCGCAATATTGATTGTGATCGGGGTCGATCACATAGGCGAGGGCGTTGATCTTACGGCCATCTGTCAGGGTGAGCGGCAGAGTGGCTTCTAAGTAAGCCGAGGAAATCAGCTCACGGTCACGCAGGGTTTGCAGGGTTTCCTCCTCGGCCCCCGGTGTGACACGCAAGGCGACGCCATCGCAGATTATGCCCGGAGCATGATCAAGGGCGAGGACGAGGCCGGGGGCTTCGACACTGCCGCGATGGTGGATCGAACGCATGCAAAAGCTGCGGTGCCAATCGGTGGCGCGGGCGATTTGGCGTTCAGCGACAGGGAAATCCGGGTTCCAGATCAACGAGCCATAGCCGAAGACCCACAGAGATTCCGGTATTTCTGGGGTTTTTAGCATAGTCTGGCCCTCCGTTCGGCTATAAGCGCGTCTGGTTTAGATTGGATCGAAAATCGCTGCCTGTAGCTTACGCTCGAACACGTTTTTCGATAAATACGTTACATCAAAACCTGACGCGCTATAGGTGTAGGCATTGGGCAAAGCAAAGAAAAGGGGCGAGGATGCGCGCGCTTGTTTGGATCGTGCTGGCGGCTGCGGCGGCGTGGACTGGCTATTGGTGGGTGGGGGCGTCGCAGATTGAAAGCGGGGTCAAGGCGTGGATGGCACAGCAACCGCCCGGGGTGGTCAGCGCCTCGGCCGTTGAGGTGCATGGCATCCCGAACCGCTTTGATCTGACGGTTTCCGATCTGGTGCTGGCGGATCCGGCGCAGGGGGTGCAGGTTACCAGCCCATTTTTGCAGGTTTACGCGATGACGTGGAAGCCCTGGCATGTGATTGCGGCTTTGCCGTCGCGTCAGGTGATTACGCTGCCGGATCAGCAGGTTACGGTTGGGTCTGACAATCTGCGGGCAAGCGTGCAGGTGCATCCCTCAACCGCGCTTGCACTGAATGAGTTGGTGGGTGAGGCCGCCGAGGTGAAGCTAACCTCGGATGCGGGCTGGTCGCTGGGGATCAAGACCGCCACGATCTCGATGGCCGAGGATGTGACCCGCACCAACAGCTATCGGTTGGGGCTGCGGGTGGCCGAGATTGCGCCGGATGCTGCGTTTTTACACGCTTTGGCGGCGACGGATTTGCCCGATCTGGTGGATGAGGTGTTTCTGGATGGCCATGCGGTGCTGACCGCGCCGCTGGACCGCAATGCGGCACAAGCCAAGCCGGGGCTGATGGCGCTGGAGATTGCGGAGACGCGGGTGAGTTGGGGGGCGTTGAAGTTTTCTGCCAAGGGTGCGCTGACGGCGGGGCCGGATGGGCTGGCCGAGGGCGAGATTGCTTTGCGGGTGGAAGGCTGGAAGCGGTTGCCGCCGATCCTGGTGGCGTTGGGGCTGGTGAAGCCAGACGTGGCGCCGACGGTGGAGCGGATGCTGGCGATTGTGGCGCAGCAGGGCGGTGATCTGGCGGTTTTGCAGATCAAGCTGATTTGCAAGAATGGTGGCATGGTGCTGGGGCCGCTGCCGTTGGGGCCTGCGCCCAGGATGCGGAATATGGGCGGGGCTTGAGTTAACGGCAGTAAGCCGAACCGCGCCGCTGGGCGGTGTCAAAGTGCAGATGGTCTTCGTGGTAGCCGTCGGAACCGGGGCCAAGCGTGGTGCCGAACATGCCACAGGCGGCTTTCTGGGCGCGGCGGATCTGCTTGTTATAGTCGCGCGCCACGGTCCATTCTTTGCCGTCAGAAAAGATAAACCCAGCGATATCAACGGCTTTCCCGCGCCCGTGTTCCGAGATTTTCGCGCCTCGGACATTGTTGCGGCTGCGGCACATGTAGCTGCCGAAGATGTGCAGTTGCACCACCTCGCGGTTGCCAAAGGCGGGTGCCATACCTTCGCGCATCCAGCGTTTGAGGGCGATTGCGGTGCCGCAGTCGATGGTGGCGGGCTGGCTGAACGGGATGCCGTCAATGGCAGTGACGCGGACGGGTTCGGCCACGCCGCAGCCATTTGTTGGAGAGGTGATGGCGGGGAGTTCTTGGCCGCGGATCGAGGGGTCACCGCAGACAGAGCCTTTGCCGCTGACTTTTTTGTCCGATTTTTCAGTGAGCGCTGGCTTGGGCTGGGCCATCGCCACTTGCTCGGCTTCAATCCGCAATCCCTTGGGGCGGCGCTGGGGTCTTAGAGTCGGTGCAACCGCAGCGACTTCTGGGGCGGCTTGTTGCGGCGCTGTCTCTAACGCGATTGGCGGCGTGACGGCGCGCGTGGTTGGGCGATGTCGGGGGCGCAGGATTGCGGCCACCGCAGGTGTTTCAGCTTGGGCGATGGTTGGGCGCGGCATGGGATGCGGTGAGGTTATCGGGGCCTCGGCCCGTGCCATCCCGGCCAGCGCCATGCAGAGCAGCGTCAAGGGGCCAGTGGCCCGCATGTTTACGCATCGCCCGCAGGTTTTGCCATGGCAGGGGCGCGACCGAAATCAGGGGCCGATGTGTCTTGCCCGGCCTCGATGATGCCGCGACGGATGGCACGGGTGCGGGTGAAGTAGTCGTGCAGATGATCACCGTCACCCATGCGGATGGCGCGTTGCAGCACGAACAATTCCTCGGCAAAGCGGCCCAGAATATCGAGGACAGCGTCTTTGTTGGTCAGAAACACGTCGCGCCACATCGTCGGGTCAGAAGCCGCGATGCGGGTGAAATCGCGGAAACCGGAAGCAGAGTATTCGATGACTTCCGAATTTGACACTTGTGCAAGATGATCCGCAACGCCCACCATGGTGTAGGCAATCAGGTGCGGGGTGTGGCTGACCACGGCCAAGACCTGATCGTGGTGCGGCGGGTCCATCAGATTGACCTTGGCCCCCATACCGATCAGCAAAGATTGCAGGCGTGCGAGGGCCGCTGGGTCTACCTCGGGTGCCGGGGTCAACAACCACCAGCGGTTTTGAAACAGCGTGGCAAAGCCCGAGCGCGGGCCGGAATATTCGGTGCCGGCCATCGGGTGACCGGGAATAAACTGAACACCTTCAGGGATATAGGGAGCGACGGCGGCGATCACCGCTTGTTTGACCGAGCCTACATCGGTGACGGTGCAACCCGGCATGAGATGCGGGCCGATGTCTTCTGCAATCGCGGCCATTGCGCCCACCGGGACCGCAAGCACCACCAGATCAGCGCCTTGCACAGCCTCGGCTGCGGTGGCGTAGACGTGATCACAAAAACCAAGTTCCAAGGCGGTGGCGCGGGTTTCGGCGGATTTGGCATGGCCGACGATCTCTCCAGCCAAGCCATGCGCGCGCATCGCATGCGCCATCGACGAGGCGATCAGGCCAAGCCCGATCAGCGCGACACGGCTGTAGATTTGCGTCATTTCACACCCTTGAACTGCGCAATCGCATGGACGACGCGGCGGCACGATGCCTCATCCCCCACGGTGATGCGCAGGCAGTGCGGCAGTTTGTAGCTGGCGACGCGGCGCACGATCAGGCCCTGTTTTTGCAGGAACAGATCGCAGGCCTCGGCCTCTTCGGCACTAGCAAAGCGGGCAAGGATGAAATTGGCAAGCGAGGTGTCAGACGGGATGCCAAGCTCGGCCAAAGCCTGCGCAAGCCAGTGGCGCATGCGGGCGTTGTCGCTGCGGCAACGGTTGACAAAATCTTGGTCGCGCACGGCGGCTTCGGCGGTATCAAGCTGGGTGTTGGACAGGTTGAACGGGCCACGGATGCGGTTCAGCACGTCGATGATTTGCTTTGGGCCATAACCCCAACCAATGCGCAGACCGCCCAGCCCGTAGATTTTTGAGAAGGTGCGGGTCATCACGACGTTGGTGCGGGATTCGATCAGCGCGAGGCCGGCGTCAAAGCCTTCGACAAATTCGGCATAGGCGCCGTCAAGCACCAGAATGGCTTGCGCCGGCAGGCCAGCGGCGAGGCGTTCGATCTCGGCGGCGGAAATCATCGTGCCGGTGGGGTTGTTCGGGTTAGCGATAAAAACCAGCTTTGTCCGGCGGTTACAGGCGCGCAGGATAGCATCGACATCGGTGGTGCGCTCCCGTTCCGCGACTTCGACCGGGGTAGCACCCGCCGCCAGAGCCGAGATGCGATACATCAGAAAGCCGTGTTCGGTGAACACCACTTCGTCTTTCGGGCCGGCATAGGCTTGGCACAGGAAGGTGATGATTTCATCGGAACCGACGCCGCAGATCACGCGGTTGGCGTCGAGCCCATGCACGTCGGCGATGGCTTGGCGCAGAGAGGCGTGATCGGTGTTGGGGTAGCGGTGCAGATTGTGCACCGAACGCGCGAAGGCGTCTTTGGCGCGGTCAGACGGGCCGAACGGGTTCTCGTTCGACGACAGTTTCAGCACATTGGTCACGCCAGAGACGGCAGCTTTGCCACCTTCGTACAGAGCGATGTCCATGATGCCGGGCTGCGGGCGGATTGCGTCGTTCATCGGATTCCCTAAGTGTTGCGCGGGTTTTAGCGACGGGGGCGGTGCAATACCAGCAACATTTGGCCTATGGGGCTGCGCAAGGGGCTAGCCCTTGCGCAAATGCCTCAAACGCTGGCTGTGTCAGACGGCAAGGAAGTTGGTGAACTGCCAGGGGTCGTCTTCGTCGCGATCCTCGGCGAAGTGGTTGATGCGGTTTTGCAGCGGGGTCCAGTCGGTGTAGTGACACTCTATTCGGCCAAGGTAGGGCCGCTGGACGTCTAGGCAACGGGCGTGGTCCATCTCATCGGCTTCGACAAAACCCATACGGGGGTTTTCGGCGGTCCAGACCATTGCGGCAAGAACGGCGGAGGTCACCTGCATGCCTGTGGCGTTCTGGTAAGGGGCCAAAGCGCGGGCCTCGTCGATGGTCAGGCGCGAGCCATACCACATCGCACCCTTGGCGTGCCCATAAAGGAACACGCCCAAGTCATCGCCGCCGCCGGTGATCTCATCGGCGGTCAGGATATGTTTGTGTTCAGGCAGTTGGCCTGCGCCGTTGGTCTCGTGTAGGGACAAAATCGCATCGGGGCATGGGTGGTAGGCGTAGTGGCAGGTTGGGCGATAGACGGCGCGCGGGCCGTCCCAGACGGTGTAGTAATCGGGGATCGACAGGGATTCATTGTGGGTGACGACGAGGCCGAATTGCGGGCCAATGTCGGGACACCATGAGCGTACGCGGGTGTCGGCACCGGGGCGGTCGATCCAGATCGCGTAGCCGGGGCCGGATTTGAATTTGTGGCCGTTGGGGGGCAGCTTTTTCTCATGCGTGCCCCAACCGAGTTCGGCGGGCTGATAACCTTCCGACAGCAGGCCATCGACCGACCAAGAGTTTACAAAGGTGCCCGGCGGTTTCGGGCGGGCCGACACTTGCGTGTCACGCTCGGCAATATGCACGCCATTGACGCCGAGGCTCATCGCCAGCAAGGCCCAGTCTTGTTGGGTCTTGGGATCGGCTTTGACATCGGTATCTTTGGCAAGACGCAGCAGCGCTTCTTTCAACAGCCAAGACACCATGCCCGGATTGGCTCCGCAGCAGGATACCGCCGTCGGGCCACCGGGATAGGTTTTGCCCAAAGCCCGGACCTTTTCACGCAGAGGGTAGTTGGTGCGGTCGGCATTCGGCAGCGGCGAGTTGAAGTAGAAACCCGGCCAAGGCTCCACCACCGTGTCGATATACTGCACGCCAAGCTCTTGGCAGAGCTTCATAAGTTCGATGGAATCCACGTCGACCGAAAGGTTGACAATGAAGCCTTTGCCATTCGGGAACAGGTCGCGCAGGGTTTCGGCGAAATTGGCTTCGGTCAACGCCAGTTGCAGATGCTTGATGCCATGTTCAGCCAGCATCGGCGCGAATTCACCCGAGGGTTCGATCACGGTGAACTGGTCGCGGTCGAAATCAATGTGGCGCTGGATCAACGGCAGGGTGCCGCGGCCAATCGAGCCGAAGCCGATCATCACCAAGGGGCCGTCGATGCGGGCGTGGGTTTGGTAAGTCATTATACTCTCAATGTTTGTCGGTCTTGGCGGCAAGCCAATCCATCAGGGCCAGCAGAACCCCCGAGATAACGAAGGTCAAATGAATGATCACCATCCAGCGCAACGTTTCAGTTGTCACGGCATAGGCCGAATCTGGTTTTCCCAAGCCCATGAAAACCTTCAGCAAATGAATACCCGAGATCGCCACGATTGACGCGATCAGCTTCATCTTCAGGCCAGAGAAATCCACCTTGCCCATCCAGTCGGGGCGGTCATTGCTGGTGATATCCAGCTTCGAGACGAAATTCTCATAGCCCGAGAACAGCACAATCAGCAAAAGGTTGGCCGCCAAGCTGAGATCAATCAGCGTCAGGATCGACAAGATGCCCTGATCGGCGGTCATCACCAGCACTTGCGGCGCGTAATAGGCCAATTCCTTGACGAAAATCACCACCAGCATCGCCAGACTGATCACCAGCCCCAGATACATCGGCGCCATCAGCCAGCGGCTGGCGAACAGGCCCTGTTCGAACTTTGATTCAAGCGTGGGTTTATCGGACATTTTGCTCTCCGTGGAAAAAGAAAAGGCCCGCCATGAAGGCGGGCCCCAATCTGCCGTGGGGCAGAGCTTAGTTTTTCGCGTAGTATTCGACGACAAGGTTCGGTTCCATCACGACCGGATACGGGATATCGCCCAAGCCGGGGGTGCGAATGAACTTCACCGTCAGCTTGTGGGTGTCGATTTCCAGATAATCCGGGGTGTCACGCTCGGTCAGAGCCAAAGCTTCGGCGATGATCGCGAGTTGACGCGACTTTTCGCGGACGGCAATGATGTCGCCCTCTTTGACGCGATAGGACGCGATGTTGACGCGGCTGCCGTTCACGGTGACGTGGCCGTGGTTCACGAACTGACGCGCTGCGAACACGGTCGGCACCAGTTTAGCACGGTAGACGACTGCATCGAGGCGCCGCTCCAACAGACCCACCAGCATCTCGCCGGTATCGCCTTTGACGCGTTCTGCTTCGGTGTAGATCTTGCGGAACTGCTTTTCGGTCAGGTCACCATAGTAACCCTTTAGTTTTTGCTTTGCGCGCAACTGAGTACCAAAGTCGGACAGTTTGTTCTTACGGCGCTGGCCGTGCTGGCCGGGACCGTATTCGCGCTTGTTCACCGGGGATTTAGGACGTCCCCAGATGTTTTCGCCCATGCGGCGGTCAATTTTGTACTTGGCAGAGGTGCGTTTTGTCATCTCTGATCTCCTTCTTCTATGTTCTGCTCTTTCGGCTGGTCCAAAAACCGGTTCCCACTTTTTGGGCCTCAGAGCGTCGTGAAGGGCGTTGTCCTTTGGCCGAAGCCCGACAGGGTTCTTCTTGCGAAGTCCACCAACACCAATGAAAAGCCCCGGACTTTCATCCGGGACGTAAGGCGGCTTATACAGTCGGCTTAAGCAGAGTCAACCGCTGCGGGCGATTTTATGCGGCCAGTTCATGCCGCAAGATGGCGGCTTCCGAGCCCGAGATATTGCGGCGGGCGTAATCGCCGTAAGCGTGCGGGTTGTCTGCGATCTCGGGCAGGATGTGCAAAAGGCCTTCGCGCTGTACCGGATCAACCGTGTCCAAGGCGGTGTTGGAGGGGTGGAAGCTTTCGGTTTCCAGCCCATTCGCCCACACAATATTATGCTTTTCCAATAGGATATGCACATAGGTCACCTCGCGCAGCATATGATCAACAACGATGGTGGCGTCGTTGACCAGATCTTCTGCGGCAACCAGCACCTCCGAGGTGTTGAACAAAGCCTGTGCTGCGGCACCTTTGACCAACATCCGATGCTGCGGCGAGACCAGCAGGTCTTCATCCGGGCGGTAAAGGCCCATCGAGTTTGCCCGAAACCGAATGGGGCGCAGATGCGGCATAGCGTAAAGCCGCGCGCCGGACATCCGCCTGTGACCGCTCCACAGCACCTCTTGCGGGCCATTGTCACGGGTCAGGATCATATCGCCGGGGCGCAAATGACGGATTTGCTGCACGCCATCAGGCGTGGCCACCCGCGTGTCGGGCGTGAAGCAAATCACCCCGCCCGCTGCACGCGCCCCTGCCCCGGAATGGGTGCGGTCAATTGCGGTACGCACCACCCACAAATCCTGATCGCAGGGCGGCAGATCGCCGACCAGCATCAACAGTTGCGCCCCGGTGTCGGGCACCGAAATGATCGTCACGGTGAAGGACTGATGCCCATCGGTGACGATAAAGCCTTGCTCTGGCAGATCGGTAAAAGGTTCATCTGGAACATACTGGGGCGCACCATCGCCCCCAACCGCCACCCCCACCAGTCGGCGCACCATGCGCGCCGCCCGCTTGCGTAAATCCGCCGCACCCTCGGCCTTTTCCAGAAGCAACAGCCCTTGCGGCCCGTCCACGCGGACGGCCGTTCCCGTCCAGCGCCATGCAGCGCCGACCGAGAGAAGATCCATTGATGCGGCCTTAAGGCCATCTACTTCTGTTTGTGACCAGGATATGACGAACGTGCCCAAAGAGCCCGTTTTCATGCCTGTTTGCCCGCTCGTTTTTTGTTTCTTATCTGGAAACGTTAACAGAGGCTTAGCAGAATTTCTATGGTAAAAAAGCAACATAGCAAGTGAATATTCACTTATGCATCTTAAGATTGTATGGCGCTATTCAGGACGATTTTGCTTGCTTAAAACTTTAGGTTCAGGTTCAGCCCGCCGACAAGCTGACCTTCTGGCTGCTGATCGAATTCTTTGCTTAGATAGGTGATGCCGTAAAACACCGAGGCCCTCTCGCCCTGCCATTGTACACCAGCGCGCAGGCGTGAGCGGTCTTCGGTCAGGGTGGCTAAGCCATCTGACGGCAGAAGAGCCGAGTCAAACACCCGCGCGATATCCCCGCCGAGAATAAAGCTAACCCCTTGATCCCGTGTGCCTTCCACGGCGCGGTAGCGCTGACCTGTGACGCCTTCGCGCACCATCAGATCATCGCGGCCCAAAGTGCCGATCACCAGATCGCCGCCAACGCGCACAAAATTTTCGACGCCGGCCTGAGCTTGCACGAAGGGGCGCCACTCGGCCCGGTCCCCCAAGGCAAACTTGCGGCCGAACTCGCCAATAACGGTGGGGTAAATGCCATTGCCGATCTGATCATCAATCACCGTCGGCTCGTCCATACCAACGATCCGATGCACCCATTTCTGGAAATTGCTGATCCCAGTCTGTGGCCCTAGAAACACCAGATCGGTGCCGACGCTGACATCATTGCCGCGCCAATCGAATTGGGTGTGCAGGCCGAATGACAGCGTGGCGGCGTAACGGCGATCCGAGGGCGGCGGCGAGATCAGATCTTCGGGAGCGACAATCTGTGCTGAGGCGCGGAATTCGAGGATTTCGCCGGGTGTGGTGGGCAAAGCGCCGTCCCATGCATAGCCCCGAATGCGGCTGACCTGATAGCCGCCAGTGCGCCAGCGGTCTTTCTGATCACCCAAAGCGTCATTGCTGAACATGCGGCCCCAGCCGAGCGTTACCCGATCTTCCGCTTGCGCGGGCAATGCTGCACAAATCGCACCTGCAACCAGCAGAGTCTTTACATAGTTCAACATAGTTGTCCCCAACTTCGCGGCCTTCTGACCTATTCTGCCACAAACCACGCTTTTTATCGTTACAGTTTAACTGTCGTCCCACAACACATCTGCTGTTGTTGCATTTGCACTATGGCAAGAAGATGGAAAACACTTTCTTAATGCGAAAGAAATTTCGCCGCGAAAGGATGTGCAATGGCCACAGCATTTTACCATGACGAGCGGTGTTTGTGGCATACGGGCGGCGAACAGGCGCTGTTTATTCCCGCAGGCGGCTATGTGCAGCCTCCATCTGCCACCGGATTCGCAGAGAACCCGGAGACCAAGCGCCGGTTTAAGAACCTGCTGGAAGTGGCTGGGGTCTGGCCGCACCTGATGGTGCGCTCGGCTGCACCCTCTGGTCGAGAAGATCTGATGCGGGTGCATACGGCGGGTTATCTGGACCGCTTGCAGGCGATGTCGGATGCGGGCGGGGGAAATATCCCGCCACATTTTGCGCCGTTTGGGCAGGGCAGTTATGAGATCGCCTGTCTGTCCTCGGGTCTGGTCAAACAGGCGGTGGAGGATGTGGTGACGGGGGTGACCCAGAATGCCTATGCGCTGTCGCGCCCGCCGGGGCACCATTGCCTTCCCGATGCCTCGATGGGGTTTTGCCTGCTGGCGAATATCCCGGTGGCATTAGAGGCAGTGCGGGCCAAGCATGGGCCGTTGCGGGTGGCGGTGGTGGATTGGGATGTGCATCACGGCAATGGCACCCAGACGATTTTCTATGAGCGCGCCGATACGTTGACGATATCCTTGCATCAGGAAAACTGCTTTCCGCCGGGTTATGGCGGGGCACAAGATCGCGGTGCAGGTGACGGGTACGGTACAAACCTTAACATTCCGCTGCTGGCGGGCTGCGGCCATCGGGCTTATCTTGATGCCTTTGAGCTGTTGGTTACGCCCGCATTGCGGGCGTTCAAACCCGATCTGATCGTGGTGGCTTCGGGCTATGATGCGTCTTGCGTCGATCCCTTGGCGCGGATGATGGCGACGTCTGAGACGTTTCGGGTGATGGCGCGACAGGTGTTTGGGTTGGCAAACGAGATGTGTGGCGGCAAGATTGTGGTGGTGCATGAAGGCGGCTATTCTGACATCTATGTGCCGTTTTGCGGGCTGGCGGTGGTTGAAGAATTGCTCGGCACGCGCAGTAAGGTGATTGACCCGCTGCTGGACATGTCTGATCTGCAACAGCCGCCCGCCGATCTGATCGCGTTTCAGCGGGCGAGGCTGGAAGCGCAGGCTTTGCGGATTTTCGGCTGATTGCCTGATCACGAAGGTTTTCCGCGCAAGGAAACGCACACCCTTCCCTGCGCCTGCGCCAGCCTGTATCATAACGCGTGAATGGGTCTGAAAACGGCCAAAGGCAGAGGCAAAGCCACCAAAAGGTGGGAAAGCGCGAGCAACAATACGCGCAGGGGAGCAGGGCATGACAAGTTTGGCAATGCGACGTTTGATGATTGCGGTGGCGATGGCTGCGATTTTGACTGGGTGCCAAGAGGGCAAAGGCCCGCTTGCGGCCAAAGCACCCCCTACCGGGGAGGCTCCGGCTGCGTCGAAATCTGTCAAGCTGGTGGACCGCGATGTGGAAGACCCGTCGATTTTCCAGACCACCGATCAGGCATTGTGGGATGGCCGCCCCTCGTTGGGCGGCGTTTGGGTGGCCTCGCCTGATGCTAAAGACCCCGAACGGGTGATCCTGCGCAACACAGCCAATGGCAAATTCGTCATCGGTGCTTTGTTCCGGCGCGAGTTGGACAATCCGGGGCCAAAACTGCAAATCTCGTCAGATGCTGCGGCGGCTTTGGGCTTGCTGGCGGGCGAGCCGGGCAAGGTTTCGGTGACTGCGCTGCGGCGCGAAGAAGCGGCGAAATCCGCACCCGATGCTAATAAGCCTATTTTAGACGCCGCAGAAACCGTGGCCACCGAAACGCTGGACCCAATCCCCGGCGCGGCGGCAGCCATCGATCGCGTGGCCCAGAAAAATGACAAACCAACCGCGCCGCCGATTGCCACAATGCCCGCCACTGGCAAACCTGCGGCTGCGGCCCCTGCCCCGGCAGCGCCGAAAGCCCCGGTCGCCAGCGGCAAAGGTGGGTTGATCCAGATCGGCATTTTCTCGGTGGAGGCCAATGCCAAGCGCGCCACCGCGCAGTTGAACGCCGCAGGGATCGTGGCGGATATTCGCACCGAGACCGCGCAAGGCAAAAGCTTTTGGTCGGTGACGGCGCGCGGCGACAAGGGCCTGATGGCCAAAATCAAGCAGGCGGGTTTCAAGGACGCCTATTTCCTGAAAGGCTAAGTCAATGATCTTTCGTTTCTTTTCCGCAGCTGCCCTGTTTTTGATCGCCTGCCTTCCGGCGCAAGCGTTTGAAACCCGCGCGACGGCGGCGTGGGTTTACGATGTCACCACCCATACCGTGCTGATGGACAAGAACGGTGAAGCCTCGTTGCCGCCCGCGTCGATGTCCAAGCTGATGACCGTGAACATGCTGTTTGAGGCACTGAAAGATGGCCGTGTCGCGATGGACACCACCTTTGGCGTTTCGGCCCATGCGATGAGCTTTACCGAAGCGGGCGGCTCGACGATGTATCTGCAGCAGGGCGACCGCCCGACGGTGGAGGATCTGATCCACGGCATTATCATCAACTCGGGAAATGATGCCTGCGTGGTGGTCGCCGAAGGGCTTGCGGGCACCGAGGGCGCATTTTCCGCGCAGATGACCGAACGCGCTAAGGCCTTGGGGCTGACAGAGTCGAAATTTGCCAATGCAAGCGGCTGGCCCGACCCCGGCCAGCGGATGAGCATGAAGGATCTGGGGCTGATTTCCGTGCGTCTGATCGAGGAGTTCCCTGAACTTTACAAGGTGTTCGCCCAGACCGAGTTCAACTATAAAAACCGCGCGCCTGCCAATGCACACAATCGCAACCCTTTGCTGGCGCTGAACATTGGCGCCGATGGGCTGAAGACCGGGCATACGCAAGAGGCTGGTTTTGGCATGGTCGGATCGGTCAAGCAGGGCGAGCGGCGGATTGTGTTTGCGATCTCGGGCATGACCTCGGACACCGAACGCGCCGAGGAAGCCGAGCGGATTGCGACTTGGGCGTTTCGGCAGTTTGCGCTGAAAACCGTTGTGAAGGCGGGCGCACAGGTGGCGCAAGCGGCGGTGTTCATGGGCGAGGCTGACACGGTGGGACTGGTGCCTGCCGAGGATGTCAAGCTGCTGATGCCGGCGCTGGCGCAGGATGGGTTGCAGGCGCAGGTGATTTATAACGGGCCGCTGGAAGCGCCGATTGTCAAGGGGGCCGAGGTGGCGCAACTGGTGATCACCGTACCGGGTCTGCCGGAGCATCGCGTTGGTTTGCTGGCAGTGACGGATGTGGCGCAGGGTGGTTTCCTCAAGCGGTTGACCACCGCTGCCCTAAGGCTGCGGGCTGAATATATCGGCACGCCCGCTAGCTGAATGTCAGGCATTTTCATTTCGTTTGAAGGTATTGACGGCTCGGGTAAGTCTACCCAAGCGCGGTTGTTGGCCGAGGCTTTGCGCGCGCGCGGACTGGTGATGTGTCTGACGCGCGAGCCCGGCGGCAGTGCGGGAGCCGAGGAAATCAGGCGTCTGGTGCTGGAGGGCGCGGCGGATCGCTGGTCTACAGAAACCGAATTGCTGCTGTTCACCGCTGCACGGCGTGACCATCTTGAAAAGACCATTCGCCCGGCTTTGGCGCGTGGTGAAGTGGTGATCTCGGATCGGTTTGCCGATAGTTCGCGGATTTATCAGGGGTTAACGCGCGGCGATCTAAGCGAGACCGTGGACCGTTTGCACGCGCTGATGATCGGGGTTGAACCAGACCTCACCGTGCTGATCGACATCGACGCGGGTGAGGGTTTGGCGCGGGCGGTGGCCCGCGCAGGCAAAGAAATGCGTTTCGAAGGCATGGGATTAATCGTGCAACAAAAAGCCCGCGATGGCTTTTTGGCACTCGCCAAATCCCATCCTGCCCGCTTCCGCGTCATCGACGGCGCGCGCGCGCCCGAAGCCGTCGCCTCCGACGTTCTCGCCACCGTTCTGGCGCAGCTATGAGTGACGATCTGCCAGAACCCGATCGGATTGAGGGCGCACCGCATCCGCGCCATACCCCCCGGTTGATTGGGCAGGCACAGGCGGAAGCGACGTTTCTGCAGGCGTTTAACGGCACAAGGCTGCACCACGGCTGGCTGATCACTGGGCCGCGCGGAGTTGGTAAGGCAACTTTGGCGTGGCGGATAGCGCGGTTTTTGCTGGCAACGCCCGATGAGGATGTTGGGATGTTTGCAGCCCCACCGCCATACAATTTGGACATTCCCGAAAGCCATCCGGTGTCGCATCGCATGGCGGCGCTGACGGAGTCACGGATGTTTTTGCTGCGACGCGCGCCGAATGAAAAGCGCGATAAGTTGCAGACCGTGATCTCGGTCGATGAAGTGCGCAAGATGAAGTCGTTCTTCGCGCTTTCTGCGGCGGATGGCGGGCGGCGGGTGGCGATCATTGATTCTATTGACGAAATGAACGTCTCGGCGGCCAATGCGTTGCTGAAGCTGCTGGAAGAACCGCCAGCGCGGGTGACGATCCTGATGATCTCGCACCAGCCTGCCAAGCTTTTGCCGACCATCCGCTCACGTTGTCGCGAATTGCGGCTGGGGCCGTTGTCGGCGGAAGATCTGTCGGATGCGTTGACGCAGGCGGGCGGCGAGGTGGAGCCTGCGGACCGGGTGGCTTTGGCGGAACTGGCGGGCGGCTCGGTGGGTGAAGCGTTTCGGATGACCAATCTTGACGGGCTGAAGCTGTATGAAACCCTGATCCGGCTGTTCGCCACCCTGCCCCGGCTGGACCGCCCCCGCGCGCAGAGTCTTGCCGAGGCGGGGGCTGGTAAGGGCGCGGAAGCGCAGTTCGAGTTGATCGTGACACTGCTCGATTTGTTTCTCGCACGTCTGGCCCGGGCGGGCACGTTGCAGCTTTTGCCGCCCGAGGCGGCGCGTGGCGAAGGCGAGCTGATTGCGCGGCTGTCGCCCTCGGCCGAACATGCCCGCATTTGGGCCGATGTGGCGCAACATTTGGGCCTGCGCGCGCGTCGCGGCAAGGCGGTGAACCTTGACCCTGCCGCGCTTCTGATGGATATGGTTCTGCATATCAATGAGACGGCGGCAGAGCTCGCCTAGAGGTGCAGCATGGCTTTTGAGATTGTTGACAGCCATTGCCATCTCGATTTTCCCGATTTTCAGGATGAGTTGCCGCAGATCATCGCGCGCGCGCATGAGGCTGGGGTCAGCCGGATGGTGACGATCTGCACGAAGCTGCACAATTTGCTGAATGTGCGGGCGATTGTCGCGGCCTATCCGTCGGTGTTTTACGCGGCCGGCGTGCATCCGATGAGTGCCGCCGAGCATCCCCCTGTTTCAGTGAGTGATCTGGTAGCGCTGGCTGACGATCCGAAGTTTGTCGGCATTGGCGAGACAGGGTTAGACTATCACTACACCGCCGAGACGGCAGAGATTCAGCAAAAATCCCTGCGCATCCATATTGAGGCAGCACAAGAAACCGGCCTGCCTTTGATCATCCACTCGCGTGCGGCGGACGACGATATGGCGCGAATTTTGGCCGAGGGCATGGCGCGCAAACCCTATGTTTGCGTGATGCACTGCTTTTCCTCGGGCGAGGCTTTGGGGAAAGCGGCGCTGGAGATGGGGTTTTATCTGTCGATGTCGGGGGTAGCGACTTTCCCCAAATCGCAGGAATTGCGCGATATTTTTGCTCGCGCGCCGCTCGATCGAATTTTGTTGGAGACCGACAGCCCTTATCTGGCTCCGCCGCCCTATCGTGGGCGGCGCAATGAACCTGCCTATACCGCTTTCACCGCACGGGTCGGCGCGGGCGTGTTTGGCGTCACCGAGGCAGAGTTTGCCGCCGCCACCACAGCCAACTTTGACCGCCTGTTCACCCGCGCCGCCCACAAAGCGCAGGCGGCATAATGGCGACGCTGCGGTTTACCATTCTGGGCTGCGGCTCGTCGGGCGGCGTGCCTCGGCTTGGGGGCGATTGGGGTGATTGTGATCCGTTGAACCGCAAGAACCGCCGCCGTCGCTGCTCGGTGTTGGTGGAGCGGCTGACGGGCGATGCGATCACCCGGGTGCTGATCGACACCTCGCCCGACATGCGCGAGCAACTGCTGGATGCCGGAATTGGCACGCTGGATGGCGTGGTGTTCACCCATTCGCATGCCGATCACACCCATGGCATTGACGATTTGCGCCAGATCGTGTTCAACATGCGGCAGCGGCTGGCGGTCTGGGCCGATCATCCGACGCAAGAGGCGCTGTTGACGCGGTTTGCCTATGCGTTCGTGCAACCCGAAGACTCGCCCTACCCGCCCATCCTTGATCTGCACACTATCGCACATGGCGTCTTTGAGGTGCCGGGGCCAGCGGGGCCGATCAGTTTCACGCCGATGGTAGTCGATCATGGCTCGATGCAGGCTTTGGGGTTTCGGATTGGGGGCATTGCCTATATCCCCGATGTGGTGACCATTCCCGAGGCGGCTTGGCCGCAGCTTCAAGGGCTTGAGTGTTGGATCATCGACGCGTTGCGCCGTAAACCGCATCCGACCCATGCGCATCTGGCGCTGACATTGGAGTGGATCAATCGCGCACGCCCGGCCCTGTCGGTGATCACCAATATGCATCTGGATATGGATTACGACACGCTGGTGGCGGAACTGCCGCAGGGGGTGACCCCGGCGTTTGACGGCATGGTGCTGACGTTTGAAAATGTCGTATGAGCGCGTTGCTCGACGTTATTCTGCCGGTCTTCCTGCTGATTGGCTTTGGCTATGCCGCGGCTAGGGCCAAGCTGTTCAGCGAAAGTGCTGTTGATGGCGTAATGCGCTATGCACAAAGCTTCGCGCTGCCGGTGCTGTTGTTCAAGAATGTGGCGACGCTGGATTTGGCAACCGCCTTTGCGCCAGGGCTGCTGATCTCGTTCTACACTGGGGCGGCAGTTTGCTATGCGTTCGGCTTTTGTGTGGCGCGATTTGGCTTTGGCCGCCCCTTGACCGATGCGGTGGCGATCGGGTTCGCCTGCACGTTTTCCAACTCGCTGCTGCTGGGCGTGCCGATCACCGAGCGGGCCTATGGCACGGCGGGCTTGGCGGGGAATTTCGCGATCATCTCGATCCACGCGCCGCTGATTTACACTTTTGGCATCGTGTTCATGGAATGGGCACGCTCGCGTGAGGTGGGGGGCCGCAGCCACCGCGATCTGGTGCAGCAGGTGCTGCGCGGGGTGTTCACGCAGCCGCTGGTGGTGGGGCTGATGATCGGTTTCGCGGTGAACCTGAGCGGGGTGCCGCAGCCGGGCTTCGTCATGGCGGCAGTGGATATGATGGCGAAATCAGGCCTGCCAGCAGCGCTGTTTGGCTTGGGCGGCGTGCTGCTGCGCTATCATCCTGAGGGCGATAAGGGGTTGATTGCGACGGTGTGCTTTGCCTCGCTGCTGCTGCATCCAAGCATTGCCTATAGCTTGGGACGCTTTGGCTTTGGTTTGGATGTCAACGGCTTGCGGTCGGTTACGGTGACTGCGGCTATGGCACCGGGAGTCAATGCCTACATGTTTGCCAGTATGTATGGCGTGGGCAAACGGATCAGTGCCACGGCGGTGCTGGTGGCAACGGGGCTGTCGATTTTCACCTCTTGGGGCTGGCTGCATATTTTGCCGTAACGCCGAATTCCGATACGGAATTCGGTTTATTTCACGCCGCGCGCGTGAAAGATGAAGCCGAGGAAGTTCAGCAGGATCTGTGCGGCAAGGATGCTGGTGGATTGTGTTGGGTCATAATCGGGGGCGACCTCGACCAGATCCATACCGACCACTTCGTGGTTTTTGGCAATCGCCTGCAGCATTTCCAGCACTTCGTAATAGAGAAACCCGCCGTGGCTGGGCGTGCCTGTTCCCGGCGCGATCGAGGGGCAAAAGCCGTCGATATCCAGCGTCACATACACCCGCGCGCCTTTCGGGATGCGGGCGACCACAGCTTCGGCCCCCAAAGCGCGGGCTTGGCGGACCGAGAGGATATCGGTGCCCATCGCGCGCGCGGCCTCGTAGCCTTCACGCGAGGTGGAGGACACGTTGCGGATGCCGACTTGGGTGAGGCCGGTGACATAGGGCTTTTCCGCCGCGCGCCGCATTGGCGAGCCGTGGCCGACCTTGACACCATGGCGTTCATCGACAAAATCCAGATGCGCGTCGATCTGGAAGATGTGGATATCGCCGTGGCCCTCAAACGCCTGAATACACGGGATATTCACTGAATGATCGCCCCCGATCACCACCGGAAGCGCGCCTGCCGCCAGCATCGCCTGCACGCCCGTACGGATATTGTCATGGCTGCGCGTGGTGTCAGTGTGGATGATATCGGCGTCGCCAATATCCACGATGCGGACGGCGGCGGGCAGATAGGTGCGGTCGTCTTCGTGGTCATAGGCTCCGGCATGGCCAAAGCTGAACAGCGTGGATGCCTCACGCACCGAGCGCGGGCCAAAGCGCGCGCCTGCCCGGAACTGGGTGCCAAAATCGAACGGCGCGCCCATCACGGCCACGTCGGCGTCGATCTTCGACCAATCCTCGACATAGGGCCGCTTGCCGAAGGTCGAAATTCCGACGAACGGCAGGTTTAGCCGCCCGGAGTCATAGGTATTGGCCATGATGGCTCCTACTGGGGGGTGACGCCGCGCAGGCGTTCCGAGCGACGGCGCAGGAGTTCGACGGTGGCGAGCATGGCAATAGAGACGATCACGAGGATGGTGGCCACGGCGAGGATCGCCGGGCTGATTGCCTCACGGATGCCGTTCCACATCTGGCGCGGGATGGTTTGCTGCTCGGGTCCGGCGATGAACAGCACGGCTACGACTTCGTCGAAGGAGGTCACGAAGGCGAACAGCGCGCCAGAGATCACGCCGGGCAGGATCAACGGCATGATCACCTTGAAGAAGGTGGTGCGCGGGTTGGCGCCAAGGCTGGCACTGGCGCGGATCAGCGACTGATCAAACCCTGACAAGGTGGCGGTGACAGTTATAATCACGAAGGGAATGCCGAGGGTGGCATGGGCCAGAATGATGCCAAGATGTGAGTTGGCGAGGCAGCCTTTGACCGACAGAAACGGCGACAGCAGCCAGCCCAGCCAGTTATCCGGCGAGATACAGGCGCTGGAATAGAAGAAGAACAATCCAGTGCCGATGATGATGATCGGCACGATCATTGGCGAGATCAGCAGCGCCATGATCAGGCGGCGATACGGCATCTCGGGGCGCGACAGGCCAAGGGCGGCGGTGGTGCCCAAAACGGTCGCCAAAATCGTCGCCCACATGCCGATCCACAGCGAGTTTTTCGCGGCTTTCACCCAAGTCGCCTGCTCCCACACCATGCCCCACCATGTGCTGTCTCGCACGGCGTCATCGGAGGCGTTGACGCCCAAGGTCAGCAGCGTGTCGTACCAGCGCAAGGAGTAACCCGACGGGTCCAGCGCCAACATCTTATGGGTGAACGAGAAGTACGGCTCGACGTTGAACGACAGCGGGATCACGATCAGGATCGGGGCGACCAGAAACAGGAAAATCAGCGCGCACAGGGTGCGGAAGGTGTAGTACCAGATGCGCTCTAGCGGCGAGGCATAGACGGGAAGGGCCATGGTTCTCTCCTCAGCCGAGTTTCAAGCGGTCGATGCCGATCAGGCGATCATAAAGCCAATAGAGCAGCAGCACGGCGGCCAGCAGAATTGCGGCCAGCGCGGCGGCCATCGACCAGTTGGCTTTGTTCATGTGGAAGCTGATCAGGTTCGAGATCAGCTGCCCATCGGCGCCACCGACCAAAGCCGGGGTGATGTAGTAGCCAACCGCCAGAATGAACACCAACAGCGAGCCTGCGGCGATGCCCGGCAAGGTTTGCGGCAGATAGATGCGGCGGAAGGTGGTCCAGCTGGTCGCCCCCAAAGATCGGGCGGCGCGGGCATAGCTGGGCGGGATCACCCGCATCACCGAATACAAAGGCAGCACCATGAACGGCAGTAGGATATGCGTCATCACGATGATGGTGCCGGTCTGATTATAGATCATCCTGACGCGACCATCTTCACTGAACACACCGATCCAGACCATTAAGTCATTGATAATGCCTTGCTCTTGCAGAATGGCGATCCAAGAGCTGGTGCGCACCAGCAGCGAGGTCCAGAACGGCAGCAGCACCAAAATCATCAGCAGGTTCGACTTTGCCATCGGCAAAACCGCCAGCAGATGTGCGATTGGAAAGGCCAGCAGCAGGCAGGCGACGGTGATCACGATCGACAGAACGAAGGTTTTCACGAACAGATAGACATAGATGCGTTGGTTGTCTTCGACCCGCACCAGATTGCCCGCAGCGTCGCGCTTCAAATCCGCAGAAACCATATAGAAATCCGAGGTATAGGCCGAGGATGCGTTGCGCATCGCCACCCAGACCAGCGGATCGCCCCACATTTTGTTGCTGGCGATCAACGCGTCTTTATAGGGCGGTTGCAGCTTTTCAGCCTCACGCGCGGCGGATTTGAACACCGAGATGGTGCCGGGAACCGTGTAGTTGATCCGAGTGCCCGCGGCGCCAGCGGTTTTGTCTTTTTGCATCTGCTGCAGGTCTGTGACCAAAGCAGCATAGGCGTCTTCGGGAATATCTGCGGTTGCGGGATGGTCGTTGAACCATGCCACCAGCGTGGGCGCGTTTGAGGAAAAACCGTCGTGATTGACAGAACGTTCCAGCATTTTTAGGATCGGCACGATGAAGGTCAGCACCACGAAGGCAAGCAAGGGCAGCACCAGAAAGAAGGCGCGCCATTTGGCTTTGCGCTGCGCTTGGGCCAGCGCCGCTTTCAGCGGGCGACCGTCTGCGGTGCGCAACATGTCGGGGGCAGCGGTCAGATCAACCATGTGTCATCCTTACGGTCGTGCAACCAACAGGTGCCCAGACCGAACGCAAAGTGGGAAATCGTAGAAAAACCGAGCGCGGCTTCAAACCGCGCCCGGAATTCAGATCAGTTTGCCGCAAGCCATGCGTTGAAGCGGTCGTTCAGTTCTGCGTCATGGTCGACCCAGAATTCAAACGACGAACCCAGCGCATTCGCCATATTTTCAGGCGCGGTCGGGACGTTCGGGCCCATCAGGGTCTTGCCGTCTTTGTACATGATCGGGGTGGCGTTGGCAGATTTGCGCGCCGGACCGTAAGAAATCTGGGTTGCTTGCGCCTGCATACCTTCGGTCGAGGTGGCGTATGCGATGAACTGCAGGGCCTCGTCCTTGTTCGGTGCGCCCTTCGGGATCACATACATTTCGTTTTCAAAGGTTTGCGCATCCCAAACGATTTGAAACGGCTTGCCTTCACCTATGGCGGCGTTGAAAATCCGGCCGTTGTAGGCCGAGGTCATCGCGACTTCGCCATCTGCCAAAAGTTGCGGCGGCTGCGCGCCAGCTTCCCACCACACCACGTCTTTTTTGATGGTGTCGAGTTTGGCAAACGCTTTATCAACGCCTTCCGGGGTCGCCAAGGCTGCATAAACGTCTGCAGGTGCTACGCCATCCGCCATCAAAGCGAATTCAAGAACGGCTTTTGCGCCCTTGTGCAGGCCACGCTTGCCGGGGAACTTCGTCAGGTCGAAGAAGTCAGCGGCGGTTTTCGGGCCTTCGGGGAACTTGGTGGTGTCATAGGCGAAAACGGTTGCCCAGATGTCGGTCGACACGCCGCAATCGGTGATAGCGCCCGGCAGGAAGTCGTCAACGGCGGCAACGCCGTCAGCGCCAGCAGGCAGGCTTGCCGGATCAATCGGCTCTAGCAAGCCTTCGTCACACAGACGGATTGCATCGGCATATTCCACCGAAGCCACGTCAATGGTGACGTTGCCAGCCTCGACCATGGCTTTGATCGGGGTGGCGGGGTTATCGCTGTCGGTCATCGTGGTTTTGATGCCGGTCTTTTCAGCGAACGGCTTTACATGTGCTTCGGTTTGCGCCGCACCGTAAGCCCCGCCCCAAGACATCACAGTCACATCGGCTTGCGCGGCAAATGCAATGGTGGTCAGGGCGGTGGACAGAACGAGAAGTTTTTTCATTGACGACTCCCAGGTTGGATAAGGACGTTTGTTAAGAGGCCGCGTCCCTGCGGCCGCCCCCTTTGCGGGGGATCACATTGGATCAAGCGCGCGGGCGTCTTGTGGCGCCCAACCGATCTTGATCTTCTCGCCAGGCGCCAGCATACGCTGGCCCAAGGTATTGCGCGATTTGATCACGAATTCATCCGATCCGGCAACACGCAAACGCGTGCGGAACATGTCGCCCATATAGATAAATTCCATCACTTCGGCGTCGATGGTATGCGCGCCTGCCGGCATCGCCTCGGGCTTATATTCGACCCGCTCTGGGCGGATCGACACGAGGGTCTTCGCGCCTTTGGTCGAGACGTTGACCGGCGTTGCATCAATCACTTCGCCGGTTTCCAGACGCACGGTACATTTGCCGTCACCGATAGATTCGATGGTGCCGGGCAGCTTGTTATTCTCACCGATAAACTGCGCCACAAAGCTGTTGTCGGGGCGTTCGTAAAGATCGGACGGGGTGGCAAGCTGTTGGATGCGGCCATCGTTGAACACGGCGACACGGTCTGACATCGTCAAAGCCTCACCCTGATCATGGGTGACATAGACCACAGTGATGCCAAGGCTTTCGTGCAAGTGCTTAATTTCAAACTGCATATGCTCGCGCAGCTGCTTGTCCAAAGCGCCCAAGGGTTCGTCCATCAGCACCAAGGAGGGATCAAACACCAAGGCCCGCGCCAAGGCGATGCGCTGCTGCTGGCCGCCCGAAAGCTGCGCAGGGCGGCGGTTGATGAAGCTGTACATTTGCACCATGTCGAGGGCGCGTTTGACCTTGGCCTCACGGTCAGATTTGCCCATGCCGCGCACTTCCAGGGGGAAGGACAGGTTTTCCCCCACCGTCATATGCGGGAACAAAGCGTAGTTCTGGAACACCATGCCGATGCCACGTTTGTGCGGCGGCACTTCGTTGATATTGGTGCCGTCCAGCATGATCCGGCCATGCGTCGCGGTTTCAAACCCCGCCAGCATCATCAAGCAAGTGGTCTTGCCCGAGCCTGATGGCCCCAACATCGTCAGAAACTCACCTTTGCCAATCGCAAGGTTCAGGTCTTTGACGACCAATGACACGCCGTCATAGCTTTTCTGAACGTGCTCAAAAGCGACGAAAGCGTCGTTCGGGCTGGTTGCAACCACGCCAATCTCCCCATGTGTCCGGCAGTTTTCCTGCGCTTGTCCTATACGCTTACGGCAATGGCCCACTGGATGGCAATTCCCGATTACGCAGTGGGAAGGTTGCACGGTCAAACTGGTTCAATCGGGCATTTTGCGCCCTGTTTGCCACTTAGAACGGCAGTTGATGAACCATCTGGCAGTCGGATCGGCTGCAAGACGGTGAAGGAAGCCGGGTGAAGGTAAGGCATTAGCCGAAGGGCTTAGCGCTAACTGATTCCCAAGTTCGCCCATGGGACCTGGCTTTAACGCCAAATGCTCAGATGTTGGGCGTGCGCAGTACCGCGCGGCGGCCCCTAAAGTGGCACATAGACCCCATGCTGCGGCGACAAACAGCAAATCGCGGTGATCGCCGAAGTCGCTAGAGGCAAGTCGGATCGGCTGATTCTGCGGTTGGGCAGCCAGAACCTTAGAGTTCCGTTAGATCTGCCAGAGCACTGGCAACGCGTGGACAAAGGCGGTCGTCACCACATCGCCGCCCGTTATATTTGCGACACCCCGTGCGCCCTTTGGCGTCGTGTAGTCCAAGTGCCCGCAGCAAAACACTGCACCACCATCGCGTGCAGCATGCCGTGTTGAGCCACTTGAGCAGGACTGATACCGCGCCTTCGCCACCCGGAAAGCTTAACAGCGCTTGACCGTGGCCAGTGCCACTGACGCTGATGCCCCAAGGCTGGACTGGGCTGCGACCGACGTTGTGCCGATCCGACATATCGCGTTGATCTGCGGTGTGGCGGCCGCCCAATGACATATTGAAATCGCAAACAAGCTCGTAGCCGCCGCTTGTTTTAAAGAGAAAATAATCAAGGCCTTTGCCACCAGTTAAGGTGCCATCGCCTGAACCGAAGTTTACCCCATGTGCGAAGCGCCGAGGATGTTCGGCGTGAAAGACGATACTCTGCGCTGCGTAATGTCGGGGCTGTTGTAGCGGCTGAAACGCTATGTTGAACATTGGCCGCAATGAAATCAACAACTTAACTTGCCGGATTGGTGCGGATGAAAAGACTCGAACTTTCACTCCGATTAAAGAACAGCGACCTCAACGCTGCGCGTCTACCAATTCCGCCACATCCGCATTTGATCCGGCAAGATGGCGGTTATGTAGCCGCACAATTGCGCGATGAAAAGGGGGATTCTGCACGGCTTGATCCAGACGGGCCAGCGCGGTTGCATTTTGGCTCTGCCCGCGCCATCTGTATCGCAAACGACAAGGAGCGCGCCGATGAATCCCGTGCAATGGCAGCATCTTCCGGGGCTTGCGCCATATTTAGAGACCTTGGCTGCGATGGAAGCACAGGCCGCAGAGATTGCCGCAGGGGATGCCCCTGAGGCGGTCTGGCTGCTGGAACATCCGCCGCTTTATACAGCGGGCACCTCGGCCAAGCCTGCCGATCTGACCGACCCGGACCGCTTTCCGGTGTTTCAGGCCGGGCGTGGTGGGCAATATACCTATCACGGCCCCGGTCAGCGCGTCGCCTACACCATGCTGGATCTGAACCAGCGTGGCCGCGATGTGCGCAAATTCGTCTGCGCGCTGGAAGGTTGGGTGATCGCGACACTGGCCGAGTTCAACGTCAAGGGCGAGCGGCGCGCGGGCCGGGTTGGGGTCTGGGTGGTGCGACCCGATCAGCCCGCCCACCTTGACGGCAGCCCTCGCGAGGATAAAATCGCGGCCATCGGCGTAAAACTGCGGCGGTGGGTGTCGTTTCATGGCATCTCAATCAATGTCGAACCAGATCTGTCGCATTTCTCCGGCATCGTACCCTGTGGCATCCGCGAACATGGCGTGACCAGCTTGGTGGATCTTGGTCTGCCCCTCACCATGGCCGATCTCGATGCGGCCCTGCTGAAGACGTTTCCACGATTCTTCTCCTAGGCTGCACGGATTATAACCTTCACAGAATTGCGATACCCGTCCAAAATAGTCAATTATTCCCAGCGCGTCTTTCAAGGAAACCCTGTCGCATCCCCGCGCGGGAACAGGAAAAATTGACGCAGATCAAACTCTGACATTGCCCTGCCCCGGCCTGCGATCTAGATACATCTTGTAATCCGGTGTGGGCTTCTCACGCGCGGGCAAGAACACATTGACAACGGGAGACGCCAATGGCCGACGCAGCCATCCATGGCCACGACCATGAGCAACGCAGCTTTTTCACGCGCTGGTTCATGTCGACGAACCATAAGGATATCGGGATCCTCTATCTGTTCACCTCGGGCCTTGTTGGCCTGATTTCGGTGATCTTCACGGTCTATATGCGGCTAGAACTGATGGAGCCGGGTGTGCAGTACATGTGCATGGAGGGGATGCGCTTTGTTGCGGATGCCGCCCGTGAATGTACGCCAAACGGCCATGTCTGGAACGCCACCGTCACCGCGCACGGCATCTTGATGATGTTCTTTGTGGTGATCCCGGCGCTGTTTGGCGGCTTTGGCAACTACTTCATGCCGCTGCAAATCGGTGCGCCAGACATGGCGTTCCCGCGGATGAACAACCTGTCTTACTGGATGTATGTGGCGGGCACTTCGCTGGCCGTGGCGTCATTGTTCGCACCGGGCGGCGAAGATCAGTTGGGCGCTGGCGTTGGCTGGGTGCTTTATCCGCCGCTCTCAACGCGGGAAAGCGGCTATTCGATGGACCTTGCGATTTTCGCTGTCCACTTGTCGGGTGCCTCGTCGATCTTGGGCGCGATCAACATGATCACTACCTTCCTGAACATGCGCACGCCGGGGATGACCCTGCACAAAGTGCCGTTGTTTGGCTGGTCGATCTTCGTGACCGCATGGCTGATCCTGTTGGCGCTGCCGGTTCTGGCGGGTGCGATCACCATGTTGCTAACCGACCGCAACTTTGGCACCACCTTCTTTGATCCAGCGGGTGGCGGCGATCCGATCCTCTATCAGCACATCCTGTGGTTCTTTGGCCACCCGGAAGTCTATATCATCGTGATCCCAGCCTTCGGCATCGTCAGTCAGGTTATCTCGACCTTCTCGCGCAAACCGATCTTTGGCTATCTGCCGATGGTTTACGCCATGGTTGCGATTGGCGTGCTGGGTTTCGTGGTTTGGGCGCACCACATGTATACCGTGGGTATGTCGCTGAACCAGCAAAGCTACTTCATGCTGGCGACGATGGTGATCGCGGTGCCGACGGGCATCAAGATCTTCTCATGGATCGCCACGATGTGGGGCGGCTCGATCGAGCTGAAAACCCCGATGCTCTGGGCATTTGGATTCTTGTTTCTGTTCACCGTTGGCGGTGTGACCGGCATCGTTCTGTCACAGGCCCCGGTCGACCGTGCCTATCACGACACCTACTATGTCATCGCGCACTTCCATTATGTGATGTCTTTGGGTGCCGTGTTCGGCATCTTCGCCGGTATTTACTTCTGGTTCGGCAAGATGTCGGGGCGTGAATATCCAGAATGGGCAGGCAAGCTGCACTTTGCGATGATGTTCATCGGCTCAAACGTCACCTTCTTCCCGCAGCACTTCCTAGGACGCCAAGGCATGCCGCGCCGCTACATCGATTATCCCGAGGCTTACGCCTTCTGGAACTATATCTCGTCGATGGGGGCGTTCCTGTCTTTCGCGTCTTTCGTATTCTTCATCGGCGTGATGGTTTACTCGCTGCTCTGGGGCAAGAAGATCACCCAGAACAACTACTGGAACGAATACGCCGACACTCTGGAATGGACCCTGCCCTGCCCGCCGCCCGAACACACCTTCGAGCAGCTGCCCAAGCAGAGCGATTGGGACCACAACCGCGGCCATTAAGCTTCGGTTAGAAATGAAAAAAGCCCCGCAGCGATGCGGGGCTTTTTTCATAGGTAAACTCAGGTACAGCGATCCGATGACCAAAAAACGATGGCAAATAGCCATGCGGATGCATGGCGCATCGCTTATCTTGTTGTTTTTTGTACGAACTCATTTGGCAGTTGGGCTCGTTGGCCTCCCTATCGCCAAGGCGCTGTTTTGTGTCACCGGATTTGAGGTGATTTCTCTATTGCCATTCAGTCTTGGAATCCTAATTTTTATAGCAAGTACAAATACTGCGTTAGGAGCGCGCTTCATGATCGTCATTTCAAGCAACGCAACGCCGACAAGGGACTCGAAACATTGCTTGTCTGGCCCGAAGTGCAGCAACTTTTTTGCCGTGAAAGGCCTGACGGCCTTCTGTGAGCTGCAATCGTCTTTTGGCTTCGACTTTAAGTTACTCCACATTTTTTCATAGATCGGGCTTTCTACTTAAATGCCCTACGAATGGCTTCCCCCTTCCGGCGATGATACACAACACCTGCATCTGTGGCCCTACCGCTCGCTGCCCCGGCGCGGTATGGTATGGTTTATTGGCGGGACGGCAGCGTTGATCGCCCTGCCTTTGGTGGTGCTGATCGGCTCACCCGTGTTGTGGGGCTTGCTGCCCTTCCTGATCGCCACCATCGCAGGCATCTGGTGGGCTCTCAATCGCAGCTACAAAGACGGTGAGATCCTCGAATACCTTACCCTTACTGCTACCCAGATCAGCCTCTCCCGCCACGGCCCGCGCGGGAAACGTCAAGATTGGCAAGCCAACCCGCATTGGGTCCGTGTCACTTTGCACAAAACCAAAGGTCCGGTCCCGGATTATCTGACCCTGACAGGCAATGGGCGCGAGGTGGAAGTTGGGGCGTTTCTGCCACCCGAAGACCGCGTGGCGCTGGAAGTCGATCTGCGCAAACGCCTTGCCGCTTTACGCTAAGCGCGCCACACTCAAGGCCACGCACAGAAAGGCCGGGCCATGATCTACCGTTACACCATTCTCTACGTCGCTTCGGTGCCCGAGACGCTGAAGTTTTACCATGCCGCCTTTGGATTCAAGATCGGCTTCCTGCACGAAGGCAGCGATTATGGTGAGTTGATCACTGGTGCCACCAAACTTGCGTTCTCGTCGCACGCGCTTATGGCCAGCATCGGCAAAGACGTGGCCACCGAGCCGCCCGCCACACCGTCTTACGAACTGGCGTTCGAGACCGAGGATGTCAGCGCAGGCCTTGCCCACGCGACCGCTGCCGGGGCTGTGCTGGTCAAGCCGATCACCGAGATGCCTTGGGGCCAAACAATCGCCTATGTCCGCGCGCCCGAAGGCACGCTGATTGAGATTTGCACCCCTGTCGGCTGAGTCTGCCTCAGCCCAGTTGCGCCTTGATCAACGCGCCGACCGCGCCGAAATCCATCATGCCGGTATACTTGGCCTTCAGAACGGCCATCACCCGGCCCATATCCTTGATACTGGTGGCCCCCACCTCTGCCACAGCCGCCGCAATCGCGGCATCCAGATCAGCACCCGTCACTTGTTGCGGCAGGAACTCATTCAGCACTTTGATTTCGTTCAGCTCTTTGGCTTCCAGCTCGGGGCGTCCGCCAGCCGCATAGGCCTTGGCCGATTCTTGGCGTTGCTTCACCATCTTGCCCAGCAGGGTCAGAATGTCGTTCTCGCCGACCTCTGCACCCTCACCACGTGCGGCAATTTCGCGGTCTTTGATGGCTGAAGACACCATGCGCAGCGTCGAAAGCCGCTCGGCTGCTTTCGCCTTCATCGCCTCTTTGACTGCCGCTTGCAGACGCTCACGCAACTCCATCTTCCACACTCCTTAAAACCTTGACAGACCATACACCCCCACCTGACCTGGCGCAACCGCAGGTCAAAACCACAAGCCATTGATCTGGCGGCAGAATCCTTTTACGCCAAACCCTTGACGCTGCCTGCCCCTGCCACTAGTGTCCGCCAGATTTTGCCGACAGGAGCCTGCCCATGTCCACCGCCTCCGAATCTCACCAAGCATCGCGTCCGACCGCCTGTATCGCGCTTTCGGATGGCTCGGTGTTCTATGGCCACGGCTTTGGCGCGGTGGGCGAGACGGTGGCAGAGCTGGTGTTCAACACCGCGATGACCGGCTATCAGGAAATCATGACCGACCCGTCTTATGCCAGTCAGGTTGTCACCTTCACCTTCCCGCATATCGGCAACACTGGCGTGAACGTCGAGGATGACGAGACGGCCACCCCGGTTGCCGCTGGCATGGTGGTGAAGTGGGATCCGACCGAACCGTCAAACTGGCGCTCCACCGCCGATCTGCAAGTATGGCTGGCGCAGAAGGGCCGTATCGGCATCGGCGGCATCGACACCCGCCGCTTGACCCGCGCGATCCGCCAACAGGGCGCGCCGCATGTGACCTTAGCGCATGACCCCGACGGTAAGTTCGACATTGGCGCGCTGGTTGCGAAGGCCCGGGCTTGGAAAGGTCTGGTTGGGCTTGATCTGGCCAAAGACGTGTCTTGCACCCAATCTTACCGCTGGGACGAACAGTTGTGGGCTTGGCCTGCGGGCTATACCAAACGGGAAGGCGCGGGCCTGCGCGTGGTTGCCATCGACTACGGTGCCAAGCGCAACATCCTGCGCTGTCTCGCCTCGGCAGGTTGCGAAGTCACCGTGTTGCCTGCGACTGCAACGGCTGAAGACGTGCTGGCGCTGAACCCCGAAGGGGTGTTCCTGTCCAACGGTCCTGGCGATCCGGCGGCGACGGGCAAATATGCCGTGCCGATGATCCAGGGTGTGTTGGCAAAAGATCTGCCGCTGTTCGGGATCTGCTTGGGCCATCAAATGCTTGCACTTGCTTTGGGCGCTATCACCGTCAAGATGAACCACGGTCATCACGGTGCCAACCATCCGGTGAAAGACCTGACCACGGGCAAGGTTGAGATCACCTCGATGAATCACGGCTTCACGGTGGACAGCCAAACCCTGCCGAAAGGCGTGTCGGAAACCCATGTGTCGTTGTTTGATGGCTCGAACTGCGGCATCGCGGTGGATGGCAAGCCGATCTTTTCGGTGCAATACCATCCCGAGGCCTCACCCGGCCCGCAAGACAGCTATTATTTGTTTGAGCGGTTTGCCGAAGCGATCCGCGCCCGTCGCACGGCTTAAAGTCGCAAGTTTCCCGACGCCGTTAATCAAGCATTAATCCTTCCGGTGCAATCTTTGCGGGTTGTCCGGAGGAATGATGTCCGTCACCCCACTGCGCCAGATCCATCGTTTCCTGCCCGGCATCGCTGCGCCGAACCCAGTGGTTTTGCCCCGGCCAACGGTGCAGAAGCTGGCGGCGAAGTTGATGCAAGACCGGCTGGTGCAGCCGCATGTCATGCTGCAAATGCTCGCCCAGCATAGTCACCGCCGCAGGCATCTGGCCGACATGCTGCTGGCGCGTCGCGCAATGCCGCCCGGGGTGCTGTATGAAGCCATTGCGCAGCTTTGGGGCGTGGGCCACGTCGATTTGATGGCCCTGCCGCCCGACCCGCGCCTGACGGCGCAACTTAACCATGTTACCGCTCTGCGGTCAGGCCTACTACCGTGGCGCAAGGTTGGTCAGGCCACGGTGATCGTCACCGCCTATCCCGATCTTTTCGCCCACCACCGCGCTTGGTTGGAAGACAGTTTTGGCCCTGTGGCTATGGCCGTCGCCCCCATGATGCAGATTGAATCCGCGCTACTGGCGGCGCATGGTGCACGCCTTGCCCATGCCTCGGAAACCCGCGTGCCCGCTTTAGAAAGCTGCCGCGGCTATCACAGCACGACTTTGCAGCGCCCTGCGGCCATGCTTGCCAGCATCATTGCAGTTTTATCGCTATTTCAACCTGCTGCGACACTGGTCGTGGTGTTTGGCATCGCGCTGACTGCTCTGTTTTCTGCCAATATTATGAAGTTGATCGCTCTGATCCTGATGCACCGGCCCGCATCAGAGTCGGGCAACACCACAGTGATCGCGCATCTGCCCGTGGTTTCGGTGATGGTGGCGCTTTACCGCGAAAGCAACATCGCCGCAAAACTGACCGCAAGGCTGGATCGGCTGGAATATCCACGCGAATTGCTGGATATCCTGCTGGTGGTCGAACAAGAAGACCAGATGACCCGCAATGCACTGAGCACTGGCGATCTGCCGGCCTGGATGCGGGTGATCGTGGTGCCAGACGGCAGCGTGAAAACCAAGCCGAGGGCGCTGAACTACGCACTGGATCATTGTCGCGGCTCCATCGTCGGGATTTATGACGCCGAAGATGCGCCCGAACCGGATCAAATCCGCAAAATCGTTGACAGGTTTCACCAACGCGGGCCGGAAGTGGTCTGCCTGCAGGGTCAGCTGGACTACTACAATCCGCGCAGCAACTGGCTGGCGCGCTGTTTCACCATCGAATACGCCTCGTGGTTTCGCATGTTCCTGCCGGGGATTGAGCGGATGGGGCTGGCGATTCCTTTAGGCGGCACCACATTGTTCTTTCGCCGCAACGCCTTAGAAGACCTCGGCGGCTGGGACGCGCAAAATGTGACCGAAGACGCCGATTTGGGCTTGCGCCTGTTCCGCCACGGCTACCGCACCGAATTGATCGACACCACGACGTTTGAAGAGGCCAACTGCCGCTCTTTCCCTTGGATCAAGCAACGCTCGCGCTGGATCAAGGGCTATATGATGACTTGGATCACCCACATGCGCGACCCGCACCTGTTGTGGCAGCAACTCGGGGCCCGTTGCTTCATCGGTTTTCAGGTGCAATTCTTGGGCTCGATCCTGCAAACCCTTCTGGCGCCTTTGCTGTGGTCGCTGTGGCTGATCCCGCTCGGGTTTCAGCACCCACTGCCTGCCGCAATCGGGGCCACCGCTTTTGGGGTGATCTACTTTGCCATGATGGCGACGATCGCACTGACCATCATTTTTGACGTTGCCGGGATGCGTCGCACCAAGCATCGGCTCAACCCGCTTTGGGCGCTAACCTTGACGTTGTATCACCCGTTGGCAACACTTGCCGCCTATAAGGCTTTATGGGAACTGATGACGAAGCCCTTCTATTGGGATAAAACCAGCCATGGTCATTTTGATCTATAACCACATGGTTTTGAAGGATTACCGCGTCTTCAACTCGCCTGAATCGACCCGCAATCGGGTCTCAAATGCTTTTGATATATGCGATTTCAGCGCCAAATAGGCTGCCTCACCATCATGGGCTTCGATGGCACGCACGATCTGATCATGCTCGGCCAAAGCCACTTCATCACGCCCGGCAGCCGCAAAAGTTGTCGTCGCCATCAGCGCCATCGAGCGGTGCACCAAATCCAACTGCTGCACTAGAAAACGATTGTGGCTGGCGAGGTGAATCAGCCGGTGAAACCGCTTGTTGGCCCGGCTGAGCGCACGGGGATCACCGCCCAGCAGCGCGCGATCATCGTCGACCATGCCGCGCAGCACCCGGATTTCCTCATCCGATGCATGACGGGCTGCCAATCGCGCCGCCAGCCCCTCCAACTCGGTGCGCACGACGTACAATTCCGCCAGTTGGTTGTGATCCAATGAGGCCACGATCAAACTGCGGCCGTCCCGCGTCAGCATACCTTGTGTTTCCAGCCGTTGCAGCGCCTCACGCACCGGGGTGCGCGACACCCCCAGCCGCTCGGCCAGTTCCGATTCGACCAACCGATCCCCCGGTTTGTGGATCCCGGCCTCAATCGAGTCGAGAATTAATGTGTAAGCGTCCTTCTGCACGGCGTGAGCTCCTCCTTGTCGGGCGACACTAAACGCCCACGCCGCAGGATCAAGTGATTGCTGCACAGAAAGCTTCAGGCTATTCCTGTTGGATGAAAAAACAGTTTCAACATGTCACGTCTTGGGTCTTCGATCTGGACAACACGCTGTATCCGCCGCAGTTCCGGCTGTTCGATCAGATTGAGCGGCGGATGACGGTTTGGGTGATGAACGCGCTTGGTGTCGGCAAGACCGAAGCGGACCGCTTGCGTCAGCACTATTGGGACAGTTACGGCACGACGCTTGCAGGGTTGATGCGAGAGCATGACATCGACCCCGCGCCATACCTGCAAGATGTGCATGATATTGATTTCACGGTGCTTCCTGCCGATCCAGATCTTGCCGCCCGCATTCGCGCCCTGCCAGGCCGTCGCATCGTTTACACCAATGCCTGCGCGCCCTATGCCCATCGCGTGCTGGAAGCGCGCGGGCTGTCGGGCCTGTTTGACGCAGTTTACGGTGTCGAACACGCGGGTTTTCGCCCCAAACCTGAACGCGCAGCTTTTGAATCGATCTTTATGCAAGACGGCCTTGATCCCGCAACAGCCGTGATGTTTGAAGATGATCCGCGCAACCTGATGGCCCCGCATCAGATGGGAATGAAAACCGTGCATGTCGCGCCCAAAGCCTTGAAAGCGCTACATATTCAACACCACACCAATGATCTGGCAGGTTTTCTCGGCACTCTGGTCTAAGGTGGTCAGTCTCGGACTTTGATGGATTGAGTTTAGCGGGGAGCGTTCATTCGGTTTCATAGCCTGCGGCCTTGAAGAAGTTGTAACATTTCTCGTCCTTGAGGTGGCCGCAGACGTGTCTGACGGCTTGCCACATTTGCTTGTCTGTGCAGGCTGCGGCCTTTCGGATCAGGGCTTTGAGCTTGGAGAATGCCACTTCAATCCGTTGGCCGAAACAGGAACCATGCGCCGATGCCTTTGAGGATTGCGGCGGTCTTCGGGCCATTATGGGTGGCGAGGTTGTCCAGGATCACGACGTCGGCCTTGCCCGACACAGTGCTGCGAGTGCGGCTACGCGATCTTGCCAATGAACGCAGGCGGTTCGGCTATCCATCGGCCGGTAGGCGATTGCGCGCAATCGCCGCAAGGCGGCGGCTGGCCCGGTCGATCACGTCCAGAAGCGCTGCGACTAATGGGATGGTCCGCCCTGCAGCCCAGCGTATGCTCTTGTGGCATCGTCAAATAGAAGGAGAGAAAGCATGCAAACCAAAGCCCTGCCCGAAGCCCTCGCCTATGGGATCGGCATCGGATGAAGTGAGTTACACGTTATTGCCGTTAGCCGCGAGATCGCTATGGTCTGGCATACTAAGCTTGCGTGCGGTGCCTTGCAATGGCGCGCTATGAATTCGGCTGCAAGGTCAGCGCCGACACCTGCTGGATGAGGGCTTCGTGGTCGGCATGCGCAGCTTTCCGGGCAACCCCTACGATGGCCACACCCTGCGGCAAGCCCTGGAACAGGTGGAAATCCTGACCGACCAGCGCCCCGATCTGGCCGTCGTCGACCGCGGCTATCGCGGCCATGCCGAGACCAGGACCCGCGTTCTGATCAGCGGCACAAGGCGCGGCCTGACACCGAAGCTGA
>NZ_JAUSBA010000076.1 GCF_030652235.1 Cypionkella sp.
GGGGTCTGATGCCGGAGGGGGCAGGATAGTACGCTAAGGGCTGATTTTGGCCTCTGAACGATGCAGGGTCCTGTAGATCGTTGGCCTTGAGACCGCGAAGAGTTCAGCAAGATCGCTGATCGAGTATTCTCCGGTGGTGTGCATTCGGGTCAGTTCTTTTTGTTGTTTTTCGGTGAGTTTCGGTTGCTTTCCGCGAAGCTTTCCCTTGGCCCGTGCGATGGCCATTCCTTCCCTGGTCCGCATTCTGATCAAGTCGGACTCAAACTCGGCAAAGGTAGCCAGAATGTTGAAGAACATTTTGCCCATCGGATCCGTTGGGTCGTAGACCGACGCACCCAAGGCGAGTTTGACGCCCTTCTTCTCGAGTTGCTCTGCAATGGCGCGCGCATCTGGGACAGATCTTGCGAGACGGTCCAGCTTTGGCACGACCAGCACGTCGCCTTCCCGCACGGCGGCCAGTGCCTGGTCGAGACCGGGACGGGCGCGGTTGGTGCCCGTCAGCCCATGGTCGGTGTAGATGCGGTCATCTGACACCCCCAGAAGGTTCAGGGCCTGCCGCTGTGCAGTCAGGTCCTGTTTGTCCGTGGAGCACCGGGCGTAGCCAATCTTGGTCATGGTCATGCTTCAGGTGTACGGATAAGGGGCCTCATTTGCGAATCAAATCGTACCATCTATACGAGATGTAATGAAGTGCGGTTTCTCTGCCAACGGCAACCTCCTCGGCACATGTCCGGTGAGCGATCCTCTTACGGACAGCCGCGCCCCTCTCTCTGGAAGCCATCATGCCGCGACGCAATATCCTAACGGACCGCCAAAGGGCAGTCCTCTTCGATCTGCCAACGGATGAAGCGGCTCTGCTGCGCCATTACACTCTGGCGGACGATGATCTGGAAATCATCCGTGCGCGCCGCCGACCTCACAATCGGTTCGGCTTCGCCCTGCAGCTTTGCGCGCTGCGATATCCAGGGCGATTGCTGGCCCCGGGTGAAGTCATTCCCGAGGCATTGGCACGCTTCTTGGCTGCGCAACTCGGGTTGCGGCCCGATGATCTGGCCGACTACGCAACCCGCGAAGAAACCCGTCGCGAGCATCTTGCAGCGTTGCGGGAGGTCTACGGCTTCAAGATGTTCACGGGCCGAGGGTCGCGCGATCTGAAGGCCTGGCTGGAGGATGCGGCTGAAACGGCCCGATCGAACGAGGATTTGGCCCGCAGCTTTGTGGAACACAGTCGGGCGACCCGGACAATCCTGCCCGGGGTCACCGTCATCGAACGGCTGTGTGCGGACGCGCTTGTTGCCGCCGAGAGGAGGATTGACGACAGGATTGGTGGGCGGCTGGATGGCGCTACCCGCGACCGACTTGATGCCCTGCTGACCGAAGATGCCGACGGGAACGTCAGTCGTTTTGTCTGGCTGCGCCAATTTGAGGTAGGTCAGAACTCGGCCGATATGAACCGCCTGCTCGATCAGTTGGAATTTCTTCAGGGCTTGGCGCTGGACAGGGCCGTTCTGACGGATGTGCCACCTCACCGCGTTGCCCGCCTGCGCAGGCAGGGGGAACGCTACTTCGCTGGAGATCTGCGGGACATCTCTGGCGACCGCCGCCTTGCCATCCTCGCGGTCTGCGCTCTCGAATGGCGCAGTGCCCTTGCCGATTCGGTGGTTGAGACCCATGACCGGATCGTCGGCAAGACCTGGCGTGAGGCGAAATCCCGATGTGACGCCCGCACGGACGACGCCAAGGCTGCACTGAAGGACACATTGCAGGCCTTTTCGATCCTCGGGTCAGCCCTCTTGGAAGCACATGAGGATCAGGCTTCTCTTGAGGAAGCCGTTCGAAGCGCAGGCGGTTGGTCATCGCTCAAGGGGCTTGTCGCTACTGCCGCCCAACTCACCGACACTTTGGCCGCCGACCCGCTTGCGCATGTCGTCCACGGGTATCATCGCTTCCGGCGCTATGCGCCACGCATGCTGCGGATACTGGACATTCAGGCTGCGTCCGTGGGTGCACCGTTGTTGGACGCCGCCGGAATCATCGCGGGTAGAGGCATGACGGGGACACGGCCCCAGACCTTTTTGCGCCGTGGCTCGAAATGGCAGCGGCACCTGAATATTGAAAATGAAGATGCGCAACGGTTGTGGGAAGTGGCAGTCCTGTTCCATCTCCGCGAGGCTTTCCGCTCCGGTGATATCTGGCTCGCCCATTCCCGAAGATTTGGTGACCTGAAAGACGCGCTCGTTCCAGCCGAGGTTGCCCGTAGCACCCCAAGGCTGGCCATGCCGTTTGAACCCGAGGCTTGGCTGGCAGATCGCAAGCTGCGCATGTCCGATGCCCTTCGCAGGTTAGCGCGTGCGGCGAAAGCTGGGGCCATACCGGGCGGGTCCATCGAAGACGGTGTCCTGAAAATCGACCGGCTGACCGCCGCCGTCCCCGAAGAGGCGGAGGCCGTGGTGCTTGATCTTTATGCCCGCCTGCCAGGCATCCGGATCACAGATCTCCTGCTCGAGGTGGACGACGAAGTCGGCTTCACCGAGGCCTTCACGCATCTGCGCACCGGCGTGCCGTGCAAAGACAGGATCGGCCTGCTGAACGTGCTGCTCGCCGAAGGGCTGAACCTCGGCCTCAGCAAAATGGCCGGCGCCACAAACAGCCACGATTATTTCCAGCTTTCCCGCATTTCTCGGTGGCATGTCGAAAGCGAGACAATGGCGCGCGCCTTGGCCATGGTGATCGAAGCTCAGTCCTCCTTGCCGATGGCCCGATTCTGGGGTGCGGGTCTAACTGCCTCAAGCGACGGGCAGTTCTTCCCGACCACGCGCCAAGGCGAGGCGATGAATCTGATCAACGCCAAATACGGCCATGAACCCGGGCTGAAAGCCTACACCCATGTCTCCGACCAGTTCGGGCCCTTCGCCACCCAGACCATTCCGGCCACGGTGAACGAGGCGCCCTACATTCTGGACGGCTTGCTGATGACCGATGCTGGCCAGAAAATCCGTGAGCAGTATGCTGATACCGGCGGCTTCACCGACCATGTCTTCGCCGTCACCGCCCTTCTGGGCTTTCAGTTCATCCCTCGTATCCGGGACTTGCCGTCAAAGCGCCTGTATCTCTTCGATCCGGCCTCCTGCCCCAAAGAGCTGAAGGGGCTGATCGGGGGTAAGGTCAAAGAGGCTCTCATTACCTCGAACTGGCCTGACATTCTGCGCAGCGTGGCCACCATGGCGACCGGGGCCATGCCGCCAAGCCAGTTGTTGCGCAAGTTCGCTGCCTACCCCCGCCAGCATGAACTCGCCGTGGCCCTACGGGAAATCGGACGGGTCGAGCGGACACTTTTCATCATCGACTGGTTGCTCGATGCCGACATGCAGCGCCGCGCACAGATCGGTCTCAACAAGGGTGAGGCCCATCATGCCCTCAAGAACGCCCTGCGCATCGGACGCCAAGGTGAAATCCGCGATCGAACCAGCGAAGGACAACATTTCCGAATAGCTGGCCTCAACCTGCTGGCGGCGATCATTATCTTTTGGAACACCAAGCATCTCGGCAACGCCGTCACTCAGCGAAAACATGATGGATTAGAATGCCCACCCGAGCTGCTGGCGCACATCTCGCCGCTCGGGTGGGCTCACATCCTTCTTACGGGGGAGTATCGATGGCCAAAACGATGACCCGTCGGGCTTAGCGTACTATTCCGCACTCTCCGGCATCAGACCCC
>NZ_JAUSBA010000030.1 GCF_030652235.1 Cypionkella sp.
ATCTTCAAGATCGACATAGCTGAACAGCGAGCCGCTCTTCTCATCCATCCCGCGCATTCCAACCCCCCGACATTGCCTTGCCCAGAGTGAATCACGTTCCTCAAACCGCGTCGAGGGACGACTATTTCAGCGGCCTGTTAAAGCCATCTGGATCATCCACACCAATCCCGCCGTCACCATGCCCGATGCTGATGCCGTGGCCGCTGCGATCAAGGCCTGCCCCTTCGTCGTGGTCAGCGATATTACGGCAGAAACCGATACTGCGCGGTTGGCGCATGTACTGCTGCCCGCGACGGCCTGGGGTGAGAAAGACGGCACCGTTACCAATTCTGACCGCACGATCAGCCGCCAGCACAGCGTTCTGCCACGCCCCGGCAAAGCCCGCCCAGATTGGTGGATACTGGCGCAAGTCGCCAGACGGATGGGGCATGGGCAAGCCTTTGCTTGGGAAACCGAGGCGGAGATTTTCGCTGAATACGCTGCGTTGTCTGGCATTGCCGGAAACCTCGGCAGCGACTTCGATATCTCCGATCTCGCCCTTTTGAGCAGGACCGGTTACGATGATCTCGCCCCGTTCACATGGCCGCAGAATTTGCGCCAAAAGGGAGGTCGGTTCTTCGCCACCGGGCAATTCCACACCCCCGACTCCCGCGCCCGGATGCTGCCGATCACCCCGCGCGCGCCGCAAGCCCTGACGCCGGAACATGCCTTCCGCCTGAACATCGGGCGTATCCGCGATCAGTGGCACACGATGACCCGCAGCGGAAAATCGCCGCGCCTCAGTCAACATTTGGCGGAACCGTTCGTGGAGATTCACCCGGAAGATGCCGCAGGCTTGAGCATACAATCCGATGATCTGGTTGAACTTTCTAATGGGCATGGCCATTGCATCCTACGCGCCCTGATCAGCCAGAGCGCCGCCCCCGGCCAAGTGTTTGCACCGATGCACTGGACGGCCGAGACCGCCTCTGCCGCCCGGATTGACGCTTTGGTGCCCGGCATTGTGGACCCGGTTTCAGGCCAACCCGAAAGCAAAGCCGCCGCTGTCGCAGCCCGACTTTACCCCGCGCACTGGTTCGGCTTTGCGGTCAGCGCCGCACCGCTGCACCCCGCCGCAGAATACTGGGCGCGCGCGCGCGTTCCCGGGGGCTTGCGGTGCCAGAGGATTGGACCCGATACGCCCGCATCCTGTTCGCGCTGCCCAATGCCGAAGTTGCGACCGTGATCGACGCCAAACGCGGGCTTGCCCGCATCGCGTTCCATGCCGAGGGTCGATTGCTCGCCGCGCTGTTCGCAGGCCCCAGCCCCGTCGCGGTCGCGCGCGATCACCTTGCCAGTCGTCTGAATGAGGCCAAACCCACGATCCTTGCAGGCCGCCCGCGCGCCGATATGCCCGACCCAGGTGCCACGGTCTGCGCCTGCCTGAATGTCGGGATCAACACCATCCGCGCGGCGATCCAATCGGGCCGCGCGCTGAGTGTTGCCGCCTTGGGTGAGGCCTTGGGCGCCGGCACATCCTGCGGATCGTGCCGCCCAGAACTCGCCGGATTGCTCACCCGTTTCAAACTGCCAGAGGCTGCCGAATGATCACCCTTGCGCCCAAGCCGTTGTTTGCACACCTGGTCCTTGCCTTTCGAGTTTGGCAAGCGCGCCTGCCAAACGGCAGCACGACACATATCACCCTCCAGACAAAAGCCGCCAAACGAGGCTTCGTCAGTCTTGTCGGCGCGGGCCCCGGCTCGGCTGATCTGATCACTTTGCGGGGATTGAAGCGTCTGCAAGCCGCCGATGTGGTCTACTATGATCGCCTCGCCGATCCGGCTTTGCTGAAGCGTGCGCGCAAAGGGGCGAGCCTGATCTATGTTGGCAAGGCCCCCGGCTGCCACGCGATGCCGCAGGCCCAGATCAACGCGTTGCGGGTGCAATCAGCGCAAGCTGGGCAGCAGGTGGTGCGGTTGAAATGCGGCGATCCGGGGATTTTTGGCCGGGGGGCAGAGGAAGCCGATGCAATGAATGCCGCCGGGGTGGAATGGGAGATCGTGCCAGGTGTCACCTCGGCCTGTGCTGCGGCTGCTTCGGCCCGAAGCTTTCTGACCGAGCGTGGCCAAACCGAACGGCTGATCCTTGCCACCGGCCATCTGCGCCACGATGGTGCGCAGGATTGGACCACCACGGCGCAGCCGGGCACCACGTTGGCCTGCTATATGGGGGTGTCGCAGGCAGCATCTATCAGGAAAGGCTTGCTGGGCGCGGGCTGGCCTGCGGATTGTGCCGTGCAGGTGATCTCAAAAGCGCAGACCCAGGAGGAGCAGGTGTTTCACTGCCGTCTGGATGGGCTGGAATCGCTTTGCGCGCAGCATCCGAACCTCAATCCAGCGATCTTGCTGATCCGTTGGACGCTGACTGATGCGCCCTCTGGCGCGTCGCGGGTCAATGGCGTTGCGGCGTCAGTTTGGTTACCGATTTTGATAGAACGGATTTCGCACCGCAATGCCGATCTGCGATGATCATCCGGGCCACAAGCGGTTATCGGTACTCTTGATCTGGCGGGATGGCCGGCCAGAGTCGTTTCGCAACCACGTTGGACCATGATGAAAGCCCGTCAGCCTCTACCGTCTTATGTCCAGCTTTCCGCCGAGGATGAGGCGGAGCTTTCTGCGCTGTAAAAGCGTGGCACGCCGCAGAACACATTGCGCGCGTGGGAGCGCGATCTGGCCTATATCGCCACTTGAAAGGGTAATCCCCCCGAAAGAAAGGGGCTGCATAGGTAGAATTTTGTCGGCAAGATTCATGAGGAGATTCTGAATGAAAACAAGCAGATACACAGAGTTGCAGATCCTCGCGATCCTGCGTCAGGCTGAAGGCGGCATGCCGGTGGCCGAGTTGTGCCGGGCGCACGGCATAAGAAACGCGTCGTTTGAAATCTATGGACGTCTCTCCCTTTGCAAGGTTTTCATCGATCTGATCTGACCGTTTTTCCCCGGTTGCGAACATCTATCCGGCGTCACCGGATATCGGTGCGCCCAAATGGGAATTCCGCGTGGTGAGCCTCGACAAGTGGTCGGCCTCAAAGGGACATTAAAAAAGCCAGGTTCCTCACACACCGGATCTTGCCGGCCCGAATTCGCAAAGATGGCACATTTCTTGGATCTCCTTGCAATCCTCATCTCAGCCTCAGGCTGCGGGCTGGAATTCCATACCTATTCGCAGCATCGCTCAGATGATGCGGGCGTTCTTGTTGGCGACTGCTACGATCGTTCGGTTGACACCGCGCCGCTCGCGCAACGCATTGATCCACCGGCTGAGCGCATCGGTCTTGCCGACTGCCACGCGCACGACGGACCTGGCACCGTGAACCAGCAAGGTTGCCGTATGGCGTGGTGCTGGGCGACAATATCGCATATTTCATTGGCCGCAGATATGGCCGGGCGGTGGTGACCAGCTCTGGTGCGCGGTTTAGGGTGACGGAAAGTCGTTATGCCAAAGTGGAAGCGGTGTTCGCGCGATATGGCCCGCTGATGGTGATTACTGCGCGGTTTGGGGTGCTGTTGCGGCAGCTGAATAGCTTAGTGGCGGGCACAGCCAATATGCACTGGTTGAGCTTTCTAGGCGCCAATGCGGCGGGTGCGGCGATTTGGGTCGGATTTTGGACCATCCTCGCCTATAACTTTGGACATTCGGCGACGATACTGCCGTTTATTGGGCGACATATCGGGTTGGTCGCTTCGGTGCTGGTAACACTGGCTTTTCTGGGCATGTTGGGGGGCTATTTGCGTTTGGGCAGAGGGCCCAAGCCGTAACGGCTTGAGCCTGTTGCCTGTGAGTTACTCCATAAACCAGCCGTGGCTGACAATCATTGACTGGCCGGTCAGCGCATTGGTCGGGAAGGCGGCGAAGACATGCGCGATTTCGGCCACGTCTTCAACCGTGGTAAATTCCTTATCAACCGTGCCGCCGAGCATGATTTTATTCACCACGTCTTCTTCTGAAATGCCCAAGGTTTTGGCCTGCTCGGGGATTTGCTTTTCGACCAACGGAGTTTTCACAAAGCCGGGACAGATCACGTTGGAGCGCACGCCATGTTCGGCACCTTCCTTGGCGATCACACGGGCGAGGCCGAGCAGGCCGTGTTTCGCTGTAACATAGGCCGATTTCAGCGGTGAGGCTTCTTTGGAATGCACTGAACCCATGAAGATGATCGAGCCTGACCCGGCCTTATACATATGCGGCAGGCAGGCCTTGGAGGTCAGGAACGCGCCGTCGAGATGGATCGACAGCAGCTTTTTCCAATCGTCAAACGGAAATTCCTCTAGCTTATGCACGATCTGGATGCCTGCGTTCGACACCAGCACGTCGATCCGGCCCCATTGGTCAATCACCTGTTGGATGCCAGCGTTAACTGCGGCCTCGTCGGTGACGTTCATCTCAACGCCAAGCGCCGTGCCAGGGCCTTTGGCGGTAAGTTCCGCAGCGGTGGCTTGGGCGGCATCCAAGCGCAGATCGGCGATGACAACTTTTGCACCGTCGGCGATGTAGCGTTCGGCAATGGCTTTGCCGATACCGCTGGCGGATCCGGTGACGACGCAGACTTTGCCGTTCAGACTCATGGGGAAGGACATGTTCAGGCTCCTGTGGTGAAGGGGTTAGCGGTTGGGGGCGAGGTAATCATGCACCACGCGGCCCAGACCAAGCGTTAGGTCGGTTAAAATATGGGTGGCAGACAGCACTTCGCGCACTGGCAGTTGCGTCAGCGGGGCCATCGCGTGATCGTGCAGCTCCAGCCCGGCGGGACCTTCCCATGCGCCTTTGACGGTGATGTCTTCCAGCGAGTATTCGACCAATTCGCAGATGCGCGGGGTGCAATCGACATGGGGGATGATTTTCAGCAGGAAGGTTGGAGCTTGCAGGCTTTCCAGCACCTTCGCGGGATCAATCGCGCGGGGCTTGTAGCCCATCGTTGCGGATGCCACCTGCACCGAGCCGACATCAAGGGTGCCGACGAGGGTGTCTTTTTCAACGCGCATACGGGGTTCGGCGAGTTTCTTCGGAAACCCCCAAATCTCACGCCCGCCCGCGATGGGGCTGTCATCGTTGAGAAACATCGCATGTACGTAGCTGCCCTTGTGGCCGTTGAATTCGACCGGGATCACCTGCCCGGTTTCGGTGTAATCGCCAAAGCCCGTGCTGTCGGGCATACGGATGAATTCGTATTTCACGATCGGGTCGATGACTTGCAAGGGTTCGGGGACCACGGCGCGCAGAGCTTCCATATCAGTGCGGTAGGTGACGATGAAAAACTCGCGGTTCACAAAGCGGTAGGGACCTTTGGGATAGGACGGGCTGGTGAGGGGCATCGCGAAAGCGCGGCTGGTGACGTCGGCGATTTTCATGGGACGCGTCCTTGGGTTAGCGATTGGAAAGGTCAAACACCTGCACGCATTCGGTCGCACGGTGACGGTTTTTCCAGTCGGGGTGATTGACGGTATGCTCTGCGTCGGCTTTTCCGGCCTGCCAATGGTCAAGCATCGAGGTACGGGAGAATTCGTAATCCTTTGAGCCCCCTTCATATTTTGTCGGGCGGTAGATCAGGTGTGCGATGGTGATGCGCGGGTCGGAATTGCCTGCGACCAGCGCTTGCGCGTCGGGGTCGGATTTCATCTCGGGCGGCAGCTTGTCGTAAAGTCGGCGTGCTGCCGTACCCATATCATTCAGCCGGCGCATCATATCGGTGTTAAACCGGGTGCGGCTGGAGAAGCGGATTTCCTTCTCGCGCACGTCACTGTGCCAGACCGAAGTGGGCAGCGAGCCACGCGCGTTGAACAGATCAACTTGGAACACGCAGAGATCTGCCTGCGATTTCTGGTCGTCCATCACATATTGCAAGGGCGTGTTGGAGACGAGGCCGCCGTCCCAATAATAGGCTCCATCAATCTTAACCGCCGGAAAGCCCGGCGGCAGCGCGCCAGAGGCCATGATGTGTTCAGCGCCAATGCGTTGGTTGGCGGTGTCAAACCACGTCATATTACCGGTTTCTACATTGGCCGCACCAATGCTGAGGCGGACCTCGCCATTGTTGAGGCGGTCAAAATCCACCAAACGTTCCAGCGTGGCGCGAAGGGGGGCAGTGTCATAGAAACTGCTCGCACCTGTGGCGCCCTCTGGCATCAGAGCGGCAGGGGGGAAGCGCAGATCGAAAAAGCCGGGGACGCCAGCCAGCGTGGTGGCCGAGGCACTGAACTGGTTCAGCAATGCCCGCGCCCAGATGCCGTCCAGCAGGGTGGCGGGCAGGGATTTAGAACTGGCTTGCTCCCAAAACTCCCGCAGCTTTTCCACACGTTGATGTGGCGCGTTGCCCGCGATGATGGCGGCATTGATTGAGCCGATCGAGATACCCGCCACCCAAGAAACATGGCGGGCTTGGTGCGCCAGCCCTTCATAAGCTCCGGCCTGATAGGCGCCGAGTGCGCCCCCACCTTGCAGCACAAGCGTGACACATTCTTCGGAACTGACATCAGATTTAGTGGGGGTGCGGGCCATCACGAGGCTCCCTTCAAGGTCAGATCAGCCACAAGCGGCAGATGGTCCGAGGCGCGTCTGGCCTCGGGCGTCAGAACGGCCCTGATGTCGCGCAGGGTGAAATCATCAGTCAACGCGATGCGGTCCAAAGCGGCCACTGGCTTACGCGCGTGAAACGTAGGCGGGCTTGGTAACACCCGGAAGTCAGGGCCGAGGCCTGCCAGATGTGACAGGCCGGACCATTCGTTGAAATCCCCCGCCACCAGGCGGGCGCTTATCTGCGAATGACCAGCGAAGGCGCGCAGTGCTGCCAGTTGACGGCGACGCGATGCACGGATCAGGCCCAGATGGGTGCCGATCACGCTGATGTCGCGACCTTCAAAGCGCAGATCCACCATCACCGCCCCGCGCGGCTCTAACCCCGGCAGGTCGATGTGGGCGGTGGTCAGCAGCTCAATGCTGTCGCGGAGCAGAATGGCATTGCCGTGCCAGCCCAGACTGTCGCGACCATGCGCGAAAATCACCGGGCGAAAGCCGCAGCCCTCGAACAACGCGGCGGGCAGGGCGGCCGGGCGCAGACCCAGCCGCATATCAGCCTCTTGCAGCAACACGATATCGGCATCCAAAGCCTCGATCACCCGCATAGTGCGCTCAGGATCGCGGCGGCGGTCGTTACCAAGCGCCTTGCGGATGTTGTAGGTGGCGATGCGCAGAGAAATTTTCGTCACAATATTGGGGCTCCCAGCCGGAAAACTCCCTCGACAAAACGGCGGGGCAGGCTTGATCTGACAACGCCTTGGGCGCAGCGCGGCTCCATTGCCCCGAACCAGTCGCGTAGGGCGGTGACGGTGGCGGCATCGTAAAGCATCAGGGCAGATTCAAAGTTCAACAACATGGATCTCACATCGAAATTCACCGAGCCGACCCAAGCCATATCGTCGATCATCCCGGCCTTGGCGTGCAGCATGCCCTGCCGCAACCGCAAAATCCCGCAGCCCGCCGCATGTAAATCGCGCAGATACGCGCCGCGGGCAAGGTCGGCCACCCATTGGTTCGATCTCTGCGGCAGCATAATCCGAACATCCACCCCGCGCCGCGCCGCAGTGCCTAAAGCTTGCAGCAACGCCTCGGTTGGCAGGAAATAGGGCGTGGTCAGCCAGACCGAGTGTTCGGCGCGGTGAATGGCGCAAACCAGCGCGTCGTGCAGCGCATCGTCGGGGGTGTCGGGCCCAGACGGCACCAGTTGCGCGGTGACAGTCCCTACGGGCGCATTTTGCGCGATCAGTGCCCCGTGCGCAGCACCAATCACATCCCAATCAGCCGAAAACATGTCGACATAGCTCTGCACCGCCGGACCTTGCAGGTTAAAGCTGAGGTCGATCCAATCCTGCCCTTTCACAAGATAAGCATTGCCAATGTTGCGCCCGCCCGCCCAAACATCGGCGAGATCCGCAACCACCATCTTGCGATGATTGCGCAGATTGAGATGGCCATTGCCGACCCGATGCAGGAAGGGCGAAAAATACCGCACCTCGCCCCCTGCTGCGCACAACCGCCCTAATGCGGCTTTCGGGCGATGCAGCGCGCCCAGCCGATCCAGGATCAGCCGAACCGCAACCCCTGCTAGCGCCCGTTCGATCAAGGCTTCGATGAAATCGCGCCCCGAGGCATCGTCGTCCAGCAGGTAAAAGGTGATATCGAGCCGGATCTTTGCCTGCGCAATGGTGCGAAACAACGCCGCGCAGGCGACTTCCGGTGTAAAATGCAGAACCAGACCGTTGCCATCCGAGGCGGCAGGAATTCCGAAAGCTAGCAAAGCCTTTGCGACGGGTTGCGGTGTGGGCATGACCTGACGCATCGGGCCAAACCTGATCGGTGGAAACCGCGCGCTTTGCTTGCGAAACCCCAGCGCCAGAAATACTGGGATCGCCACATAGGGCAGCAGCAGAATGAACAATAACCAAGCTGCAGCTGATTGTGGCGAGCGGCGTTGCTGCACCACCAACAGCATCGCAAGGCTGACCATCACGACACCCAGCACGAGAAGGGACAGGGAAGCCAGCCAGATCACCGCATTGCCTCCGTTCACACCCGCAAAACAAGCTACCAAGATCGTCGTTGCCGCACGCAAGACTCGGCGCAGCTTTGTCTGCCGCAACATGACCCTCTGCTGGGCAATCGCAAGGCCGTGTTTCCAATAAGCACGAAAACGTGGTTTGAGTGCCAAGTAGTGCTGCGCTGCGTCTTGTCGCTTGAATTCCCGGCAGACAATGCTATCAGCCGCTTATTCGGGATGCAGGGCTGGCGGTTACGCGGGCTTGATGCAGCCCCAGTCTGGAAGTGTGGCCGAGTGGTTTAAGGCTCTAGTCTTGAAAACTAGCGTACGGGGAACCGTACCGTGGGTTCGAATCCCACCGCTTCCGCCAATTCCCTGTTTCTGGCAGTCCCGCACAGTCCCGCATTGAGTTATTTTATCCAATGATTTCCGTGCCTTGTGCGCACTTTCGGTTTCCGGGCGTCCCGCCGAGTCTCCCTCAGGTTGCCTGAATCCCGGTTTTAGGCTAGGACAGGAGCTAGGACGCCTAGTGCGAAGGAGGGTTCGGGACCATGACTCGCCAGCTTCATCTGCTAACCGCGCGAACGGTCGCGGGGCTCAAGGATCCGGGGCGATATGCCGATGGTGGCAACCTTTATCTGCGGGTTTCGCCCACCGGCGCAAAGCGATGGACCTTCCTTTACACGATCAGCACCAAGAAGAACCGTGAACTGGGCCTTGGGTCCGCCGGGACCGTCACACTGGCCGAGGCGCGCGAGAAGGCCACGGCAGCGCGCAAGCTGCTGGTCAACGGGATCGACCCCAAGGTGGAAAAACGGGAAGAAGAGGCCGCGCGCGAAATTGCCTCGGTCAGCTTCGGCGATTTTGCAGATGCGTTCATCAAGGACCATGAGGCGGGATGGAGCAATCCCAAGCACATCGCCCAGTGGCACATGACCCTGAGCGACAGCTACTGCAAGAAGATCAGGTCGCGCCCTATCTCGGAAATTCACACCGATGACGTATTGGCGGTTCTGAAGCCCTGCTGGCAGACGCGGCCCGAAACTGCGCGCCGGATCCGGATGCGGATTGAGAAGGTGCTGGATGCGGCCAAGGTGAAGGGGCTGCGCACGGGCGAGAATCCGGCCCGGTGGCGTGGTCAGCTGGACCACATTCTTCCGCGCCACACCAAATCAACCGACGATCATCATAACGCTATGCCCTATGGCGAAGTCCCCGCCTTCCTGGCCAGCCTGGAGCAGAAGCGTGGTTTCTCTGTCCTCGCTTTGCGGTTCGCGATCCTGACCGCCGCTCGCACCGGCGAGGTGATCGGGGCGCGCTGGGAGGAGATCGACATGGAGGCGGGGCTGTGGACCATCCCTGCCCAGCGCATGAAAGCCCGACGCGCCCATCGCGTGCCTCTGACCGATCCAGTTCTGGAGGTGCTGCGCGAGGTGCAGGGCGCACATGCCGAATGGGTTTTCCCCGGGCCAAGCCTGCGCGCACCCTTGAGCAACATGGCGATGCTGGGCCTTTTGAAACGCGCCAAGCTGAATTTCACGGTGCACGGCTTTCGATCCGGCTTTCGCGACTGGTCGGCTGAGACAACCAATTTCCCCTCAGAAGTTTGCGAAATGGCGCTGGCCCATGCCGTCGCCAACAAGACCGAAGCCGCCTACCGGCGCGGCGACCTCTTCGAAAAACGAAAGGCGCTGATGGAAGCATGGGCTGGCTTTCTGACCGAGCCAAAGGCCAGCAATGTCGTACAACTGAAAAAGGTGGCGAAATGAACGATGAAAGCTCGGATGATGATCGCTACTCGATGGCTGCGATCAGCGAAATCTTCACCGAGGCGATGGAGCCGTTCGCCGACGAACATCTGCGGATCTATGAGACGAATTCGCCCAAGTGGGTCGCAGAAGTTGAACGCACGCTGGCCAGCAGGAATGAAAAGGATGCTGCGGCAGCATTTCGGGGGTTTCTGCAGGCCGACCCTGGCATGGAAAACATGCGGGAAACGCTGGTGCGCTACTCCCTTCGGCACAAAGTAAAATTGTCGCGGCCCAAGGATCTTCTGGTATTGCTGGATGAGTTGAGGGCAGTTTGCACGATGATTTCCGGCCTCAGACGGCGCGCGATCCTACCTTTGATGGAGCATTCTGGCGTAAGGCTGAAAGTTCCTGACCGCGAAGGAACGACAACGTTCGGCCTAGGCGTTTACGCAGCCATTCACGGGTAATCCCCCCATTTTTGACGGGGTGCATTTGTAGAACTTAGGCGGCCGTTTTCAGTTTCTGGGCGGGTGTGATGCCGCCTATGCCCATGTTCGGGCGGTCGTTGTTGTAAGTCCATAGCCATTGTGTGGCGAAGTCCT
>NZ_JAUSBA010000015.1 GCF_030652235.1 Cypionkella sp.
GGGGGGGGGGGGGGGCGGCCCCCCCCACCAACACATCAGCCCACGTTGGCTTCCCGGATCTTCTCCGCCGCTGCTTTGTCAAAAGCCACGCCATTGGTCTCCAACAACGCATCTAACTCACCCGAAAGCATCATCTCGATGGCGATATCGCAGCCACCGACAAACTCGCCCTTGACGTAAAGCTGCGGAATCGTTGGCCAATCTGAGAATTCCTTGATGCCCTGCCGGATTTCCGCATCCGCCAGCACGTTCACATCGGCGTAGTCAACGCCGAGATAATTCAAAATCCCCGCCACTTTCGACGAGAACCCACATTGCGGCATCAACTTGTTGCCCTTCATAAACAACACCACATCGTTTTTCGTCACGGTGTCTTTGATCATCTCAAGAGCGGTCATTCTGAGCTTCCTTTTCTGTCTTTCGTCGGAACGAAAATCTTTGCGTATTCTTCGGGGTCTTTTGGCACGGTGTAAGTTCTTTTCACCAGATGCTGCAAAAACTCGCCGTTTTTCTGAGGATAGTCATTGCCCAAGACATGAACGTCGGACGTTGGCTCCAAAGCAGGCTCCCAATCTCTTCGACGGGGTTCGGATTTTAATCTAATCGGCCAAGGGCAACCAGCATATATCCACAACCAAATAATCAAGCCCACGAACGCTAACACCGATCCGACAACGACGTAGAATGTCTGGAGCCATGTCAGCGGCTGGTCCATCTCACTCCGGCGCTTTCGTCGTCAGCGCCAACGCGTGCAGCGCGCCGCTTGGCCCGTCCATCTTGCCCTTCAAACTGGCGTAAACCGCGCGCTGTTGTTGCACCCGGTTCATACCCTTGAAGCTGGCATCGATCACCTCGGCCGAGAAATGCGCGCCATCGTCGCCCTGCACGGTGATGCGGGCATCGGGAAACGCCGCGCGGATCAGGCCTTCAATTTCATGGGCTTCAATCGCCATTGCGCACTCCTAAACAATTCATAGTAAATGTAAGCTTGGGGGCGGGGGGCTGCAAGAGGCCAATCCGCCCCGCGCCTGCCACTCATTGCGCATCATGCCATAGATCATCAAGTCCACAACGCGCCCCAAGGCAGGCCGATACCAATGCTGCCGCAGCCGCCCCTCCAGCACGAACCCCGCCCGCAGATAAGCCGCCTGCGCCCGCGCATTTTCACCCGAGGCATCCAGCCACAGCCTTTGCGCCGCCAAATCCTGAAATGCATAACCAATCATCGCGCGCAAAAACCCAGCGCCCTCGCCAAGTCCGGCCTGATCCAACGCCAGCCGCCGCAATTCCACCACCCCCGCACCATCCTGTGGCACCGCATACAGCGCAAAGCCGCGCGGTCCGTGATCGTCATCCCAGATCAGCAATCGCGCCGCGGGGTTGGTCAGATACGCAGAAAGCGCCGCCTCATCCTCATCGGTGATGAAAGGCGCATACTCCGCGCGGCCCGCAACAGAACGTATAAAGCCGAAATCGGCCGCTAGGGCAGGGCGCAGCCTCACCCCACCGCCTTCTCAAACGCGTTGCGATAGAGGTTCGACAATTCAGCCAGCGAGGCTTTGTCGCCGCCAAAATCCACCACATCGCCGCCAAACGACCCCACCCGGATCACCTCGACGCCGCCGAGCAATGCCGCAGCCTCCAGCTTTGACGCCCCGGCCTCGTCTACGGCCACCAAATACCGCGCCTGATCCTCGCCAAACAGCGTCGCAATATCGCCCGCGATCAGCGTCACACCCAAGCCCGCAGCCTCGGCCATCTCAAACGCCGCCAATGCCAGCCCGCCATCTGCCAAATCCGTGCAAGCCCGAATGGCCTTGCGGTGCGCCAGAATGAAATCGCCACTCGCCTTCTCGGCCTCCAGATCAACTGACGGAGCATCCCCCGCCTCGATCCCAAACGCTTCCGCCAACAAAGCCGACTGACCCAGATGCCCAAACGTCTCGCCCACAACCAGCGCCACGTCGCCTGCGTGCGGCCGCCCCGCAATCAGATCATCCAAAGAGGCCAAAATCCCCACTGCGCCAATCGTCGGCGTCGGCAAGATCCCCGAGCCATCCGTCTCATTGTACAATGACACGTTGCCCGACACGATCGGCATATCCAGCGCCGCCACAGCCGCACCTATGCCCTTGATCGCCCCCACCAACTGCCCCATGATCTCGGGCTTCTCAGGATTACCGAAGTTCAGATTATCTGTCGTAGCCAGGGGCTTAGCCCCCACCGCGATCAGGTTCCGATAGGCTTCCGCCACCGCCTGCTTGCCACCCTCAAACGGGTTGGCCTTGACATAACGCGGCGTCACATCCGAGGTAAACGCCAGCGCCTTGCCCGTGCCATGCACCCGCACCACACCCGCGCCCGCGCCCGGAGCAACCACCGTATCCGCGCCAACCAAGCTGTCATACTGCTCGTAAACCCAAGCCTTCTGCGCGTAATTCGGGCTGCCGATCAAAGCCCGCAGCCCCGCAATCGCGCCAATCGCAGGCACTTCGCCCAAGGGCGCAGCCGCCGGGGTTTCCACCCAAGGGCGGTCATATTCCGGCGCAGAGGACGACAGTTTCGACAAAGGCAAATCCGCCTTCACTTCATTGCCATGCAGGATCAGGAAGCGATCCTCAGGAATCGTCTCGCCGACAATCGCGAAATCCAGATCCCATTTCACGAAAATCGCCCGCGCCACGTCTTCCAGTTCCGGCTTCAGAACCATCAGCATCCGCTCTTGGCTTTCCGACAGCATCATCTCATACGCCGTCATATGGGTCTCGCGCTGCGGCACCGCATCCAGTTGCAACTTGATGCCCAAACCGCCCTTGTCGCCCATCTCGACCGCCGAACAGGTCAGCCCTGCCGCCCCCATATCCTGAATCGAGATCACCGCCCCCGAAGCCATCAACTCCAGACAAGCCTCCAGCAGCCGCTTTTCGGTAAAGGGGTCACCAACCTGCACGGTGGGGCGCTTATCCTCAATCGTATCGTCAAATTCAGCCGAGGCCATCGTCGCCCCGCCAACTCCATCGCGGCCCGTCTTCGCCCCCAGATAGACAACTGGCATCCCCACACCCGAGGCCACCGAGTAGAAAATCTTATCCGCATCGGCCAACCCGGCGGCAAAAGCGTTCACCAGACAGTTGCCGTTATAGGATTTGTGAAACCGCACCTCGCCCGCAACCGTCGGCACGCCAAACGCATTGCCATAAGATCCCACGCCCTCAACCACGCCCTTCACCAGATAGGCGGTTTTCGGATGCGACGGCACCCCGAAGGACAACGAGTTCATTGCCGCAATCGGCCGCGCCCCCATGGTGAACACATCGCGCAAAATCCCGCCAACGCCCGTGGCAGCGCCCTGATGCGGCTCGATATAGCTGGGGTGGTTATGCGACTCCATCTTGAAGATCACCGCCTGCCCGTCGCCAATATCAACGACGCCTGCGTTCTCGCCCGGCCCGCAAATCACTTGCGGCCCAGTGGTCGGCAAGGTCCGCAGCCAGCGCTTTGACGACTTATAGCTGCAATGCTCATTCCACATCGCCGAGAAAATCCCCAGCTCGGTGAACGAAGGCTCGCGCCCAATGATCTCCAGCAGCCGCTGATATTCATCCGGCTTCATGCCATGCTTTGCGATCAGATCAGGCGTGATGGCAGGCTCGGTCATGGCATTCCCCGGAAATATGGAAGTTGCGGGCGTCATAGGCCAAGCAAGCCAACAGGGAAAGGCCCGGGGCAAATTTCCCGCGATTATTTCACGGACGCCCCACACTTATTTCGCCGCCCCCGCCTTTATAGTGACTGCGGCGGCATCCTGGCAGCCCTTGTCGCGCCTTGTCGCGCGCGCACAAGATTTCCAACGCGCTGCATACGCCTGCATCTCGCCCTCATCCATTGGGGCAGGCCAAGGCCACCGCATTGGCCCGAGGCTTGGTTGATCCGTGCCGCTTTCCGCAAAGCCATTGATCGTTTGCGTCGGGTGGCGCGCGACAGCCGCCACGCCGCAGCCCTGACCCAGCTTGCCCACGACGAGGCTACCAGCATCCCCGATGAACGCCTCAGGCTGATCTTCACCTGCTGCTCTTGCGTAGGTGTTGGCGCTGCCAGCGAATCATCGCTGCGACCTATGTCGCCTATACAAGCGTCATCGCACTTGCAGATAATCTCGCAGACGCAGCATTTTTTGCCGAACACAGCAAAAATCTGCTTGATAGGCAGGCAGTAAACAAAACTACCCCCTAAAACAAAAAAAAGGCCGAGCTTTCGCTCGGCCGAGTCCAACAGGGAGGTATGAAGCAACAAGAGCGAACTCAACTGCTGCCTCACCGCGGTTCTTATACGTATGGCTGAATTGCCTCAATAAAGAACAGACTGCAAACGCAGCAATGCCGTCATGCGCTGTGTGCATAGCTTTGACCGGGCGGTCAATTTTTTGGCCACAGGGCAAAGCACCCCCGCACAACAAACCCCGCCCAAATTGGCTGGGCTTCTTCCAGAACATAGCCTTTGCCCTTGCGCTACAACTGCTGCCGCTTGCGGAACGCGAAAATCTCCTCGGTCACGAAATCCCGAAACGCCGACACCCGCTTGGAATGTCGCAATTCCTCCGGATAGGCCAGAAACACTGGCACTTCTGTCGATTCCGTCTCCGGCAGCACCCGCACCAGATGCGGGAAATCTTCAGTCAGATAATCCGGTAAAACGCCGATGCCAAGATGGTTCAAAACCCCCTGCAACACTCCGAAATAGTTATTCACCGTCAAGGTCGACGGGATATCATGGCTCATCAGATCAGCCACCAAATTCGCCCCCGCAGCCACCTGCGCCGTCCCGGCATGCTGACAGATCAAGCGATGCTGGGTGAAATCATCCATCGTCAAGGGCGTGCCATGTTCCTCCAGATACTCTGGCGTCGCATAAAGCCGCATCCGAATGTTCATCAACCGTTTGCGGATCAGATCGGCCTGTGACGGCTCTTTCATCCGAATGGCCACATCTGCCTCCCGCATCGGCAGATCAAGCACGCGTTCTTCCAGCATCAAATCAATCTTCAGGCTGGGGTATTTTTTGTAAAGTGCCGGCAAACGCGGCGCCAACCACAATGTGCCAAACCCCGTCGTCGTCGTCACCCGCAACTCGCCAAACACCTCATCCTCAGAATCCCGGATCCGCGCCGCCGTCGCATCCAGCCGTTTGACCATCGCCTGCGTCGCATCATACAGCAGCTCACCCTGTTCGGTCAGCATCAGCCCGCGGGCATGGCGGTGGAACAACGTCACCGAAAGGCTCTCCTCCAGCGCGCGAATTTGGCGGCTTACGGCGGATTGCGACAGATGCAGCACTTCGCCCGCATGAGTAAGGCTGCCCTTTTCGGCAACCGCATGAAAAATGCGCAGCTTGTCCCAGTCCATCGGTCCCTCAAAATTATGTCACGGATGATACCATGAGCCTGCTTATCTATGCACAAATTCCGCCCTGTAAACCGGGTAAATCCAGAATTATTCCCCCTATTTGTCAGGCTTATCCCCCGGAGGCTGTCATTTCAGCGTCACGCTCAGCCATTACAGTGTCACAAACCGGCTATGCCGCCCGTGCAAACCCCCGAGGCCCAAATGCTGCAAACCAACATCAGCCGCGACATTTCCTACGCTGCCTCTGCCCGCACCAAGCCGGGACGCGCCCTGATCCGCGTGCTGGAAAATGTCTCTGGCCGCCGCCACCTGATCGCCCGCGCCGATGGCTACGAGGTCGACATCGCCCAAGGCCGCTCGTTTTGGCAAGTCATCCCCGAACGCTACGGACTCAGTCTTGACCTCATCGCAGGCAGCCTCAACAATATCCCCCGCCAAGGCCCCCTAGTGCTGATTGCCAACCACCCCTATGGCATCCTTGACGGCTTGATGATGGGCCACCTGCTCGACGCCATCCGCGGTGATTTCCGCATCCTCTCCAATGCCGTGTTCCGCCGCGCCGAGGCCCTGAACAAAGTTCTGCTCCCGATATCCTTCGACGACACCAAAGCCGCCGTAAAACTTAACCTAGAGACCCGCGCCACCGCCCTCAGCTATCTCAGCGAAGGCGGCGCCATCGGCATCTTCCCCGGCGGCACCGTCTCCACCTCGCTCAAACCGTTCTCCCGCCCGATGGACCCGTCTTGGCGCAACTTCACCGCCAAGATGATCGCAAAATCAGGCGCCACCGTCGTCCCTATATACTTTGAGGGCCACAACTCCCGCCTGTTTCAACTCGCCTCGCGCGTCCACGCCAATCTGCGCGTCGCCATGCTGCTCAAAGAGTTCAAATCCCGCACCGACACCCCCGTCCGCCTTGTGATCGGCCAACCGATCCCCTCCGATATCCTGCAATCCTTGAAATCCGACCCCACCGCGATGATGGAAACCCTGCGCCAAGCCACCTACGCCCTTTCACCCGCGCCACTTCCCTCTTATGCTCACGGCTACGAATTCGAGGCGAAATACAAATCCCGCTAAACCGCAGCCCCCAAAGTCTGTGAAAGAGCTGCGAAAGCGGGCAGGGGGCAAAGATGGCAGTAGGCGTATTCGACAGCGGCATTGGCGGGCTGACAGTGCTGGACGCACTAACCAAGCGTCTCCCCGACACACCTTTCGTCTATTTCGGCGACAACGCCCACGCGCCCTACGGCGTACGTTCCCATGACGACATTTTCAACCTGACCTGTGCCGCCACCGAACGCCTTTGGGCCGAAGGCTGCGATCTGGTGATCCTCGCCTGCAACACTGCTTCGGCAGCCGCTCTGAAGCGCATGCAGGAAACTTGGCTGCCCGCTGACAAACGCGTGCTCGGCGTGTTCGTGCCGCTGATTGAGGCGCTGACCGAACGCCAATGGGGCGACAACTCGCCGCCGCGCGAAGTCAGCGTCAAGCATGTGGCTTTGTTCGCCACCCCCGCCACCGTCGCCTCCCGCGCCTTCCAACGCGAACTCGCCTTCCGCGCCATCGGCGTCGATGTCGAAGCCCAACCCTGCGGCGGCGTCGTTGATGCCATCGAGCAAGGCGACGAAATCCTTGCCGAAGCCTTGGTGCGCAGCCATGTTGAGGCCCTCAAGCGCCGCATGCCCCACCCGCAAGCCGCCGTCTTGGGCTGCACCCACTACCCGCTGATGGAAAAAACCTTCGCCGAAGCCTTGGGCCCAGATGTCAAAGTCTATTCCCAAGCCAACCTCGTGGCAGAAAGCCTGACCGACTACTTGCAACGGCGCCCGGAAATGTTGGGCGCGGGCACCGTGGCCAAATTCCTGACCACAGGTGACCCAACGAACGTGTCTAGCAAAGCCACGCAATTCCTACGCCGACAGATCGTGTTTCAGGCGGCCTAGTCGCGACTCGCAACAAGCCGAAGGTGCGGCACGCCAATTTTCTCTTCGCTGCAGCGGGTTTGCCACACCGCATTGTTCAATTCGCTTGTCGTCATCGCCAATTCCAGCGCGGCAAACGTAACTGGTGCCCGCAGCGACACGTCGCACAGCCAAATGCGGTCCAAATTGAAATTGTTCCGTGCAAACGACGAAGACAGCAGAATGATCGGCAAGTCAGGAACTTCGATGCGCAGATGCGCCAGCGCGTCGTAAATTGTTTTAATCCCGCCCAGATAGTCAATGTCTAGCATCACATATGAATAGGCATGTCGCCGCTCAAGCACCAGCTTGACCCAGTCAGCGCGTGATGCCCAAGTTATCTGTAAAGACTGTGCCGCAAGCCAGTCGGCGGGCTTGGCCATGTCTTCCAGCCGCGTCCCCACCAGCAGAACCGACCGCAGCGGATCACAATCCAGTGAATGCATGAACGGTTCACGCAACGGAACTGAGTAATGTCCTGAAACTGGACGTGAATTGCCTGCTCTGGGTTGGGCGAACGGCAGCACAAAGGCTTTCAGATTGGACCGCACTTTTAGGGCAAGTGCTTTCATTCTTTTGGTAAAGCCACCCGTGTCATTTTGCGTGTTCTCTGCGCACATCGTCGTCATCTCCGCTGCAAGCTCTATCTCTCAGGTGATATTTAGATTCTAGATAATATGGCAGGCAAGAAGTCCGTCTGATATTTTTAGGTATCTTTTGGGCTGATCGCACGCCGATAGATTTTTCATTCAAGGACTTGGGTCTGGTCGTGGCCACGCTTTGGCTGGGCCGCGCACGGGTGGTCAAAGCCCCCCTTTGGTCTGGGCTAGGTTGACGGGTATGGGCTAAGTTGACGGCTCTGGGTCAGGTCACTGGACCCCAATTTGAAAAACAGTAGGGTGTGCTTCAGCGCACCACTTGTTTTGTCCATCACTCACGCAGCCAAACCTTAACAAATCTTTAAACTCACTACCCTACCCACTTGAATCTAAACAACAAAAAAAGGTCCCGAGTTGGGACCACCCCGAAAAGGCCCTAAAAATGCTCCCGCTAAACCAACACCGCGCCGCCCGTCTGGAAGCCCTGCAAGCCGAGGACGGCTGGCTCAACCTCACCGACCGGGTTGATCTGAATCCCGGTCCACAATCCGCAGGCACCGCCCCCGACAACCAAGTCCACCTCTCCACCGGCCCCGCCCATCTGGGCGCAATCGACCCCACCGCCGAAACCCTGACACCCCCCAATGCCGCCCCGATCCCCTTTCTGCCGACCCCTTCCGGCTTCCCCCAACTCCGCCACCAGACCCTCCTGCTTGAACTCCACACCGTCGACAGCACCCCCGCCCTCCGCGTCCGCGACCTCACCCTGCCGCGCCAAGCAAACCTCCACTACTTCCCCACCAACGACGCCCTGATCCTGCGCGCCCGCTGGCAAGCCCTGCCCACCGCGGTGACCCAAACCATCGACCAAAAAGGCGGCGCCCCCACCACCGTTCAACTGACCCACACCGCGCATTTCACCTACCAAAGCCACGCCATCACCCTGCTTGCCACCCACTGGAAAGACGGCAAACCGATGTTCGTGCTCCGCGACCAAACCAGCGGCATCGAGACCTACCCCGCCTCGCGCTTCCTGATCGGAGAAGATGCCACCGACACCGAAATCACCCTCGATTTCAACCGTGCCTTCACGCCCCCCTGCGGCTTCACCGATTTCGCGATCTGCCCACTGCCGCCGCGCGAAAACATCCTGCCGTTTCGGGTGCAGGCAGGCGAGCGCCTGACACCATAATTTCACTTGCATCCAGTCCCCCCAGACGCCACATCTGCGCCAACTGACGGAGGGTCGCATGACACATCGCATCGCTATTTTAGGCGCCTCGGGCTACACAGGCGCGGAACTGGTTCGCCTGATTGCCACGCATCCGACGATGAAAATCGTCGCGCTCTCCGCTGATCGCAAAGCGGGGATGGCGATGGCCGAGGTGTTCCCCTTTCTGCGCCACCTTGATCTGCCGCGCCTGCAAAAAATTGAGGAGATTGACTTTTCTGGCGTCGATCTGTGCTTTTGTGCCTTGCCCCATGCCACCACGCAGGTTGTCGTCTCGGCCCTGCCGCGCGATTTGAAAATCGTCGATCTTTCTGCTGATTTCCGGCTGCGCGACCCGGCGGAATATGAGAAATGGTACGGTCAAGCCCACACTGCCACCGAATTGCAGAAAGAAGCCGTTTACGGTTTGACCGAATTCTACCGCGATGACATCCGCAACGGCCGTCTTGTGGCGGGCACAGGCTGCAACGCGGCCACCGGGCAATATGCGCTTCGGCCGTTGATTTCAGCGGGTGTGATTAACCTTGACCATATCCTGATTGACTTGAAAGCAGGGGTGTCTGGGGCAGGGCGTAGCCTCAAAGAAAACCTGTTGCATGCCGAGCTTTCCGGCGGCACCCATACTTATTCGATGGGCGGCAAGCATCGGCACTTGGGAGAGTTTGATCAGGAGTTTTCTAAACTCGCCGGTAGGCCTGTTCACATTCAGTTTTCGCCGCATCTGCTGCCGATGAATCGTGGAATTCTGGCGACGACCTATGTGCAGGGTGACGCGAAAGCCATTCACCAGGTCTTGAGCGACGCCTACGTCGCCGAGCCGTTCTTGCAGGTGCTACCCTTTGGCGCACTCCCCTCGACGCGCGACATCGCAGGGTCTAACTTTTGCCACATCGGCGTGACCGGAGATCGGGTTCCGGGGCGCGCTGTGGTGGTGGCGGTGTTGGACAACCTGACGAAAGGCTCGTCGGGCCAAGCGATCCAGAACGCCAACCTGATGCTGGGAATTGAGGAAACGTCGGGGCTGATGTTGGCGCCGATGTTCCCATAAGGAGCTGATATGGCTGGGTTAAAAGGCTTAAAGAAACGCCGCCGCGTGCAGTTGATTTTGTTTGCTTTTATGCTGGTAGTGGCTTCAACAGCACTGATTGGCTATGCGATGCGTGATGGGATCAACTTTTTTCGTTCACCCAGCCAAGTTTTGACCGATCCGCCCCGCGTCGGCGAAGTGTTTCGCATCGGCGGACTCGTCGAAAAAGGCACGCTGGTGCGCGGGCAAGGCGAGACGATCAGCTTCAGCGTGACCGACACAAACAAGACCGTGCCGGTGAAGTTTACCGGCGTGTTGCCCGATCTGTTCGCCGAGGGCGCTGGCATGGTTGGCACGGGAGAGATGGAGGGCGATACCTTTGTCGCCAGCGAAATTCTTGCCAAGCATGATGAAAATTACATGCCAAAAGAGGTGGTTGACGCTTTGAAAGCGCAGGGCGTTTACGTCGAGCCGCAGAAGTAGTCCTGCAGCACCAGCGCGCGGGCAAGTCTCACCAGATTAACCGTTTAGCACCAGCATAGTCCCCGGCAATTCAAGGGGAGATGCGATGAAATCTGTACAGGATTTGGCGGCTGAGATTGTCGCGCGCGAGGGCGGTTTTGTGAACGATCCCGATGATCCGGGCGGCGCCACCAACCACGGAGTTACTCTGAATACGCTGCGGCGATTGGGGATCGATATTACCCGTGACACAAGGATCGACGTGACCGATGTGAGGGCGCTGACCCCCGCCCAAGCCGTTGATATTTATGTCGAACATTACCACCGCCGCACTGGCATTGGCGCGCTGCCCGAGGCCTTGCAAGCATCGGTTTTCGATATGTATGTCAACGCCGGGGCCAATGCGGTGACGGTGCTGCAACGCCTGCTGACCAGCATGGGATTTCCCTGCGACGCGGATGGTCAGATTGGCCCGCAGACCATTCGTGCGGCGCAAATGGCGGCCGAGGCAGCACCAAGCTATCTCGGCGACGCTTATGGGATTTCGCGGCGCAATTACTACTACAGCCTCGCCGATGCCCGCCCGGCCAGACGTAAATATGCGCGCAGGCGTGACGGTGGCAAAGGTGGCTGGATCACGCGGGCGGAAGAATTTATCGCGCCGAAATATCGGCTGACAGAGGCGCAACATCAGGCACGGGTGGCAGCATGGGGTTGATTGGCACAGTTTTGAACGCGCCGGGGGCGGTGGCGGCTTTGGGCGATGCCGCCAAGGGCGTGGCCGAGGTGTTGGTGCCTTCGGCGACCAAACGGATGGAATTGTCGGCACAGGCGCAAGCCGCGGCGCTAGAGCAATTTGGCGATGAATTTAGCAATGCCTCGACCAGCGGGTTTGATCGCTTGGTCAACGGGTTAAACCGCTTGCCGCGCCCGCTTTTGGCGTTTGGCACCATCGGTCTGTTCGTTTATGCGATGATCGACCCGCCGGATTTTGCCTTGCGCATGGTCGGTCTGAACGCCGTGCCGGAACCGCTTTGGTGGCTGCTCGGTGCCGTCGTGGCGTTTTACTTTGGCGCGCGTGAGACCCATTACTTTCGCAATCGCCCGGTCAGCGTGCCGGCGAGGCTGAACCCAACCACAGCCGCATCTGACACCAATCCCGCCTTGGATGATTGGCGTTCCGAGCAAAACTAGCCGCCTAAACGACCCCAAAACCGGGGCTGTCCTTGACCTGTCTTGCTGGCTCTGGCATTGCCAAATCAACGAGACAGGAATTGATCAAATGAACCTCTTTGCCGAAATCCGCAGCTTGGTGACCGACAGCCTGACGGCTTTGGCCGCTGAGGGCGTTTTGCCCACTGGTCTGGACTTTGCACAGGTGGCGGTCGAGCCGCCCCGCGATCCGGCGCATGGCGATATGGCGACCAATGCGGCGATGGTGCTGGCCAAGCCCGCAGCGCTACAGCCGCGTGCGATTGCCGAGGCTTTGGCTGCCAAGCTGATGCTGGACCCGCGCGTGACCGGGGCCGAAGTGGCGGGGCCAGGGTTTTTGAACCTGCGGCTGGCGGCGAATGTCTGGCAAGGCGTGGTGAAAGCGGCGCTGACCGAAGGCTTGGCGTTTGGCAAGTCAAGCGCCGGGGCAGGGCGCCGCGTGAACGTCGAGTTCGTCTCGGCTAACCCGACTGGGCCGATGCATGTAGGGCATGTGCGTGGTGCTGTGGTCGGCGATGCGCTGGCGCGGTTGTTGGCGTTCTCGGGCTGGGATGTGACGCGGGAATACTACATCAACGACGGCGGCGCGCAGGTCGATGTGTTGGCGCGCTCGGCCTATGAGCGCTATCGCGAGGCCAATGGGCTGGAGCCGGAAATCCGCGAGGGTCTCTATCCGGGCGATTATCTGATCCCGGTGGGCGAGGCGTTGAAGGCGAAATTTGGCACGTCTCTGTTGGATAAGGGCGAGGAAATCTGGCTTGCCGACATCCGCGAGATCGCCTCCGATATGATGATGGAAGAAATTCGCGGCGATCTGGCGGCCTTGGGCGTCAAGATGGACGTGTATTCGTCGGAAAAGGCGCTTTATGGCACTGGCCAGATTGAGGCCGCGATTAAAGCCCTGCGCGATATGGGGCTGATTTATGAGGGCACGTTGGAGCCGCCAAAGGGCAAGACCCTTGAGGATTGGGAACCGCGTGTGCAGACGCTGTTCCGCTCGACCGCGCATGGCGATGATGTTGATCGCCCGGTGATGAAATCTGATGGCTCGTGGACCTATTTTGCCCCCGATATCGCCTATCACTACAACAAAGTGCAGCGCGGCTTTGACGAGTTGATCGACATTTTCGGCGCCGATCACGGTGGCTATGTCAAACGGATGAAGGCGGCAGTCTCCGCCTTGTCGAACGGCAAAGTTCCATTGGATATCAAGTTGGTGCAGCTGGTGAAGCTGTATAAGAATGGCGAGCCGTTCAAGATGTCAAAGCGCGCAGGCACCTTCGTGACCCTGCGCGATGTCGTGGAACAAGCGGGCGCGGATGTGACCCGTTTCATGATGCTGACGCGTAAGAACGATGTGACCTTGGATTTTGACTTTGCCAAGGTGCTTGAGCAGTCAAAAGATAACCCGGTGTTCTATGTGCAATATGCCAATGCCCGGATCAATTCGGTGCTGCGCAAATCGCGCGAAGCCGGGATTGATTGCAGCGATGCAGCCCTTGCAAACGCCGATCTGGCGATCCTTGGCCACCCTGCCGAGATCGCCATGGCGCAGAAGCTTGCCGAGTGGCCGCGCTTGATCGAGATCGCCGCTAAGGGCAACGAGCCGCATCGGATTGCGTTTTACCTCTATGAACTGGCCTCGGAATTCCATTCGCTTTGGAACAAAGGCAACGATGATCACAGCCTGCGCTTCATCCAAGAGGGCAATGCGGCAACATCTTCGGCGAAAATCGCGCTTGCGCGCGCCACGGGCGTTGTGATTTCGGCCGGCCTTGGTATCCTTGGTGTCACTCCGGTTGAGGAGATGCGGTAAGTGCCAAGGTCTGACCAGCCCGATCGGAGAGCGCAAAATAACAAGCAGGGGTGGCATGTATCGCCCTTGCACGCGAGGCAAGACATGGCGGACGTGGATTTCGATGAGTTCGACGGCGGTTATGCCGAGCATGAAATAGACTCTGGCGATGCGATGGGGCGCGCCCGTGCGCTGATCAACCTGGCCGGAGCCGCTTGCTCGATTGCCTTGGTGATTGGTCTGGGCATTTGGGGCTATAAGCTTGCGGTGCGCGATGTGTCCGGCATCCCCGTGGTGCGCGCGCTGGAAGGCCCGCTGCGGATCGCGCCCGACAATCCCGGTGGCGATGTGGCGATGCATCAGGGCCTGTCTGTTAATGCCGTCGCTGCTGCCGGAACCGCCTTGCCACTGCCCGAAAAGCTGACCCTTGCACCGAAAGAGGTGGCCTTGACGCCAGAAGATCAGGCTGGAACCGCTGAACTGGCGCAACTGCCCACCGCCGATCCTTTGGCAAGTGGTGCCGAAGTGGTCGAGGTTGCACCGCAGGCCCCGGCAAGCCTTGCGCCGATTGAGATTGCGCCGGTCGTCATGCCAGAGGCTTCCGCCAGTGCTGATGCGCTGGACGCAAACAGTCTTGCGGTCACAGCGCCTTTGCCTGAGACGCAGGAAGATGCCGTCGCCGCCGCCCTCGCCGCCGCTTTGGCGGATGGTGAGACCGCCGAGGGCGGGCTGAGTGTGGTCGAAGTTGCTGCCGCTGATCCGGTGAAATCGCTGCGCCCGAAACTGCGTCCAACCACGCGCAGTGCCGCTGCGATCGCCGCCGTTGAGCCCGTTGCCGCTACCGCCGAGGCTGCACCAGAGACGGCAGTCGATGCTCCTGTCGCAAGTACTGCCGCCGTTGCCGAAATCGACCCCAGCACCATTCCCGCAGGCACCCGGCTTGTGCAGCTCGGGGCCTTCGATGACGAGGCAAGCGCGCGCGGCGAATGGGCCAAACTGCAAACCGACTTCCCCGATCTGTTGCTGGGCAAAGCCATGGTGGTGCAATCGGCGCAAAGTGGCGGGCGCACTTTCTACCGCCTGCGCGCGCATGGCTTCGCTGACGAAGATGTTGCGCGGCAATTCTGCGCCGCGATGCTGGCCCAAAATGCCTCTTGCATCCCGGTTGCGCAAAAATGATCGGCTCTGGTGCCGCGATCTTTGGATGTGCAGGGTTGACCCTGACCGCAGCCGAGCGGGATTTCTTCCGCGATTATGACCCTTTGGGTTTCATCGTGTTTGCTCGGAATGTTGAAACCCCAGAACAGCTTACCCGTCTGACTGCCGATTTGCGCGACTCGGTCGGCCGGGATGCCCCCATCCTTGTTGATCAAGAGGGTGGCCGCGTCCAGCGCCTGCGCGCGCCGTATTGGCGCGAATGGGCCGCGCCGCTTGACACCGTCGAGAAGGCCGGAGTAAACGCTGCCCGCGCGATGGCGTTGCGTTCGCTGGTGATTGCCGCTGAACTCAGCGCCGTTGGCATCGACGCCAACTGCGCCCCTGTTGCAGACATTGCGGGCCCCAATACCCACTCGTTCCTGCGCAATCGCTGCTACGGTCAAGACGTTGAAACCGTCAGCCACATCGCCCGCGCTGTCGCCGATGCGCATCTGAAGATGGGCGTGCTGCCGGTGGTCAAACACATGCCCGGCCATGGCCGATCCATCAACGACACCCACCACGATCTGCCTACCGTCACCACGGATCGCGCCACCCTGAACGCGACCGACTTCGCCCCGTTCCGCGCGCTGGCCGATCTGCCGATGGCGATGACGGCGCATATCATTTTTTCTGCCTATGATGACCTGCCCGCCACGCAGTCCCCTGCGATGATCAGGGCGATCCGCGATGAGATCGGCTTTGCGGGCCTGCTGATCACCGATGATCTGAACATGCAGGCCTTGGCAGGCAGTTTGGGGCAGCGGGCGGCGCATTCCATCGCTTCGGGCTGCGATATTGCGCTGCATTGCAAGGGTGATATGGCTGAAATGCTGCAAGTTGCCGGTGCCGCAGGGGCGATGACCGAGGCGGCTCGCGCGCGTGCGACGGCAGCGCTTGCACAACGCCGCCCAGCGAAATCCGTTGACATCGCCGCGCTGGAGGCTGAGTTTTCGGCTCTGCTGGGCGAAGGTGCGCATGGGTGACACGGATACCGACGATTGGGGCGCCGCCGCGCGTATTCCGGCTGCTGAGAGGCTGGCCTCGGAAGCGCTGATCATCGATGTTGATGGTTTCGAGGGGCCGCTCGACCTTTTGTTGATGCTGTCACGCACGCAAAAAGTCGATTTGCGCAAGATTTCTGTGCTGCAACTGGCCGAGCAATATCTGGTCTTCGTGTCGCGCGCGCAGGCGTTGCGGATTGAACTTGCCGCCGATTATCTGGTGATGGCGGCTTGGCTTGCCTTCCTGAAATCCCGTCTTTTGCTGCCACCCGAACCCGGCGAAGCTGGACCTTCGGCCGAGGATTTGGCAGCCCATCTGGCGTTTCAGTTGGAGCGACTGTCGGCCATGCGCGAGGCCGCTGCCCGTCTGATGGGGCGTGACCAACTTGGTCGCGATTTTTTCGCGCGCGGTGTGCCCGAGGATGTCACCCGCAAGGTCACGGTCAGCTATACCGCGACGCTCTTGGACCTTATGCGCGCCTATGCCCGCACCCGCACCCGCGATGAATTCCGCCCCTATGCCTTTGATCGCAAAGACGTCTACACGATGGAAGACGCGCTGGAACGGATGCGCGGCTTGCTGGGTTACGCTGGCGAATGGTCGGATTTGACCAGCTTCATGCCCGAGGGCTGGGAGGTTTCCCCCGCGCGCCGCAGATCGGCCACCGCCGCGCATTTCGCCGCAATTTTGGAAATGGCCAAGCGCGGTCAAGTGCAGATCAAACAGGGTGAGATGTTTGCCCCCCTGATGATCCGCAGGACTGCACCATGATAGATCCGATTGAAAAAAGCCTGTTTGAAGCGCCGCCGATGGGCGAGCAAGAGCGCATGGTGGAAGCCATCCTCTTCGCCTCGGCCGAGCCTGTGACCCTGGCCGAACTGGTCAAGCGGATGCCGCATGGTTGCGATCCCGCCGAGGCTTTGCTGACCCTGCGCCGTCGCTATGACGGGCGGGGGGTGAATATGGTCAAGGTTGGCGATGCCTATGCTTTCCGCACCGCCGCCGACCTTGGGCATTTGATGCAAAAGGAAAGCGCCGAGCAGCGCAAACTGTCGCGCGCGGCAATTGAGACGCTGGCGATTGTCGCCTATCACCAGCCGGTGACGCGGACCGAGATTGAGGAAATCCGCGGTGTGGCGGTCAGTCGGGGCACGGTGGATCAGTTGTTGGAACTGGATTGGATCAGGCTGGGGCGTCGGCGGATGACTCCGGGCCGCCCAGTGACCTTCGTGGTAACGGATCACTTCCTTGACCACTTCGGCCTTGAATCTGCGCGCGATCTGCCGGGGTTGAAAGAATTGCGCGCGGCTGGGTTGTTGGACAGTCGCCCCTTGCCGGGTGGGCTGACCACCCCATCTGAAGACGAAGAACAGCCCAGCACTGGGCAAAGCGAATTGTTTGAGGACTAAGCCATGGACCGTATCATTCAGATGATCCTGAACAAACTTTTGGGGCGGCTGGTCAACACCGCCGTCAATAAGGGTGTTGATTATGCGGCTCGAAGGGGGAAGTCCCCCGATGATATGACGCCAGAAGATCACGCACAGGCCCGCGCAGGCAAGGAAGTGGCCAAACGGGCACGGCAAGCGGCTAAGCTGACCCGCCGCATCCGCTAAAGCAAAAGGCCCGCCAGTGGCGGGCCTTTTGTCGTAATATTGATAGCTTAGCGCGCGCGGCGTCCGCCGCGACGTCCGGATGTGGCCGCTGTCGCCGCAGCCGAAGCCTCGGCGAAGGTTGCGCCCGCCTCAACAGCCTCCAGCACTTTTGCAAAGCGGATCCACTCACCGCCGTTGGCGTCATGGTTCATCAGGAAGTTGGCGGCACGGATGGCCTCCATCTCTGGCAGACGCACCGGGTTCATAATCGCAGAAGTCATGCCTGCGCCAATCGCCATCGGCAGAAAAGCCGCGTTGATGCCGTGACGGTGCGGCAGGCCGAACGAGATGTTCGACGCCCCACAAGTGGTGTTGACGCCCAACTCCTCGCGCAGACGCCGCACCAAGGCGAACACTTGCTGCCCAGCCGAGCCCATCGCGCCGACCGGCATCACCAGCGGATCAACCACGATGTCATGCGCCGGAATGCCAAAATCTGCCGCGCGTTCGACGATCTTTTTCGCCACCGCAAATCGCACGTCCGGGTCTTGCGAAATCCCGGTGTCGTCGTTGGAAATTGCCACCACCGGCACGTTGTATTTCTTCACCAGTGGCAAAACCAATTCCATGCGGTCTTCTTCGCCCGTCACCGAGTTCAGCAGCGGACGACCCTCGCAAGCCATCAATCCCGCCTCAAGTGCGCCGGGAACCGAGCTGTCGATGCACAACGGCACATCGACCACGGCCTGGATTCGCAGGATCAATTCGCGCATCAACGGCGGCTCGACAAAGTTGTTGTCGGCATAGCGCGGATCTTCGGCCATTTTGTTGGTAAACACCGCCCCCGAGTTTACGTCCAGAATGTTGGCACCACAGGCGACCTGCTCTAGCGCATCGCGCAGAACGGTTTCAAAATTGCCGGCTTCCATTTCAGCAGCCAGTTTTTTGCGGCCGGTCGGGTTGATGCGCTCGCCAATGACGCAGAATGGCTCGTCGAAACCGATGATCACGGTTTTCGTTTTGGATTCAATAACGGTACGGGTCATTCTTAAACCTTCTCTTTAAGCGTTTGCGGGCACACCAGCGTCGCCGCCATTTTCAGTAACCCAAGCCGCATTGGTCTTAATGCCGCCCAGCGGGAAGAAGTGAACCTGCTCAATGCCAAAAGCCGGGTTAGCCGCTTTGTGCGCGGCAAGGCCCGAGATAAACTCGGTCGGCTCGTAGGGCAAAAGCAGTTTCGTCACGTCCATAGCACGTTTTTGCAGCACGCGCAGTGAAGCGCCGACCCCGCAGGAAATTGCGAATTTGATCAGGGTTTGCAGCTTGGCGGGGCCAGCTACGCCGATATGGATCGGCAGATGCACGCCCGCCTCGGCCAAGCGGTTGGCCCAAGCGATCACCGGACCCGCCTCAAAGCAGAACTGCGTTGCAATCGCCATTTTCGCATCAGAGCGTTCCGAAAACGCCTGTTTCCACTTCAGCGCAGCCAGCACGATGGCATCGCCGCCATCTTTGTCGATGTCCTTGTTGCCCTCGGGGTGGCCCGCAACATGCAGACGCTCAAAACCATCGAACAGCCCGGTTTCCATCAACTGCATCGAGCTTTCAAAATCACCAGCAGGGGTGCTCACACCGCCGCCCAGCAAAAGTGCTTGCTTCACACCAGCCTCGGTCTGATAGCGCTTGATCCAGTCAGCCAAGGTGGCCTTGTCATGGATGATCCGCGCCGGGAAATGCGGCATCACGTCAAAGCCTTCGCCGGCGATACGCCTTGCGGTGGCGACCATTTCCTCAATCGGAGTGCCTTCGATATGGGCGATATAAACCCGCGTGCCTTTGGGCAGCAAAGCACGGAAATCTTCCACCTTTTCGGCGGTGCGCGGCATCACCTCGATCGAATAGCCTTTCAAAAAGGCCTCATTCGCATCGGTATTTGCTGCTGGTTTGGTGTCTTTGCGAAAAAAGCTAAGTGCCATGTGGGCCTCCCGTTAGATATGGTCAGGCTTGCGCCCAGCCCTCGGCGTTGATCAGCGTTTTGAGACGCTCGGTGTCATATTCAGCGACCAGACGCGCCGCCTCAGCGGCGGCAATCTCGGCGGCCTCGCCTTCCACCGGATAGGGATCAGCTTTGCGCCATTCGGCCAAGTAAGCGTCGGCACCTTTAGCGCCGATCTTCATGGCACAGCGGTCAATCGCTTGCTCAAACCGCTCGGGCAGTTGCACCTTTGAGGCAGAGCGCCCCTTGCCGACAATCACCTGCGCCGGAATATCGCGCCAAAACACCACTGTTACATCCGGCATAGCTGATTCCCTCACCCTAGTTTGATACCTGTTCTATGCGCCGATACGCGACAAATAGGGTCGGTTTTCGACATAGAACATGCTTGTAGCGACCACGTTTGTTGCTATCGGCAAACTGCGCGTGCGGCCAGTGGTTGAGATTGGAGAAATTTTCATCATCTGTATGAACGCACAACTCGCGTTTGCTCAGGCATGGGGGAGGGTGCTTGCCACTACCCGGGAACGGGACTACCTTTGTCGCAACCACCAATGGAGGGCGATTATGGCGCCCGAGCGTCCCCAGGGGGCGGACGCGATGCAAACAGCGGTTGAGGCACAGGATGCTTTCCGCGAAACTGACCCGTCGGCCCCCCCCGGCCTGTGGTCCAAGGGGCTTTATGCTGCCGTGGACTTAGGCACAAATGCGTGCCGCATGTTGATTGCCCAGCCAAAGGGCAGTCAGTTTGTGGTTTTGGACAGTTTCTCAAAAACTGTCCAGCTGGGCGCGGGGCTGGAAGCCTCGGGCAGGCTTGGTCGTGCCTCGATGGGGCGGACGATGCAGGCGTTGCGGATTTGCCAGAAGAAGATCGAACAGCATGGCGTGACGCGGATGCGGTTCGTGGCGACGGAAGCCTGTAGGCGTGCGCGCAATTCCAAAGAATTCATGCGGCAGGTCAAGCGTGAAACCGGGCTGATTGTCGAGATCATTCCGGCCGAAGAAGAAGCGCGTTTGGCAGTGATTTCTTGTGCGCCACTGGTCAACCGGTCCACCGAACAGCTTTTGGTGGTCGATATTGGCGGCGGATCGACCGAACTGGTGTGGATTGATCTGTCGGCGGTAGCGCCAGAGGATCGACCAAAATCGATCATGCGGCTGCATCGCGGGTTTCAGGTGGAACCTGCGGGCGCGCGGGTGGTGGATTGGATTTCGGTGCCGCTGGGGGTTGCGACGCTGAAAGACCAGTTTCAGGATGTCGAAGATGATGCGGCGCGCTTTGCACTGATGAGTTGGTTTTTTGAAGAAAACCTCGCCTCGTTCAGCCCCTATGCTTCGGCGCAAAAGCGTGAGGGGTTTCAGATCATTGGCACCTCTGGAACGGTGACGACGGTAGCGGCCAGCTATCTTGGCCTGCGGCGCTATGACCGCACCAAGGTCGATGGTTTGCAGATGACTTCTGATCAGATCGATCTGGTGATCCGCGAATATCTGACGCTTGGGCCGGAAGGGCGGCGCAATGATCCGCGGATTGGCCGTGACCGACATACGCTGATCATGTCCGGCGCGGCTATCCTTCAGGCGCTGATGCGGATATGGCCAACCGATCGCCTTTCGGTGGCCGACCGTGGCCTGCGCGAGGGGCTCTTATATGCACAGATGAGCGCCGATGGCGTTTTAGAGGACGGGCCGTTTGAATGACTGAAAAAAGCACATCAGGCCGGGGTCAGCGCGAGCTGCGCGTGCGGGTCAAAACCGCCAAGGGCCGCAAGCTGTCATCTACGTTGTGGCTAGAGCGGCAGTTGAACGATCCTTACGTCATCCGTGCCAAGAAGGAAGGGTTCCGGGGCCGGGCAGCCTATAAGATTGCCGAGCTGGATGAGAAATACGGCTTCCTTGTGCCGGGCGCCCGGGTGGTGGACCTTGGCTGTGCGCCGGGGGGCTGGTGTCAGATTGCGGTGAAGCGGGTGAATGCTTTGGGCGACAATCCGAAAAAGCCGATTGGCACCGTGCTGGGGATTGATTTGCAAGAGATCGAAAGCATTGCTGGCGCGCAAATCCACCAGCTGGATTTCTTGTCTGAGGAGGCCGATGCGCTGGTCAAGGGCTGGCTGGGCGGCAAGGCCGATGTGGTGATGTCGGATATGGCGGCCTCGGCGTCGGGGCATAAGGGCACCGACCACTTGCGGATCATCGCGCTGATTGAGGCGGCTTTGGCCTTTGCCTTTGACGTGCTGGAAGAAGGCGGCACCTTTATCGCCAAGGTTCTGGCGGGCGGCGCGGAAAATGAGATGCAGGTGCAGTTGAAAAAGTCGTTCAACAAGGTGGCGAATGTAAAGCCGCCAGCGAGCAGGGCGGATAGTTCAGAGAAATTTGTCGTGGCACAGGGTTTCCGGGGTAAGGCGACGCTGACCGGATCTTTCGCGCCGCGGTCTGACGACGGAAATTAATCGCGGCTGATTGCTCGGTTTACAGCAACAATCCCGAACCCCGCCAAAAACAAAAGGCGCCTCGATAGGCGCCTTTTTGCTTAAACGTTGATCGACCTTGCGCGGAAAACAGCCTTAGCCGCCCCAAGTGCGAACCGGACCGCAATCCATATGCACAAAGTTAGAGCCGTAATAATGCCCGACACCACCCGCCGAACAGGCCTCTGCCGCCTTGGCCATTTGGCTGACGGAACGCGATTTCAACCGCAGATCAGCCGCCATACCCTTCATGTGCAAAGAGTGCTTGGCGACCCCGCGCGACTTTGAGCTCAACATGGCGTTGGTGGCAGGACTGCGATAGCCCGACAGCAACATGTAAGGTTCGCGGACATCGAGCAGGCGGTGTGCGGCTGCGATGATGTCATAATTGCGCGGGTCCATCCCAACCACTTCGTCGGAACGCCAATCGCGCATGAAGTGATTGATTTCTTTTGTAACCTCCGGGATGTATTCGCCTTCGACCCAATAGATCGTGTCGATACTTTCCCCGGTGCGACCCGAATACATTCGGATCCGTCGAATATCGCCCGCGCCCTTGAGAAGGCCGAAAGCATTGGAGTATGTCGGTGCTGCGATCACGGCAGTTGCCGCAAAAACGCCCAGCAGCCCACGCCGCGTGATCCCGTTCGAAGTCATATTCGCCATTCTTTGCGCCTGTCCCGTCGCTGGTCTTTGACCGCCTGAAGTTGCGGTTCTGTTCGTCACTTCATCCCCAAGTGCTGGGCACCTTATGGCACAGCTTGCGTTGAAGCCAAAGAGCAGATTGGCCGCCGAATCCCAGTCTGACCGCAATAGGCAAAAAATTGCTGAAAATGAGGGAACCAAGTGGGGATTTCCGTATCTGCGCTATTCGTGGCGAATATGCGACAATCACGGCGGTTGTAGCGACCCTTGCGTGACCAGATGCACGAACACGAGTTTACAGTTTCAGGGATTTCACCCAAACTTTTCAAAGTAAATCACTATCAGATGCGACAGGGCTTGGCCCGACCAATGGGAATCATCGTGCACATCAGCTTTTCCGCGCGCGCCTGCGGAGTTATCCGCCGCCTGACCGCCACCACCGCTTTGACTGTGGCCTTGGCTTGGACCTCGCCGGTTCTGGCGCAAAGCGATGCGTTCACACGGTCTTTGGCCGAAGCCTCGGCCGCAGATGAGGCGGTCGCCGGGTTTTATCGCGGCCATGGCTATCAACCGCTGTGGACCGGCCCGAATGATCAGGCGCGGCGGCATGCGCTGATCATGGCGCTTGCGACTGCTGACGAGCAGGGCCTGCCGGTAAAGCGCTACGATCCGGCTGCTCTGATCGCGCTGGCGAAAGCGGCGGTGACGGAAGGCGACCGGGGCCGTTTGGAAGTGGCGATGACCACCGCCTATCTGTCTTATGCGCGCGATGTAAGTTCTGGCGCTTTGACGCCGAAAAAGATTGATCCGACGATTGTGCGCGAGATCATTCGGCCTGATCCGGCTGTCTTGCTGGCGGGAATCGCGGCCACGCCTGCGCCCGACGCTTACCTGAGTGCTCTGCTGCCAAACGCCCCGGAATATGCCCGGTTGGTGAAGGAAAAGTTGCGACTGGAACGGCAAGCGCCGTCGTTGATCGGAATTTCGGCGACAAAACTTTCGCCGGGCGACAGTAGTGATGCGGTGGTGGCGCTGCGGGATCGGTTGATCGAGCTTGGCTATATGGGCCGCTCGGCCACCGCGATTTATGACGGACAGATGCAGCGCGCGGTGCAACGCTATCAGTTGGATCAGGGCTTGGCCGCTGATGGTGTGGCGGGGGAGTCCACCATTGAAGCGCTGAACACAACGCCAGCCGAGCGCTTGCAATCGGTGAGCGTGGCACTGGAGCGGATGCGTTGGATGGGGCATACCGATCTTGGCGCGCGGCATATCTGGGTCAATCAGGCAGATTTCACGGCGGAAATCGTCGATGACGGCCGGGTCTCGTTTCAGACGCGGGTGGTGGTTGGCAAGGCCTCGCCCGAGATGCGCAGCCCGGAATTTTCCGATCAGATGGAATATCTGGTGATAAACCCCAGCTGGGGTGTGCCGCGCTCGATCATCGTAAAAGAATACCTGCCGATGTTGCAGCGCAACCCGAATGCGGTCGGGCATTTGCAGGTGATTGATGGCAGAGGTCGTGTGGTGCCGCGCGGGGCGGTGAATTTCGCGGCTTATTCGGCATCAAGCTTCCCGTTTGGCCTGCGCCAGCCGCCTTCGGACGGCAACGCCTTGGGCAAGGTGAAGTTCATGTTCCCCAACACCTACAACATCTATCTGCACGACACGCCCGCCAAAGCGTTGTTTGCCAATGAGGTGCGGGCTTTCAGCCATGGCTGCATCCGTTTGGGCGACCCGTTTGATTTCGCCTATACCCTGCTTGCCAAGCAGACCAGCGATCCGAAAGGCCTGTTCCAAGAGCACCTCGATGCCAAGAACGAAAGCTCGGTCTCGCTGGAAGTGCCGGTGCCAGTGCATTTGGTCTACTACACCGCTTGGCCAACCAAGACCGGGATGGCTTATCGCCGCGATGTCTACGGTCGCGATGCCAAGCTGTTTGAAGCGCTGACCGAGGCGGGGGTGGCCTTGCCAGAGGTGCAGGGCTGATTTCCCGTTGGGATAGCCGATTGAAACAAGGTGATTTCCCTGCGGGGAATCCGTTTGGCTGGTATGAGAATTGTGGTTCAAGCTGCCGGTTATCTGCGCTAAACCTTCCGCAAACCGCCGGAGGATACCATGGCCCATACGATCCGCGACATTGCGCAGGCTTTAGGGGCTGAAGCAGAGGGCGATCTTGACCTGATGGTTTTGCGCGCCTCGGAACCTGCAAGTGCGGGTCCGCAGGATTTGGCTTTGGCGATGGACCCACGCTATGGCGACGGTTTGGCAAAGGGTCGGGCGCAGGCGGCGATGCTATGGCCGGGGGCGGATTGGCGGGGTTTGGGGCTGAAAGCGGCGATTTTCGCGCCACGCGGACGGCTGGCGATGGCGGGGCTGTCGGTGATGCTGGATCCGGGGCCTGTGATTGCGGCCGGGGTGCATCCGATGGCGTTGGTGGACGCTTCGGCCGTTATTGGCGTGGGTGCTGCGATTGGCCCGTTTGTGGTGATTGGGGCGGATGTTCGGATTGGCGCGCGCGCGCGGATCGCCAGCCATGTCTCGATTGCGGAAGGGGCTGTGATTGGTGACGACGCGCTGATCCTACAGGGCGCACGGATCGGCGCGCGGGTGACAATCGGGCATCGGTTTATCTGCCAGCCGGGGGCGGTGGTGGGGGCGGATGGCTTTTCCTTCGTGACACCCGAGAAATCCGGAGTTGAAGAAATTCGTGCCAGTTTGGGCAAACGTGACGAAATTCGGGCGCAAAGTTGGCTGCGGATTCATTCTCTGGGCGCTGTGGCCTTGGGCGATGATGTGGAACTTGGTGCAAATGTCGCGATTGATCGTGGTACCATTCGCGATACCACCATCGGCTCGGGCACCAAGCTCGATAATCTCGTGCATATTGGGCACAATGTTCAAGTGGGCCGCGATTGTTTGCTGTGCGGGCAGGTGGGGATTGCGGGCTCGGCGCGGATCGGCGACCGGGTGGTGCTTGGCGGACAAGTCGGGGTCAGCGACAATATCTTCGTTGGCGATGATGTGATTGCGGGCGGGGCCACGAAAATTTTGACCAATGCGCCTGCAGGCCGGGTGCTTTTGGGCTATCCTGCGGTCAAGATGGAAACCCATGTCGAGATACAAAAGGCGCTGCGCCGCTTGCCTCGGCTGGCGTCCCGCGTGGCGGAATTGGAGAAAGCCATATCCCTGTTACCTGATGTTGATTAAACGAGGTAAACTGTGACGGAAGGAAACCCGATGAACATGCAAAGCCAAGTGATCAGCGTGCAAGATCAAGTGATCGCGATTATTGCCGAGCAGGCGGTGTTGGATGTGGCCGATATCGACCCTGCGCAATCGCTTGAAAGCCTTGGCATCGACAGTCTGGGGCTGGTGGAGACGATCTTTGCAATTGAGGAAGCCTTCGACATTTCCGTGCCGTTCAACGCCAATGAGCCGTCGAAAAGCGGCTTTGATCTGACCTCGGTGGCCTCGATTGTGGCGGCGGTCGAAGGCCTGATCACTCAGAAAGCCGCATGAGGCGGGTTGTCATCACCGGAGCAGGCACGGTCAACGCCTTGGCGCGCGATGTGGCGGGCACCTACGCAGCCTTTGCCGAAGGCCGTTGTGGCATTGGCGCGCTGGATATTCGCGACAAGGACCGGCTGAGCATCCAGATCGGCGGGCAGGTGAAGGGTTGGGATGCCGAGGCTTTGTTCAGCCGCCAGCAGATCACGCTGTATGACCGGTTTACCCAGTTTACGCTGACGGCGGCAGAGCAGGCGATTGCGCAGTCGGGGCTGGTTTTTGACGGTGATCTTGGTGACTGCTCTGGCGTCGTGCTGGGCACGGCGGCGGGTGGCGTCAACACTTGGGACGAGAGTTACCGTGCTGTCTATGCCGAGGATAAAAACCGGGTGCATCCCTTCGTGGTGCCAAAACTGATGAACAGTGCCGGGGCCAGCCATGTGGCGATGCAGTTTGGGCTGCGCGGCCCGAGTTTTTCCGTCTCAACCGCCTGTGCGAGTTCCAATCACGCGATGGGACTGGCGTTTCAGGCGATCCGGGGTGGCGGGGCCCAGGTGATGGTCACGGGCGGGTCGGAATCGATGCTGTGCTTTGGCGGCATCAAGGCGTGGGAGGGGTTACGGGTGATGTCGCAAACCGCCTGCCGTCCGTTCAGCCTGAACCGCAGCGGCATGGTGCAGGGCGAGGGCGCGGCGATCTTTGTGTTTGAAGATTACGACCATGCCCGCGCGCGCGGGGCGGTGATTTTGGCCGAAGTGATCGGCTTTGCGATGACCTCGGATGCGTCTGACATCGTGATGCCGTCGCAAGAAGGTGCTGCACGGGCGATCCGGCTGGCGCTGCGCGACGCCAAGGTGGCCCCGGATGCCGTGGGCTATATCAACGCGCATGGCACCGGCACGGCGGCGAATGACAAGACCGAATGTGCGGCGATTGCGCAGGTGTTCGGGCCTGCGGCGGACAGCGTGATGCTGTCTTCGACCAAATCCATGCACGGTCATCTGATCGGCGGCACCGGGGCTGTGGAGCTGCTCGCCTGCCTGATGGCCTTGCAGCAGGGTGTGATCGCGCCGACGATTGGCTACGAGGTGGCGGACCCTGAGTGTGCATTGGACGTGGTGCCCAATCAGGCGCGCGAGGTGCCCGTCGATGTGGTGATGTCGAATGCATTTGCCTTCGGCGGGCTGAATGCGGTGCTGGTGTTGCGCAAAGCGGCGTAACGGCGGGCTTTTTGCAGAGATGGCGTAGACTGAAAGTTTTTCCCAGCTGGGACTGACTTGTGTGATTTGTGAATTATTGCTGGCTTTTGCACAAGATGTTGTGGTCAGACACTCCGCTTGAAAGGCTTAAGCGGCTCTATGGCATGAAAAAGCCCGCCCAAACTGGGGCGGGCTTTTTGCGATCTGGCCTTGATCTTACTGCTTTGGCATCGTTGCGGCGACGGCCTCGTAGCCCGCGGTGAAACCCTTCAACTCGACAGCCAGTTCAACCTTTTGATCCGGTGCCGCAGCAGGCACGATGGTGATCGTGGCCTTGGTGCCCTTTTTGAACTGTGCCACTTCATCCGCCGTGAAGCCGATGCGTGCGACGCAGCCCAGTTGGGCGCAGAAGGTGAACGGGTAGATTTTGGCTTTGCTGCCATCCACCGACACCGCCAGATTGGCGGTCAGCAGGGTTTCCAGCGGCGCGATGATCGTGGCACCGGCAGCGGCTTTGCCACCAGCGGGCAGCGCGAACATGCTGATTTCAGCCACGTTGGTGCCGTCTTTGTCTTTCAGCAGCTGATACAACTCGCAAGGGTCCGAGCCGTCTTTCATCTTGGTGCAGCGCTGCGCCCATGCATCGAAACTGGCGAGTTGGTAAATCTGACCCTCTGCGGCAGCTTCCTGCGTCAGCGGCGCGGGCGGCGTGTTGGGGTCGATGCCCATGTTCAGATCTTCGGCCGCCGGAGCGGTGGTGTCCACCGTTGCAGCCGGGGCAGGATCAGCCGGTGCTGCCTCTTGCGCGAGGGCCGGGAATGTCGCGGCAGCAAAGGCCAGACCGAGCGAAAACGCGAGGGAACGGTGCAGAGTGGTCATCGACATCACTGTCTCTTTCATGATTGTTTGGCTGGGCAATAGCATGGCAAAGCCAGGAAGTCAGCGGGAAAAAACTTCACGTCTTCGCGCGCATGGGCGAAAAAAGGCTGCCGCGATCATCCCTGAAGCGATCCTGCTAACCAGTTGTTCTAAAATAAAAAAAGGGCCGGATACCCGACCCCTTTTCCAGTTTTTTATTCTCCCTGCCGGACTGGCCGACTTATGACGCAAACGCTACGGCGCTTTCAAATCCGCGTCAACTGGAATTGTAACCGATTGTGACAGTCTTGCGATGGAAAAAAGCCGCGCTGTTTGATCAGCGCGGCAGTCTGACAGGGAGGACGTCACCACAACAAACACCGAAGCATGTTTGCGGTAAGATCGAGACTGGCAGAGTTAGGTTAACAATGTATTTTGGCCAAGAACGGTTGCCGTCAAGCAACTTTGGATCATGCAAAAGGTGGCAGCATGGGCGAGACGATTTTTGTGGGCGGCGGCGGCGAAGCTTATGGTGTGGGCCAGAGCCTGCTGCTGAAATACGGCAACCGCCATGGGTTGATCGCAGGCGCCACCGGCACGGGTAAAACCGTCACCTTGCAAGTGCTGGCCGAGGGGTTTTCGGCAGAAGGTGTCCCGGTGTTCATGGCCGACGTGAAGGGCGATCTTTCGGGCCTCGGTGCCGCAGGCTCCACCAGCCAAAAACTGCATGACAGCTTTATGAAGCGCGCCGCCACCATCGGGCTTGATCTGCAATACCGCAGCTTTCCGGTGACATTCTGGGATATGTTCGGCGAAAAAGGCCATCCGATCCGTGCCACTGTGGCCGAGATGGGGCCGCTGCTGCTGTCGCGCCTGCTTGAATTGTCCGAACCGCAAGAGGGCGTGCTGAACGTGGCGTTCCGGTTGGCGGATGAGGAAAAACTGCCGCTGCTCGATCTGAAAGACCTGCAAGCTTTGCTGGCGTTTGTCGCCGAACATGCGACCGAGATTTCGGGCCGCTTCGGTCTGGTCTCGCCTACTTCCGTCGGGGCGATCCAGCGGCGTTTGTTGGTGCTGGAGAATCAAGGTGCCGCCGAGATGTTTGGCGAACCTGCGCTGGATCTGGCCGACCTGATGCGTTGCGATGGCAATGGCGCGGGGATGATCAACATTCTGGCGGCGGAAAAGCTGATGAATTCGCCCCGGCTGTACGCGACCTTCCTGCTGTGGCTGTTGTCGGAATTGTTCGAAAACCTTCCCGAAGTTGGCGACCCGGATAAGCCAAAACTGGTGTTTTTCTTCGACGAGGCGCATCTGTTGTTCGCCGACGCGCCGAAAGCTTTGGTGGCCAAGGTCGAGCAGGTGGCGCGGCTGATCCGCTCGAAAGGCGTGGGCGTGTATTTCATCACCCAGAACCCCGCCGACGTGCCCGAGATGATTCTGGGACAGTTGGGCAACCGTGTGCAGCATGCGTTGCGCGCATTCACCGCCAAGGATCAGAAAGACCTGAAACTGGCGTCTGAAACCTATCGCCCCAATCCGCGTTTCGCCATCGAAGATGCGATCCGCGATGTCGGCACGGGCGAGGCCGTGACCTCGTTTCTGGAGGCCAAGGGTATTCCGGGTGTGGCCGAACGCACATTGGTGCGCCCGCCGTCGTCGCAACTTGGGCCGATTGATCCGGCCTTGCGTGCGCAGTTGATCGCGGCTTCGCCGATGGGGGCGAAATACAACACAGTGGTTGACCGTGACAGCGCCTATGAACGCCTGCGCATCCGCGCTGAACACGCCGCACAAGAGGCCAACGCCGCCGAGACGCAAAGCCAGCAGCAGGCAGATCAAGCCGAGTCCGAGTTCCGCAACGCCCGCCGTTATGATGGCGGAAGTGCCGGGCGGACCACCTCTGCCACCCCCAAGAAGGCAAACTCCAGCCGATCCGATTCGATCGGCGAGACTTTTGCGAAAAGCTTTGCTAGAAGTCTGGGCTCTAAAACTGGGCAAGCGGTGATCCGTGGTGTGCTAGGGTCGCTGTTCCGCAGCCGCTGACACATTCTCGTCGCGGCTTCGCCTTATTCGTCCGGCAGGTTCTATGGGTCTGCTTTGAAATAGGGAGGCCGCAATGGCTTTAACGGCTGCAGAGCAATATTTGCTGGAACTGATCAACCGGGCGCGACTTGACCCGGCGGGCGAGGCTGCGCGCTATGGCATTGATCTGAACGCGGGGCTTGCAGCGGGCACGATCTCGACCGCCTCTAAGCAGGTGCTTGCCCCCAACGCCCTGTTGGAAAACGCGGCGATTGGCCATTCGCAATGGATGCTGGCGGCGGATGTGTTTTCGCATACCGGCAGAGGCGGCTCGCAACCTTGGGATCGCGCGGCGCAGGCGGGCTATGGCTGGTCGGGTGTCGGCGAGAACATCTCGTGGCGCGGTTCAACCGGAACGCTGGATCTGAACGCCGCAATCGCAGCGCACCATCAGAGCCTGTTTCTCAGCACGACGGGCCACCGCCAGAATATGCTGAATGGCAGCTACCAAGAGATTGGCATCGCGCAAGAGTACGGCAGTTTCACCCAAAGCGGGGGGAGCTACAACTCTTCGATGTTGACCGAATTATTTGGCAGGCCCGCGGCAACCACTGCTTTCCTGACGGGAGTCATTTACAGTGACACTGACCGAAATAGTTTCTATTCGATCGGGGAAGGCGTTGGGAGCGCCACTATTGCGGCCCAAGGAAAGTCGGTAGCCAGTGCCGTGGCGGGCGGTTATGCGCTTGCACTGACGGCAGCTTCGGCGGTGGCTGTGACCGGCCAGCTTGGGGCACTCAGCTATTCATTCACCATCGGGATGGGGAGTGGAAATGTGAAGGTCGATATTGTCAATCAGAACACCTTGCTTTCGTCTGGCGCCATCACGCTTAAACTTGGCCTGAACCACGTAAGCCTGCTTGGCAACGCCGGTCTTACGGCTGGCGGCAACGCCAATGACAACGTGATGACCGGAAACGCAGGTGCCAATCGCATGGATGGTGTGGCGGGAAGAGATGTGCTCAGGGGGATGAACGGCAATGATTATCTGATTGGTGGCCTAGGCAACGATACACTTCTGGGCGGAAACGGCGCTGATCGGATCGAGGGCGGGGCTGAAAATGACATGTTGTCCGGCAATGCGGGAGGGGACACGTTCATTTTTGGCAATAATTTCGGCCGCGATACTTTGACAGATTTTGCGAAATCAGCGGGGGATCGCCTGCAGTTCGATGATCTGATCTGGGGCAGCGCTGCATTAAGCACGCAGCAAGTTGTTTCGCAGTTTGCGCATGTGGTGGCGGGTACGGTGGTGTTTGAGTTCAGCGCGAATGAAGTCATCACGCTTACGGGGGTCACGTCGACGGTTGGCCTGGCTGATGCGCTGATGATCGTCTAACGCGGTTTCTGAGCAAGCGGATCGCGCTGCGCGAACCCTTTGGCGCGCGCAGTGAAACCTGACACGCAAAAATCGCTTCATGTCAGCTTTGTCATCGGCCGCAGTTTGAGCTTGGTGATGCGGTTTTCTCGACGTTGCGCCACTTCGATGCGGAAACCGTGGAAGTGGAAAACCTGACCCTCAGACGGGATCATCTGGGCCTCGTGGATCACCAGACCTGCGAGGGTATTGGCCTCGGCATCGGGCAGTTGCCAATCCGTGGCGCGGTTCAGATCGCGGATCGTCATCGCCCCGTCGATCAGATAATCACCATTGGCATCGCGCTTAAGCCCCGCGTCGCGCGCGACAACATCAAATTCATCGGTGATATCGCCGACGATTTCTTCCAGGATATCTTCCAACGTAATCAAGCCCTGCAACCCGCCGTATTCGTCAACCACCAAAGCGAAATGCGTGCGCCGTTTCAGGAACTCGCGCATTTGTTCGTCTAAGTTGGTGGTGTTGGGGATGAAATAGGGCTTCTTGGCGACCTTCAGAATATCAAGGCTTTCCAGCCCTTCGGGGGCATCGCCGCGCAGCAGGCGGTCGAGTTCGCGCAACAGATCCTTGGTGTGGACGAGGCCAAGGATGTTCTCGGTCTCATCGCGGTAGACCGGCAGACGCGAATGTGGCGAGGCGAGCATTTGGCTGATGATATCGCCGGGCGGATCATCGGCGTTGATCATCTCGATCTGGCGGCGATGGCGCATGATTTCTTCGACCGTGCGGTCGGAAAGATCCAACGCCCCCAGCAGACGGTCGCGGTCTTCCTTTTGCATAGCCCCGCCAGAATGACCCAAAGCAATGGCACCCGCGATGTCGTCGCGCAGGGCATCATGCTGCTCGGCCAGATCGAAGGTCAGGCCAAAGCCGCGCAGGGCGGCTTGCTTCAGGATCTGCATCAGGGCCGCGAGGGGCGCGAATATCCATGCGGCGATCAGGCCGAACCGGCTGAGACGGGCAAGGGTGAATTCAGGCGTAGCGGTGCCGAGGGCCGAGGGGATGATGCGGCCCAACAATGACAGCGCGATCCCTGCAGCAAAGGTCAGCCACGCGAAATCGAAGCCTGTCCAGTCGCGGGCTTGCCACAGCAGGCCGGAAAGTGCGGCAAGCGCGGTCAGGCTATGGGCAAGCCGCAGCGTCATCAGCCCCATCTTACCGCGCGCGATCAGCTTGGCTGCGGCTGCGGAATGCACCGCGGCGCGGCCATGTGGCAGGTTTTGCACGGCGGCAATCACGGCGGCCAGAAGGGCTGCTGCGGCAAGCGTGGCAAGGATCAGCGCGTAAATCCAAAGGTTGTGCATCATGTGCCCGGTTTGCCTGTGGCGAGGGGGTGATGCGTCAGCACCAGACGGCGCAGGTCCTCATCCAGAACATGGGTGTAAATCTCGGTGGTGGCGACATCGGCGTGCCCCAGCAGGGCTTGGATCACCATCAGATCGGCACCGCCCGCCAGAAGATGCGTTGCAAAGGCATGGCGCAGGGTGTGGGGGGTGACTGTGCTGGGATCAACGCCACCCTGCACCGCGATGTCCTTGATCAGCAAATAGAAATGCTGGCGGGTCAGATGGCCATCGACGCCGGGGCCGGGAAACAGCTGCTTTGAGGCAGGCTTGCCCAGCTTACGCCCAGCATCTTCCTGCGCATCGCGTTCGGCGAGCCATTCCTGCACCGCCGCGCGGGCGGGGGGCGACAGCGGCACCATGCGTTCTTTGTCGCCCTTGCCTTTGACCAGGATCATCTTCGGATTGCCGCGCACGGCGGCCACCGGCAGGCCGACAAGTTCGGACACCCGCATGCCCGTTGCATAAAGCAGTTCGACCAAAGCACAGTTGCGCAAGCGTTCGGGCACGGATCGGCCCTTGCGGCGGGCGGCATCCAGCAGACGCTCCACCTCGGGCAACGACAGCGTGCCGGGCAAGCGCTGGCTGGCCCCGGGGCCTTTGATGCGCAGGGCGGGGTTGTCGTCGCGCCAACCTTCCTCGTGTGCAAAGCGGTAAAGCTGGCGGATCGCCGACAGCCTGCGCGCGCGGGTGGCTTTCGACAGACCCTGAGCATCACAAAATACCAGATAAGCCTCGACCTGATCGCGGCCTGCCGCGGCAAAGCTGCTGGCATGGCGCGACAGCCAATCGGCGAAATCCTTCAAGTCGCGGCCATAGGCCAGTTGGGTGTTTTTTGCAGCCCCAAGATCGGCGGCCTGTGCGGCGAGAAAGCTGGAAATCCAACTGTCGGGATGGGTGGGGGCAATGCTGGCAGGAGAAGGCATTTATCCGCGCCGTTCCAAAAGCATCAACTGCAAGGCTGTGCGTCGGGCGATGACTTCAAGCCCAAGTTTGCGCAGCACCGATAGGCCCTCGGTGACCTTCACCAATTCGCCACGCAGACCGGATTCGATGCGGATCATCGCTTGCAACATCGCCTCTCCCACCCGCTTTTGCGCGATCAACTCTGCAATATCTGCGGGCAGTTGCGGATCGGTGAAGGCGGGGGCAATCGCGAGGGCCATGCTGTCAGGGGCGATCAGGCCCTTGACAGATCCGGCAGCCAGGCCCGCCATAAACACACTGCGCGCGTCGGTTGCCCTATTGGGGGATTTGGCAAGGCGCTCATATTCCGGCGAAAGCAGACCCAACTCATAGCTGATCCGCGCCGCATCGCCTGTCAAATGCAGGGTCGCAAGCGGCCCCGCGAACAGGGTGGCGAATGGCACTTCCACCTCGACATCGCGCATCCGGGCATAGGCCAGCGGCAGGCGTTGCTCGACTGCTGCCGCATCGCGCTTGGTCAGCGCGGCATCAAAGCGCTGAAACGCATCGGCGCGGTCCCAAACCCCGCCCGAGGCCGCAGGCGCGCGGTCGGTATAGAGACCGAGCAGGACGTTCGGCGTGATAGCCCCCGCACGCGACAGCCGCTCGGCAGCCTCGATCTGAGATTTCCATCCGGCATGGTCAGACAGATCTGCATGGGCAAAGGCCGGGGGCAGGGTGGCGGTGGGCAAGGGTTCACCCAACGCGTCATAGATGCGCCAGACGAGGGGGGTGATCGGCTTTGGCGCGGGCGGCATCGGCTCGCCATCAAACTGATCAGGGTCGAGAAAGCGCGACAGCAGGGCATCATCCGCGGTGCTGATATTGCCCAAAGCCTGTGCGGTGCGCAGGGTTAGGGCCGCCGCGTTCCAGTCGCCCGCGCGCGCGAGACAGAACACCCGGGTGGTCAGGGTCGGCGCAAGTCCGGGGGCGGATTTCAACACCTCGCAGGCTTTGTCTTCTTCACCGGTCAGCAAGGCCACGTCAAAACTGCGGCGGAACAATTCGGGCGAACTGGTTGCCCCCGCAGCCGCAATCAGCGCCTGCGCCTGATCCAAAGCTCCCATCGTCAACAGCTTGTCGATCCGTGCGATCAGCAAATCACCCGAACCTGACGAATCTGCGGGCGCGTCCGCCTCAGCCAGCAGCAGCGTCATCAACAAGGATTGCAGCGCGGGCACATCACCTTGGCCTGCCTCGGCGATATCGGTGGCAATCTCGGCACTGTGACCGATGCCCCACAGATCATGTGGAAATCCAGTCACCCGCGGCGGCAACAGTCCGACTGCATCCAGCGAGGTGCCGCCCAGCACGGTGGTCGCCACTTGGTCGGGCAACGCATCGGTGGTGACTTTCGGCTCATTCGCCACCGGGGGCAGATTGGCCTGCGTGCCATTTTTCACCGCGGCACTGACCGACTGTGTCGGGGTGCGGGGGGCGACGCTGCCTTTCGGCATTGGCGTTTTGACCGATTGCGACAGCCAGTCGATGGCGGACAACGGCTTTTTCTCGGCACCAGCGGCTGTTGGCAGCGCAAGTGCCAAAGCCACGCAGAGGCCGAGGTGGTTAATCGACATTCAGGGTCACCGGCAGCTTTACCTCGGATGCGGTCGGAGAAAGATCCGCGAGATAAGCGTAACCCGTAAGCCCAATGAAGCCAAGCACCGCCAAAAACACCAAAACCTTGATCAGACGCCCCATGCCCGCTTTGCCTTTACTGCTGCCGCAGGTTTACCCCGCGCGATTGTTGTTGTTCTACGCTGCATCGCAGCACAGTGCATATTATATATGGCATCTGCGCCGAGTTCACGCCATTTAGGGAACAAAGATTTGACTTGGGCGGCGATGCGCCATTTGCGCGCTGTAAATCAAGCCAGACAGGGATAAAACAGTGCCGCTGAAAAAAACCGTGGTGATGGTCGGGATGATGGGGGCAGGCAAAACTGCTGTCGGCACCGCATTGGCGCGTCTGCTGGGCGTGCCCTTCGTTGATTCGGACGAAGAGATTGTGCGCGCGGCAGATCGCTCTATCGCTGAAATTTTTGCGCGTGACGGCGAGGCGTTTTTCCGTGCGCGCGAAACTGAAGTGATCGCCCGCCTTCTGCGCGGCGCGCCCTGCATCCTGTCGACCGGCGGCGGGGCGTATCTGTCGCAAGACAACCGCGCGCTGATCCTTGAGGCGGGCGTTTCGGTCTGGTTGCGCGCCGATCTGGAGCTGCTCTGGCAGCGTGTGCGCCACAAAACGACGCGGCCCTTGCTGCGCACCTCAAATCCGCGCGAAACTTTGCGCGGGCTTTACGACGCCCGGCTTCCCTTCTACCAGATGGCCGATCTGGTGGTCGATTCCTCTGCGGAGTTGTCGGTTGAGGATATGGCGCAGCGGGTGGTCGAAGCGTTGAGCACCCGCGCGGACGTGCTGGAAAGGATCTAGGATGAGCCTGAATGTGGTCAATGTCGATCTTGGATCGCGCAGTTACGATGTGCGTATCGGCCAAGGCCTGATCGCACAGGCGGGCCGCCAGATCGCGCCTTTGCTGCATCGCCGAAAAGTCGCCGTGATCACCGATGACACCGTTGCGGCCTGCCATCTGATGGATCTGGCGAAGGCGTTTGAGACCGAAGGCATCACCATGACCGCGCTGACCATCCCACCGGGCGAGGGCTCTAAGGGCTGGGAGCAATTCGCGCGTGTTGTGGAATGGCTGCTGGAGCAGAAGATTGAGCGCCGTGATGTGGTGGTGGCGTTTGGCGGCGGCGTGGTGGGTGACCTGGTTGGATTTGCTGCGGCCGTGCTGCGGCGGGGGGTGCGGTTTGTGCAGATTCCAACCACGCTTCTGGCGCAGGTGGACAGTTCTGTCGGCGGTAAAACCGGGATCAACACGCCACAGGGCAAGAACCTTGTCGGCGCGTTTCATCAGCCGAGTTTGGTGCTGGCAGATATTGATGTGCTGGGCACTTTAGCCCCGCGTGATTTTCTGGCGGGCTATGGCGAAGTGGTGAAATACGGCCTGCTCGGCGATGTGCGGTTCTATGATTGGCTGGAAACCAACGCTCCGGCGATGGCGCAGGGCGATGTCGGTTTGCGGCAATATGCGGTGACACGCTCGGTTGAGATGAAGGCGGGCATCGTCAGCCGCGATGAGATGGAAGAAGGCGAGCGAGCGCTGTTGAACCTGGGGCACACTTTTTGCCATGCGCTTGAAAAGGCGACCGGATTTTCAGATCGGCTGTTGCATGGCGAGGGTGTCGCTATCGGCTGTGCGCTGGCGTTTGAGCTGAGCCAAAGGCTTGGGCTTTGTGCGCAGGAAGCCCCCAGTCGGGTGCGCGCGCATCTGAAAGCGATGGGGATGAAGACCGATCTTGCCGACATCCAGGGCGATCTGCCGGGGCCCGAGGCGCTGCTGGCGCTGATGGGGCAGGACAAAAAGGTGATCGACGGCAAGCTGCGGTTTATCTTGGCGCGCGGTATCGGCGCGGCGTTTGTGGCCGAAGATGTGCCGCCTGATCTGGTGCGCGGACTGCTGGCCGATGCCCTCGCAGCGCGGCGCTAGAGGCAGGCGACGCTGAATAAATGCGCGTTCGCCCGGTTTTTCCGCGCGATGGAATGAATTTCAGCGATGCCCACAAGTAGCCGCTAAATTATTCGCTTGCACAATTCCGGGGCGGCGCATTTGATAGCTCAAATCATAACGGCAGGAAACACATGCCGATTCAGGGAACGACGGCTGAAAAGCCCATCGCAATTCGTGTGGCTGGTCTGCACAAATCATTTGGCACCCATGAGGTGTTGAAAGGCGTATCGCTGACAGCCTGCGAAGGTGACGTGGTGGCGATTATTGGTGGCTCGGGTTCGGGCAAATCAACGATGCTGCGCTGTATCAACTTTCTGGAAACTCCGTCTGGCGGCAGTATCGAGATCGGCGGCGAAGCCGTTGCAATGCATGGCGATGGCACGCCTTCGGATCGACGCCAGTTAGAGCGGTTGCGGCAAAGCCTTGGCATGGTGTTTCAGAATTTCAACCTTTGGACCCATAAAACCGTGCTGGAAAACCTGATCGAAGTGCCGGTGCATGTGCTGAAATTGCCGCGCGCCGAGGCCGAGGCGCGGGCGCGCAAGCTGCTGGCACGGGTCGGCTTGGCGGAAAAAGAGGGGGCCTATCCGGCCTATTTGTCGGGCGGTCAGCAACAACGCGCCGCGATCGCGCGGGCTTTGTGTATGGAACCGCGCGCGATGCTGTTTGACGAGCCAACCTCTGCGCTTGACCCCGAACTGGTCGGCGAGGTGCTGCAAGTGATCCGAGGTTTGGCCAACGAGGGCCGCACCATGGTGCTTGTCACGCATGAGATGAAATTCGCCCGCGAGGTCGCAAGCCATGTGATCTATCTGCACAATGGGGTGATCGAAGAGCAAGGCCCACCCGCCGAAGTGTTTGGTGCGCCGAAATCGGAAAGACTAAAACAGTTCCTAAAAACCGTGGGTTAACCCGGATACTTAAACCAACTTGTGAGGATTAACTATGAAGAAAATAGCCATCGCGGTCGCAGCATCATTGCTGTTTGGCACCACTGCGCTTGCCGCACCGTTGAAAATCGGCGTCGCAGCCGAGCCCTACCCGCCGTTCACCTCGCCCGATGCCAGCGGCAACTGGGTCGGTTGGGAGATCGAATTTCTGGGGGCCGTTTGCAAAAAAGCAGCGCTTGATTGCGTGATCACGCCCACCGCTTGGGACGGCATCATCCCCGCGCTGACCGCAGGGCAGATCGATGTGATCATGTCGTCGATGTCGATCAATGAAGAACGCGAAAAGAGCATTGATTTCACCGACAAATATTACAACACCCCGACGGCTGTGATGGCGGCCAAAGGCTCGGGCGTCCTGCCAACGGCTGAGGGGCTGAACGGCAAAATCATCGGCGTGCAGGTCTCGACCATCCAAGAAGCATACGTTCAGGCGCACTTCCCGGATGCCGAGTTGAAAAGCTATCAAACTTCGGACGAATCCTATCAGGATTTGGCGGCTGGCCGGATTGATGCGGTTGTCGCCGATTCGATCGTGGTCGCCGATTTCCTGAAAACCGAACCGGGTGCTTGCTGTGAAAACGTCGGCAATGTCGCCGATGATCCGGTCATTCTTGGGCGTGGCGTCGGCTTTGGCTTGCGCAAGGGCGATCCGCTGAAAGAGACGTTGAACAAGGCGATTGCGGATGTGCGCGCGGATGGCGAATATGATGCCATCACCAAAAAATACTTCAGCATCGACATCTACGGTCCTGCAAACTGATGGTCTGCCCCCCGCCCGCACAGCTTTCCAGCCTGACTCTGCTTGGCTTTGGCGATTGCGGCTGGGGGGCAACCCTGCTTTGGGGTTTTGGCAATTCCCTGATGATCGCGCTTGGCGCTTATGCGATTGGGTTTTGTATTGGCGTCTCGGGCGCGTTTGGCAAACTTTACGGCGGTCCGGTCGCTAAGGATCTGCTGGCCGTCTACACCACCATTGTGCGCGCGGTGCCCGAATTGGTGCTGATTTTAATCCTGTATTACGCTGTGCCCGCGCTTTTGAACGAGGTGATGCTGGGTCTGGGCTATGAGCGGATCAATCTGCCGCAATTCATCACCGGCGTTGTGGTGCTGGCGGTGGTGCAGGGGGCCTATCAGATTGAGGTTTTGCGCGGCTCGATCCTTGCGGTGCCACAGGGGCAGATTGAGGCTGCCCGCGCGATGGGGATGTCGCCGGTGATGCTGGCGCGGCGGATTACCTTGCCACTGATGACCTCAAACGCGATACCGGGTTTGGGGAACTTGTGGTTGAACGCGACCAAGGACACCGCTTTGCTGGCGGTGATCGGCTTTACCGAACTGACCAAGGCGACGTTTCAAGCCTCGGCCACCACCAAGGCGTTTTTCACGTTTTATGGCGCGGCAATGGCGCTTTACATGGCGATCTCGCTGGTCTCAATCCTGCTGTTTGGACGGCTTGAGAAAATCGCGCGCCGTGGCCAACGCGACGCGAGGGGCTGATGCGCGATTTTCTCAACCTGCGCCGGGTGATTATGATTGGGGTTGCTGCGGCACTGGTCACATGGTGCGTGTATTCTTTGCGTTGGGACTGGCTGGCGAACCCGAAATATCAGTCGATGATCGTGCGCGGGTTGTGGCAGACGATCTGGATGCTGGTGGTGACGATGGTGATCGGCTTTGCGTTGGCGATCCCGATTGGCTTTGTGCAGGCGGCGGGGCCGCGTTATCTGGCTTGGCCTGCGCGGGTGTTCTGCTCGGTGATCCGGGGCACGCCGCTGCTGATGCAAATCTGGCTGCTGTATTACGGGATCGGGTCGTTGTTTCCGTCGATTCCGTGGATCCGGGACTCTGCGTTCTGGCCGATTCTGCGGCAGGCTTGGCCCTATGCGGTGCTGGCACTGTCGCTGTCGGTGGCGGGGTATGAGGGCGAGGTGTTGCGCGGTGCGTTCAAATCGGTGCCGCATGGTCAGTTAGAGGCGGCGCGGGCGATGGGGATGCCGCGGTTTACGATCTTTCGGCGGATCTGGTTGCCGCAGGCGATCCAGCGGGTGTTGCCGACGATTGGTGGCGAGACTGTGTTGCAGTTGAAGGCGACTCCGTTGATTTCGACCATCACCATCATGGATATTTATGATGTGGCGGGACGGGTGCGGCGCGATACTTTGGTGGTTTATGAGCCGCTGTTGTTGCTGGCGGTGACTTATATGGCGATCACGGCGTTGATTGTTTTGCTGTTCAAGTGGTTTGAAAGCCGGTTTCCGAGCAAGGTGGCGTGAGGTCCCAACTCGAGACCTTTTTTTATCACTTTATATCAATAGGTTGACATGGTCATGTTAAGGGATTTTTAACGGTTTGGCTTTGAGACGGGATTTTTGGCGGGGCTGTTGGATGCCTCCGGCGGGAGTATTTAGGCCAAGATGAAAGCAAATTTTAGGTAATTTTTAGCGAGTTTTATGTGGCGCGCGCCCGAATTTCGGCTTTCTTTGAAATTGGGTTTGGCGGCGGTCAGTTGCCGCCAAGCCTTAGCCGCGCGAACAGCACGCAGCCGTCTAACCCGTTTTTCACCGCCAATTCATCGCCCCGGCGCAGCCAATCGAGCCAGAGGCCGTCGAGCGTTGCCATGATCAGATCGGCGACGGCGGGGATACGCTCAAAGGCGTAGCCTGCAGCCATGCGGTCGAGCAGGCGTTCCAGCGCATCGCGGTGGCTGTCGTAGAGGGCGCGCTCGATCGAGGCGATTTCCGGCTGTGTCAGGGCGGCGGACCACAGGTCGATCTTCAGGCGCAGGTGGGCGGGGGTCATCAGATCGGTGGTGAAGCCTGCGCGCAAAAAGCGGTCAAGGCGTTCGGACGGGGTGCCGCCCGGTTGGATCAGCGCGCGGCGGCCCGCCTCTTGCACCTGATCGGCGGCGAGGCGGAAAGCGGCGCAGATCACCGCAGCCATGTCTTTGTAGTGATAGGTCAGATGGCCGAGTGACAGGCCGGCCTCGGCTGCGACCTTGCGGGCGGTTAACCCCGCGTGGCCGTGGGTTTGCAAGGCGCGGAGGGCGGCTTCCGCGATGTGCTTGCGGCGGGTTTCGGCGGTGAGGCGCGTTTGAGACGGGCGGGGGGGCGTGTCGGACATATGTACTTTCCACGGGCAGGCTTCGACTTGGGCGCGCATCCCCCTTCACTTTCTGCCCGTATTCCCGCAGAAGGGCAACGCTTACAGGGGTCCAGCATGACAAAATTCGGCTTTGATTTACAGGCGACCGATGGCGCGGCGCGCACCGGCGTGATCCGCACCCCGCGCGGGGACATTCGCACGCCCGCCTTCATGCCAGTGGGGACGGCGGCGACGGTGAAGGCGATGCTGCCGGACTCGGTGCGCGCCACCGGGGCCGATATTCTGCTGGGCAACACCTATCATCTGATGCTGCGGCCCACGGCGGAGCGGATCGCGCATTTGGGCGGGCTGCATAAATTTATGAACTGGGAGCGGCCCATTCTGACGGATTCGGGCGGCTTTCAGGTGATGTCTCTGGCCGCCCTGCGCAAGCTGACGGAAGAAGGCGTGCGGTTTTCAAGCCATATTGATGGATCAAAGCACATGCTGAGCCCTGAGCGCAGCATGGAGATTCAAAAGCTTTTGGGCTCTGACATAGTGATGTGTTTCGATGAATGTCCGGCGCTGCCTGCGACGGATGCCGAGGTGGCAAAATCGATGGCGCTGTCAATGCGGTGGGCGCAGCGCAGCCGCGATGCGTTTGGCGACCGGCCTGGACATGCGTTGTTTGGCATCATGCAGGGCGGGGTGACGCAGGATTTGCGCGAGGAATCGGCCCGCGCGCTGACGGCGATTGGCTTTGATGGCTATGCGGTGGGCGGTTTGGCGGTGGGCGAGGGGCAGGAGGCGATGTTTGGCGTGTTGGATTACGCGCCGGGGATGCTGCCTGCGGATAAGCCGCGCTATCTGATGGGGGTGGGCAAGCCCGATGATATTGTGGGCGCGGTCGAGCGCGGCATTGATATGATGGATTGCGTGTTGCCATCGCGGTCCGGGCGGACTGGGCAGGCGTGGACGCCTCGCGGACAGGTCAATATCAAGAACGCGCGGCATATGGATGATCCGAGGCCGTTGGATGAGGGCTGCGGCTGCCCGTGCTGCGCGAATTACTCCCGCGCTTATCTACATCATGTGTTCAAATCGGGTGAGATCATCGCCTCGATGCTGCTGACCTGGCACAATCTGCATTATTATCAGGTGCTGATGCAGGGCTTGCGCGATGCGATTGCCGGGCAAAGGCTGTCGGCCTTCGTTGCCGAGTTTCATGCCCAGCGGGCGCAGGGTGACATTGAGCCGATCTGAAGCTAAATGCCGTTAGCCCGGGTTAACGCGGCGGAGCAAATGTAAAACAATCTGCCCTTGCCCCCACCAGATCACGGGCGCATGATTACACCAGATGCGGTGGTTGACAGCAGACTTGGTCACCACCAAATACATAGTCCGAAGGGGGAAGTCTCCGCGCTGCCGATCACCGGGGCCATGGCTTTCCTGCTAGATAAGGAACGCGATATGACTGATACTCTCGCCACGAGCTACCCGGTTCTGCCGCTGCGTGACATCGTGGTCTTCCCCCACATGATCGTGCCGCTGTTTGTCGGGCGCGAAAAATCGGTGCGCGCACTGGAAGAGGTGATGGCAGATGACAAGCAGATCCTGCTGTCTTCTCAGATCGACCCTTCTGTCGATGATCCTGCGACCGATGGAATTTATCAGATTGGCGTGCTCGCCAATGTGCTGCAACTGCTCAAGCTGCCCGATGGCACCGTGAAGGTGCTGGTTGAGGGTAAGGCGCGGGTCAAGATCACCGAATTTGTGGAAAATGCCAGCTTCTTTGAAGCCCGCGCCGAACGCTTGTCTGAACTTCCCGGCGATAAGGAAGCCGCCGAAGCGATGGTGCGCATGGTTGCAGAAGAATTCGAGCGTTACGCCAAGATCAAGAAAAACATCCCCGAAGAGGCTTTGTCGGCCGTATCGGAAACCCGCGAACCTGCACGGTTGGCGGATTTGGTGGCCGGACACTTGGGCGTTGATGTCGGTCTGAAGCAGGATCTGCTGGAGACGCTGGACGTGGCCGAGCGGCTGGAGAAGGTCTACGGCCAGATGCAGGGCGAAATGTCGGTCTTGCAGGTTGAGAAGAAGATCAAGACCCGGGTGAAGTCTCAGATGGAGCGCACGCAGCGCGAGTATTATTTGAATGAGCAGATGAAGGCCATTCAGAAGGAACTCGGCGATGGTGAGGACGGCCAGAATGAAATGGCTGAACTTGAGGCGCGGATCAAGGCCACCAAATTCTCGAAAGAGGCGCGGGACAAAGCCGAGGCCGAGCTTAAAAAGCTGAAAAATATGTCGCCGATGTCTGCGGAAGCGACCGTTGTGCGCAACTATCTTGATTGGTTGCTGGCTGTGCCGTGGGGAGTGTCTTCCCGCGTGAAGAAAGATTTGGCGGCGGCGCAGAAGGTGCTGGACGCTGATCACTATGGCCTTGAGAAGGTCAAGGAACGCATCGTTGAATACCTGGCGGTGCAGGCGCGCTCGACCAAGCTGAAGGGCCCGATCCTGTGCCTTGTTGGCCCTCCGGGTGTGGGGAAAACCTCGCTGGGGCGGTCGGTGGCGAAGGCGACGGGGCGTGAGTTCATTCGGATTTCTCTGGGCGGCGTGCGTGACGAGTCTGAGATCCGCGGTCACCGTCGGACCTATATCGGCTCGATGCCCGGTAAGATCATTCAGGCGCTGAAGAAGGCGAAAACCACCAACCCATTGATTCTCTTGGATGAGATCGACAAGATGGGGCAGGATTTCCGTGGAGATCCGGCGTCTGCGATGTTGGAGGTTCTCGATCCAGAACAAAACTCGACCTTCGTCGATCATTATATGGAGGTCGAATACGACCTTTCCAATGTGATGTTCATCACCACGGCGAACAGCTACAACATGCCGGGGCCGCTGCTGGACCGGATGGAGATCATTCCGCTGTCGGGTTATACCGAGGACGAAAAGCGCGAGATCGCCAAGGGCCATTTGGTCGCCAAGCAGATCGCTGGGCACGCCTTGAAGAAGGGCGAGTTCAGCATCAGCGATGGCGCTTTGACCGAGATCATCCGCACTTACACCCGCGAGGCCGGTGTGCGGAATCTGGAGCGCGAAATCGCCAAGCTGGCGCGCAAAGCCGTGACTGAGATTGTCAAGAAAACCGCGAAAGTGGTGGAAGTGACCGAGGATAAGCTGGAAGGCTACCTTGGCGTGAAGCGCTACCACTATGGTCTGGCCGAGCAAACCGATCAGGTTGGCGTGGTGACGGGTCTGGCCTGGACATCTGTGGGCGGCGATCTGTTGCAGATCGAAGCGTTGCGGCTGCCGGGTAAGGGCCGGATGAAGACCACGGGCAAGCTGGGCGATGTGATGAAGGAATCCATCGAAGCAGCAGCCAGCTTTGTACGCTCGATCAGCCCTGAACTGGGGGTGAAGCCGCCGAAGTTTGAGACGATGGACATTCACGTCCACGTGCCAGAGGGGGCTACGCCGAAAGACGGGCCGTCGGCCGGTCTGGCGATGGTTACCTCGATCGTCTCGGTGATCACTGGCATCCCGGTGCGCAAGGATATTGCGATGACCGGAGAGGTGACTTTGCGCGGCAATGCTTTGCCGATTGGTGGCTTGAAGGAAAAACTGCTGGCGGCGTTGCGCGGCGGGATCAAGACGGTGTTCATTCCGGCTGAGAATGAAAAAGACCTGATCGAGATTCCGGATAACGTGAAGCAAGGCTTGCAGATCATCCCGGTCAGCAATGTGCGCGAAGTGCTGAAACAGGCTTTGGTGCGGCAACCAGAACCAGTGGAATGGGACGAAGCCGCCGAAGAAGCCGCAGCTGCTGCGCGGGCTTTGTCGGCGGGCAATGCTCCGGCGTCTTTGGCCCACTAGACGGCTTGAAAAGGTAAGCAAAGGCGCGGGGGCAAACCCTGCGCCGCCAATCAAGACCAAAGGCAGAGGCGCGGGGCAAATCCTGCGCCCCCATCAAGTTTGAAAGAAAAGGCGCGGGGCAAACCCTGCGCCCCATCAAGTTTGAAAGCAAAGGCGCGAGGCAATCCCTGCGCCTTTGTGCATTTTTGCCCCGCAGGCCTTGGTTTTGCGAAGATCTGGCAGGTATTTGTTTTGCGTTAAGAAATTATCTTCTATGATCGTTTCTAAATAAGAACCAGTGGGAGAGCATAGATGCCGACGAAACCCGCAGCTGCAAAAACCAGCAAAGCTGCGCCAAAAACCACCGCCAAAGCGGCAGTTGTAAAGCCTGCGGCCGCCAAAATATCCGCCGCAAAACCAAAGATCGCCGCAGCTGCGGCCAAGCCCCAAATTAAAGAGGAAAGCATGAACGAGGTTAGCGAAATCAACGAATCCGGCGCAAAAGTTGTGGCGTTGATGAAACTGAAAGACCTGATTGACCGGGTGGCTACGGCCTCGGATCAGAACAAGAAAGACGTGCGCGCCGTTGTCGAGGCGACACTGGCTGAACTTGGCAAAGCTTTGGAAGCGGGCGAAACCCTGATCCTGCCGCCCTTGGGTCGGGTGCGGATTGCCAACCAGAAGTCGGATGCCACTGGCCAGATCATGACGCTGAAACTGCGGCGCGGTGGCGAAAAGAAGCCCGGTAAAAATGCCGGAGAGGCCCTTGCAGAGGCCAACGAAGCCAGCTAGATACCCAATCTACGGGAGATTAGCTCAGTGGTAGAGCGCGTCGTTCACATCGACGATGTCAGGGGTTCAAATCCCTTATCTCCCACCATTACACTTATCGTGCAAAATCAAGCACTTACATGAATAAGGCCCACCCCAATGTCTAGCGGGTGGGCCTTATTTGTCTAGCGGTTTGGGGGTATGTCTAGCGGGGCAGGGCGCTACACATCACATCCAATAGACTCGCTTGATCTTGACCGATAAGGACCGCGTCAGAGGCCCCGGAAACGCTACTCTGCGGTCATTTTCTACCTTTGATAAGTTCAACCATATACAAAACTGACCCAACTGCATATGCAATTGGTGTTAGGTATAAAGATAGAAAATGAAATACATACCTCTTACCCGCATCTAGGTGCGGCAAAGCGTCAAAAAGATCAACGTATAAACAGGTAAGTTGAACAGCCACGACAAAGAGGAAAATTCTCAAACTTTCGCTCAATTCAGTTATCCCTATTTGTACACACTGCGTAACCGAATTTGATTGCAGTCGCAACGAGGACGCGCGCGCTGCGCTGACGCTTTGACTTGGTGTCGGGTGCAATCGAGGGGAGCGTGTCAGGCATTAGCTACCCCGTGGGCGCATCATGCCGCCGTAGCGCATCGGTTCGCCCAAGTGTCATGCCTGTTGCGCAACGAGATGGCCGTCGCCGATGTCGCGCATGACCAAGCGCGCCGGGCCTTGCCCCAAGACGTGCACGGGACTGGGCACCTCACCCGCCAAACGTGGCAGAGCGGTGCGGATGTGGCTGGGGTCGGGCACGGGCACGGCGTCGATCAGGCGGCGGGTGTAGGGGTGCTGCGGGTTGCCAAACACCTGCGCACGGGTGCCGGTTTCCACGATTTGACCCAGATACATCACAGCCACGCGGTCTGAGATATTCTCGACCACCGCCATGTCATGGCTGATGAACAGGAACGCGATGCCAAATTCGCGTTGCAGGGCTTGCAGCAGATCCAGCACCCGGGCCTGCACCGACACATCCAAGGCCGAGACGGATTCGTCGGCGATGATCAGATCGGGTTGCAAGGCCAAGGCGCGGGCGATGCAGATGCGCTGACGCTGGCCACCGGAGAATTCGTGCGGGTAACGGTCGAGTTGATCTGTCGTCAGACCCACCCGCTGCATCAGTTCAGACGCGCGGGCGCGTTGTTCGGCCAGGCTGCCAATGCCGTGGATCAACAACGGTTCGGCGATCAGTGTGCCGACGGTCATCCGTGGATCAAGCGCTGCCATCGGGTCTTGGAACACGATCTGCACCCGGCGACGCAGGGCTTTTTGGCCCGCGGCATCCAGGTCAGCAAAACTTTGGCCTGCGATTTCGATGCGGCCTTGGTGCGGGGCTATGCCGACAATCGCCTTGGCAATCGTCGATTTTCCGCAACCGGATTCGCCGACAAGGGCAAAGGTTTCCCCGCGTCGGATGTCAAAGCTGACATGCTCCACCGCATGAACCTGGGCGATGGTGCGGCCCAAAATACCGCCCTTCAGTGGAAAGCGCACCACGACATCGCTGAGGCGCGCGACGGTCTCTGTCGGAGTTTCAGGGCGCGGTTTTCCCTTGCCCATCCGCGGCACGGCGGCGAGCAGGTCTTGCGTGTAGGGCATCTGCGGGCTTGCGAAGATTTGCCGGGTGCTGGCTTCCTCCACCGCTTTTCCCGCTTTCATAACGATCACCCGGTCAGCCATTTCGGCGACCACGCCCATATCATGGGTGATCAGGATGATCGCGGTGCCAAATTCGCGTTGCAGATCGCGCAAAAGGTCCAAAACCTCACTTTGCACGGTGACATCCAGTGCTGTGGTCGGCTCGTCCGCGATCAGCACTTCGGGGCGCAGGGCGAGGGCCATCGCGATCATCACGCGCTGGCGCATGCCGCCGGATAATTCATGTGGATATTGCTTAAGACGCTGTTCGGGTTGCGACAGACGCACCGCATGTAGGGCTGCAAGTGCTTGCTTGCGGGCCTCGGCACGGGAGGCATCGGTATGGGCGCGGATCGCCTCGGTCAGTTGCGCGCCGACCGTCAGCACTGGGTTCAGCGAGGTCATCGGTTCTTGGAAAATCATCGCAATCCGGGCACCGCGCAGGGATCGCATCTGCGCTTCGGGCAGCTTGGTCAGATCGGTATCGCCCAAGCGGACGCTGCCCGCCGTGATGCGCACCGCGGGCGGTGGCAGCAGGCCCATAATCGCCAGCGAGGTGATCGACTTGCCCGATCCACTTTCGCCTGCAATCGCCAAGGTTTCACCCCGGCGCAAGGTGAACGACAGGTTTTCCACCAGCGGGCGGTCGCCGGCTGGGGTGCGAACAGATACCGTAAGATCTTGAACGGAAAGCACTTCCGGGGCCAGCGTGGCCCCGGTGTCAGTTTGCGCTGCGCTCATTCAAACACACAGCGCGGGAAGTAAAAGCTGACCACCCAGTTCGGCATATCGACAATCTCGGAAATCCGCAGATCGCCGCAGGTCGATACCAGCATATAGGCATCCACCGCCGCCATGCCGCGCTGCGCGCACAGCAGGTCGATCATGCCCGCCACCGCATCGCGCGAGGCGGCCATCAGATCGGGGCCGATGCCTGTGGTGACTTCATAGCCCTTGGCGTCAAGGTGGCGCGTCACCGGGCCGGGGGTGGTGAAGCGCGGGTTTTTCAGGTTGGCGCCTTTGACCAAATCCAGCGTCAGCACCACATCCATCGGAGATTCAATTGCTGTGCCGCACACTTCGCCATCACCCTGCGCCGCGTGCGTGTCACCGACGCTGAACAAGGCACCCGCGACTTCAACCGGCAGATATAGCACAACACCCGCATTCAGATCGCGGATATCCAGATTGCCGCCAACGCGGCGGGGTGGGACCACCGAGTGCAGGCCGGGTGCGGCCAAAGCATTGCCGATGGTGCCCGCGAAGGGTTTCAGCGGCACGCGGGCTTCGCGCCCGAACAGGGCAGGGCCCATCTGGTTTGGATCATAGCTCCAGACATGCAGGGCGGGGTCGAGAAATTGATCCGCCAAAAGCCCAAAGCCGGGGATGTTCGCCGTCCAGCCAAAGCCGCGCCCGTCGAGGCTGCGCGGCGCAAAACTGTCGATCGTCACCTTGATCGCATCGCCGGGCATCGCCCCTTCGACATAGATCGGGCCTGACACCGGGTTGATCTTGCCGAAATCAAGCGCTGTCACATCCGCCAGTTTCGACTGCGGGCCAAGTTGGCCCGCAGAGGAATCCTGACAGTGAAACAAGATCGTGGCGCCCGGTTCCACCCGTGCGGCTGGGGGATTTGAATTGTCCCAGCCGAAATGGTGTTGCGCACCGTGGATCGTGTAATTGCAGGCTTTGCACATGTTATTTCACATACACATAGTCGAAGTTGACGGTGGCAATCGGATCAACAAACAGCGCGTCTGCGCCGCCCATACGATCGGATTTCATGGTGAAACGCTGGTCGTTATAGACTGGAGCCCACGGCGCATCCTCCATCACCTTCATGTAGATATCCGACCATGCCTTCAGACGATCTGCGGTTTTGGCAGGGTCTGACATGCTGTCGGCGGCAACGGCGGCCTTGTCGAGGTCTGGGTTGCAATACTTCGACCAGTTCCAGCCCCCTGCCTCGGCCCCCGTACAGCCCAAGATCGGGCCGTAGAAGTTCGACGGATCGGGGAAGTCGGCAACCCACGCCATGCCGCCCGACCAGATCATCGGTGCTGTGCCCGCGCCACCCGCCTCAATCACATTGGCCTGCGCCAGCGATTGAATGTTCGCCTTGATGCCGATGGCCGCCAGATCCTGCTGGATGGCTTGCGCAATCCGCGGGTTTGGATCGGTGTTCATCGCGTAAAGGTCGGTCTCAAACCCGTCGGGGAAGCCTGCATCGGCCAGCAGCTTTTTCGCGCCTTCAACGTCAAACGGATAACCCGCATAGTCCTTGGTATAACCCGGCATCGCGGGCGGCAGCGGTTGCGTGGCGGGCACGGCGCGGTTGTTTACCACCTGCACGATGCGGGTCTTGTTGATCGCCATGTTCACCGCACGCCGCACTTCGACCTTATCAAATGGCGCTGCCGTGACGTTCATCGTGATATAGCCGGTGTGCAACACATCGCCCGTCACAACGCGGGCCTTCTGCGCCGGATCGCCCATCACTTCGGCAAATTTCGCAGGAGCAATGCCATCGCCGGGAATGTCGATCTCGCCATTCTGCAAGCGCAGAAGTGCCACGATGGGTTCTTGGCCGAATTCATAGGTGATCTGGTCCAGATACGGCTCGCCCGCGCGCCAATAGTCGGTGTTGCGCTCGAACACGAGGCTTTGGCCCAGGGTCCATTCCTTCATTTTGAACGCACCCGTGCCGACCGGCATTTTGCCAAAGTCGCCATTCGCGGCCTCGACCGCCTCTTTCGGCACCACCGAGGCGAAGTTGATCGCCATGACATGCAGGAAGGTGGCGTCGGGGCGCGAAAGCTCGATCTTCACCGTCAGCGGATCAACCACGGTGACGCCCTCAAGGCTGGTGGCGGTGCCGCCGATCATCGCATCATAGCCCTTGATCGAGCCAAAGAACCCCGAACCCGGCGATTGCGTCGCGGGCAACGTCACCCGGTCCAGCGAGTATTTCACATCGTCGGCGGTCATCTCGCGGCCATTGTGGAACTTGACGCCGACGCGCAGGTGGAAGGTGTAGGTCAAACCGTCTTCGGAAATCTCATACTTTTCCGCCAGTCCGGGGCGCAGATCGGTGGTGCCGGGGACATAATCCATCAGCCCATCGAACAAAGACCGGATCATCGACCAGTTTTGCCAATCATAGCCAATCGCTGGGTCCAACGTGGCCACGTCGTCTTTGTAGGTCATCACAATCGAGCCGCCCTGCTTAGCAGCCGGATCGGGAACATAGTCTTGCGCCAGCGTCGGGCCACACAGGGCCAGCATCAGGGCAGTGGAGGCGAGAAGTTTTTTCATTTTTTTCTCCTGTTGGTCGTGTTGGTGTATTTGCGGGTTTGAAGTTGAAAAATCATTTCAGTTTAATGCGGGGATCAATGAACGGGGCAATCAGGTCTGCCAGAAGGTTGCCCAGAACGATGGCCACGGCAGAAACCAGCGTCACACCCATGATGATCGGAATGTCGATGCGCTGGATCGCTTGCCATGCCAACTGGCCAATACCGGGCCAGCCAAACACCGATTCCACCACCACGATCCCGCCCATGAACACGCCGATATCAATGCCGATCATCGCAATAATCGGCAGGATCGCATTCGGCAAAGCATGGCCCAGCACGACGCGGGCGCGGGTCAGCCCCTTTGATCGCGCGGTGCGGATGTAATCGGTGCGCATCACGTCGATCATCGACGATCGCATCATCCGGGAATACCAACCCGAGCCTAAGATCCCCAACGTCACCGCAGGCAGCACCAGATGCCGGAAGGTGCCGTAGCCGCCAATCGGGAACCATCCCAACTTGACCGCAAAGACATAGAGCATCAGCAGGCTGACCACGAATTGCGGGGCCGAAACGGTGACGAACGAGGTCATCATCAGCGCCTGATCGGTGAAACTGTCGCGGCGCAGGGCGGCGATGATGCCCATCGCAAGCCCAATCACCAACTCGCAGAAAATCGCAGCAACCATCAGCAACAACGTCGCAGGCAGACGCGATGCGATCAGTTCGGACACTTCGGATTTCTGCAGATAGCTGCGGCCCAGATCGCCCTGCACCAAGCCGCTCAGATAGCGGCCAAACTGCACCAAGAACGGCTGATCAAGGCCAAGTTGTTGCCGGATGCTTTCCACCACCGCCGCAGAAGCCGAGCGCCCAGCGATCTGGCGCACCGGATCGGCGGGCAGCACGAACAGCAGGAAAAACGTGATAAAGCTGACACCCAGCAGGATCAGGGCCGATTGCAGCAGCCGGCGCAGGATATAGGTCGGCATCAGCCGCGCCCCCTTTGGGTTGGGTCCAGCACATCGCGCAACGCATCGCCGACCAGATTGAACGCCAGCGCCAGCAGGATGATCGCCGCCCCCGGAATGAACACCAGCCAAGGGGCGGATTGAAAGTAGGTCTGGTTTTCAAAGATGATGTTGCCCCAGGACGCGGTCGGCGGCTGCACGCCCACGCCCAGGAACGACAGCGTCGCCTCCAGCAGCACCGTGGTCGAAATCCCCAAAGTGCCCCAGACGATGATGGTGGGGATCAGATGCGGCAGGATATGTTTGAACAAAATCCGCCCAGTGCCCGCGCCCAAAGTGCGCTCGGCCGCAATAAAGTCGCGCGTGGCAAGCGAGGTCGTCTCGGTATAGATCACCCGCGCTGTCTGCACCCAGTTCACCAGCGCGATGACCAGCGCCACAATCCACAGCGAGGGCTGAAAGATCGCCGCCAGACAAATTGCCAGCAGCAGCGCCGGGAAGGCCATCATCAGATCGGTAAACCGCATCAGAACCGATCCCACCCAGCCGCGAAAATACCCCGCCGTGATGCCGACCAAAGTGCCAATCAACAGCGCCATGCCATTTGCCACCACGCCGATCACCAGCGAGGTGCGCGCGCCATAAAGGATACGGCTGAACAGATCGCGGCCCAGCAAATCGGTGCCCATCATATATGCCCCACCCGGCGCCATCGGCGCGCCTTCAATCGTCAGCCCGTCAAAATTCTGCTGATCGGGCGCAAACGGGGCGATCCAGGGTGCTGCCACCGCGCCTGTGACCACGATGGCGATCAGCACCATGCCGAACACCGCAAGCTTGCGATCCATCAGCCGGCGCATCGCGCCTTTTGGTGCGAAATTAACCTCGGTTGCGCTGGTCATCGCCGCCCTCCGCTGCATAACGCGCCACCACCCGCAGGGCCGCATCTTCAAAACTGATCTGCCACGCCATCGCCATTTGGCGCAGTTGTCCATAAGCCTCGGCCTCGGATTTGCTGCGCTGCATCAATAGCATAACGGCGCGCACCACGGTTTGCCGCTCGTCCAGCCTGCGCCGCAGATCGGCAATTTCGGCCGCCAGTGCCCGCTGACGGTCAAACGCATCGCGCGCGATCAGCACGGCGGAGTAGACCCCGCTGCCGGTGATCGGCTTCAAAAGCTGCGCATGCGCGCCGATCTGCAACGACCATTCAATCCGCCCCGGAGCTTCGGACCCGATCATTGCAATCATCGGCATAGGGGCATCGCCCGCAGGCCAAGGAAACTGGCCATCATAGCCCATATCGGCGTCAAAAAAGATGAAATCGGCGGCCAAAGCCTGGGCTCCGAGTTCTGGCCAAGCCTCGTCCACCACCAACCCAATCGCGCGCAATTGCCGGGTCAGCGCCAGCACGTTCAGATGCGGGCGGTGCAAGATCACAGCCTGTGCGCCGCCCAGTTGCTGAATTCGCACTTGCCGCTTCATGACACCACCCGCAAGGGCAGCGCCGCTGTGGTCAGGTTGCGCGACAAGAACGGATCGCCAAGCACGTCACCGCGATGCTGGATCACTTTGAACGCGCCGTCGCGCACCTGTGCGATGATCACAGGCAGGCGGGTATGATGGGTGCCGGGATCAATCGGGCCGCCCGCGCCCGCCAACAGGTGCGCCAATGGCCAGTCTTCTGATCCAGCCCCGTGATATGCCAGCAGTCGTGCCAATTCGGTGACGGCGGCATAGCTTGCAGCCTCATGCGACGATCCGAATTCAGCAGCCCCCGGCCAGCCCGAACTTCCGCGAAAATACGGACCCGCCGCGATCAAGCCTTCCGCAGCCTCGCCCAAAGGCGCCAATTCACATTCCGTAAGGTTGCACGACAGCATCGGACAACGCTCGGGTGTAAAGCGTGGATCGGTCAAGCCAAGTGCGTGATAGGCGCGCAAGAACGCATAGGACGACGCGCCGACCAGTGAATTCAGCACAAAATCCGGGCAGGTGGCGCGAATTTCATCAATCATCCGCTCGACATCCTGCGCGCCGATCGGCAGATAACGCTCGCCCAACACCGCGCCACCCGCCTGCACAATGGTCATGCGGGCCAGCCGGTTGATCTCCCAACCCCAGATGTAATTCGAGCCCGTCAGATAGACCCTGCGGCCATGTGCAGGCAGCGCCCAATCGAGCAGCGGCAACAGGTGCTGATTGGGGCAGGCATGGGTGTAGACGACGCGATCTGATGCCTCAAACCCCTCATAGGGCAGCGGATACCACAAAGTTCCACCCAGCTTTTCCAGGCTGGGGATCACCTCTTTGCGGCTAAGCGATGTGACACAGCCCACCACATGGCGCGCCGGGCTGTCGCGCAGGATTTCCTCGCACAACGGGCCATAGGCATCGGCATTGCCGCCCGGATCGCGCTGCACGGGTGTAAAATGCACCGGCATCGCGGCATCGGCATTGACCGCCGCAATCGCAGCCCGCGCCCCGATCAGGCTGGCCTGCGACAACAACGCATAGCTGCCCGAGCCCGAATGAAGCAAACCAAGCGCAATACGGCGTTTCACCAGACCAGCCCCAAATAAAAACGCCCCGCGCCGAACCCCCGAAAAGGTTCAAACCGCGAGGCGTGAATGCCATCCGGCCAATGACCGGTATTTGAGGTTAAGATGACTCAACGCCAACCTGAGGTCAACGCGCATTTGCATCGGTTTCAACCTTGTTGTGGACAGTTGATCGCGAACACTTTGCCCGCAGGGCCGAGGAGCGAGGTCTTGCGCATCTTTGGCTTTGCTTGCTGCTTTGACTTTTAAGATCAGGTGCCGCAGCGGCCTTTGCGCTGCATCTCTGCAAGTCTGGTGGGGGGCCGGAAGCGGATCATACCCTTTGGGCAGACTTGTTGGCTTGGGTCGCGGGCTTGGATGTCGGTCTTAAATCCACTGGCGGGCAACAATTTGAGCCCTTGCAACGTTTACGGACATCAAAGCAGGTCTGCCCGCGCGCAGTTTAAGTCGCAAGGCGTTTTGGACGGGTTCCTTCTGTGGTTGCAGCCCACGATTCGGCCAGAGAGCGGAGTCGCAGATACAGTTTGATGACAGCGTGACGATGGCGTCGCTTGCTTGTGGTGGATGTCGTAGCCACCGGCATGACGATTGCGTAGAGCGTAATTTTCCCTTGGGTTCAGACAGCGCACTCGGACGTTGGACAGCGATGACCTTGCCAGTCGTGCAGTGCTTGCGACAGCCGACCCAGCCCATCTTGAAGTCGCACGGCGGCACCGCCACCCACGCCCAGCCGGATGTGGTTGGGCAGGTCATAGGCGCTGCCGGGCAGCAGAAAGGTGCGATAGGGCGGCGCAAGCAGAAAGCGCGCAAACGCGTCGCTGTCAACGCCTTCGGGCAGGCGCGCAAGCCCGATCAGACCGGCTTTTGGCGGCACCCAAGACAGATGGTGTTGTTCCGTGACCCATGCGTTCATCTGCGCCAAATTGGCCGCTCCCTCTGCGCGGGCACGCTGAAGTGCTGTTGCATAGCGGGCAGGCCTGAGCGCCACCTCGGCGATCACCTCGCCCATGATGTTCATGATTTCACTAGAGTTTTCGCGCAGGATCAGTGCATCCCGCATATGTTCGGCATCGGGGCAAATCATCCAGCCGGTGCGCAACCCCTGCAAGCCAAGCGCCTTGCTGACCGATCCGGTGGTGATGCCGCGCGCATATAGCCCTGCAACCGCTGGCGCGCGGGGGCCGTCCCATTCCAGCCCCGCATAAACCTCGTCCACCAACAACCATGCTCCGACCCGGTCTGCGATGGTGACCACTTCGGCCAGGTCGGCAGCGCTCATCAGATCGCCAGTCGGGTTGTTTGGGTTGGTCAGAAAGATCATCCGGGTGCCGGGGGTCACGGCGGCTGCCAAAAGGTCCAGCGGCAAGCGCCAACCCTCGGCCTCTGACCGCGCAACCTTGACGATTTCGGCGCCTTTGGCCTTTGCAAGCACTTCGGCTTGCGGCCAGCCGGGGGCTTCGATCACGATGCGCTCACCGGGTTGCAGACGCTGCATGATCGACAGGTAATTCGCCTCGGCAGCACCTGCGGTGATCAGCACATCTGCGGGCGTGCAAATTTCGCTGAGCCCGGCCTGTGCCAGAACATGATCGCGCAGTTCCGGCAGGCCGCGAAAGTCGCGGCTGTTCCAGTCCAGCGATTGGTTCGGGTCCAGATCGGCCAGATAATCGCCCAAACGCGGCGAGCCGGACAGAGAGAATCCGACAATCGCCTCGGGGGCGGCTTCGGTGGTTTCGAGCAGGTATTGGAACAACGTGTGGATCTTGACTTTCAACCGGGCGCTCCGCTTCATCTGGCAAGGGGGATGGCACTATGATGTATGAGATTGCGCTGAAGGGGAAACCCATTCGGCTGGCGGTTCTGGATTACGGCTTGTTCGAGGTGCATGCTGGCCCGCGCACGATTGGCATCTGCGGTTTTGCGGTGCAGACCGATGCGGGTGAGGTGGTGCTGATCGACACCGGCTTTCCGGAAAAATATACCGTCGATGCCGAAGCCGCGACGGCTGAAGACGGGCTCGGCAGCTTTGGCCGGGTGCTGAAGATCACGCCCGAGAATACGCCCGAATCGCAGCTTGCCAAACTGGGGCTGTCCAAGGCCGATGTCACGCTGATGATCCAAAGTCATACCCATATTGATCATGTGGGTCATATGGGGGGCTTTCCCGGCGTGCCTATCCTGATTGCAGCGGCCGAGCGGGATTTGCCGCGTCCGATGTATTGGTCAGGCAAACAGGCGATGGAATGGCCCGCCCGCGACTATCATCTGGTGACGCAAGACGTCACGCTTGGACCGGGATTCCAGGTGTTGCTCTGCCCCGGCCATGCCCCCGGTCAACTGGCCTTCATGATCCAGTTGCCGCAAACGGGGTGGGTGATGCTGACCTCGGATGCGATCAGCCGCGCGGCTGAAATCGACGAGGGCTTTGCCGGGTCGTGGGAGGTTCCCTTGGCCATTCATCATGGCGCACGGTTGATGGAACTGGCCCAGCAACGCGACGCGCTGGTGATTTTTGGCCACAGCCCGCAGCAATGGACAACTTTGCGCAAAGCGCCTGAATGGTTCACTTAATCGCGGGGTTCACCTGACATCGCGCCCCTGATTGAGAATGATCACATTGCCGCTGCAAATATCCCCGGCGGGCGAGATCAGAAACCCGACCCATGCCGCAACCTCGCTGGGCTGCATCGCGTGGCCGTGCGGCATGGCGGCGATCGCGCGCGCCAGCACATCCGCGGTCAGCACATTGAACAAAGGCGTCTCGGTCATCGCCGGGGCCAGCGAGTTTACGGCAATCTTTTCGCGCGCATAGCGCCGCGCCAGATCCTTGGTCAGCGTATCCAGCGCCGCCTTCGAGGCACGGTAATGCGGCGGATCGAACACGTCAAAATTATATGCCCCGTTCGAGCTGATATTGACGATCTTGCGGACCCCCGCGCGCCCCTGCATCAGTTTGATCGCGGCCTGACAGCAATGGAACGCGCCCGAGAAATTGATCGACATTTGCCGGTCTAATTCCTGCGCCGGAATGTCGGGAAACTCTGACATAAAGCAGGTGCCCGCGTTGTTCACCAAAGCATCGACGCCGCCATGATCCTGCGCGATCTGCGCGAAGACCGCCGCAATCGCCCCCGCATCGGTCAGATCGGTGACATGCCCGCTGAATCCGGGCTGCGCCATGCTGGCCAAACCTGCCGCATCAATATCCAACCCAATCACATGCATCCCGTCGGTCAGCAACTTGGCACTGATCGCCCGTCCCATCCCACCTGCGGCACCTGTCACCACGGCTATTCTTGTCATGCTCTGCCCCATCCCCAAATCCGCACCCTCTGTAGTGTGGTGGGATCATCACAGATAGATCGGGCAGCGCAAGACCAGCATTTTGGCGCGACGCATCGCGTTGCGGCAAAGTTAACCCGAGCGGGCATCAAGGTGTAATCTTTCCAAACATTTGGCATGCAACTGGCGGTGCCGCCACAGGTGTCTCTAGGCCCGGTCAGTCGATTTGGTGCGTTGATCTGGTGCCGAGAATACATTGCCATGATCGAGTGCCGCTTTGATCCCGTGTTGCGATAGCTCTGCCGCGCCTGCGGCGATCTGCAAACCGCCCATTGCTGCGGGCCAAACGTGTCGATGTGTTTGCCCACCCCGGTCTATTCGCAATTTCATGCAGGCGTTGTTGATGGTCAAACCGCTGGGCCCAAATACGCGCAGAACGGCCAACGCGGCCCGATCCCGTCAAATTGGGGCGATCACGCGCTTAAGGTGCATCTAGGGTCGCAGGAACAACCCAGCGGCGATAGAAATCAGGTGAAGCTGACGCGAACCCCACTGAACACGCGGGGAATGTCGTTTAAGATTAACGCCTTACTTTTCACAGTGCGCGCGCGCCGTATCTGCAACTTTCTGCAAGCGCAGGCGCGACACCGTGCCAGACCCCGCCCGGTCCCGACCGTTTGACCCAGCAAAACAGCAGCAGGCTGGCCGTGTGCCCCACTCCGGTGCTAGACTGTGGGTGTCAGTCACACAAAGGTCATGCCATGAATAACGCCGTCTCCAAGTCGCCCGCGAAGCTTTGGCTGGCTGTTGCGGCAGTGGTGAGTGTGCTTGCTATCCCACAGCCCGTTCAGGCGGGTTGCAGCGACAGGCCCGCGGCGGCGATGGATTGGACGGGCTGCTCGAAAGAACGTTTGATGCTGAACGGCCTCGATATGTCGGCGGGTATCTTCGAGAACGCCTTTCTGTCGGGCACCGGATTTAAGGGAGCCTTGATGGCCGGGGCAAACCTGCAGCGCAGCGAACTGGTGCGCAGTTCGTTCATCGGGGCGGATTTGACAGGATCGAACCTTGAAAAGGCGCTGGCCAGCCGGTCGGATTTTGGCGGTGCCATCCTGCGCGGCGCGCGACTGGTCAAGGCCGAGTTTCTGCGGGTCAACTTTGCAAAGGCTGACCTGACCGATGCCGACCTCAGCGGTGGCGATTTCTATCGCAACGATTTCAGCGATGCGCAGATGACCGGCGCTGATCTGCACGACGCGATCATGCCACGCGCGGTGTTTACCGGGGCAACGATGAAGGGGGTAAATCTGGCCGGTGCCTTTTTGCTGCAAGCGCATTTTGAGAATGTGGACTTGTCGGGGGTCGTAGGTCTTGAACAGACACAACTGGATCTGGCCTGTGGTGATGAGGCAACCATTCTACCCGTGGGGCTTGTCGCGCCTGCGCACTGGCCCTGCTTCGGCGAATAGATACTAAGCAGCAGACCGAACTGCGCGATCGTGCTGTCAGTCGCTAGGTCGCGGGGGGATCGCGACTGCGCCATAAGCCGTCTCTGGTCTTAAATGCCAACTATTTCTGTGAATGCGTGCTGTGATGCTTGGTTCGGTCTTGGGCCGGGTCGCCCGCTTGGTCGAACGGCAGCTTTGTCAAAACTGCTGCATAGGCAACGCCGCGTCAGCAAATGACGGCTTGCCTTGATCAGCACACTTACAACCTAAGCCGCCCGTTTCGCGCCCTGACGGCTGCTATTCCTGTCGTGCAACCGCCCGAAACAGGACGGTTCACGTCTGGGCGGCCAAAAGCTTGGCTGTATTTGGGTTTACTCAATCATCCGTTCCACTGTTGCGGAATTTTTCGCAAGTATTTGACTTTATGAGTCATAAATAGGATTCACATCCCTTGTTGCCCACCGTGATATGAAAAACACGGCCTTCGGGTCGCGTTTTTATTATGGTGGTGCGGGGCCAGATTGGGGGCTTGTGCTGCTGCGGGGCATTGGCTATAGCGACGGCTTGGGTTGTTAGCTCAGTTGGTAGAGCGTCTCGTTTACACCGAGAATGTCGGCGGTTCGAGCCCGTCACGACCCACCATTTTCAATGACTTAGCGGGTTACTCCACCTCTTGGTTCCCAATCCAAGCCGGGCGGTTCCCAATCTCCGGAATCAAAAGCATGGTTGCGGCATTCATATGTTCGCCTTTTGCCCGGCGCATGTAGTGCTTTGCCATGCGTTCCGACAGATGGCCAAGCATGGATTTCACCCGGTCGATTCCACCAAATACTTCTGGATTTCGTGCAACTGCGTTGGCGATCATCGTCGCGTTGGTATGGCGCAGGCCATGAAATGTGGGCTGGAACGCACCTTCGGCATATTCTGACACCGTCGCGGGCCGTAGTTTGAGGCGGATCAGCTCTTTAATCCATGATGCGCCGAAGCCTGACGCCGTCCAGGGCTGGCCGCGTGAGTTGGTAAGCAGGGCGCGCTGAGGATCTACGATCGCAGCTTTGCGGCGCGCGGTGCGCTCGATATCTAAAATTGCCAACACCACGGGATGCAAAGGTACTGGTACCGTGGTGCCGGTCTTGCCTTGCGACAGATACCAGACGCCGCCATCAATGGTGTGATCTTGCAAGCGCAACAGCACGTCGCCGCGGCGCTGGCTCGTGTAAACGGCAACCAGCACCGCCTTGATGATCTCAGGCCTGCCATGCTCGATCAGCGTGGCGAGCTCCGCTTCGGGCCAGGGCTCATAGGATCCTACGCTTTCGACGCGCTCGATCTTGCGGCAGGGATTTATGTCGGCAAAGCCGCGGGTGCGCCCCCAGCCGAACACGCTGCTGATATCATCAAGCCGACGGTTCGCCGTGGCGGGGCGATCTGAGAGGCTGTCGTAAATCGCTTGCACATGGATAGGGCGAATCGCGGATGCTTCGAATTTTCCCCAGCGGGTTGCCATCAGATCCAAAGCAAGGTTGCGTCCAGACTTCGACGCGGCCGGCAGGCGTTTGTATTTCTCGCTCAGACGATGCATGCGGACGAGCTCTGAGACGCCGGTGCTGCTGGCCAATGCGTTCGGTGCCATGCCAAAGACCGTGACATGAGCGGCATCATAGGCAGCGCGATACTCGGTTGAGAAAGGGTGTGGCAGCGGTATGCGCGTTTCTTTGCCGGCACGCACGATGCGGAAATAGAAATACTCCCGCGCGCGCTTCAGCTTGCGTTGGACGTATTCTTCAAGTCGTAAATCAGCCGCCACGGCTTGCCCTCAAAATTGGATCGTTATCATCTGCGGTGCCTGATCCGATTCCGTCCAGCTTTTTCTCGATCTCGGCCCACTTCCAGCGCAGCGTACCGCTGGGAATGCGCCTCGGGCGGGGCAGATAGCCCAGCTTGACCCAGTCGCGGATCGTGGCCTCGCTTGCGTCCAGCAGCTCGCACAGTGTGCTTATTGAGACGTAGCCGATCAGCCGCGGCGCAGCCTCGCTTTGCTGCGGCAGGTTGATGATCGTGGCGCGTGGGTGGTGGCCCATTGTCGCTGATCCTCACTGTAAGTGGGTGGCGTTGCAATGGCGGCAACCGTCATCGACAAGCGTGCAGCGGGTGATGGGGTTCCATTCGATCAGGGATTTATCAGCCATGATTAACGCCCTTTAGGTGGAGGTGGTGCAGGGCAGTTCTTGACGCCATGCCAGCCAGTTAGAGCTGTGTGCCATGGGTCGCGGTACCCATGGCTGCCGGGAACAAAACGCCAAGAGCCGCTGACACCGCAGATGCAGGCAAGGCGGGCGCGTTGGGTAAAGAATCCTTTAACCTCGACGCCTGGCTGTGCACCGCATTCCAAGCAACTATCGACCATCATTCGGGGTGAAACTCCCATCATTAAACCCTCCCCGCGAGTTCGTGAAATCGGATGAGGAACGCCGCGTAAGCCTCTGGCGGTGATAGGAATTGAATGATTGGCGTCTCGCCGGTCATGGGAATGCTCGGCAGCGGGCGATAGTTGCCCATGACAAAGTGCATTTCGAAGGCCAGCATCTCCATATCGGCCGCTTTGATGGCTGGGTGCATCTCGGCGGGCAGGCCAAACTTGCCCAAAATTGCGCGCTCGACCCGGCGCTCGATCTTCTTGTAATCGGGCAGCAGGCTTTTCAGGGGGCGCGAGACATCGCCCATCACCGCCTCGGCGGCATCGTGCATCAAGGCGGCGAAGGCATGCTCGGGCGGCACGTGCTGGCTGCACAGGATGGAATGCTCGGCTACCGAATAGAAGGTGTGGCACTGCCCGGTGAAGCGGCAGATGTGCGATAGGCCTTGGGCAATATCCGCTATGGTGATGTCGGATTCTTCGGGCACTTCGAAATCGAAATAGCTGCCAGAGCGCAGCAGGATGGTCGGCCCAACGATGTGGTGTATGCCGTTCATGCTGCTTGCTCCTCGGCGGTGGCGATCTCGACGGCGGGCCATTGCAGTTCTGCCGGTAGCCAAGTGTCGATGCGGGTGTTTTGTTCACGCGAGAGGCCGATAGCCTCGCGAAAGTCATCGTTGTTAAACAGCTTGTGCAGGTTGCCTGCCTTGTCGGCCTTCTTCAGGGCGCGGAAGGTGGCATGGGTGGGTGTGCGATCGTCGGGCACCAGGTTGCACCAAACTTCATCCATCACCGAAACTGGAATCCGGCTGAAATAGGCGCTGGCGGTGGGAGTCCAGATATCGCGTACGTTGCTGCCTGCGATACTGGCGATCATCGGGGCAAGATCGTTGTTGCCGATCAGGCGGGCAAGGCCACGGGCGAGGATATCATTGCGGGACTTCTTGCCCAGAGCGCGGAAAGTGGTGAAGCCTTCGGGTGACATTGCACCGCGCGCGTCATGTTCGGCTTTGTCGGGCGCGAATAGGCGTTCGGGCAGAATAAAGCCTTCGGACTTTTCTGGCTCGACCGCTTGCCGGGATGGTGAAATATGCAGCGGCTGCGAGTAGGGCGTCAGCGTGCCGGAAAGTTTGTAGGCCAGCAGATCCAGCATCAGTTCGGCCCGTTCGCCAGCGCGCAGTTGCAGGTCAGCGAGGCGGATGCGGTGGAGATCTTCCAGCAGGCTTGCCGAGAGGGCGCGGCTTTCAGGTTTAAGCGGGGCGGTGGTAGCTTCGCCGTCTTCAGAAGGTTCACGGTTTGGATCATCCTCGGTGCGGCGGTAGGGGCCGTGGCTGCAGAGATCACCATCGCGATCAACGTAAAGCCATATGCCAGAGGTCGCGATATCGTCATCGCTGTAATCGCCTTCGACGCGGGCGGAGAGATTTTCAAACCGCTCCTGTTCGTCATCGGTCAGTTCGTTCTGTTCGGCCATTTTTGAAAGGCGATCCAGTTCCTCAACATCGCCTTCTGGCAGTTCGCCGGGGATGCGTTTGATCCACTGCATGCCACCGCTGCCGCCGCTGGCGTTGTGGTTGGGCCACGCTTCGATCCAGAATTCTACCCATTTCCAGCCGGTAGATTTTTCACCCGCTGCCGACGCATGCAGCTTTTCAGTGAACAGGCGATTCAACAAAGGCTCATCCAGCAGGCGCTGCCGATCGGAAAACAGATCTTCCAGCACGGCACCGCCTGCATCGCGGTAGGTTTGCAGGCTGACGAATTTCAGCCGGCGATCTTCACCACTGATGCTGTCTGATGCCAGCTTGTTGCGGATATCGGCGGCGCTAGTGGACCATTGCGACGTGGTCACGCGGTGCAGTTCGGTCAACAGGGCTTCATCGTTGCGGGCAGTGGTCAGAGCGGCGGCTTGATCCAGGCTGATCTGGTCGCGGCGCAGGGCCGCAAGCGCCTCATTTGGCAGCTTGGCGAGGCGCAAACGTTGCTGCACATGGCGATCGCGGACGGCGAAGGCGCGGGCGATCTTGGTGATATCGGCGCCAGCGGCTTCCATCCGGGCGTAGGCACGGACTTCGTCGGCGGGGTGCAGGGCTTGGCGGGCGGTGTTTTCGGCGCTGGCCCATAGGCGAGCTTCATCTTCCCGCAGCGTCACCCGCACCGGAATTGTGGTAGTCTGCGGGTCGCGACCTTCCCTGATGGCCAGCAGCTGGAGGGCGCGCAGGCGACGGCCACCGGCGACGATGCCGACCTTGCCAGAGGATTGCTCGGGGTTGTCGGTATCTGCGAAGCCCGCGAGGTTTTGCAATAGGCCAAGTTCGGCGATGCTGTCGGCCAGCGCCGCGATATCCTCGGGTGGCGGTTCGGTGCGTGCGTTGAGGGCATGCACATACAGATCCGCAAGCGGGATCATCATGGATGGGTTGCGGATGGTGTCGGACATTGGCAGGTCTCCTCTGGCCATTGGGATGCCAGCCCAAGCGGGGGCTGGCAGAAAATGGTCAGGCGGCTTTGCTCTGGCCGCCGACGTAGACCCCGACGCCAAAGACGCCGAGGGTGCTGACAAAATCAAAGGCGAATGGCAAAACCAGCTGCGCAACGATCACGCCGAACGTGACCAGCAGGCCGATGGCCCAGATGGTCATCGGCTTCATTCCAGATACCGAGCGAGGGATAGGCCGATGATGGTGCCGATCTTATCCAGCGCACCTTTCTCTTTGGCCCCGATGTCGCCATCTGCAGAAGCCACGTCGATAGCGATCATGAACAGCATTTCCATGTCCTCGCTGGTCGACTTTTTCTTCACGTCCTCGACTTCGCGGGTGAGGCCTATACGACCAGACATGCCCGATTTGGCCCGCTTGGCCTGCTTGTCGAAGGCGGTTTCAATCTGGCTGGAAGAGAACGCCACCGAGATTGTCTCGTGGTTCAGCAGGCGATCCAGAGCGACCTGCGCCTCGGCATCCGAGAAATCACCATCTGCCGCGCCGACCATGACACAAGCCGCGCAGATGCCTTCCAGCAGATCAGCGCGGCCATTGAGGCGCGCGGTGCCGCCAGTAAGTTTTTCTTTCAGTTTTCCGAACATGGGTTTTCCTATCGGTTGGGGGGTGCGCGGCGTGACCCGACCGCGCGCGGGATGGGTTATTGGATGCGAGGCGTGGGGGGCTCTTCGCTGTCGTCGATCTCGACAAGGCCTTGCTCGACCCAATCGGCACTGATCTCGGTCATCGCGTCGAATAATCGGTCGTGGTCAGAAATCTCGGCCATGGTTTCCAGCATGTCGGCATCAAGGCAGATCAGCAGATATTGCGGACGCTTGCCCTGGGTGATCTGGTGCTGGTCAAGCTTGGCGTCGATCACGCTGCCGATGTCATCGACCAAGGCGGCGAATATAGGGTCGCGCGCCTCGATGTCAGCTTCTCGCAACTTGTCACCCATTAGCCAGCACTCCGGACGGCGGCTTCGGCTAGTAGGGCGGGCAGTGAGGCGGTGACGTGCAACAACATGCCGTAGCCACCGATGATCAGCGCCACGAGAATCACAGCGGCGGTGACGCTGCGGGCGATCTGGAAGCGGGCGCGCAGCGCGGCTCGGCAGTTAGCGCGGTTGATCGAGAATTGGGGAGCGATGAGGTCGATCAAGCGGCATCGCCGATCTGGGCGCTGACGTTCCAGCTTTTCATGGTGTATGGCTTCTGGCCTTCGACGGTCAGCAGTTCGTGCATCAATTCAGCGCAGATAAATGACATTGCCGCCGATTGTTCTTTGAAGACCGGGATATTCTCTAAGCGGTTTTCCCGTTCATCAAAAATGCACCACTCTCCCGGCCCGCCGCGAAGTCGAAACAAACGGCCATAGCTGCGACGAACAATGTCCCAATGGCCTTTGTTGCGCCGGATAACTGAAAAACCTTCCAGCATCACACACCGCCGATCATCGGCTGCACAGCAGAGGCGGCGCGCATGGCGCGTTGCATGCGGCAGATGCGGAGCTGGTCGACGGTCTGACCACGCAGGCCTTTTAGCGTGGCCCAAGCCGAGGCGCGCAGGGCGTCCTGGTTGTGGAACTGCTCAGGCGTGCGGACGATATAGAGCGCATCAGTCACAAAGCGGGGCTGAGCGGTGGGGGGCGGGGCGGTGGGGATATTCGCGGACAAGAGGGCCTCCATCGGGTTGTTCGATGGAGGCAGGATTGGCAGGATTAAAAACCTATGTCAATAAAATATATAGGTTATGAAACCTACATATCCGCACGCTTGAGCGGGCATCCGCCAGCTATACGGGGGCGAAGGCTTGTTTTACTTGCGGAAATCCTCTGATGAAACACCAAAAAGACAGTATTGATCCGACCCTTCGAGGTTGCCCAAGGCCATCGGAACATTGCCCGCCATGAACACTAGAGCTTGAAAAAACTGATCACCTACATAGGCACCATAGAGATTCTTTGCGTTGACCAAACCGCACACAACGGTTCTGCCGCTGGAAGACTTGTAAGAGTAAAGCTGAGTGAATTTTGCTGAGTACGGGTCGTTTAAAGTCAACTTTGCTCCCTCAACCCCTGCAATCCAATCTGCCTCCCCGATCGGCGTTATACGGTGGGCTTCGGCTTGTGATAGCATGTGCTGCTCAACCGATGCTCGATCAGCCAGAAGCCCATTTTTAGCCGCATAGTCGGCGATTGCCGCCTTAGTCTTCTTGCCCACATGGCCGTCAACGGGACCCTCGCTAAATCCGTCATGCACCAGGCGCATTTGGAGTGCCATATCTTGGGCAGGCGTCTCTGAATCTGCGGTACTGGCAAACAAGCATATTGCCAAAACCGCACAATATCTTGGAAACGAATCGCGTAGAAACATCATGTGGTATGCCTTCCTGTGGATAACCCGCATTGCGGTCTAGCTGTGTGGGATAGACATAAAGTTATTGTTCGCGTTATGTTTCTTCAGTTTTGGGGGAATTATGTACAGTTCAGAAGCCATGTTAGCGGTTATTAAAGTGTTGCGCGAGGTTACTATTTTGCCTCAGGGCGCTGAGCGTGAAGCCCTCTTGCGGCAGCTAGCAGAAAATCCCGCTCTGCAGGTGTTAGTTGCTCAAGAAGAAGCAGTAGCTCTGACATTGCAGGGCTACTCTTTTGTGACATGAAGGTCTCCACGGTTTCGCCTAGGGCGCGACAAATTTTGACAGCTGTGTCGATGCGAGGGTTTCGCCGGAACTTGATCATTTGCCTGATTGTGCTGTTGTCCAGGCCAGCCTTGCGCGCCAACCCTGCCTCGGTGAGGTCTGGGTTTTCAGCAAGTTTTTCCAGCAGGATATCTACAAATTCAGTCATAGGAAAATTATCCTATGACTTGCAAAATCGTGCAATCGGATAAAAAACCCTTGACTGGCATCGGTTAAAAAACCTATTCCTTGCTCATGGAACAGCTCATAAATGAAATCGAAGCCTATGCGGCTTCCCGCGGTATCAAACCTGCGACTGTCCTGCAGAAGGGTGGTGGCCTGAGTGGAACAGTCTGGGCAACGTGGGTTGCCAAGGCTGCAGCCTGCACACTGCCGATGGCTGATCGGTTGCGCACCTACATGGCCGCCAATCCCGTTGCGCCTGAGCAAGCCAGCCATTCTCAAGATAGTGCCGATCCTTCTTGTTCCGTTTTGCCCGTAGCGAAGGATGCCGCGGCATGATCTCGTTATCGCTCGAAAGGAAAACCAATGCAAAACAGCCCCCGCGATTTGACGACAACGCCGGATATGATGCCGCACACCCAAGCCCGTTTGGTCCGAGCCGTGCAAATGGTCGGCGAGCAGGTTGTGGTCTCCATTTTCACCGTCGATCTTATATCGGTACCTGCGCCGCCATTGATCGTCAGGGTTTCGGGTCGTTAAGGGCTTCCACAACCCCATCCTCGGCTAACCAGCCAGCCATTTGCGCTACTGCAGGAATGGTGTCGCGGACCCGCATGGCCATAGCAGCGTTCAAGTGGAAATTGTGGGTTCTTCCGGTTTCGTCGGTGAAGCGGAGCACAATACCATCCTACATGCCCTGCACGGCTGCACCCGTAACAAGGGTCGCGGTCGCCAATTCTTCGGCTGTTGCAGCACCGGGGCTGGTTTTACCGAGGGCAGCATCCCAGCGCTTGAACTGCGATTTAGTAAAACTTCCCGGCATCTTTTTCTCCATTGAGTTGGTTTGCATCTCCCATGGTGAAGCGCGGGCCGGGGTTTTGCAATCTCGGCCCGCAACCCTGCCGCAGATCGCGGCCACCCCGACCCTGCACCCTGCGCCTGTCGGCGGGGCAGGGAACCTGCCTCCGCTCAACAATATCCCTTTTGTTTTGGTGATCTGATGACATCGCGCCGCCCTTTCCACATCGTCTCAACTGCCCCATCTGCGCCCGAGCGGCCCAAAATGTCTTTGGCAAATGGATTTGGTCGCGGCCAGCTGGCTCTGGTCGGCGGCCGTGGGCGGGGTCATGCTGCGCATCGTCGGGTTTCTGTGCATCCGGCGATGACGCAGCGCCCGAACTTTCAGGTGTGGTGGTCGGCGCTGGTGATGCGGAAGTGTGGGTCGGCCAATGCCGTGGCCCGCAAGTTTGAGGTCACCGATATGACCGGGCTGAACTGGCTGAACGGCGATACCTGCCCGGAAGGTTGGGCGGTGTTTCGTGCGCAGCAATGGTGGCCGGAAGAGTTTGAATTGGATGGGGGCCGCGATGCGTAATCCCCGTGCCGCACTGATAGCAACAACACTGGGCGCAGCTTCATTGCCTGCCGCTGTGGAACATCTCACCGGGGAGGCGGGGTGGCCCGTCGAGTGTGCCTCCCGTGTTTCCCTGTTGGACCTGCGGGCGGCCGGCTTCGGTCGGTTGCCCGCGTTTTTCGGGGCCAAGTTTAAGCGTGCGGCTCGGGGAGCCGTTTCGCGCCTGATCAACCGACCTGTCTCGGGCGATCAGAGGACTGGTGCGGGCCTGCCAGCCCGCGCCGCATTTTATTGCATCCGCTTGGGGGCCTCTTCCCACCATGCGGCCAGCGGCGGTGATGCGCACCTCCTCCCGCGCCTCACCGCCGCGTCCAAGATCGGATGGGCATCGTGACAGATACCACAGCGAACATCGACATTGTGACGGCTGCCAAAAACTTGGAGCGAGCCGTTGAGGCTCACCAATTAGCTATGCGCGCGACAGAAATTGCCCGCCGCGCAGAGACCGGAGAACTGAATTTTCTCAATGAATCGCAGAAGGCCTTCGATGAGGTGGTTGCGGAAATTCGCAAAGCCGCAGGTCACCGAGGCAGTGATTGGTCTAACTTCCCGCAACGGGTGATCTCTTATGATGTCGAATGATACCGCGTCAAAGATTGGGCGGGCGGCGTGATGGCGGATGGAGTGTTGCACTTATCGACCGGAAACGACCCGGACATGGGGCAGGTCGCGCGCATATTGCGGACTGCCGCGGCTGTGCATTCCACAGCCGATCCGATCATCGTTCATATCTCTCTGCCTCTCGCCCGACGCCTTGCGCACCACCTCGATGGCGGCGGGTTTATTGATGCGCGGGAGGATGTTGCCCGCATGCTAAAAATGCAGCGAGGGGCGTGGGTTGAAAAGTGCCAAGGCATGCTCGCCACCGCACGGCGCAATAACCGCCGTGCGCTTGGGTTTTTTGGAGCAGCGCTGCTGATGTGGCTGCTGCTGCCGGTTCTGCTTTTAATTTGGCTTTAGTGCCTGCGGTGCCTGCCCGCTCTGCAGGTTTGATTTCAGGGGGATATGATGGATTTGTCAAAGATGAGCCGCAGCGACCTTACGGCGTTGCAGGGTAAGTTGCTGGTGATTGGCCATGCGGGCGATGCTTTGGCGCGGGGTGGTCTAGAGCCGCTGATTTGCCTGACGGGCGAAGCTTCAACCATCACGGTCGAGCCGATCTTGTCGTTTGGGCCGGTGGCAGATGTGGTGCTGTTTGAAGTCGATATCGATTTTACAGTGCCAAAGGCAGCGCCAAAGCCGGCGTCAGAGCCAGCGCAGGTTGTGATGTACGAGGGCATTGAAACCACGCTGACAGCCATGATCGCCGACGCCTGTCCAGTTGCGCCCGAACATATCCTCGGTCCGGTGACCAATCAGGAAAAGTGCCAGATCGAAGCGTTGTTTTTGAAGGGCGCAAGCACCGCTGAAATCTCGGCCAGCCTGCGTCGCCATCCGAGCATCGTGGGCTCGCATATCTACTATTACAAAAAGCGGCTCGCGAAGCCGCTCGTGCAGGCTGTGCCTGCGCAGGCATCCACAACTGACGCCACCGCGGCCGTCGCGCGCAAGACAGTCGTGGCGCTCGCGGGGCAAGCTGCAGATCAGCCACGCATCGAGAGCGCAGAAATTCAGAAGCCGGGCGGAGATCGGGGAGGACTGCAGCAGCTTCGTCCTGCGGAGCATGACCCTGTGCAATCTGGGGCGGTTGGTGGCCAATCGCTTGCCACCGCCTCAGATGAAGCCCGCCCCGCATATGTCGGCGAAAGCAAGCGGATCTGGGACCGTATCAAGGGCCTTGGCTTTCCGAAGAACTGGGATGCCGATCTTGATCTTGAGATGGTCGAAGCCTTTGCGCGCGGCGCTAAGGCCGATCAGGTTGCGCTGGACCTCGATGTCGATACCAAGCTTTTGCGCGACCGCTATGCCGCGCTGACTGCCTGCATCCGAAATGATCGCGGTCACATATCGATCGACGGGCAAGAGCGGCTAGTGCGGATCCTGCGTGATCGGCTGAAGAACCTGCGGGCGGGCGAGAAAGCAGCCTGATCATACGCGGCGCGTGATCGCAATTTCGAGCATTTGACGAGGGCACTTATGACACATGAATCCTATGCCGCACAGGTCGCGGCAGAAGTGGCCGCGCGGTACGGCTATTCGGTTGCGCCAGAAGCGGTGCAGATCATTCCGCGCGGCGTATCATCGAATGTGCTGCCGGTCTGGGATGGCAAGCAACTGGTTTATGCGGAAGAGTCGCGGATTTCTTGGCGCAACCAACGGACAGCATCCTATCACAACAAAAATGTCAGCCCGAAGGCCATCGAACGACGGCTGCAGGTGGCCGCCCTTCATGCCGAGGGTTTACACGATGCGGCTATCGCCGCCAAATTGGGCGTGTTCCAGTCGGTTGTCTGCAATGATCGGTTGAAATTGGGGCTGGCCGCCAACCCGTCGCGCAGTTCTGAGATCAGCAAAGAGGCGCGGTATGGCCAAATCCGAGCATTGATCGCACAGGGTTTTGGCTCTGACGCTATCGCCGCAGAGTTGGGCATGACTGTGAGTTACGTGCGCTGTGTCGCCCGGCACATTCTCGCCCAGCCGTTCCCGGTGAACGCCTCGGCCAAAAAGCCAAGGCTGGAAAATCCCAAAACAGCGCCCGGCATTCACCCTCTGGTGGCGGCAGCAAACCTTCGGCGGCCTAAGCTGGTCGCCATGGTTGGTGGATTGGGCCGGACGTTGCGGCGGGATGATCTGGTTCAGTTTGCTACGCGTGAAGCGGTTTCGATCAAGCAGGTGCGCACGGATATGTCCGCGCTTGGGATTGCATGGCCGGGCATTTCGCCAGAGCAACGGGCGTCTGTCAAAGCCGATCGGATCGCCGCGCACCGGGCCGCTCAGGTGAAGCGCCGCGTATCCGGGCGGGATGGCGGTGTTGCCCGCGATGCCCGGCATGCCCAGATCACCGCGATGGATATCAGTGATCTCACCGTCGCCGATCTCGCAGCGCGCTTTGGTGTTAGCAGGGTGACGATCAAAGCTGACCTTGGTGCTTTGGGCATCGGCACCAAATCACAGAGTAAATTTATGACCTGCATTGCCGAGCAAACCTACCACGGGCATCAGCAAAAGATTGCAGTGCTACATGCTGAGGGTAAGGGCTGGGCAGAAATCAAGCTTGCGACCGGGCTGGGCGGCGATGCGATCTCGCGGCACCTCAAAGCGTGCGGCCTGACGTTGCCGCGAGACTATGTGAACACTTGGGCCAATCGCCCGCGAACAGGCATGACGGAACGCGTGAAGATTTTCCGGGCCCGGCTCGCGCGGCTGAAGGCCGAGGGTAAAACTTATGCCGAGATGATGGCAATCACCGGGCATTCCAAGGCCAGCGTCGGCCTGCATCTTCGCGAGATGGGTCTAACTGGCGATACAGCCGCTTCATCACAGCGGGTGGCAGCATGAAAACCCGCGCAGAAATTGGCGTGCTGTTCGAGGCCGAAGCCGTGGCGCTGGAAGCCATCACTGATGCGCTGCATATCGATCGCGCCAAGCGGTTGTGCCAGCGGTTGGCCGCTGCTGGGCCAGATTATGCCGCCGTGTTGATCTGCGCCATTGCCTTGGTGCGCGATCTGCCAACCCGGCGCCGCGATGATGAGCATATGGTCGAGCTGGCCCGCGCCTTGCGGCGTGCCATTGCGGCTATGCTGATGCCCGTGCCGGTGGGTTTGAACAGGGCTGATATTCATGGCTGATCCCGCACCCCTGATGGTGAGGCAATCGCTATGCAGATAACAGATCACCGGATCGCGGATGCCAAGCGCAAGGGCATGGCTGCGATCATGCAGCAGCTCGACATCAACGGGCTGAAGCGCGGCGGCGTCGAATGGACTGGGCCTTGCCCAATCTGCGGCGGAACTGATCGGTTCTCGATCAACACCCGCAAGTCGCAGTTTCTCTGCCGGCAGTGTGGCGGCAAGGGTGATGAGATCGGCTTAGTGCGCTTCATCATGGGATTGGATTTCGTCGGCGCGTTGGAATGGATCTGCGGGCCGAAACAGCAGCTGTCCGATGCCGAGATTGCCAAGCGGGCCACGCGTGATGCAGAGAACATGGCGCGCAAACAACGCGAAGCCAAGGCCTATCACGACAAAGCCGTGCGCGAGGGGCGCGAGGTTTGGGAGGCTGGCAAACCTGCTGAGGATAGCCCGGTGCGGGATTATCTCAGCTTACGCGGCATCACTCGTGCGCTGTTCCCTAAGCTGCCGGCGTGCCTGCGGTTTGCCCCGGATCTTGCTTACATGGTGTCAAACCCAGATCGCGGCAGTTCGAACAAATGGATTGAGATACATCGGGGCCCCGCGATGCTGGCGGCAGTACAAGGGCAGAATGATCGGTTCTGCGCTGTGCACCGCACCTGGTTCGATCTGGCCCAGCCGCAGGGCAAGGTCCGCATCCTTGATCCGGTGACGGCCGAGCCGCTGCCGCGCAAAAAAGGCTGGGGGGCGAAGAAGGGTGGCGCGATCCGGCTGCGCAATGGCGCTGCCGCCAACCGCACGCTGGTGATGGCCGAGGGGATTGAGACCACGCTGTCGGCGCTGATCGGCGATGCTTATCCCGGTGCGCATTATTGGGCAGGCGTCGATCTGGGCAACATGTCCGGCCAGCGCATGACGGGCAAGGGGCTGAAATACGCCGGTATCCCCGATCTGGAAGATGCCGAGGCATTCCTGCCGCCGCCTTGGGTCGATCGGCTGATCTTCGTGAAGGACGGCGATTCCGACCCGCGCGATACCCAAGCCAAGCTTGAGGCAGGCATCCGCCGCGCGATGGTCAATCGCCCCGGCCTGCGCGGCCAAATTGCACCCTGCCCGGATGGGCTGGATCTGAATGACGTTTTGTTGGGGGGCGGGAAAAATGGCTGACATGACCATCACCCTCGACGCCACCAACCACACTGCCTTCATGGCGGGGGGCAGATGGTCGCAAACTGTGCCACTGGCCGATCTGTCGGGGTGGCTGAAGCTTTATCGCAACCTATGGGCCCGCCTGCCTGACGGCAAAAAGCCAGTTCCGGGCAAACCCGGCCCTTGGGCAGTATTTTACGAAGCAGACGTGCGAGCGCTCGAAGGTGCCGTCCGCAAAGCACAAGAGATAATGAGATGAGCGAGCCAAACCTAGAGTCCGTGCGCCGCGTACTGGCCGATGCCCAGGACGTTGAACTGCCCGACGATATGGCCCCGCACCCCGACACTGAGGCAGGGCAGGGCGATGATGATCCCTATCAAGGCATGGAACCGGATTATACGCCGCTGTCAGCAGAAGGCGAAAGTGCCGAGGATCTGCGTGAGGCATCGACCTATCCGATCAACGATCTGGGCAATGGCCAGCGCTTTGTTTTGCACTTTGGCGAGAATGTGATGTCGGTGCCGCGGGTGGGTTGGCATGTCTGGGATGATCACGTCTGGGCGGTTGATCCAGATATGATCGCCACGCGCCGCAAAGCGCAGCGTCTGTCCGAACTGGTGCTGGCCGAAGTGCCCTACCTGGTGCTGTCAGAAGCTAAGATGGCGATGATCGCTGAAGAGCGGGCGTTAAAGGTCGAACTTGATGCGCTGCATAAGCAAACAGATGATGAGGGCAAACTTTCGGCTGAGGCGCAGAGCAATATAACGCGTGTGCGGCATGAGCTGGGCGTCATAGATGGCTACAAGACCAGTCTGTCCAAGATTCGCAGCGCGCACCGCACCTTCGCCCGCTCGACCGGCAACACCGCCAAAATCAAAGCCGCGCTGACCGAGGCCGAAGTGCCGTTGGCAGTGCGGGTGGAAGATCTCGACACTCAGCACCTCGATGTGAACACCCAAAGCGGCGTGCTGCGATTCAGTCTTGGCGAGCATCATTCCGGCATTGGCCGAGAGGTGCGGGTTGATCTGTTGCCCGCAGACCGTGAACTGCGCATGACTAAGATCATGGCGACGGGCTATGATACCACAGCGATCTGCCCGATCTTCGATGCCTTCCTACAGCGCATCATGCCCGACCCGATGATGCGCGCCTTCCTGCAGCGCTGGTTTGGCTATTCCATGCTTGGACTGACCAACGAACAAGCCTTGGCATTCTTTTTCGGCATGGGGGCAAACGGCAAATCCGCGCTGGTCGATCTAATAGCGCGTCTTTTGGGCAGCTATGCCGCCACCGCCAAGATTGAAAGCCTGACCGGGCAGAACCGAAGGTCAGGCGGCGATGCGACGCCTGACCTGATCAGTATCGTCGGCGCACGCATGGTGCGGGCGTCCGAGCCTGAAAAGGGCGTCCAGTGGCAAGAGGGGCTGATCAAGCAGCTGACCGGTGGTGAGCCCATCCTGGTGCGGGCGCTGAATGAGAACTTCTTTGAGGTCGTGCCCAAGTTCAAGCTGACGATCGGCGGTAACCATGCGCCCGATATTCGTGGCATGGATGATGGCATCTGGCGACGGTTGATGATCGTGCCGTTTGACGTGCAGATCCCGAAGGAAGAGCGCGACCCGATGCTGGTGCAGAAGATGCTGGCCGAGGGGCCGGGTATCTTGAATTGGCTGGTTGCAGGCGCGCGGGCTTACCTCGAGAGTGGACTAGCGCCACCTGCGCAGGTGATGGCAGCCACTGACACGCTGCGTAAAGATGCTGATCCCTATGGTAAGTTCCTTGATGAAGCCTGCCTCGTGACTGGGGATGATCGAGACAGCCTGTCGTCGCGCGAGCTGATGCTGTGTTTCATGTTCTGGCAAATGCAGCGCGGTGAGACGCCTTTCAAAGAGCGGACCATCTCGACCAATATGAAAGACCACTCGCGCCGATGGCGATCGCCCAAGACTGGCAAGCAGTTCGTGGCGCGCGAGACGGGTCGGTTCAATGGCTATGACGGGTTGCGGCTGACAGACATCTTCCGCCGCGACTGGGATCTAGCGCCCAAGAATACCGAAGGACGCGCTTTGAGCCTCGGCCAAGCCGCTGACCCCAACCGCTATGGGGATGACATTTGATGCCGCCCCGCACCCCAGTCTTGCAAAAACCGGAGGGGATGGAGGGGATAGCCTGCCTTCGGAGGGGATGGGCCTGCTTCACGGGGTCGGGGGGAAGTGTTTGTGGATCAAAGGCTTGCGGCGTTTTGGGAGGGGATGGAGAGGATGGAGAGGATAATTGTAACCCGCCGCATGCGCGCGCGATTACGGGGTCTGGGGGAAGTAGCAGAGGATATCTCTCTATGTGGGGGTTGCAATTATCCCCTCCATCCTATCCATCCCCTCCGGTTTGCCCTCAACCCTATGATTTCAGGCAGTTTATTACTCTGCATTCTCTGCAATCTATCCTCTCCCTTTTATCTTCTATCCTCTCCATCCCCTCCCTGAAAAAATCAACAAAACTACGAGTAGTTAGTAAGAACAGCGAAATCGCTAAATCTGGTAAAGGGCTATCGGCATGACAAGAAAAAACACAGCCAAACGCGAGATGTCGATTAAAGCGGCGCTGGAATGGGCTTTCGGCACTGAACATGCCCAGCTCGACTTCGATGACGCGCCACAGGGAGCGCGACCCGGTATGTCGACGATCTGGCTGATGATGCAGCGCGGGGCCTTGGGCTGCCAGATCGATGGTGGTGGGGCCAGCAAGGTGGCGGATGATGCTGACGCCATCGCAGGGGCGCTGGCTGGGCTGCCGGTGGCCTTGGGTGGTAAAGCAATGGCGGCTGATATGGCAGCCTGGGCGAGGGCAGGGGGCGAGCCTGAATGGGCGATCAACATGACCCCTCGCTGTGTGCCGCGCCAATGGTCCCGCGATAACCAGTTTGGGGCTTTTGCCAAGACGGTAGTGATCGAAACGCTCGAAGTCGCTGGCAAACGCGGTCGCCGCGCGCGCTTCGATGTTCTGGCTTGCCCGGTGACATATGTGCCTACTGCGTCGCAGATCGCCATGGTGCGGCGGCGTTATCTTGGCTGGCGGTTGGCCCTGCATCACCTCCGCGGTGCTCTGGTTGGCGTCTTGGATAACATAACGCTGACCGATGAGATGCCACTATCGGCCCCTTGGAGTTCCCTAGGCGATCCGTCAATTGCCGCGTCAAACTACAAAGCCGCTTGACACAAACAGCTTATATTGACATTTTGCCACGAGAACAGCTGCGACCGGATGGGAAACCCTCCGGTCGTTTGCATTTGAAGGGTGGGTAGTGAGGTGAGCACAGGGCTTCGTCTCGACACATCTGCCTTCACCTCTGCTTTGCAGGCGCTGGCAAGTCGTGACGTTGGTATCGCTGTGGCTTGGGCGTTGAATGACACCGCAACCGATGTGCTGGATCATATCCAAGATCGAATGAAGGTCGTCTTCGATAGGCCCACACGTTTCACACAGAACGCCTTCATGGTGGTCAAGGCACAAGCGAACAGGGCAGAAGCTGCGGTGCAAGAGCGACCATTGGTTGGGTCGCGGCATTATCTGAAGGTTGAGGAAAGCGGTGGACCGAGGGCACAGTCGGGCTTTGAGCGGCTACTGTCTCGAAGCCTTGCCTATGAAGGCATTGTCCAGTCGATCATTCCGGCCGACAACGCGCGGCTTGATGCGTATGGCAACTGGTCGGCGGGTGAGCGCAATCAGGTGCTGTCGGGCCTGATGGCGCAGCGTGATGGGCTATCGAACAGCACGGCTGCTTCCAAGAAGCGCAACGCCAAGCGGGCCGCCTACTTCATCCCGAAGCACGGGCTGTCGCCGGATATCTATAAACGGGAAGCCTCGGGTCAGATCGGTGTCATCGCTCACATCTCGGCAAAGGTGCCCGTCTACCAGCAGCGGCTTGGTTTCTTCGATACGGCAGCGGATGTCTGGCGCGATAAGCTGCCGGGCCACCTCGCCCGCACTATCGGCCAAATGATCGCAAAGCGGTTCGGCACCGTCGGTTAAAGCCTTGGGTCCTTCCCGGCCAAACCCCGCACACGGGTAATTCGCACCCCGTTACATGGGGCAGTGATTTTTCCGGCGGGGGTGGGTGTTTGGGTTGTTGTGATTGATTATAAAGGGAAATTGCTATGTCTTCTATCCTCACTCTAGCAGATGGGGTTGTGATTGATCTGTCGCACTATCCTCTGCCTGAAGGGGTGGATGATGATGTGCCACTCAATCGCACTCAGCTCGGCCGCGCTTTCAGCGTGTCGGAGAATACGATCACCAAATGGGTGGCACTGGGTATGCCGGTGCTGAGTGCTGGGCAGAATGGTGTCGCCTATGAATTTCGTTTGTCGCATTGCTGGGCATGGAAATCTTGGCGCGACGGTGAGACGCGCGCCACGAAAGAGCGTGGTGACCTGGTAGCGCAACAGGCAAGCCTACGCTTCCGAAATCGCGACGACGAAGATGAAGAAGCTGATCGGCCAATGACTGCCGCCGAGGTGCGCGCGGAAGCAGAGGCAGATTATCATCGCAATCGTGCCGCGGAACAGCGCGGCGAACTCATGCGCACGGCTCGGGTACGGGTGGCGATTGAGGATGTTATCGTCGCCTTCGGAACGGCGATGGATACATTGCCAGACTGGGCAGAAATGGAATTTGGCCTGACACCTGACCAAGTGCAGCAGCTGCAAGACAAAGCCGATGCAATCCGCCAAGAGGCCCGCGCGCTATGTGAGCGACAGGTTGGTGCGCGCGGTGTCGTGGCCTTTGACAGTCCGCAAGGGCAGATGGCTATTTGATGGTGATGATGTCGGAAACTACGGCGCGTTCGTTTCAACGGCTTGCTCCACTCCCGCCTTTCATGACCCCCGAGGAGGTGAT